>SCRO01000093.1 GCA_004298505.1 Rhodanobacter sp.
CAAAACCGACGTCCAGAAAGTCCTTCGGTTTTCGCACCTACCATGGCGCTGAAATCGCCTTGTACCACGCGCTTGGCACCCTACTGGAGCCAGAATCCACCCACAGATTTTGCTGACGAGCCACTTTTCTCTTGCGTGGCCAAGAGAAAAGTAACCAAAAGAGAAGGCCACCCCGCTTGGCGCTTGCCGCCCATCGGGCAACCGCTCCTGCGTTGCCTCAACTCCGGCATCCATGCCGTCGCCTTGGGCGGCAAGTCCGTGAGTCGGGGCCGGGCTTTTCGACAGCACGTCCTTGTGCTGGCGAAAAGGAATCGGCGTCGTGCCGATTCCCGCTGCGCGGCCTGTCGACCCCGACTCACCGCCGCACAGGGGCCCCGGGTAGAGCAGCGGGCCATCCTAGCCCGCACTCGATACGCAGCCGCTGCGCGGCTGCGAAAGCCGAAGAGCCAAAGGCAAAAGTTTCGCTTCGAGTGGGATTCTCCCAGGTGCGAGTGTCTCAGTCCGGCCAACAACGGACACTCAGCGAGGCTGCGACCCTGTGCTTCAGATCCATTGCAGGGCCGTTGCAATGATCTCTGTCGCACCACTGGCCGCGCACTCGCCATGCGCAATCAGAAGTCGCTCAGGTTTCCAGCCGAGCACCTTTCGCCGCGCAGCACGCGCCCTCTCGCGGAAAACGAAGCTCAGGCGCCATTCGCGGGCCGTACTGCCATGCTTTCCGACCAAGCCGTCGAGTCGCATGAGCGTCCCTTTCCACCCGGTGGTCGTCGCCTCAGGAAAACGCTCGATCAAGTCACCGAATATCGCGGTGCGCGACGCACGGTGAAAGAACACTACTTCCTCCATGGCGACTGATCCACGGAACACCACTTGATCGATGTCGTTCATCCACGCTTGGTCCGGCTCATCGCCAAGCTCCGCATGGAAGTGAATATCCTTCTGCTTCAGAGCAAGCCCTGGCGGAGCGTAGAGTCGCGCGTCGGGCCAACGATTCCTCCACTCGGACAGCGCAAGATGATGCAGTTTGTTCGGTGAAACGATGTAGCCGACCGGTCCGACAGCCTCGACTGCGCTGACCAACTCTTCCGTCAACGCTACAGGAGACCATACCCAGACTTTGCCGGTGGAGAGGCGCACGACCGCCATGCGGGTCGGGTACGGAAATCCGTAGAACGACACCGTCGGTCCATCCGCGAAATAGATGTTCTCTCCGAACGAGGTGAGCATCGGTTCATGGTACTCGCGAATGGAAGCCATTAGCCAACAACGGCCACTCGACTGCTCTGCAAATGCACGCCGCAAAGCAGCCGTTCGCGAACGGCTGAAATGGGTCCACTCTAACCTGCCGATTGCCCAGGGACGCAACCATCGAGTGCCAACCAAATCGGAATACACACGATGGATCGGCACTTCATATAGTCCACGGCGGTGGCCCATCCATGCCAGGAGAGGCATGAGGCGTTGAATCGACTAGTTCGGAGCCATCTGGGTAGCGGCTGGAGCCGGCCAATTCTGCACTTGCTGCCAGGACTTCTGAACCGCAGGTGGAAGCTTGTTCATGTGTTTCAGGAATAGTGCAAGTGTCCAGATCTGCCGGTCGGTCAATGAGTACCGCCACGACGGCATGCCGGTCAGTCGGATACCGTGTTTGATTTTCCAGAAGGAAACCCCTTCCGGATCGTCCTCAACCCCATCAGTCGCCAATTGCGGCGGCTTCGGATATTCGCCTTCCGCTATCGGTGATGGCGACGCCGATCCCTGCGCGGAGCCATGGCAAACCGCACAGTTTTGCCCGAACAGACGAACTCCATCAAGGAGATTCTGATCGTTCAGAGCCACCGGATTTGGCCCCTTCGGCGCCTCACGCTGCAAGGTCGCGTCCAGCGACGTGCCGGCCATCCAGGTTTCCAGCCAACCCGGTTGTGCGTCCGCATTGGCCGGAATATAGCCGCTATGAACCAGCAAGTATGCTCCGAGCAGGGCAACGGCAAACGCGAGTATGACTCCTGTGACAATACCTTTCAGCATGACGAGTCCTCAACTTGGCCAAAGCTCATCTTGAGCCATTTTATGTATGCGATTTGTCTTTGATCATGCTCAGGCACCGGTTGTTGTTTGACTGACTGTAACCGCGGTTGAGCTGATATCGATAACCTCGGGTCGAGGTCACCAGCCTCGGCCCCGCAGCTTGGGGCAAAAGCATCAAGCGCTCGGTGTTGACGAAAAGTTTGCCTGCGATGGAGTTCTGCGACCGGCTGTAATGGGTCGTAAGCGGCCTTGGGAAGTAGGGTGATCGGGCTGGTGTTCGTGTCCAGGCTGGCGTCGGTGTCCAGCAGGTTTGACGCTGGCGTCCAGCGAGCCTGGCGTCCATGTCCAGAAGAGCTGGCGTTACTGTCCAGTTGTTTGCTTTTTTCATTCACGCCGCGCACGTAGCCACTGGCGCATTACGCCGCGTCCTGCAGAGACTGCACCTTCGGCTGCTTTCGCTGCGCGGCTTGAGCTAGCTCATAGTTGGCCTGCAGCGTCATCCAGAACCGTGCCGTGCTGACGCCAGCCCGCTCCAATCGGAGCGCCAGATCAGGGCTGATGCCTGCCCTGCCGTTGATGACCCGCGACAACGTCGTGCGCGATATGCCGAGCCGCTGCGCGGCATCGGTGACCTCGATGCCGAGTGGCGCAAGCACGTCTTCACGCAGCAGTTCGCCGGGGTGCGGAGGATTCTTCATCATGGCGGTAACCTCGTTCAATGGTAGTCCTGGTAATCAACCAGCTCGACGTCCGGGCCGACAAACCGGAACGTGACGCGCCAGTTGCCGTTCACCCACACTGACCAGTGGCCTTTGAGCGTCCCTTTCAGAGGATGCAGCTTGTAGCCGGGCTGATTCAGCTCGGCCGGCGTTGCAGCGGCATCGAGGGCGGCCAGAATGCGACCGAGCTTGGGCGCATGCGCCGCCTGCACGCCACGAGCGGAGCCAGTCCGGTAGAGGGTTTCCAATCCCTTGTGACGGAAGCTGGTGATCATGCTAGAGTGTAGCGCGTTGCGATACGCGGCACAACGAATTAATGGGGACGTGGCTAATTAAGCCAAAGCCCCATCTCAAGCCCCATCTCAAGCCCCACCTCTCGCCTTGGCCAGTCTGGGCCGCCCGTGCGGTCGGTAGGCGGCGGGCGCTCCAGGGTAGTTTCGACCATGCGCTGGAAACGCGCGTCACCAAGCGCACGCGCCTGGCTCGCATACGCTCGCAGGTGCTGCAGATTATCCAGGGCGATACCTGCATCCAGCCAACGTTGATAGGCGCGGGCGCGTTCGGCTTGGTCATGCTCCATCGCGAGATGCAGCGGGTGGAGAGCGATGAGATGAGGGATCGCGGGCGCGAGCCGGGTGTGTGTGTACGCTTGACCGGCGGTAGTCTTCCGGTGCGATGCGCGCGGCGTGGCGCACGGGATTGAGTTCGATCTAGCGCATGACCATCAACAGGCAACGCTCGCTCTGCACAAGGCAGGACTTGAATCGGCCTTGCCACAACGCACCGCAACGCTTGTGCCTGAGGTTGAATGTCTGCGCGCAGGGCTGGCCAACCCAGTGCATGGCACGTGACAAGTGCCTGACGGCACTTGGCGTGAGCAGCAGATGAAAGTGGTTGTCCATCAGGTCTGCGGCATACGGCTATTTGCGTCTGTCGGTGGGATGCCCGGCGACGCATAGGCATGGGCTTAATTTGCCACGTCCCCTTTTCAGAATGGCCATCAGACCCGACGCACCGGACCTGGATACTCGGCCACCCGCGCATCGACGGTCAGCAACGTAATGCCCTCTACCGTTGCCTGGGCAACTAACAGTCGATCAAAGGGGTCCTTGTGGATCGGGGGTAAAACGTCGATCGCGACCGCGTGCTCACTGAGTATCGGCAGCTCGCTGTAGCCGTTGTCCAACAAACTGCGCCGCAGCACCCGCGCATCCACCCTGAAGTCATCGCGGCCAAGGCTGCACTTGATGGCGATTTCCCAAAGGCTGGCGACGCTGAAATACAGCTCGTTCTCCGGTGCGCCCATCAAGGTCTTGGCATCGGACGGCAAGCGGTCAAAGCTCTCCGCTGCCCATAACAGCAGGTGCGTGTCCAGCAGCAGCTTCACGCGTGGCCCTCAAACATGGCCTGAATCTCGTCCGCGCCCATCGTGTCGAAGTCATCCGGCACCGTGATCTGGCCGGCCAGGAAACCAAACCGCTTCATGTGCGACGGCTCCGGCGCATTCAGTGCCATCACCTTGACCATCGGCTTGCCTGCCTTGGCGATCACGAATGATTCGCCCTTGGCGGCCTGCTCAACCAGCCGCGATAGCTGCGTCTTGGCCTCATGGATGTTGAACGTCTGCATGGAAGCGCCTTGTGAACCTAGTTCGAGAAGTTTAGTTTAACGCACGGGGTACAGGAACGGGGTCAGGTTCACTTAGGCCACGTCAATCACGGTTGACGAGCGGATGCGGTCCGGCGAGCGGTAGAGGTGGCGTAGTTGTGCTGGTTGCGGTTTAACGAAACGCGCGCTATCGGGATCGAGGTCAGTCCAGTTGATTCCAGGCAAACGGGGGACCGCTTTGGGTCGGATCCTGCCCGTGAACAAGCGTATAGCTTGACTTGATGCTCGGGACGGCGCCACTGGGTGCGGCCGATCCAATGCCGTGATTTACTCACGCGCGTGGCGATCGGCCGCGCCAGTACACAGGTTCGCGGTGCAGGTGCGCGACGGCGATGACGATGATTTCGGCGGTGGCAGGCTCGTAGATGACGCCATACGGAAAGCGTTGCATCTGGCAACGCCGGATGGCACCACTCAGCGCCTGCCACGCCAGCGGAAATTCACGGATGCGCTGCAGTGTGGCCCAAGCTTCGTTCCGGAACACATCGCCCAGCCCTGCTTTCTGGACATTGTAATAACGGATTGCTTCGGCCAGTTCCTCGCGCGCAGGGCGTAGGAACCTGATCTTCAAGCGTTGTCGCCGAGGTCGGCGAACACCGTCTCAGCGTCGACGGCATCCAGTTTGCCTGCACGGTAGGCCGCCATGCGGCTTTCGGCCTCCTTGAGCCACAACGCATCAATCAGCGGATCAGGCCTGTCGAGGCTGGCTGACAGTTGCTCGACCAGCGCTGCGCGCTCATTCGGGGGCAGACGCAACGCTTCGCGCAGTATGTTTTGTGCAGGTTCGGACATGCTTTTGCTCCAGCGGATGGCACGATTGTAGCAACACGCGAATCTGAGTCTCACTCAGCCCGGGCGAACCTGTCAGGCATTCCGCAGGCTTGCGTACAAACCAGGCACTGCGACGAAGAGCGGACATTCGTCGGCTGTTTGCGTGGGACGGCAACGGGTCGCACAGCGACCGTCGGGCAACACCGGCCAATCGACGACCAACAACCAACGGTCGCTGACTGGCTAGGAGTACCCGCTCGATGCTTGAGCAGAGTTGCGCGCGAAGAGGGCGTTTGGTCCTTCATCTCGATCGCGGTGCTCGCGCCGATTTTGATCATCGCCCGCCGCCAGCCAACTGGCGGTGTTTCAGAACGACGCGGCCGCAGCCTCGCGTTCCGACGGTGGCAACAGACCCTCGAGTGCGGCCCGGGCAGCGCCATAGCCGTTGCCCGCGAGAATCCGGCGCACGGCCATCGCCGCGTGTACGGGCTGCCATTCTTCTCGCCCATCGGCGCCGGGCACGCGCAGGCGCATCGTCGGATTCGGCACGTAGTAGCCGGTGCGCCAGCGCATCCATAGCCGGCGTGCCGGTTCATAGCTGCTTTCGACTTCGGCGCGCGCGAGGACCGCGTTGAACCAGGTGCGCTTGCGCCGTTCTTCGCGCAGCACGCCGAGCGGGAAATGCTCGACGTGGCGCATCAGCCAAGCCGCGTTGAAGCCCGCGCGCCGGTCCAGCGGGCAGGCCTGCCCCGGCACCAGTTGCGAGCCCAGGGTCTTGATCCCGGCGAGCATCGTCAGCAGCACGAAATACTCTCCCTGGTGCGGGTACAGGCGGATCAGGCGGCCGTCCGCCTCCACATCCAGTGCTGGCGGCGCAATGCGCGCATACACCGCGGCGAACGGACCGCCCGCATAGTCGGCATGCAGCGCGGCGTGCTCAAGGGCGTGCATCACCGGCGTCTGCCCGAACAGGTCGCGCGCCTCGATATCGGCGCCGCGCTCAAGCAAGGTCTCAACCAGGAGAAGGTTGCCGGCGCGCGCGGCCATCATCAGCGGCGTCGCGTCGAACACACCGCGGTGGTCTACACCGTACTGGTCGCACAGGGCGAGAACATCCTTGAACGTTTTCTTCGTCCACGGCGTGAGCTGGCGCTCGGCGATGCCGGCGGTCGTACGCTCGACGCGGCCCTCGGGTGCGTGCTTGACCAGCTCGACGGCGGTGTTCCACCGCGCTTCCTGCGCCATGCGTAGCAGATAACGCTCCTGGTGGTGCCACAGCGCGAAGTCGAGCACCCGCTGGCGCAGCTTGTTCGACACCTCCTTCGGGTCGAGCGCGCGCACGATCGCCGGCGCGATCGTCGCCTCGTTCCACACCGACCATGGCACCTGGCGCGTGCGCAGGACGGTCTGCCGGATCGCCGCGGCCTGCTCCTGCTTGCCCTGCAGTTCGAGCCGGTGCGCCTCGCGCTCCCAGTCCTCGCGGCTCGATGCTTGCGCCGGCACGCCGAGCGCCGCCTGGCTGTCGCGGACGCCGAGCAAGGCCAGCAGCGGGTGCGCGGTGTCGCTCTCGATCATCCAGACCCGCTCGACTGCGCGGGTGAGCGCGACGTACAGCGCATTGACGTAGAACTTCCAGATTTCCAGCGACCGGTCCTGCTTGTCCTTCGCGCGCCGGTAGTCGAGCGACTTTACCGTGAGGTCGGCCGCGTCCACGCCCGCGCAGACCTCGGCGTAAGCCTGGCGCTGCCCGGACACGAAGCCGTACAGGACGATGTTTGGGTATTCCAGGCCCTTGGCCTCGTGCACCGAAAACACCAGCGGCGTGTGGAAGCTCGCGCGCGCGGCCGGCTTGTCCTCGTCGCGCAGCACCAGCACCGCGTACTGGGTCGAAGCGCGCGTGCGCGCGTCGATGTCGCGACGGACCGCCTCGGTATCGGCCAGCAGCCGCACCTCGCCGTCGAGCGTGGACGCCGGTTCGACCAGATGGTTACTCTCGCGGTCGATCGAGCCGAAGCGCGCGTGCTTGATCCTGAGCAGGTCGTTGGCCACGCGCGTGACCGCGCGCGCATTGCGGTAGTTGACCCCGAGCACCGACAGCTGCTGCCGCTCGGCCAGCGCCGGGTCGCGCCAGAACAGGCTTTTCACCGCAGCCCAGGCGAAGAAGTTCGGGTGCACGATCTGGTTCGAATCGCCGCACAGCAGGAATTGGCCCGGCCTGCGCAGCGTGCGCAGCACCAGCGCGAGCTGGGCGTTGGTGAAGTCCTGCACCTCGTCGATCACGACGAAATCGTGGCGCGGCGCCGCCAGCGCCTGCCAGGCGTGGGCGATCAGGTTGCTGTCGTACAGGCCGCTGTCGGCGAGCCACGCGCGGTACTTGTCAAACAGTTCGTGGATCGCGTCGCGCTGCTCGCTCGCGAAGATCGACTGCCGCGGCCCGAGCGCTAGGTAGGCCTCTCGCGTGAGCGCGCCCTCGGGCCGGCTGCCGATCACCCCTCGGAATTCCTCGAAGCACTGGTGGGCGTCGGTGTAGCGGTAGTGCTGGCGATGGCGCGCGAACCAGTCGCGGAACGCCGCAAAGTCGACCTCGCGACCGGGCGGCACCTGCAGGGTTTCCAGGAACTCGCGCCATGACAGGAACTGCGGCTCCTGCGCCGGGTTCTCGTAGTGATTGGCGAAGTACAGGTCGCGTGCGCTGCGCGCAAGCCACGGCGACTGGGTGACGTACAGCACGTTGCCCTCGGCGTGGCGCAGCTTCTCCAGGGTCAGTGCGGTTTTGCCCGAGCCCGCCGAACCGACCAGCACCAGCGGCGCCTGCAGCCGGTACACCGCCTCCTGGGCGTCGTCGAACGAGATCGGTTTGTCGAGCAGGTGGAACTCGCTGCGGCCCGGGTGCAGGTAGCGCACCGGCGTGGCGTCCTGGGCGATCGCGTCCGCCGTCGCCTCGCCGATGCGCGCGGGGTCGATGCGCGCACCGCGCAGGAAGCGCGAGTGGTCGTAAGCGTGCTGGGCGATGATCTCCAGCGCCAGGCAGACGGTCTCGTCGCGATGGCGCACGAAGGTCAGCAACAACCGGCTGGCCCGGTCGAGCTTGGCGCGGTAGTACGGCGCCGCCTGCAATTTCTTGACCTCCGCGCTACGCAGGTCATCGCGCTCGATGGCCGAGCGCACTTTGTCGAAGGCCGCTCGCAGACGGCCCGGGTCGAGGCCGGCGTAGGTAAGAAAACGCATGGGGAATCGGGCTATCGTGGAATTGGACAATGATCATTTTCGGGGAGCCGGGCGGCGACTGCAAATCCACTGCCAGGAATCGTCGCGACGCCGACCGTGCTTGCGGGTGTCCAGCCGAGCCGGCCGATGCAGATACAAGAGTGCCGCTTGCTCCCGATCTGCCTCCTCCTTCACTTCGATCATTGATTTTCAGCCATGGACCGCTCCAAAGCGGCTGTTCGCGATTGTGGGGTAGGGTGCCGTCCACGTCGTTGACGCTGATGGTGCCCTTGCCTCCAGTGGAGGTAGCGAGGCGGTGCAGGAGCAAATGGTCGCTGACAGAAGATGGGGCGCATCGCCAACTATCTGCGGCCATGCAGTACCGTGACGGCTGCGTATTGCAGGGCTCGCCAGCGCTTGTTTCAGCTCGTGCCGCGCAACGATGAGGCGATGGCATCCAGGCCCTTCATCCCCGTGCCAAAGCGCGCGATCGCCTCACGATGCTGTTCGAGTGCGTCATAGGGCAGGAAGCGCAAGTCAAGCTCGCTGACGCGGCTGAAGGCTGGACGCGCGAACTGCGCTCGCACGTCCCTTTCCCGCACCGTTGGTGCAACCAGAAAATATCGGGCTGACATATGGTCTGGGACGCCCAGTGCGAGATCGAGCATGCGTACGATGCCCGAATAGATACTGGTGGTGTGCTCCACTTCGAAGGCGGCGACCACCTGCTCGGTGCTGCGATCGAGCCAGAGCACATCGATCAGGCAGATGGCATCGGCTGCACGATGTGCTTCCAGTGTCTCTGGGAGGCGGCGCAGACAGCCATCACCGAGCGCTCCGCCGTCATGTGTGCGGCTGCGATCATTTGCGGCGATCCATATCTCGTAACCTAGCGCCCGACCAAGATCGCGCAGCCAACCTTGAATCTGCGTATGGGTGTGGTCGTGCTCGCGCGCGACAGCCAATGCTTTGCGGTTGGCGACGCTTTCCTCACGTACCTGGGCAAGGTCGATTTCCCACTGGCTGATGGCGTCCGGCGTGTCATTCGCTGGCGGCAATGGGTAGCGGCCGCTGCCCAGATCAAACAGGAAGCCGGCGATTGCGCCAAGATCATTTGAAAGCCGCGTCCGGTGCTGATCGTTGAGCGCGAGAATGCCCTGCCGCATCGCCAGATACTGGTCCCATCTGCCCAGCTTGACCTTGGCACCCATGAGTGCGTTGTAGCCTTTGACGATGGCCGTGTTGAATGGAACCGCCAGTGTGGGATGCAGGAAGTACAACAGGTTCGCTGCCGCCGGCCCCAGCCCCTTGATGCCCTGCCGGTCGAGCGCGTGGATCGCATCCACCAGCGCCGTTTCTTCCGAACTGCACAGGCAGGTATCGAGGAAGCGTCCGAACGCCTGCTGGTTGATTCGATGCTCGTAGATATCAGGAATGCGTAACTTGGGTTTCCACAGGAACGCATGGTCGGCGCCCCGGAAGATCTGCCGTTGCTCGGCGATCGAATGCACTACCGTCTCGAGCGAGGAGCCGCGGTAGGCATTGCCGAAGGTATCGGCTTCGATCTCGGCGACCACCGCCAGCAAGCCGCGTCGGATTGCCCGGAAATTCTTCAGCCGCTGATCCCAAAGAAACCAGCTCTGGTAGCTGCTGGCTGGGTCCACCCGCCAGCGTTCGATCAACTGACTCGCCACACTTTGCAGTGCCATCGTGCTTCCTATTCCGATCCACCGCGTCTGCCGTTTCATCCCGTCAACGGATCGCCTTGCCCCTGTGTGATAGATGCAGCTTGAACTCAAAGCAGCCATTTGGAAAGTGTCAAATACCGCAAGAGTTGGGAGTCACGCAACGGAGTGCTGGATGCCCACCAGTTCCACACGGGGCCGCGCCATTTTGCTGCGATTGAAGAGGTGGATGCAGCTTAAACCCGGACAGAATCTGTCTTGCTGGATGGATCCAATTTAGACTTCATGCGAAACTAACCTCGGAAATGGCGGTTGCACGCTCACCTCGCCCGCACCACGCGCGCCCACCGCGTGGTAACGTGAATCACCATCCCGATACCGAGCGCCGCCGCCGCGACCCATAGTTCACGCGGAGTCTCTTGAGTCAAAAGCCCGATGCACAGAAGTGTCGCCACCAAGGGAATCGTGACCCCGAACGGGAGCCGAAACAGCCGTTCCGCCTCCTTCGCGCGAAAACGCAGGATAACCGCAGACAGACACACTGCCGCGTACTCAAACAAGCGCGCCGCGACGTTCAGCAGGATGAGCGTTGCAAACGTCCCCGTGGTGGCCGCACTCATGGCCAGGACGCCGGTGATCCAGATCGCGGCGACGGGGGTCCGTTGTTTGGGGTACAGGGCCGCCACCACGCTGGGAAGCGATCCATCGCGGCCCAGCGCATAGAGCTGCCGCGGCGCAGCGAGCGCTATGCCGCTCTGGGTTCCGAGGATGGACAAGGCTGCGCCAACGGTCATGACCACCGCGCCGCCCGCGAACATGGCGGTCCCTGCGGCCGCGAGCGGGCTCTTGGCCGAGGCAATCCCGGGATCGAGACGCATCGCCGCCAACTGAATCAACATGTAGAACACGGTCACTAGCACCAGCGTGCCGATCATGACCGTTGCGATAGTCTTGCGCGGATTGGCCATCTCACCCGAAGGAACCGCCGCCATCTCAAAACCGCCATAGGCGAAAATGAGCATCAGGACTGCAGCCCCGAAATCGCGGGACGTCGGCGCGGGCGCTGCCGCATGCAGGCCGCCAAAATGCAACAGGCCGACTATGACCAGCAGCAGCAGAGGAATGACCTTGGCAACCGTCAAGAAGACGATCGTGTTCGAACCCTTTTTTACTCCGTAGGTGTTCAACAAACACAACACGCCGACGACCATGATGATGATGAGGTTGCCAAACGGCTTGATCGACGGGATCAAATCCGCCAGGTACGTCACGAGGCCGTTCGACAGCGCGCCCCAGCCCGCGACGTAGGTCAGCCATGCCATCCATCCCACGGCGAAGCCGGCCGTTTGCCCCATGGCCTCTTCGGTATAGATCATGGCGCCACCCGTGCGACTGTACATGCTGCTCACTTCGGCAAACGACAGGCCCACAAAGGTGACGATCACGCCAGCGACCAAGTACGCCCACACGGCCTGGGCTCCGGCCAACTTCGCAACCTCGCCGGGGAGCAGAAAGATGCCGCCGCCAATGACACCGTTGATGCCGATCAGCAACACCTCCGGTGTCTTCAGGACCTTCTTCAGGCTCTCGTCCAAGGGGCAGCTCCTCAAAGTGACATTCGACCAGTGGAGCCGAAAGCACCAAAAACGACCAAGGGTGCGCGCCCCTCACCTGCGCGTGATCCCCTTGTGGTCACGTGAGAAACGTTGGCAACGCACCCAGGCAATTCATCGGCATGACCAATTGTAGCGTAGCGCGCGCCGCAAGCGCGCATGAATTTCCTCGGGCCTTGTTGACCTTGTGCGCGTAAATTCCGGACCACGGATGCAGCGGTATAATAGTGTGCGCAATGGGTTAATCAGTAGCACTTGTCGATGCACAAGCGAACTGCGTGATCCAGACCCCTGCAGGCAGAAGTTATGGAAACCCGTGTCCGCGGGATCGAAAATACCGCCTTCATCGTCGAGACCGGCAGCGGTCACACGCTCGTCGTGGACGGACCGGAATATCGGAACATCACGTCCGTCAGGCCGTGCAGCTCTCCGCCGACAAATACTGTTCAGCGTCCATCATGCTCGGCAAGGCGGCAGCCATGAGCCACGATTACGAGATCCTTGAGCAGGATGGACCTTGGAGTTCGATACCTGCACCGATGGCCGAAAAATCAATCAGCGGGTGATGTTCGGTGTTGGAGCGGCGCTTACCAGTTGAATGCCGCACTGCCGTAGTAATAGGCCCCTTCAAACCCGAAAGGCGAAGCCATCGGATACACGAAACTGCCGTCATTGCTGTTCAACGGCACATTCTTGTCCGGGTAGGTGTTGGCGATGTTGTTGGCACCCAGGGTGAACAACCAATGCCCCCAGTTGTATGTCGCGCTGAGATCCAGCAGATATTTCGCACTTTCATTTTGCGGAACTGCGGCGACTTGGTCGAAAAAGACATACTTGCCGTAGCGGGTGAGCTGGCCGTGCAAGCCCCAGTTGCCATTGGCCCAGTTCGCGGCGACGAAAACCTTGGTCTTCGGTGTCTGTGTGGTGATGAGGCTCCGGTTGATCTTGCCAAACACAGGGATCGTGACGCCGGCCAGACCCAATTGTGGCGCGTTTGGTTTGACCGACTCGACCACAGTAAAGCCGTAGTTGGCGCCACCGGTCAGCTTGAGGGTGCCGTTGTCACCCAGGTCCAGCGGGTAACTGAGCACGAGGTCGGCGCCACGGGTACGCGTGTCAACGCCATTGGTGAAGAATTGTGCGCTGGCGACGAACGGGAATCCGGCGGATGCCAGGAACGAGGTTACCGCGTCACCCTTGAAACTCTGGCTTTGGATGATCCGGTTGTTGATCATGATCTGGTACAGATCAAGGGTGGCGTTCAAACCTTGGGGTGGCGAGTACACCAGGCCGATGTTGTAGTTGTGGGATTGCTCGGCAGTCAGGGGTTGCGCACCGAGTGCCGCGGCGGCGGGGTTGGTAGCCGGGAAGAAGCGGGTATTGACAAGCGTTTGCTTGCCCGTGACCGGGTCGGCGGAGACGATGGTCGCGGTGTTGGAGTAAAACTCCTGAGCGAGGCTCGGCGCACGGAACCCGGTCGATGCGGTAGCGCGCAATGCCAAGGTATCGGTGAGTGCATAGCGGCCGGAAACCTTCCATGGCGTGGTGCTGCCGAAGTCGCTGTATTTCTCGTGGCGTACTGCCAGTTCACCGGTCAGCTTGTCGGTGAAGTCGGTAGTCAAGTCAAGGTACGCGGCCTTGTTCTGACGCGAGTGTGTACCGGCATCACCCGGGGTGAACCCGGAGAAGCCCTGCGAGCCACTTTCGAAGTAGGACGCGGGCTCACCAGGATCGATGGTGTATTTCTGGTCGCGGTATTCAAGGCCCCAGGCGACGTTCAACGGGTTCGGTAACCAATTCGGGTCGAACTCTCTGCTGAGATCGAGCGTGGCTATGTTTTCGCGGTTATTGGTACCGCCAAGGGCAAACGTAGTGGGCGAGTCCGGGCCGAGCGAGTAGTTGTAGGTGTTCGTCATCCAGAACTTGTAGCGATTGCCGCCGGTGCTGCCGCTGATGTCGTAATGCCAGCCCAGCGCGGTACCGCGCAGACCCAGCACTTCGGAATCATCACTGAGGTCGCTATGCTCATCGGGTAGGAAACCGTCTGGATAAACACTCTTTGCGCCTGAGCCATTGTCGATGTACGACAACAGTGATCGGAACCGTATAGCGCTACTCACCACGCGCTTGTTCAAGACGCTGAACGCATACAGCTGCGCATTCGGGGTCAGGTCGTATTGCAGGTTGACTACACCCTGCTTGGAGTGCGTAAGCGGCAAGCCGTCATGGTATGTGACCGTGCCAAACGTCGGGTCACCAGGGAAGCGCATGTCCGGGCCAGCATGGTTGGTAGGGTCTTGATGCCGGTCGCTCACGCTCAGGTGTATCCAGCCGTTTTGCCCGAGGGCAACGCCGCCGTCGGCATCGCCTTGCCAGGTGTTGCCCTCGCCGCCGCGGTATTGCCCGTGCATGACACCGACCGAACCGTGCTGCTTGCCGCCCTTGAGAATGATGTTGATGACGCCGGCAATGGCATCGGAGCCGTATTGTGCGGCGGCGCCATCGCGCAGCACTTCAATACGCTCGATGGCATTCAGTGGAATCGCTGAAAGGTCGGTTCCCGTGCTGCCACTTTCGTAGGTGCCGTTCTCATTCTTCATGACCGAGCTGCTGTGTTGCCGTTTGCCATTGATCAGCACCAAGGTGTCATCCGGAGACAAACCACGTAATTGGGCCTCCAGGTCGATCGAGCCCTGGTCGGTGCTTGAAGCCTGCGCAAAATTCAAGGATGGCAACAGGATGCGCAGCGCGCTCGTCAAGTCGGTCGCGCCGGTGATCTTGAGGTCGTTGGACGTAATCACATCAATAGGCGCCAGCGAGTCGATCGCCGTGACATCAAGCGCACGCGTGCCGGTAGTGACGACCACGGCAGACAGCGTGGTGGCTTTCCGCGCTTGGGGCGGCGGTACTTGGGCCGGTGCGGTGTCTTGCGCGTAGGCCTGGGTACAGGCGAGTGCGATTGCGGTAGCGAGCAGTGTCGGCAAAACAACAAAACGGGGGGTCATTGCAGTCTTCTTGCATGGATAGCGTGGAGTGTGGCCGGGCGACCCGGCGTTGGTCATTGTCAAATCGGGTTGGCTCCGCTCGTTTGCCTAAGGCAACTCCCGATTAGACAGTTTTGCTTGTGTAAGCGCTGCCCGTCGCGCGGGTAAACAGCGCGCCGCCAAAAATTCCGCTGATGCCGGTGACACGGCCGTAGAGGTCGAGCCCGATGGCGATGGCGAGGCCAATCATCACGCCGCCAACCAAAGTCCGATAGACTTCCAGGCAGGGTGAGCTGGGCTGGCCGTGCCGGGCCCGACTGCACGAGTACGCGCCCGTCGTGTGGTGTGTCAACTCGATGCGTAACGGTATGCCTTGCGACCCGACATGTGAAAGGAAGAATGCAGGCCTGCTTATTACGTTGGGTTATGAGCCGCGAGCGCGGTACAGTATCGGGGTCAGATTCAGGGTTTTTCGTTGAGCCAGCGCGTGCCGCAAGGGCAAGAGCTTTCGTGCGCCTTCGGCAGCAACGCCTTGTCTCTTGAGCACCTCTCGCATTGGTGCAGAAGCGTCGGCGATGTTCTACCAAGTGGCTGCCTCGTAGGGCGGGCACTGCCCGCCGCCGTTCCAGCAACCGCGTCGTCCGATCACATGCGGCGGATAATGGCCGCCCGCCCAGATCACGTCGTGCCTTGGCGATTCGGTGAAGGCCCTGTGCCGTCATCCGTTATGCTTGCCGCGTTTTTCATGACCGACTACAAGCATGCCCTCCCGACTCCCCGAACCCAGTGCCGACGAGCGCGCCCATTCCGATCACCTGCTGCAGTTGCTGCGCGAGCAGATCGCCTCGCACGGCCCGATGCCGTTCTCGCAGTACATGGAGCGCTGCCTGTATGCGCCGGGGCTGGGCTACTACAGCGCCGGACGGACCAAGTTCGGTGAGGCGGGCGATTTCATCACCGCGCCGGAACTGGGCGAGCTGTTCGCGCGCTGCGTGGTGGCCGCCGTGCAACCAGTGCTGGCGACGCTGGGCGAGCAGGCGGACTTCCTCGAGCTCGGTGGCGGCAGCGGCGCGTTTGCCGAGGTCGCTCTCAAGGCACTTGCTGCCGCCGACACCTTGCCGCGGCAGTATTTGATCCTCGAACCCAGCGCCGATCTGCGCGAACGTCAGCGCGAACGATTGTTGGCGCACCTGCCGGCCGAGCTCAACGCGCGCGTGCGCTGGCTGGATCGACCGCCGGAGCAGGACTGGCGCGGCGTCTTGTTCGCCAACGAAGTGATCGACGCGCTGCCGGCCACCCGCTTCGCCGTGCGCGAAGGTGAAGTCTACGAAGAGTACGTGGTGCTGGACGGCGAAGGTCGGCTGACCCGCCTCGATCGACCGGCAGACGCCTTGGTGGGTAGTGCCGTGCGCCACGTCGAGCGTGACCTGGGCGCCGAGTTCGTCGACGGCTATCGCTCGGAGCTTCTGCCGCAGTTGCCGTACTGGATTCAGGCGGTGGCCGGTTCGCTGACGGCCGGCGTGATGTTGTTCGTCGACTACGGCTACGTGCGCCGCGAATTCTACCTGCCCGAGCGCGACGACGGCACCTTGATGGCGCATTACCGCCATCGTGCGCACAACGATCCGTTCTATCTGCCGGGGTTGAACGATCTCACCGCCTCGGTCGACTTCACCGCGCTGGCCGAGGCTGGAAACAGCGCCGGCTTCGCCGTGGCGGCGTACATGCCGCAGGCGCAGTTTCTGATCGGCGCCGGTTTGCAGCAGGTGTTCGAGCAGATCCAGTCGCACGACGAGCGCGACCGCTACCGACTGGCCCAGCAGGTCAAGAAGCTGATGCTGCCCGACCAGATGGGCGAGCGTTTCCAGGCCATGCTGCTGGCGCGTGGTCTCGATGTCTTGCCGCTAGCGGCCGAACTGTTGACTGCCGATCAGGCTGGGCGGCTGTAGGAGCCCACTCGCGGGCGATGCTGTTGATTTGATCGCGATGGGGCATCAGAGCCAGGGCATCGCCCGCGAGCGGGCTACAAAGTGGTGCTGTTGACCGGCGCCGGCAACGGCTCCACCTTGGTCGAATCCTCTGGCCGTCGCTTCAACTTGCCGTCTCTGAACATTTCGCTGGCCACCTGGTAATAGGCCATGGCGTCGTCGACCAGTGACCCGTTCACTGGATGAAGCGGGGTGGCCTCGCCGGTGGCGAAGTCGGGCTTGACCTGCTCCAGCTTGCGCTGCGGTTCGAGGATGGTGAGCACGTCGCGGTGCAGGTAGCCGAGCTTTTCGTAGGTGCCGGGGAACGCATGCTCGCGCTCGGGTGGCAGCTGGAACAGGTCGTGGCCGAAGAAGCGCGTGCGGTAGCTGAAGTTGAGCATGCCCAGCAGAGTTGGCGGGATGTCCAGCTGGCCCATCAGCCGGTGCACGCGCGCGGGCTTGAAGTGCTTCGGCGCATAGATCCAGAGCGGGATGTGATAGCGGTCGATCGGCAGGCTGGCCTTGCCCGCGCTGGAAGCACAGTGGTCTGCGGTGATCACGAACACGGTGTCGTCGAAGTACGGTTTCGCGCGCGCACGCTTGATGAAATCCTGGATCGACCAGTCGGTATAGGCCACCGCGCCGGCACGTGAGTGATTGGGAAACTTCACGCGGTGGTCGGGGAAGGTGTACGGCCGGTGGTTGGAGGTGGTCATGATGTGCAGGAAAAACGGCTTTCCCTCGGCGTGGATCTGATCCATCTGGCCCAGCGCCAGGGTGTACAGATCCTCGTCGGCCACGCCCCACACGTTCTGGCTATGGATGGTGGCGGTCTTGGGGATGTCGCGCCGATCCACGTCGCGGTAGCCGTTGTTGGCGAAGAAGTAGTTCATGTTGTCGAACTGGCCGTAACCGCCGTAGACGAAGTCCGACTGGTAGCCGCGATCGTTGAAGATGTCGGCGAGCGAGAACAGGTTTTCGTTGTTGTGCTCGCGGATCAGCGAGTCGCCCGGGGTCGGTGGCACCGACAAGGCCAGCGCCTCCAGCCCGCGCACCGTGCGAGTGCCGTTGGCGTAGAGGTTGTCGAAGAACACGCTGTGGTCGACCAGTGCGTCGAGGTAGGGCGTGAGGTGCCCGGTGTTGCCGAAGGTGCCGAGATAGTCGCCGGACAGGCTTTCGACGCTGATCAGGACCACGTTGAGATGCTGCTCGGGGCCGGCGTGGCGGATTTCGCGGGTGAGATCGTGCGGGTCGTCGCTGATGAAGGTGGCATCCGGGGTTTTCAGCAACTGGCGCAGGCGCGTGTAAGCCTGCTCGTCGGGCAGGGTGCGGTAGAACTTCGCGTAATCCAGGTGGCTGCTGCGAAACGCGGCGAAGAACTGGTAAATGCCGTTGCCGGCCAGTTCGTTGACGTAGTTGTTGGGGGTGCGGTCCTTCATGTTGCCGTTCACCGCGGCCACGGAAATCACGGTCAGCAGCAGCCACACCAGCACCACCTTGCCGCGTTGCCACAGGGTGCTGCCGTCGTCGCGCGCACGCAGGCCGCGCTTGCCGACGAAGAACACCACCAACGCCAGCGCTACCAGCAGCGCCAGCCAGCGGCCGATCGGGTACGACTCCTGGATGTTGCCGATCACCTCGGTGGTGTAGACGAGGTAGTCCACCGCGATGAAATTGAAGCGCACGCTGAACTCGTTCCAGAACACCAGTTCGGAGGCGGCCACCAACAACAATCCATAGACCAGCAGCAGGCCGAAGCCGTACAGCAGCCACTGGCCAATGCGCGAGGTATAGGTGAACGCCGCCAGCGGCAGCACGAACAGGAACGGAAGGATCGCCGGCCAGGTCACCTTGAGGCTGGCGTGATACATCAGGTGCAGCGTGCCGACGCAGAGTACGCAGGCGAGCACCACGCCGATCGCGTACAGCAGCCAACGCAGCAGCGGCGACAACGCACCGGAGCGCGTGGGCACCAGCCACAACAACAGCACCATCGGCCACGCCAGGTAGACGAAGGTGACCAGGTCGTAGCCCAACCCGACCCCAAACGCATACAACAGGTTCAACGGCGTATGTGCCACATTGCTGCCGGACATGATCAGCAGCACGACCCGGGTCACGAACGAGATCGCCAGATAGGTGAGGCCCAGCCACCACAGCGGACGAAAGCGCTGACGCAGTGGTGAGGTCGGGGTAAATGGGTTCGACACGGGCAACTCCAGCGAAAACGAGGTCAGCAGATACCCGCGACAGGCTCCTAGCGAGGCTTTATACCGCGGATCAACTTTCGGAATGGTTGGTCTTCAGCGCGGCGATGGCCGCGATGCGCGCCGTTTCTATCGCCTTGCCGATCGCCGGCCCGGCCAGGCCGGCGGCGAGGAAGGGCGCGGCATCGACCGCGGCAGCGGCAGCGCGGGTCTGGCGCAGGTAAGCGGCTTGTGGGTAGGCATCGTGTTCGTGGCCCCACCGGCCGCGCTTGTCCGCCATGCAGGCGGCCAGGAACGCGTCGAGCCGCGCCGGGCGGCGCAGTGCATCGAGCGCGGTCAGGAGTTTGAGCACGGTGACCGGTTTGAGCTCGAACGCGCGATGCGCATTCAAATGCTCGCGACAGACAAGCTCGGCCAGCGTCGCGTGCTCGGTGGGCACCTTCAAGCGTGCCGCCAGCGTGCGCAACGGCGTCACGCCGCGGTGCTCGTGACCGACGTGGCGCGGCAGTTCGCCTGCCGGTGTCAGCGCCTTGCCCAGGTCATGTGTCAATGCGCAGAAGCCCACCAGGTCATCGCCCGGCGCAAGTGTCGCCGCCTGATCGAGCACCAGCTCAAGATGCACGCCGCAGTCGATCTCCGGATGGAATTCGGCGCGCTGCGGCACGCCGTACAGGGCATCGATCTCGGGGAACAGCACGGCCAGCGCACCACACTCGCGCAGCACGCGAAGGCAGGCCGACGGCTGTGCCTCGCCCAGCGCCTTGCGCGTCTCCGCCCACACCCGCTCCGGCACCAGGTGATCCACCTCGCCCGCGCGCACCATCTTCTGCAGCAGCGCCATGGTTTCCGGCGCCACCGTGAAACCCAGCGGCGCAAAGCGCGCGGCAAACCGCGCTAGCCGCAGCACGCGCACCGGATCCTCCACGAAGGCCGGTGACACATGCCGCAGCACGCGCGCCTCGATGTCGCCGGCACCGCCGTAAGGATCCGTCAGCGTGCCTTGCGCATCCTCGGCCATCGCGTTGATGGTGAGGTCGCGTCGCGCCAGATCCTGTTCCAGCGTCACGCTGGCGTCGGCCTGGAACACGAAGTCGTGATAGCCGCGACCGGTCTTGCGCTCGGTGCGTGCCAGCGCGTATTCCTCGCCCGTGGTCGGGTGCAGGAACACCGGGAAATCCTTGCCCACCGGCTTGTAGCCGAGTGCGAGCAGGTCCTCGGGCAAGGCACCGACCACCACGTGATCCTGGTCGCCCGCTGCGCGCCCCAGCAATTTGTCACGGACCGCGCCGCCGACCAGGAAAATCTGCATACCCGCGATTCTGCCATGCGAACGGCAACAGGAGGCAACCGACGCATCGCGCGAACAGCCTACTTTAAGCCATCGTCACCCTTGCATAAGCTGGGGCTTGCACGGCAACAGCCAGGCCGGGGACGACCGACCATGGAGGAAACGCGGGTGCATCCGCTGCTGCACGATCGCGCCGGGGTTTGCCGCCGGCGGCGGTCGGTCTACTTGAACGTGCGGCGACCGCACTGAATGTACAGGACTGGCCTGCGGCCGAGGTCGCATCGTGGTGGCCATCGGCCGCCAGCCTGGGCACCAAGCGGTGGCCCACGAAGCCGGTGCCGCCGAGTATCACGAGTCGCTATGTGGTCATCTGTTTTCAGCCCCTGGTTGCCGTGCCCGGCGCTGCAGGCGCGGCGCTGGACGCCGCGGCCGGCGTCGTGGCCGGGCAGCTGATGGCGCGGCGCGGGGTGCCCTTGTTCGGCAGTGCGTATGGTTGGCCGATCGGGCTCAGGCGCATCGTCAGCGGCACGGCCGTGCCGTGCAGGCGCCAGTCGTAAATTACGCTGAAAGCCATCACCCGGGCCACATACTCGCGGGTTTCCTTGAACGGGATGGTGGCGACGAACAGCGCCGGCGCCAGCGTGCCGCGTGCGGCCAGCCACTGGTCGACGCGGTTCGGCCCGGCGTTGTAGGCGGCACTGGCCAGCCATGCCGAGCCGTTGAACCGTTGCGCCATCTGCGCCAGGTAGCGCGTGCCCAGTACGATGTTGGTGCTGGGTTCGTACAGGCTGGCCGCGCCGGTCCAAGGCAGGCCATCGCGTTTGGCGACCAGGGCGGCGGTGCCGGGCAGCAGTTGCATCAGGCCGCGCGCATCGGCACCGGAACGGGCATCGCTCATCCAGGCGCTCTCGGCGCGCAGGATGCCGTAGGCCCAGGCCGGCTCGATATCGGCCTGCTCGGCCTGCGGCACCAGTCCATCCTGGCTCGCCAGCGGGAAGCGCAGATCGTACAGACGCAAGGCCTCGCCGCTGTTCAGCGTGAACACGGCACGGTCATACCAGCCGCGACGGTTGGCGAGGTCGGCGGCGATGCGCAAGGTGACTTCGTCGGCGCCCTGCAGTGCCTGCCTCCATTCGCGCCGGGCCAGCGCCGGCAGGTCGACCGCAAACAGCTCGAAGGCACGCCGCAGGCCGGCTTGCGATAGCAGTTGTTGCTCGCGCCGGGAGTCGTCGGCCAGGGTCAGCGGGCAGATCGCGTAGGGCTGTTGCAGCTGGTCGGCAGCAAGAAAACCGAAGAAGGTGGGCTTGTCGGCGAGTGTCGCAAACTGCTGCCGCGCTGGTTCGGCATGGCCGGTGGCTGCCAGCGCGCGGGCACGGAAGTACTGCCACTCGCCGTCCTGCTGCTGGCTGGCCGGCATCGCGTCGATCGCGGCAAGCACGGCGGCCCAGTTCATGCGTGCCAACGCCACCCGCACCCGCCACTCGCGCGTGCTGTCACTCTGCGCGGCGGGTGGCAGCGCGATCAGGCGCGCCAGCGCGCCGTCGTCGAAGTCGGTGGCATGAAACAGGGCCAGCGCATGCAGGATCTGGTTGCGTTGCTGCTGGCTGAAACTGAAATGGCTCTGCAATTGCTGCCAGGCGCTGTCCGCGCTGTTCGACTGGCGGCGCGCGAGCCTGGTCAGGGCGAGCGTGGCGGCCTGGCGGTCGCGCGGCGTATCCGGCCAGCTGGATGCCTTCGCCAGTGCGCCGGCCGGATCGCGCAGCGCCAGTGCCAGTTGCTGCGCGCTGGCCTGTTCGGCTGGCGGCAGCCAGTCGACGAGCCCGGCGATCGTGCTGGCGACCCCGGCGTCGGCGGCGCGATCGATGCGTGTCCACAGTCGCGTGTCGGTCAGCAGGCCTTGGGCTTGCGCGGCGCTCAATACCGGAGCGCAGGCGTCGGGCAAGCGCGGCCTGGCCCACAGCGCTGCCAGATCCTGCTCGAAATCCAGCTGGTCCCCGTGCGCTAGCTTCGCTTGCAAGGCATCGCAACTGAGCGACTCGCCCAACCCCGGCTGGTACAGCGCTTGGAAGTCCTCCCAGTCCTGCCGCCGCGCCAGTTCCCGCAGAAAGCTGCGGCGCAGGTCGGTGGCAGGAATCCAGCCCGGGTATTGCCTGAGATAGGACTCCACGGTGGCGCGGTCGAGGCTCGCGATGTCGTGTTCCAGCGCGGCGGCCTGCAGGTACGGGTACAGCGGATAATGGTGCAGGCTGCGGGCGAGCTGGCGCCAGCTGTCATCGCCGTTTTGTGCGGCAGCGTAGGCTTGCTTGAACGCCGTGCGCTGGGCGGATGTTGGTTCGCCGGCATGCACGCTGGCCGCTGCCAGCCAGATGCTTGCCAGCAGCAGGCAGTTCGACCAGAGACTACGGGAGGGAGAGGAAACAGGCATGGGCGCTCCGCCATTCAATCTTGCCAAAGTGTAGTGGAAGCCTCGTTCCGGCTTGTTCGGGTTCGGTGAGCGTGCGGCACGCCCTGTTAAGCTGACGCGCTGCCGCTTCGACCCCCACGGATCCTGCATGTCGACCAAACTCGTGCCTGTTTTTCGTCGGGAAGGCGTAGCGTGGTTGGCCTTGCTGGCCGCGGCGCTGGCCGCGGCGGGCTGGTGGTGGGCGATCGGCCGGCCAGTGAGTCTGCCGGACGCACCTTCGGCGCGTATCGCCTGCGTGTCGTATGCGCCGTTCCGACTACCGGGGGAGTCGCCGCTGGATCCCCGCGCGTTCGTCAGTCCTGCGCGCATCGACGCCGACCTGCGCGCACTGTCGCGGCGTTTCGACTGTGTGCGCACCTATTCGCAAGGGCAGGGCCTGAGTGTCGTGCCATCGATTGCCGGGCGCTACGGCATGAAGGTGCTGCTCGGCATCTGGCTGGGCAGCGATCGCCAGGCAAATACCGCGCAGATCCGGCTTGGGATCGCCACCGCGCGCAAGTACCCCCACGTGGTGCGTGCGGTGATCGTCGGCAACGAGGTGCTGCTGCGTGGCGATCTGTCTTCGGCCGAATTGGCCGCCTACCTCACCCAGGTGCATGCGGCGGTGCCGGAGCCGGTGACTTATGCCGACGTGTGGGAGTTCTGGTTGCGTCATCCCGAACTGGCCACTGCAGTCGATTACCTGACCATCCACATCCTGCCGTACTGGGAGGACAAGCCGGTGCCAGCGGAGCGTGCGGTACAGCATGTGGCGACGGTGTACGCAACGGTGCAGCAGGCGTTTCCGGGGCGGCGCGTGATGATCGGCGAAACCGGCTGGCCCAGCGCCGGGCGGTCGCGCCAGGCAGCCAGCGCCAGCGTGGTCAACGAGGCGCGTTATCTGCGTGAATTCCTGCGTTACGCGGCGCAGGCGAAGCTCCCGTACAACGTGATCGAGGCGTTCGACCAGCCGTGGAAGCGCGATCTGGAAGGTACCGCCGGCGGTTACTGGGGCATTTTCGACGCGCAGGCGCGGCCGAAGTTTCCGTTGCAGGGCCCGGTGACCGAGGATGCGCGCTGGTGGCTGGGTTGGCTGGCGGCGGTCGCGGGCGGCGGCTTGTTCCTGCTTGCCGGCGCGTGGCGGCGGCATCGGCACGGCTGGCGCGATGCGCTGGCGCTCGCTCTTGCCGGCATCGCCAGCGGCGGCGCGCTGGCGTGGCAGTTCCGGCAGATGCTGTTGGCTTGTCGCAACCTGTGGGAATGGACGGTAGCGCTGGTGGCCTGCGGGCTGGCCTTGTTCACCGCGTTGAAGCTGGCGCGCTGGATCGCCGCGCGCCTGTGCGGCGTGACGCGTCTGTTCGTACCCGGCTGGCTGCGCCTGGGTTGGTTGTTTGTGCTGGCGTACTACGGCCTGCTGCTGGTTTTTGACGGGCGTTATCGGGATTTTCCGCTGGGCCTGTTCCTGCTGCCCTGCGTTGGCTATGCCCTGGCAGGTGGATTGTCCGATCCGCGCAAGCGCGCGATGCCACGGCTGGAGCAGTGCTTCTTGGCCGCATGGCTGCCGCTGTTGGGGGTGATCGTGGTGGTGCAGGAGGCCGGTCTCAATCCGGTGGCCTGGTTATGGCTGGGATTGAACACGTTGCTGGCCCTGTCGGTAGGGCTCGACTGGCGCGGCGCACGCCTCCGCCTGCAGTCGCAGCAGGCGTAGGCTGCCAATCAGCACGGCCAGTGCACCCGTCTCGACACCATACAGCTGTATCGCAAAAAACCCGAGTGCGGCGGCCAGCCAGGCTAGCGCAAGGCGCCTGGACACCAGCGCCAGCACCGCGCCGAGCAGTGCTGCCACGCCGTAGACGTTGTGCAGGAAACCCAGCACCAGAGCGGTTCGCACGCTGCACCACCAGGGATCATGGCTGCTGCAGAATGGCCCGATCGCGCTCGATTCGATCAGCCCGAAGCGCAGTGCCGTCGCGCCCAGCCCGACCATCAGCAGCAACAACCAGGGCAGCGCCAGTCGCCACGGTGACGACTTCATCGACGTTTCCGTCGGACAGGTTGGCCGCCGACGTGCGCCGGCAGACGGATCTCCGCGGCCAGTGGCAGGTGATCGGAGAATGCCTGTGGCAGCGCCCAGGTTTTCTCCAGCTCGATCGCTTGCGTAGTGAGGATGTGATCCAGCGCCCGTCGCGGCTTCCAGCTGGGAAAGGTCGGGGTGGACTGCGCCGGCGGCTGCAGGCCGCATTTGGCGAACAGGTGGCGCATCTCCGCGCTGTGCGGCTCGGTGTTGAGGTCGCCCATCAGCACGGCGTGCGGGAAATCCTGCAGCAGCTCGGCGATGAAACCGAGCTGGCGCTCGCGCGCCGGCGCGCTCAGCGACAAATGCGCGATCATCACCGCCAGCGCATTCTCACCCTCGCCGAACTGCGCCAGCAAGGCGCCACGGCCGGGAATCCGGCTGGGTAGCGGGTAGTCGGTCACCAGAGTCGGTTCGAGCCGGCTGATCAGGCCATTGGCCGAATGCGCCAGCTTGGCCACCGGCCGGTTTGGCTGGTAGCTCCAGAACGGCAGCCCGGAGGTTTCGGCAAGATAGCGCGTCTGGTTGAGAAAACCCGAGCGCAGGCTGCCGGCATCGGCTTCCTGCAGGCCGATCACGTCGAACGCAGAGAGCACCTCGGCGAGGTGATCGAGATTGTCCATCTTGCTGCGCCCGGGCAGCATCGCGGCAACGCTGCGGGTGACGTAGTCACGGTAATGCTGCACCTTGCCGCCAGCCAGGATGTTGCAGCTGAGCAGGCGCAAGCGGCGCTCGGCAGGGGCAACGGCTGAATGGGTTTCGGCGCGGGTCATGGCAACAACATACGACAGAAAAAGAAGGGGTCGCCTACGGCTGGCATGCCGCGCAACCCACCGGCGCATAGCATGCACTCAGCAGCGTGAATGCCATGCCTGCCGCACGATGCGATGCGCCAGGCAACCCGGCTCGCCGCGCTTATTTGCCGGCCAGCTCGCGCTTGGCCAGCCACAACGCCACCGCCAGCATCCTGGCGTGCGAGGCGACCGTGGTCACGCGGTATTTTCCGTCGATCACCAGGGTCGGTGTACCGTCGACCTGCCAGGTGCGCAGCAGGTCGAGATCGCGTTTCATCTTGGCGGTGGTCGCCTCCGAGGTGGCAATGCGCATGAAGTCGGCCCGGTTGACGCCTTCACGCGCATAAAAATCGGCGAGTTCGTCCATCGAGTTGATCGGGTAGTGCTCGCCGAACTTGGCCACGAACAGTTGCAGGTGCGTGCGCTCGACCACGCCGAGCTCTTGGGCTGCGTAATACGCACGCGCGAACGGCACCCACTCGGCATTGAACGGCGCCGGCAACAGCTTGAATTCAACCCCGGCCGGCAACTCCTTGCGCAGCTTTTCGGCATCCGGCGCGAACTGGGCGCAGTGGATGCAGCCGTAGGAGAACACCTCGACCAGTTCGACCTTGCCGCTGTTGCTGTAGCGCTGGTGCGGGGTGGGCAAGGTGACGTAGTCGGTGCCTTCGGTGTACGGCGCCGAGTCGCTGGGTTGCGCGATGCAGGCGCTGGCCAGCAGCAAGCCGCTGAGCAGGGCGAAAACATGCAGGCGGGCGAATCGCTTGAGCATCAGGGGTGTTCTCTTGGGCGGGATGGGCGCGGCGTGGCGCGCGACCTGGTCGAACGAAACCGGCTTACTTCCCAGCCTGTTCCTTGGCTACCAGCCACTGGGTCAGCTCGACCGTCTGTGCATAGCCACCGGCTGACGTCGTGTCGTAGCGGTATTTGCCGTTGACCACCATGGACGGCGTGCCGGACACGCCGTACGCCTTGATCAGGTCGTCCGCGCGCTTCATCTTGGTGTTGATCGTGAACGAGTTGGCGACGGCAACGAACTCCTGCGCATTCACACTGAACTTCGCGGCATAGAACTTGGCGATATCGTCGATCGTCGGCCACGCCTCTTTCGGCTTCAGTCCGGTACCCTTGAGGTTGTAGGTGGCGGTCTCGCCGGTCTTCCAGGTGGCGTCGAACATCGCGTCATAGCTCTTGTCGGCTACGCCCAGCGACTGCGCCGCGTAAAACGCGCGCTGATAGACCGGCCAGTTCTCGTCGGGGCGGAATGCGGCCGGAAGATAGTTCATCACGACGCCTGCCGGCAGGCTCTT
Source organism: Rhodanobacter sp. (assembly GCA_004298505.1). GTDB lineage: Bacteria > Pseudomonadota > Gammaproteobacteria > Xanthomonadales > Rhodanobacteraceae > Rhodanobacter. Next base: position 26,759 of record SCRO01000093.1, read on the forward strand.
CGCGATCTGGTCGGCGGTGGAATGGAACGCATTGCATGCCGGGCAGCCCCAGGAGAACACTTCCGTCACCTCGATCTTGCCCGGATGGCTGGTCGGCTGGGCCGGGTCGATCAGGAAGTAATTCTTGCCCGCGACCCACTTGCCGTTGTCGACGAATGGCGTGGCCGCGGCGGCCGCGGTCGTGCTGTCGCTGGCGGCCGGGGAGGTGACGGTGCTGCTGGCGGCGGGTTCCGCCGTGGTGGCGGCTGCGGCACTGCTGGCTGCCGGTGCCACGGCCGCCGCGCTGCTGGTGACGGCCGGCGTGGTTGGCGGCGCCGTGTTGTTGTCGTTGTCATGACTGCAGGCGGCTAGCGCGAGCAGGGCGGCACACAGGAGTGGCAAACGCTTGAACATGGCAACCTCGAATCGGTGAAGCGTGAAACCGAGAACGCCGACCTCGGGTCGGCGCATGGTCGATCAGGGAGTGGCGGCCGGCGGCTGGCTGTCCGTGCTGTGCAGCCCTTCGATGTAGCTGGCTACTGCGGCGATGTCCTTGGGGTCCAGTTTCTTGGCAATCGTCGGCATGATCTGCGAATGGGCATCGCTGCCCCAACTGACGCCGTCATGCCAGGCCTTCAGTGTGGCCTCAATGTACTGCGCATGCTGGCCGGCCAGCTGCGGATACATCGCGCCCGGGTTACCGCGGCCATCGATGCTGTGGCAGGCCATGCAGGCGGGAATGTCGTGCGTGCCGTCACCCTGGCGAAACAGGGTCTGGCCCTGCTCGACCAGGGCCTGGTCCGCCACCCCGGGCCGCGACTTCTGGCCGGCAAAATAGGCGCCGACGTCATGCATGTCCTGGGTGGACAGCGGCGTGGCCATAGCCGACATGATGGGGTTCTGGCGCTTGCCGGATTTGAAATCGGTCAGCTGGCGCACGATGTACTGCTCGCTCTGGCCGGCCAGCTTGGGGTATTGCGCGTCGGTGGAATTGCCATCCAGCCCATGGCAGGCACCGCAGACTGCGGCCTTGGCCTGGCCGGCACTGGCGTCCCCCGGCTTGACCGCGGCTTCGGCTGCCGTGGCAGGCGCTGCCGCACTGCCGGTGCCGGCGGGCTGCGCCGCACTGGTGGCGGCAGCGGGTGCGCCGGCTGGCGGCTGGGCCATCAGGGCGGTGGCGGATAGCGCAAACGCGAGAGCCACGGCGGACCCGGGCATGGCGAGTCGAAAACCTGTGGAGCGAAAACTCATACACTTGACTCCCGAGAGACTTGCGAACACTGCCAACGAGGCCACCAAAGCCCGCAGCAGGCAGAAACCGCAGAATTATCCCGTGCCATCCTACCTTGGTCAAACCATTCCCATGCCCAATACCCTTCGAGGTGCGCAATTCGTGCTCGCCGCGCACCGCATCAGCCAGTTGCCCGCCGACGAAGGCGCCGAAGTGGCTTTCGCTGGCCGCTCCAACGCGGGTAAATCCAGTGCGCTCAACACCTTGACCAATCACAAGGGCTTGGCGCGCACCTCCAAGACGCCCGGACGCACCCAGCAGATGGTCGCCTTCAGCCTGCCCGTGCCGCTCACGGGCGACAGCCAGCCGCCGCTGGATGCGCGCCTGATCGACCTGCCCGGCTACGGCTACGCCAAGGTGCCGCTGGAGATGCGCGAGCACTGGAAGCAGGAAATCGACGCCTACCTGCACCAGCGTCGCAGCCTGCGCGGGTTGGTGCTGATCGTGGATATCCGCCATCCGCTGAAGGAGTTCGACCGGTTGATGCTGCAGTTCTGCCTGGATACCGCATTGCCGTGCCATGTGCTGCTGACCAAGGCCGACAAGATCTCGCGCGGCCAGGGCATGCAGGCGTTGGCTGCGCTGCGCAAGCAGTTCGTTGCGGAAAGTCTGCATGCCACCGCGCAGATTTTCTCGTCGTCCGCTGGTACCGGCGTGGACGAGGCGCGCGAGGCTGTGATGGGTTTGTTGCGGCAGCCGCGCGAGCGCTGAGCGCCCGGTTGAGTCCGCTCGCAGCTGGTGCTCTTGTTTGTGAATGGGGATTCGTGGCTCGGGCGTCGCGTTTCGCAACGGCGTCAGTTGGCGAGTTTCTTTTGGGTGTCTCGTGGACTGAGGATCAAGAGCGTTTCGTGCGCCTGCGGCGCCCGAGTTACTTTTCTCTTGCGTGGCCAAGAGAAAAGTAACCAAAAGAGAAGGCCACCCCGCTTGGCGCTTGCTGGGCATCCTGCCCGGCAAGTCCGTGAGTCGGGGCCGGGCTTTTCGCCAGCACATCCCTGTGCTGGCGAAAAGGAGTCGACCTCGGGCAACTGCTCCTGCGTTGTCTCAACTCGGGCATCCATGCCCTCGCCATGTCGACTCCCGCTGCGCGGCCTGTCGACCCCGACTCACCGCCGCACAGGGGCCCCGGGTAGAGCAGCGGGTCATCCTGGCCCGCACTTTTCAGAAAACCGATGCAACAGCAAAAGCCCCACGCAGCGGCGCTATCCTTCTTCTGGATGAAGGGCCGGGCACAAGGGAGACTGATAGTCCGCTATCGACCCCTTGCTGCCTCTGACCACCGGCTGCTTCCGGGAACCCTGACCGAGCTGGGCTCCGGCTCACCCGAAACGTGGTCGCAAGCTCAATACATCAAATTGCCGCTCTTCGTCACGGACGGCACGATCTGGATAGCATCCCAATGCTCGACGATCTTGCCGGCGTCATCGAAGCGGAAGAAGTCCATCGTCACGTACTCGTCGCCACCCGGCCAGGTCTGGTGCGTGTGCAGCGCGACCAGATCGCCCTCGGCCACCGCACGCACGAACTCGATCGACTTGCCCGGATACTGCTGCGCCATCTCGGTGAAGTAGTCGATGAAGGCCTGCTTGCCGTCCGCCACCACCGGGTTGTGCTGGATGTACTCGGCGCCGACGTAGCGCGCGACCGCCCGGGCCGGGTCGCCCAGGTAGGCTGTGCGATAGAAGTCGATGGCATTGCGCTTGTTGGCGTCCAGATCGTGCGTCATGTCGGCCTCAGAATCCTTCGAGCACGATCTTGCCGCGCGCCGAGCCGCTTTCGATCTGTGCATGCACCCGGCGCAAGGTCGCCGCATCGATCTTGCCGGCGGTTTCGGTGGCGGTGGAGTGGATGCGCCCGGCGTCGACCAGTGCCGCCACCTCGTTCAGCAACTGCCCCTGCCGCGCCATGTCCGGTGTACCGAACATCGAACGCACAAACATCAGCTCCCAGTGCAGCGATACGGCCTTGCCCTTAAGTGGCAGTGCACTGAGTTGCACCGGGTCGTCGATCAGGCCAAAGCGACCCTGCGGTGCAATAAGCTCGACGATGTCGGCGAAATGGATCTCAGTCTGCGTGGTCGAAAACACGAAGCCGGGCGCGCCGAGGCCGAGCGCCTTCACTTGCGACGCCAGCGGTTGGCGGTGGTCGATCACATGGTGGGCGCCACACTCTTGCACCCAAGCCTGGGTCTCGGGCCGCGACGCGGTGGCGATCACCGTCAGGTCGGTCAACGCGCGCAGCAGTTGGATCGTGATCGAGCCGACGCCGCCGGCGCCGCCAATCACGAGGATGGTCTGGCCGCCCTGCGCGGTCGGGCGCTTGACGTCGAGCCGGTCGAACAGCATCTCCCAGGCGGTGATCGCCGTCAGCGGCAGCGCCGCGGCCTCGGCATGGCTCAGCATGGTGGGCTTGTGGCCCACGATGCGTTCGTCGACAAGGTGGTATTCGCTGTTGGTGCCGGGTCGGGTGATGGAGCCGGCATAGAAGACCGCGTCGCCGGCTTTGAAGGCTTTCACCTCGGGCCCGACGGCCTCGACGACGCCGGCGGCGTCGAAGCCGAGGATGCCCCATGCGCCCGCCTCTGGTGCCTTGCGCACGCGCAGCTTGGCGTCCACGGGGTTCACCGAGACGGCGTGGACCTTGACCAGCAGGTCGCGGCCGGTGGCTTGGGGCTTGTCGAGGGTGATGTCCTGTAGCGCGTCTTCGCGCTCGATAGGACCAGGGGTCCGATAGGCGACGGCTTTCATGATCAGTCTTCTCCTGGTTCGAGTCGTGGTTTGTCGGTTGTTCAGGCGCGGTCGCGCAGCAGAGCCTCGATCGATTGCACGACCTCGGCCGACTTGCGCGGGTCGAGCGCATCGGGATGAGGCTTGGCGAACCGGCCCGTATCGTTGTCGAAGTACTTTCCCGACGCGTCCGAGAACTCGTCCGAAAGCGCAGCGCGTGCCAGGATCTTGGCGCCGATGCCGATGTCGCCACCGGCCACGCCGAAGGCCTCCTTCACCATCTTGCTGCCGAGCATCGACCCGGGATTGACCGCGACGACCACCGGACCATCCTTGCCGAGGACCAACGCCAGATGACGCGACCACATCGTCAGCGCCAGCTTGCTCTGCGCATAGGCGGCCGTGTCGTCGAGCTTGCGCCCACCGGCCAGCGCGGCCAGATCGACCGGCGCCTGCGCCGCCGACGACAGGTTGATCACGCGCCCGGATGTTTCCATTGACGGCAACAGCCGCTGGGTCAGCAGCCAGGGCGCGATCGTGTTGACCGCAAAGCGCATGTCCAGCCCGTCGGGTGTGGCCGTTTCCGGTGTGCGGAATACGCCGGCGTTGTTGATCAGCACGTCGATTCGCGCATGGCGCTGGGCCACGGCCTGCGCGAGGCCTTCGACTTCCGAGAGGCGTGACAGGTCGGCAAGGTAGGTCGCAATGGGCTCAGCCCCTGCTTGGCCGGACAGTGCCTGCGCCGCGTCGGCCAGTTTGGCTGGCTGCCGCCCGTGCAGCAGCACGGTGTGGCCCTGCGCGGCCAGCAGGCGCGCCGTCGCCAGGCCAATGCCGTCGGTTGAACCGGTGATGAGGATGGTTTTCAGCATGATGGATGTGTGCTCATTGGGAAGCGCAAGCTTAAACGCCAATGACGACCTTGCCGACCGCTTGTCCGTTGCTCAAGCGGGCATATGCCTTGCCCACGTCCGCCAGGCCATATCGCGTCTCATCCAGCAGCGGCTTCAGCCCACCGGCGTCCACGATCTCGGCCAACTTGGTAAGGATGGCGCCATGGGCCTCGCGCTTGTGGCCATGCAGCATCGGGATCAGCATGAAGACAACGTGTAGCGACAGGCCCTTGAAGTGGGCTGGCGTCAAGTCGAGTTCCAGCATGGATGATGTGGTGGCAACCTGCCCGTTCAATGCGGCGGCCTCGAACGATTTCGTGATGTTGGCGCCACCCACCGAATCAAGAACCACGTCGAAGCCCGCACCGCCTGTGTGCCTGGCCACGTAATCGGCCACCGGCTCGATCTTGTAGTTGATGGCCGTGGCGCCGTACTGTTCGATGGTGGCCATGGCATTGCCGCCGGAGCAGGTAGCATACACATTGGCACCCCAGTGTTTGGCCAGTTGCACGGCAATATGCCCCACACCACCCACGCCGCCGTGCACCAGCACCTTCTGGCCTGACCGCGTGCCCGCTCTCTGCAGGCCCTCATAGGCGGTAATGCCGGTCAGCGGCAACGCCGCCGCCTCGCGCATCGACAGGGTCCTGGGCTTGTGGGCGATCAATCGGGCATCGGCCAGCATGTACTCCGCCAGCGCCCCTTGCAGGTCGGTCAGTCCACCGGCGCAGCCGTACACCTCGTCGCCCACCACAAAGCCGGTGACACCCTCGCCGATGGCTTCGACGGTACCGGCGAAGTCCATACCGAGCACGGCGGGCAGGTTCGGCGACAAGGGCAGGTCCGTGCCCATCTGGCGGATCATGGTGTCGACCATGTTCACGCTCGTTGCGGCGACACGCACCACCACATGTCCGGCCTTGGCCGTGGGCTTGGCCAGTTCGGAAAGTTTGAATTCGGCGGTGGTGCCATATTCATTGAGGACCATTGCTTTCAATTCGTTTCTCCTGGGGTTTCAGTGATTGCCAGGGACTATGATTACTATCCACATCAATTGAAAGCATCTAGAATCGACTTTACTAATCGTGAAATCAATATAATCAAATGGATACTGATAGCGTCCGCTTGTTCGTCCTGGCGGCCGAAAAGCTAAACATCAGCGCCGCCGGCCGCGCGCTAGGCATGGCGCCGGCAGTGGCCAGCGCCCGGTTGGCCAAGCTGGAAAAGACCCTGGGTGCTGATTTGCTGCACCGCTCGACGCGCAAGGTTGCGCTGTCATTGGAGGGGGCCGCATTCCTGTCTTACGCCAAAGAGATCCTGGCGCAAGAAGACGCGGCACTCGCTGCCCTGGGCCTGGGGCAACCACTGGCTACCGGTACCTTGCGCTTTGCGGCGTCCAGCACCTTTGCCCAGATCTACATCGCGCCGCTGCTCCCTGAATTCCTGCAACGGCATCCCGGCATCAACCTCGATCTGCGCTTGTCAGACACACCCTTCGATCTGATCGAGGGCAGCTTTGACCTGGCACTGCGCAATAGCGCGCTCGACGACAGCGGGCTCAGGTGCCGCAAGCTGGCCGACGACCGGCGCATTCTTTGCGCGTCGCCCACCTACCTCGACCAGGCCGGAACGCCGCAGCATCCCAATGATCTGACGAGTCACCAGCTGATCGGCTTCAGGAGCGCGTCACCCAAACGCCTGATCGGCCCTGATGGACAGTCCGGGCAATTCGACCCGGGCAAAGCCAATTGCCGGTTGGTCATAGACGACGGCTTGAGCCAAAAGATCACGACCATGGCGGGCGGCGGGATTTCGATCAACTCGCGTTGGAGCATCCATCGCGAATTGGCAGAGGGATCGCTCGTTCACGTGCTACCCGACTATATGCTCGACGATCTGGCAGCCCTGTGGCTCGTCTATCCGAAATCCAACGTCCTGACCGCGAAAGTCAGGGTCTTCATCGACTTCTTGATGGAGAAACTCGCCGCGCATCCCATGATGGTGACCCAGCTGACGTAGGCGTTGTTGGATCGAGGCCTATGCCTCGACGCACAACATGGCGCCGCAACCACCCGATTTGTAGCGGCACTCGATGGTGCCGCGGACCCCTACCGCGATAGCGGTTTAGTCCGTTGGCCGGAACCGGCCTGTCGATTTTGACTGTATCCGCTTGGCCAATTGTGATCGAACGAATCCGCGTTTTCCGTACCGTTGCACTGCGGGTGGACGAAACGCTCTTGCAGTTTGCTTCGCGAAACACACGTAAGCCGATACGTTCGATCAGGGCATCAGCGCCGCCATGAACACCGCGCACAGCGCCTCCATCCCTGCGCGGTCGTCCTCGTCGAAACGGTCGGTGACCGGGCTGTCGACATCCCACACGCCGAGCAGCGAGCCGTCGGCCTTGACCAGCGGTACCACGATTTCCGATTGCGAGGCCGAGTCGCAGAAGATGTGGTTGGGATGGGCGTTGACATCGCGCACCAGCTGGGTCTGGCGGCTTCGCGCGGCGGTGCCGCAGACGCCGCGACCCAGGGCGATGCGGATGCAGGCGGGCTTGCCCTGGAACGGGCCGACCACCAGCTCGGTGCCGTCGAACAGGTAGAAACCGGCCCAGTTCAGTTGCGCCAGGCTGTGAAAGACCAGTGCGCTGAAGTTGGCCGCGTTCGCGATCAGCGAAGGCTCGCCAGCCAGTATGCTGCGTGCTTGCGTGACGAGGTCGGCATAGTGTTCGCGCTTGCTGGCGTGGCTGGAAGTCTTGATGTCGAACATGTACTGCGTCCGTCGGTCGAGCTCGTATTATGCTCCCCGCTGCCAATGTGGCCGGCGGGAGGTTTTGATGGCGCGGGAGTGGAGTGTGGCGAGGCTGGCGGGAGCGGGCGCATGAGCCGGGGCGTGTTCATTGCCGGCACCGATACTGGCATCGGCAAGACGTTCGTGTCCTGCGCGCTGCTGCGGGCGTTGCGTGCGGAAGGCCTGCGCGCGGTCGGCATGAAGCCGGTGGCGAGCGGTGGCGTGCTCACGTCAGCCGGGTTGCGCAACGATGACGCGTTGGCGTTGATCGACGCCAGCGCGCCGCGTCCGGACTATGCCACCTGCAATCCGTTCACCTTCACCGAAGCGGTGTCGCCACACCTCGCTGCCACCGCGGAGCATGCCGAGGTAAGCCTGGCACCGATCGAAGCCGCCCATGCGCGGCTTGCGGCCGGCGCCGATGTCGTGGTCGTCGAAGGCGTGGGTGGGTGGCTGGCGCCGCTGTCGCCGACGCTGGCGGCGAACGTGTTACCGCAGGCGTTGGGACTGCCAGTGATTCTGGTGGTCGGCCTCAGGCTCGGTTGCCTCAATCATGCGCAGCTGACCGCCCGCGCGATCCTGGCCGACGGCTGCACCTTGCTTGGCTGGATCGGTAACGTGATCGATCCGGCGATGGCGCGGTGCGACGACAACCTCGCTACGCTGCGCCGCCTGTTGCCGGCGCCGTGCCTGGGGGTGATCGGTCACGCGGAGGATGCCGCGGCGAGGTCGGACCTGGCGGCTGCCGTCGCGGCGCTATGCACGCCGCCGTGACGGCAGCGTGCATAGCGAGCCCGACGCCTCGTTGGCGCCGAGTGCCAGTTTCCCGGGCCGCTTCGGCGGCTTCACATCCGGCGTGCTTGAATGGGTCTGAAACCCGTCCACGGAGGCCCCATGGCTTATAACCGCTACTACCTCTCCATTACCGACCTCGCCCATGCCCGCGGTGCAGACAATCGCTTCAGTTACGACGGGGCTGGCCCGAACGATTTTGCCGCGGCCTTGCAGCAGGCATTGCGCACGGATGATCTGTTCCAGCGCTGGCGCGCCGTGCAGCCGGATCCCGATGCCGTCGATGCCAGCCTGGGAACGACCGACCCGACCGCCGAGGTGACCGCCAGGGTCGCCGACCTGCACACCGACGTGGAGCTCACCACCAGCCTGCCGATGAGCGTGGTGCGGCAGCGGCTGTACCTGCTGATCGGGTCGTCCTGGCAGTTGCACGACATGCGTGCGGCCTGATTCGGGCGATCACACGATCCTGCAAGGTTTGGAAACTGGCGGCGGTGTCGGTACAGTCAGGGGCCGCCAACCAACCATGTCCCGCCGCGGACGCTCCAACTGGGGAACCCGATGTTTCGTCTCCGCATGCTCGTGATTGCCGCCGCGATCGCCCTGGTCGCCTGCTCGCGCCAGCCCAATGACACCGCTACGTCTCCCGCGGCCACCGCCTCGGTGGCCGTCGCCAGCACCGCCGCACCGGCTACCGTCATGTCCAGCAACCCGTTCTTCCAGGCCAGCACGCTGCCGTTCCAGGCGCCGCCGTTCGACAAGATCACCGACGCCGACTACCAGCCGGCGATCGAGGAGGGCATGCAGCGTCAGCTGGCCGAAATCCAGAAGATCGCCGACAACCCGGAGCCGCCCACGTTCGAGAACACCTATGTCGCGATGGAGAAATCCGGCGTCATGCTCAGCCGCGTGATGGCCGTGTTCAATGCCGTCACCGCGGCGAACACCGACCCCACCCTGCAAAAAGCGCAGCAAGAGGAGGCGCCCAGGCTGGCCGCCCACCAGGATGCGATCTACCTCAACGACAAATTGTTCAAGCGCGTCGAGGCGATCTACAACCGGCGCGACACGCTCAAGCTCGATCCGGAGTCGGCCCGTCTGGTCGAGGTGGTCTACAAGAACTTCGTGCATGCTGGTGCCAAGTTGTCCGACGCGGACAAGACCAAGCTGAAGAAGATGAACCAGGAGGCTTCCAGCCTCAGCACGGCGTTCACCAACAAGCTGCTGGCGGCGACCAAGGACGCCGCTCCCATGTTCAGCGACAAGAGCATGTTGGCCGGGTTGTCCGATGCCGAGCTTGCCGCCGCACTGCAGACGGGCAAGAACCGCAACGAAGATGGCAAGTACGTGCTCGCCTTGCAAAACACCACCCAGCAGCCGGAGCTGCAGGATCTGGACGATCGCGCCACCCGCAAGCAGTTGTTCGAGGCGTCGTGGAACCGCGCCGAGCAGAATGACGCCAACGACACCCGCAAGACGATCGAACGGCTCGCGCAGCTGCGCGCCCAGGAAGCGAGCTTGCTCGGCTACCCCAATTACGCCGCGTGGAAACTTGACGACCAAATGGCCAAGACGCCGGCTACGGTCATGAGCTTCATGAACAAGCTGGCACCGGCTGCGGTGGCGCGCGCCAGGCGCGAGGCCGCCGACATCCAGGCGCAGATCGACAAGGACCAGAAGGCGCTGAAACATCCCAGCTTCAAGCTCGAGCCATGGGACTGGAACTACTACGCCGAGCAGGTGCGCAAGGCAAAATACGACCTGGATGAAAGCCAGATCAAGCCCTACTTCGAGCTGGACAACGTACTCAAGAACGGCGTGTTCTATGCCGCCAACCAGCTCTACGGGCTGACCTTCAAGGAGCGCAAGGACATTCCTGTGTACCAGCCCGACGTGCACGTTTATGAAGTGTTCGACCAGGATGGCAAGTCGCTGGCGCTGTTCTATACCGACTACTTCAAGCGCGACAACAAGGGCGGCGGCGCGTGGATGGACAACTTCGTCGGCCAGTCAAAGTTGATGCATACCAAGCCGGTCATCTACAACGTGGCCAACTTCACCAAGCCGGCCGCGGGCCAGCCGGCGCTGTTGTCGTTCGACGACGTGATCACCATGTTCCACGAATTCGGTCATGCACTGCACGGCATGTTCGCCGACGAGGAATATCCGACCCTGTCCGGCACCAATACCGCGCGCGACTTCGTCGAGTTCCCGTCGCAGTTCAACGAGCACTGGGCCACCAACCCCAAGGTGTTCGCCAATTACGCCAAGAACTACCAGACCGGCAAGCCGATGCCGCAGGCGCTGGTCGACAAGATGAAGAAGGCACGCCTGTTCAACAAGGGCTACGACATGACCGAGCTGGTCGCCGCGGCAATGCTCGACATGAACTGGCACATGCTGGGTGCCGAGGCGCCACTGCAGGACGCGGACAAGTTCGAGGCAGCCTCGCTCAAGAAGGACGGCGTGGACCTGAGCTACGTGCCGCCACGCTATCGCTCCAGTTACTTCCAGCACATCTGGGGTAACGGTTACGCCGCCGGCTACTACGCCTACCTGTGGACCGAGATGCTGGCCGACGACGCCTTCGTCGACTTCAAGGAGAACGGCGGCCTGACCCGCGCCAATGGTGATCGCTTCCGCAAGATGATCCTGTCGCGCGGCAACACCGAGGAATTGGCCAGGATGTACAGGGAGTGGCGCGGCCAGGATCCGAAGATCGAGCCGATGCTGGAAAATCGCGGGCTGAAGGGCACGCCGAAAAAATAGAGTGTATGTGCAAATATCTGTGTTTCGGACCACACGTCCAGCCGGACCGGTTCCGGTCTGCGCCTTTCGCCGGGTGATCAAAGCCAGCGGGTGTCGTGTCCGGCCACGCTTCGGCAAATGTGCGCGATCGCGGGAGTTTCGTGCGGTCGCGGGGCGAAAACGAAATGGCGCTTACGGCCGTGGTTTGGCTGGCTCGTTGCGACGATCAGCAAGGGCACGGGCCAAGTCGCGCGCGCCGTGAAACATCGCGAGTATGGTCAAAGTGTCGCCTACAACTTGGTAGACGATCAGATAAGGCCGCCCAGTGACGGCAAACTCTCGCGTCGCAGACAGGCGGCCGGCATGCCCCCAGCCGGGAAACTCGCTCAGGCGTTGGCTGGAGGTAATGATCGTTCGAAAAACCTTCTCGGCAGCGGCGGGATTGTCGAGGGCGATGTAGTCGATGATGTCATCGAGGTCACGCGCGGCGGGCTCGGTGAAAATCAGCTGCATCAGTCACGCCAGTCATGATCGACGGCATCTACCGTTTTCTGTGCAGTGCGGATCGTGATCGGCGCCGTGGCGGAGGTCTGATTCATGTGCCATCTCCTGTAATCGCCAGTAATCATCCCACGGATCAAGATTCGACGGAAGGCGTTCTTGCGGCCCTCGCCTTGCGCTTGTTCGGCGGTTACGCGGAGGGTGTACAGCTCGAACAGTTTTTCCAGCCGTTCGGTATTGTTTTTGATGCGGCGGCCGAGATAGATGCGTTCCAGCACCTCGTCGTTGCGTTCGTGGGCGTGGCGCAGGTTTTGTTCGGGCTGTATCGCTCGGCGATGGCCTGCTGCCTCTGGCACACGCTGTTGGTTGCCACGAACGCGGCCACTGCATTGCGTTCTTGGTCGGCACAGCGCCAGCAGCTTGCGCTTGTCCATGCCGGCCGAGTCGAGCTCGCTGAAGGTTTCCAGCGTGCGCGTGAACAGGCCTTCGTCGTTGAAAGCATCTCGCCGTCGGTAGCGAGCAGGAACCTGGGCTTGCCTTTGGTGTTGATGGTCAGCCGTCACATGGAATAATCGAGGCTACCCGATTGGAGTCGCTGACGCGTGGACCGCCATAACTTTCTGCAGACCGCGGTGGTGTTCCTGCTCGCCACGGTGATCATGGTGCCGTTGACCAAGCGCTTCCGCCTCGGCGCGGTGCTGGGCTACCTGCTGGCCGGGGTGGTGATCGGGCCCCAGTTGCTGGGGCTGATCCACGATACCGAGGGGGTCGCTGCGATCTCCGAGTTCGGCGTGGTGCTGATGCTGTTCGTGATCGGGCTGGAATTGTCGCCACAGCGCCTGTGGGTGATGCGCCGTTCGGTGTTCGGCACCGGCTTGCTGCAGGTGCTGGCCAGCATGCTGGCGATCGCGGCGGTGGCCTACTTCCTGTTCGGCTTGACCGGCAAGGCCGCGGCCATCGTCGGCGGCAGCCTGGCGCTGTCATCGACGGCGTTCGGCCTGCAAATCCTGGCCGAACGCAAGGAGGCGGGCTCGGCCTATGGGCGCCAGGTGTTCGCGATCCTGTTGTTCCAGGACCTGGCGGCGATTCCGCTGATCGCCGCGGTGCCGCTGCTGGCCGCCTCGACCGCCACGCATGTCGACCTGTTCGGCGTGCTGCGCACGGTCGGGATGATCCTGGCCGTGGTGGTCGGCGGCCGCTACCTGTTGCGGCCGGTATTCCGTTTCGTGGCGAAGGCCGATTCGGTCGAGGTGTTCACCGCCACCGCGCTGCTGGTGGTGATGGGCGTGGCCTGGCTGATGGAGCATGCCGGCGTCTCGGTCACGCTGGGTGCCTTTCTCGCCGGCATGCTGCTGGCCGATTCGGAATACCGGCACGAACTGGAATCCAATATCGAGCCGTTCAAGGGCTTGTTGCTGGGCTTGTTCTTCATCAGCGTCGGCATGTCGATGGACTTGTCGCTGCTGTGGCACCAGCCGGGCCTGATCCTGGCCCTGGTAGCGGCGCTGCTGTTGCTGAAAAGCCTGCTGCTGTGGCCGCTGGGCAGGCTGCTGGGTCGGCTGAATCGCTCCGACACGCTGCGCCTGCTGGTGCTGCTGGCCTGCGGTGGCGAGTTCGCCTTCGTGGTGTTGCGCCTCGCCGCCGAGCAGGAGCTGATCAGCATCGGCCAACGCGATGCGCTGGTGCTGGTGATCACGCTGAGTATGGCCTTGACCCCGCTGCTGGTAGTGCTGGCGGCCAGGGCGTTGAACGTGCACCCGCGCAAGCCTACGCGCGAGTTCGACGCGATCGACACCGCGCCGCCGCGAGTGATCATCGCCGGCTTCGGGCGGGTCGGCCAGATCATCGCGCGCGTGCTGCGTGCACAGGGCATTTCCTTCGTGGCGCTGGAGCATTCGGCCGAGCAGGTCGATTCTTCACGGCGTTTCGGTACGGTCAACCTGTTCTTCGGCGATCCGGGGCGGCCGGAGCTGCTGCGTGCCGCGCAAGCCGCCACCGCCGAGGTGTTTGTGCTGGCCACCGATGATCCGGAGGCGAACCTGCGCACGGCGCGACTGGTCAAGCGCCAGTATCCGCACCTGAAGATCGTGGCGCGCGCGCGCAACCGCCAGCATGTGTACCGCCTGCTGGACCTGGGCGTGGACGATCCGGTGCGCGAGACCTTCCACTCCAGTTTGAAGATGACCCGCAAGACGCTGGAGGCGCTGGGCCTGTCGCACGAGTTTGCGGTAGACCGCGTCGAGCGTTTCCGTCGTTACGACGAGGACCTGCTGCGAAAACAGGCGTTGGTCTACGACGACGAAACCAAACTCGTGCAGACTACGCGCGATGCGCTGGTCGATCTGCAGCAGCTGTTCGAGGCGGATGCACAACCCGGAGCCGAACGCGAGCGCGCCAGGGCGTCGCGCGAGCCGCCCAGCCCCGAATGATCTGCTGCGTCGTTTCAGTCGGCCGGCTGGGCCGGCTGGCGCAAGGTTTGCCGCACGCTAGGAATCGCCGGCGTGCGTGCGCCCAGCTCATGGGCGATGTCCACGAAGCCCAGCTGGCGCGCCACGTCCGCCGCGCTGCGGTCGAATGCGTCGGTGGCCTGGCGGTCGGCGCCGCGTGACAGCAGTACGCGAGCGGGCGCGAGCATGGCATGCATGGCGCAGGCGTGCAGCGCGGTCACGCCACGCTGGTCGGCGTGCTCCACCTTGGCGCCGGCGTCCAGCAACACCGGCACCAGTGCACCGAGATGGGTGGCATCGCCATCGCTGCCGGGAGGCCGTTGTGCACCCAGCAGCAGCAGCAGTGGCGTCGTGCCCTCGCGATCGGCCTGGTTGATGTCGGCGCCGCGCTTGAGCAGGCTGTCAAACAGGCGGCGGGCGCGCAGGCTGTCGTTGTGCTCGAAGCCGAATTGCGCGACGGCATGCAGTGCGCTACGGCCGGCGCCATCCACCGCCTTGACCTCGGCGCTGGCCTCGAGCAGCTGTTCGACGATATCCGGATAGCCGAGCGCAGCGGCGACCATCAGCGCGGTGGCTTCGTTCGGCAGTCGCTGATCGACGGCGACACCATGCTGCAGCAACAAGGCTACCAGTGCCTCGCGCCGTGCCGTCACCGCCGCGACCAGGGCAGTGACGCCGCTATGTGCCGGCAACGTCGGATCGTCGCCCGCCTCGAGCAGGCAGGCCGCCACCTCGCGATGACCGGCGCCGCTGGCGCGTAACAGTGCCGTGGCACCCTGCTTGTCGCGGGTATCGACGGCGAAACCGAGTTCAAGCAGTCGCTGCACGGCGCCAAGCGCACCCATGGCGGCGGCCGCCGGAAGGTCCTCGGCACGCAGCTCGCGATGCGGCAGTGGCCAGTCGCGCCAGTTCAGCCAGCGCTCCAGCACGGGGTGCTCCAGCGCCAGCCCCAGCGGGGTCTCGCCATGCGTGTCGGCGGCTTCGGGATCGGCGCCGTGGGCAATCAGGCTACGCACCAGCGGCAACGCCGCGACGCCGTGTTCGAGCGCAGCGAACAGCGGCGTGCGCTGATCGCAATCGCGCGTATTCGGGTCGCAACCCATGGCCAGCAGGGCGCACAGCAGTTCGCCGTGTGCGTGACTGGCAGCCAGATGCAGCGGTGTGTGCCCGTGCCCCTCCGGGCCGAACGGATCGGCGCCGCGCCCGAGCAGGTTCAAGGGCAACACCGTTGCCTGTGCGGCGCCACCCAGTTGCACCAGCGCCAGCGCCAGCAGGCCTGCTCCGGCCGGGCTGGCCCCGGCCTGCAGCAGATCTTCGACCGCTTCGGTGGCATCCGGCAATTGCTGCAGCAGCGCGTCGAACAGACGCCGACCCGGTGGCAGCAGCGTTGCTTCTTCGCCAGTCTCGGCAGCATCGATGCGCGGGGCCTCCAGGCGTGCTTCGGCCTCAAGGCCGTGGTCGAGCAGCCAGCGGCGGGCCGCGCCGAGACCGGGTGTGGCCAGGTCCAGGTAAAGCTGGGCGAGGTGCGCCTGCGGCCACGTCGGCACCCGTTCGGCGAAAGCGGAAACGATCGCCCAGTGGCCGAAGCGCAACGCGTCGAGCAGGTGCTCCGGGGTGTCGGCGCCATCACCCAGTAGGTCATGGGTGCGGTTGGTCGGCAGCGCGGTGTCCGGATCGAGCAGGGCGACCAGGTCCCAGCGGCCGGCGGCGGTGGCGTGGTCGAGTGCGCTGCGACCGTCGCTGCCGGGCGTTTTCGGCTCGGCGCCCAGCGTGAGCAACGCGCTGACGGTGGCGCCGTCAGCGCGTGGCGACTGGCACGCCAGCAGCAGCGCGTCGCGACCGTGCTGGTCGCGGAGCAGGGCGTTGGCATTCGCCTCGGCCAGCTGCTGCACGATGCCGCTGGCGCCGGCGCGCGCAGCTTCCATCAGTGCGGTGCTGCCATGCTGGTCGGCCAGATTGATGTCGGCGCCAGCCTCGCACAGTACGCGCACGATCTGTTCGTGGCCTTCCGCGGCGGCACCAAGCAGGGCATGTCGCTTGCGTGCATCGATGGCGTTCACCGGCGCACGATGCTTGAGCAGCAATGTGACCCCGGCGGGGTCGTCATCGGTAATCGCGGCGGCGGCGACCAGGGCCGGCTCCGCGCCGGGTGGGCAGGCCTTGGCGCCGCGTTCAAGCAGGAATTTCGCAAGCGGCCAGTTGGCCGCGCGACACGCGGTGGCCAACGGGCTCAGGCCGGCCTGGTTCAATGCGTCGATCGGTGCGGCGGCATCGAGCAACATCGCGGCGACGCCGGCGTCGGCGCTGAGCACGGCACCATGCAACGGCGTGTTGCCGTCGGCATCGGTGACCAGCACGTCGGCGCCGTTGGCGAGCAGGGTCAGCACGGCCTCGGTGCGGCCGTGCCAGCTGTCGCGGGTGGCCGCGAGCAGCGCTGTGATGCCGCCGCTGGCCCGGTTCACGTCGGCGCCACGAGCGATCAAGGCGCGCAGCAGGCGCGTGTCGGGGAGTAGCGCGGCGAGCATCAGCACCGGGCGTTGGTCACGGTCATCCTGGGTCGGTGCGGTGCCGGGGTCGGCGCCGACTTCCAGCAGCGCCAGCGCCCGTTCGATGTCGCCGTCGCGGGTGGCGGTGAGCAGCGCTGCAGCCTGTTCGGCGGTGCCGGCAAGCCGCTCCTGCCCGGTCAGCACCGGGCGCAGTGTCTCGTTGCCGGCGGGGTTCGCATCGCTGTGCCGACGTGGCGGATGCTGCTCGCACAACAACGCTCGCAGGGTGCGGTTGGCGATCACCAGGCACGCCAGCGGCAGCACCACCACGGCATAGATCGCCAGCGCCGCGATGCGCATCTCCTCCGGCAGCATGCCGATCAGGCCGGTCAGCACGATGGCGCCGAAGGCGAGCGCCAGCAGGCACAGGGCCGCCGGCAGGAACTGGCTGCAGAAACGCTCCTCGCGCGACAGATGCCGACTGAACGCCAGGCTACGCAACATGGCGGTGAAGAGCCACGAACCATCGCGCTGTGGCGGATAGGCGTCGTCCCACACGAACGCCAGTCCGAATGCCGGCCACAGCCTCCACAAGGACGCCAGCGCGAGCACCAGCGCCGCGGCCAGCAGTAGCGCGGCACTGAGGCTGGGCGCATGGCTCAGCTGCAGCATCGGCCACGCCACCAGCACGAACACCAGCACGGTGTAGCCGGTGAACATCACCAGATGCGCGGCGCCACGGCGCAGTACCGTGCGGGTGAAGCGCGGTTCGGGATCGAAACCGATCGCGTGGCAGATCGCGGCCATGGTCAGCGAGTTGGCCAGCAGCAGCGGGATCAGGGTCAGCGGGTGGGTCACCAGTCTGGCCGCGGCGACGGCCAGCAGACCGGGAATGAACCAGGCCAGCGCGTGCAGGAAGGGAGGGCGACGACGGGATTTGGGCTGGGTCATGGCGGCAGTATAGAAACCGTTGGCTGTGCAGACGGTAACCTGGTGTTAACGGCCGCACTTGTCGGCGTGCTGACCCGATCTCTATGCGTCACGGTCGTCGTGCAACTTGTGGTTGTAAGCGAGCTGATTGGCGGCGGCCAGCGTTTCCTGCGGCGGCAGCTGTAGGTGCCAGCCCTGCGCGCGCAGATGGTCGAGCACCTGCTGGGTGTTTTCCACTGGCAGGCTGCGCTGCGCGTCCAGGCGCACCTCCATCACGAAGCGCAACTCGCCCAGCATCAGTGCCAACGGCTCGGGCAGCGCGTCGAAGGCATCACGTTCGGCCAACCACAGGTACGTGTCGGCCTTGCGCTGACTGGCGTAGACGAAACATTGCATGACGATATCCGTCGTGGGCGCGTTGCCGGGAAACCGCGGCACAACGCGGAGGGTAGCAGGAGCGCGGGCTGGCCGCTTTGCCTCAACCGCGTTTCAACAGCAGATCGACTATTTTCCTGAAGCGCTTGCCGTACGGCGGGTTGAGCAGGCCGGCACTGTTGAAGCGGGCCTGGCGGAACACCGGTTTCATATGGCTGAATGTGCGGAAGCCCGCCTCGCCGTGGTAGCCGCCCATGCCGGAGGCACCGATACCGCCAAACGGCAAACCGTGCTGGGCAATGTGCAACAGCGTGTCGTTGACGCTGACGCCACCGGCGATGGTGTGCGACAACACCGTGTCAATCAGCGCGCGATCGCGCTCGAATACATACAGCGACAACGGGTGCGCACGCGCAGCCACGTAGTCGATCGCCTGATCGAACGTGTCATACGGCACCAGCGGCAGCAGCGGGCCGAAGATTTCCTCACGCATGATCGCCATGTCGTCGCGCACGGCAGTCAGCAGTTGCGGCGCCAGACGGCGTTGGGCGTCGTCGTCGGCGGCGTCGGACAGCGGGTGCAACGTCGCGCCAGCCGCGCGCGCATCGTCGCGCAGCGTCACCAGACGTCGGTACTGGCGGTCGGAAATGATGCTGGCGTATTGCCCATGGTGTGCGAGCTGCGGATACATGCGCGCCACCGTGCGCTGGGCACCGGCGATGAAATCGTCGACTTGTGCGCGTGGCAGCAACACATAGTCGGGCGCGATGCAGGTTTGTCCGGCGTTGGCCAGCTTGCCGAACATGATGCGCTCCACGGCGCTGTCCAGGCGCGCGCCCGGGCCGATGATCGCCGGCGATTTGCCGCCCAGCTCCAGCGTGACCGGCGTCAGGTTGGCCGCCGCCGCGTGCATGACCTGGCGGCCGACTGCGGTGGAGCCGGTGAACAACAGGTGGTCGAAGGGGAGCGCCGAGAATGCCTGCGCCACATCGGCATCGCCGGTGACCACGGCGATCTCGTCGGGTTTGAAGTACTTGCCGATCAGTTCGGCAAACAACGCCGAGAAGCGCGGCGTGAACTCGCTCATCTTCACCATCGCGCGATTACCCGCTGCCAGCGCATCGATCAGCGGACCCGTGGCCAGGTATAGCGGGTAATTCCACGGCACGATGATGCCGATCACGCCGCGCGGTTGCGGTCGCAGCTCGACGTGCGCAGGCAGGAATGCCATCGCGGCCAGCCGTCGCGAAGGGCGCATCCAGCGGCGACCGTGGCGCAATGCGTGGCGCAGTGCCGACCGGCTCGGGAAGAGTTCCAGCAGGTTTGTTTCCTCGGCCGGCCGCTGGCCGAAGTCCGCGTTGATCGCGGCGGCGAAGGCGTCTCCCTGATCGCGCAGCATCGCTTCCAGCGCACGCAGCCGCTGTGCGCGCGCTTCCCACGGCGGCAGCGGATCGGCGGCCTGCGCAAGGCGCATGCGTTGCAGTTGCTCGTTCAGCATGGTTGGATGATCCGTCATGGGTTGTTCAGAAGCTGGCGCGCAATTCGACATCGTGCGCTGCGTGCGCGCACGGCGCCAGCGCCTGCTTCGCGGTCAGCGGGTTGTAGCTTGGCAGCGGCTGGGCGAGCCCGTGCAGAGGGTCGGCAGGGATTCGTCCAAAAACAGGCAATCTCATCCGTAACCAACCGCCAACTCTGGGAAAATGGTCGTAGAGTGCTTGGAGCGCAGCGACCAAGGCCAGTTCTGCGTGGGAAGACATGCCGCTCATTGTCGGAAATGGCGCCGTCGTCACTTGGTTGATCTGCGGCATGTTGCCGAGGCCGGCACTTGGGCCATGATGTGTTCGGCGATCGCGGTGATGGTGAGCGAGGGATTGACGCCCGGATTGGCGGAAACGACCGAGCCATCGCACACCAGGGCGTTGCGGTAACCGAACAGGCGCCCGCTGGCATCGACGACGCCGGTGGCCGCATCGGCACCCATCATCGCGCCGCCCAGGATGTGCGCGGTGGAGGGGATGTCCAGCAGTTGTTCGGTGAGCAAGGTGAACGGCTTGCCGTTGATCTCCTGTGCATACAGCCGCGCCAGCTCTTCGGCGCGCGGGATATGTGCCTGCGGCGCCGGGCCGACGTCCAGCTCCGAGCGCAGGCGGCCCGTTCGCCCCAGCCGCAGGCGCAAGGTGGAGTCCAGATGTTGCATGAACAGCAGTACCTGGCTGCGCTGCGCCCAGTTGCCGACCGTGAAGATGCGCGCGTACTGGCGCGGGTGACGGGCCATCTCACGCAGCATCCGGCCCAGCCGTACCCAGGCATTGCGTCCGTAGGCCATCGGCAACATGCCCAGCCGCCAGGTACCCGAACCCTTGCCGTAGCGCACGGGCTCCAGGTGGCTGTCCGGATCGGCGTGCAGCACGGAGCCGATCGCGATGCCCTGCGAGAAATCTTCGCGCTTGTCGGCGGTGGTGACGGCAATCAGGCACTCGTTGTTGGTGCGGATGTTGCAGCCCACCCGATCGGACAGATCCGGCATCGCACCGGCCTTCAGTTGCAGCAGCAGCTTGACGGTGCCCAGCACGCCGCCAGCGAACACGATGCCGCCGGCTCGCAGCGTGCGTTGTCGAGGCTGCCAGCGGGTCGAGTCGCGCACCTGTACCTCGTAGCCGTCACGCCCCTGCGGCCCCAGCGGTCGCACGTCGCGCACTTCGGTTTCGGCCAGGACTCGCGCGCCCAGGGCTTGCGCCAGGTACAGATAGTTCTTGTCCAGCGAGTTCTTCGCGTTGTGCCGGCAACCGGTCATGCACGCGCCACAGTGCGTGCACGGCGCGCGTGCCGGGCCGGCGCCATCGAAGTAGGGATCGGCCACCGTTTGCCCCGCTTCGGCAGGTGTGCGGGCGAAAAAGATGCCGACTTTCGAGGGATGGAATTGCTCATCCCGACCAATCCGTCGGGCGACCCGCGCCAGCGCCTGATCACCGGGCCCGAGCTGCGGGTTGAAGCCCGCACCCAGCATCCGGTAGGCGGTGTCGTAATGCGGCTTCAACACGCTCGCCCAGTCATGCAACGAGGCCCAGCTGCCGGAGTGGAAGAAGGCCGGCTTGGGCACCGGCAGGGTCGCCGCATAGACCAGCGAACCACCGCCCACGCCGACCCCCGACAAGATGGAGATATGTCGCAGCACGGTCACCCGCATGATGCCGGTGAGCTTGAGTGCCGGTAGCCAGAGCCAGCGTTTCAGGTTCCAGGTCGTGCGGGCGAAATCACCCTGGTCGTACCAGCGCCCTTTTTCGATGACCAGCACCTTGTAGCCCTTTTGCGCCAGGCGCAGCGCGCTCACCGAGCCGCCGAAGCCGCTGCCGATCACGATGAAATCGTAGGTCGGGTCGATACTGCTCATGTCTTCGTGTGCGGTCGCTCGGCGGGGAGACCGAAGATGTCCGCCGTCAGCTGTATGATGCGGTCACTTTGTGAGCCACCGCCGCTGATCTTCAGGCCGCAGATCTTCACCCCGTTGCGTTTCTCCAGGCGTCCGGCCGCTTCACGCAAGGCGTAGGCGATGCCTTCGACGATGGCGCGGTACATGTGCGCGCGCGTATGCACGTCGCCGAAACCGATCATCGCGCCCTTCGCCTCGGGGCCTGGAATCTTCACGCCGGGATTCCAGAACGGCTGCAGGATCAGCCCCATGTTGCCCGCTGGCGTTTGCTCCAGCATTTTTTCGAACAGCACTTCAGGAGCCACGCCCTCGGCCTCGGCCTGAATGACCTCCTGGGTCGCAAACTGTTCCTTGAACCAGTTGACCATCCAGTAACCGCGCTGGACCATGATCTCGCTGTTGTAGCCGCCGGGCGCCGCGGCCGGGTACGGCGGCACGAACGGGATCGGTTCGACGTAGCGGTTGTTGTAGGTGTTGATCGAGGCGGTGGTGCCGTAGCTAAGGCAGGCGATGTCGGGGGCGCCTGCGCCGGACGCCAGCACCTCGCACGCCTTGTCCGCGCCGGAGGCGATCACCTGCAGCCCCGCAGGGATGCCAGTCTGGGCAGCAGCCTCGGCGCTGAGCGGGCCCATGAGCTGCCCGGCCGGCACCAGTTCCGGCAATAGCTCGCGCCGAACCGCGAACAGCTTCCACTTGATGTCACCCGGTCGCGCCCACGTGTGGCGCTTGCTGTCGAACGGGACGTAACCCACTTGTGCGCCGACCGCATCGCACAGGCGGCCGGTCAGTTTGAAGTTGAGATAGCCCGACAGGAACAGGAAATGCCGGGTTTGCCGCCAGATCTCCGGTTCGTCGACCGCCAGCCAGTTGCACTCGGCCTTGGACTGGAAGTAGCGGATCGATTTGCGTTGGCCGAGCAGGCGCAGTGCACCTTCCAGCCACCAGGGCAGCGGCGGAGGCCGCTGGGTGCGGCGCTGGTCCAGCCACACGATCGCCGGGCGCAGCGGCTGTTGGTGTTCATCCAGACACACGGTGACGGTGCGCTGGGTGGTCAGCGACATCGCGACGAGGCGCTCTTTCAGCAGCGGATGCGCCTGCCACAATTGCTGGCAGGCTAGGCACAGATGGTTCCAGTAGTAGTCGCAGTCCTGCTCGGCCCAGCCCGGCTGGCGCGAGAAATACGGCTGGATGTGAACCTGCGTCTTGGCCACCAGCTCGCCACGCGGGTCGAACACCATGGCGCGCACGCTTTGCGTGCCGCAATCGATCGCCAGCAGCAGCGCTTCCCGTGGCCCACTCATGGCGACGGGGCCGCGGGTATGCCATGGCAACGTTCGATCAACTCACCGTAGCGCGCCACTTCGTCGCTCCATTGCCCATCGCTCCAGCGCAGTTCGTGTTGCACGATACCGGCCAGTCGGGGCAGTATTTCGGCGGCGCCATCACGCAACAGCAAGCCCAGCCGTGTGCGCCGCAGCAGCAGGTCGTCCAGATGCACCACCGCTTCGGCGCGGCAGGCCCAACGCAGTTCGGCCCAGCAGGTGGCGGTGTTGGCGATGGGGGCCAGCTCGCCATCCAGTGCGCAGGCGCGGACATCCGCCGCGTCGGCGCCAAAGCGGGCGATCCAGCGCGCCGGCCACGCGTGCGGCAGGCCGCGCAGCGCTTCCGGCACGGCCGCGGCCGGCTGGGCGAGCACCGGCGCCGCGGCACTGGCATGTTTCAGCACAGCGACACGCTGGCCAGCCCGTTGCAACGCCTGCAAGGCGGTCGAGCGGAACGTGGTGAGCTTGCCGCCGGTCACGCTGATGAGGCCGTCCTCTTCGAGGATGAGATGTTCGCGCCCCTCCTCGGACGGCGCGACCGCATGCCCGGACGCTACCACCGGGCGCACGCCGGCATAGCTCGACACCACGTCGCCCTCGGCCAGGCCCAGTGTCGGAAACTCCGCCTGCAGTGCCTTGAGCAGGTAGTCGAGTTCGGCGTACGTGATACCGGGCTCGCGCGCCAGGTCCTCGTGATGATCCAGGTCGGTGGTACCAACCAGGGTCATGCCTTCCCACGGTAGCGCGAACACCGGCCGCCTGTCGTCTGGATGGAAGAACGCGACCGCCTGTGCCACAGGCAAGCGCCAGGCGGGCAGCAGCAGATGGCTGCCGCGCAAGGGACGCAGCTTGGGCGCGCGCCCCAGCGTGCCGCGCAAGCCGTCCGCCCACACGCCGGTGGCGTTGATCACGCAGCGGGCGCGCACGTCAAAACACGTGCCGCTCAGCGCATCGCGCAGGGTTGCGCCGTGCACGCCCGTGCCATCACGCAGCAGCTCCGCGGCCGCCACATAGTTCAGCGTCAAGGCACCCAGGCCGCGCGCCTCGATCAGCAGCCGCAGCACCAGACGGGCGTCGTCGGTTTGCGCATCCAGATAGGACCAGCCGCCCTGCAGTCCTTGCGGGGCGAGCATCGGCAATTGCTGCAGCAGCGCTGCGGCGTCGAGCCACTGGCGCGAGCGCGCACCGGCCAAGGCGTCGTAGATCGCCAGGCCCACCCCGAGCGAGCGGCGGCCGCGCTTGTCGCCGTGGCGTACCGGCAATACAAAGCGCAACGGCGACACCAGACCATGGCTGTCGCGCAGCAGCGCCGTGCGCTCATGCACCGATTCGCGCAGCAGTCCGAACTCGCCCTGGGCCAGATAGCGCAGCCCGCCGTGCACGAGCTTGGATGAACGCGATGAGGTGCCGCTGGCAAAATCGTGTGCTTCGACCAGCGCCACTCGGGCGCCGACACGCGCCGCTTCCAGCGCGATGCCTGCGCCGGTGACGCCACCGCCGAGAACCAGCAGGTCGAGCGGCGGGTTACCGCGCAGCGTGGCGAGGTCGAGCGTGCGATTCATGGGCTGCGCGCCGGCAGCAGGTTGCCCGAATCCATCACCCCGTGCGGATCGAAGTGATCAAGCATGGCTTGCAGACCGCTCATGCCCACGTGGCCTTTTTCGGCAGCGAGGTAGCCGGCGTGATCCTTGCCCACGCCATGCTGATGGGAGATGGTGCCGCCATGTTGCACGACCGCCGCGCTGACTGCGGCCTTGAGCGCCGTCCAGCGCGCCCACGCACCGTCGAAGTCACTGCCGATGCGGAACACGAAAGTGGAATAGACGCTGGACCCTTCGGCATAGACGTGCGACAGGTGCGTGTAGGCGTGGCAGCATTCGCCGTGCGCGGCGAGCGCCTCGCGCCCGGCCGCCTCCATCGCCTGCATCATGGCCGGCACGCGCGGCCAGTCGACGGCCGTCTCCATGGTGTCCACCGCGTAGCCCGCCGCCCAGAGTGCGTTGCGCAGATACACGCCCCGGAAACGGTTGGCCTGCCACTTCTTGCCCAGCACGGTGCCGGTGGACACGCCGCCGTGCTGGCGCACGATGCGGCCGGTCTGTGCGGCCATGGCGCGCACCTGGGCGCTCGAGCCGGTGAAGCCGAGCATCAAGAGCACCTTGTCCTGGTGGCAGCCACGCAGGGCCAGATAGCGTTCCAGCCAGCGGATTGCGCTTTCATGGCCGGCCAGACGCAGCGTCGTCAGCGTCTCCAGCGGGTTGGCCAGACGCAGCATCGACAAGCCCAGGCGAGCTTGCGCCAACGCGCGCGCGGCCGCTTCGCCGTGCGCCCAGCTGGGCAGAAAGATAGCGCTGAAATGCTCGCGGGCGGGCACCCGGCTTATCCGCACCGTGGCCTCGGTGAGCACACCCAGGCGGCCTTCCGAACCCAGCACCCATTCGCGCAGATCCGGCCCGGCGGCCGAGGCGGGGAACGTGGGCAGCTGCAGCGTGCCGGTCGGTGTCTCCAGCGTGCCGCCCGCGAACAGCGCTTCGATGCGCCCGTAGCGCGCCGACTGCTGCCCCGACGAGCGCGTGGCGATCCAGCCACCCAGCGTCGCGTACTCGAAACTCTGCGGATAGTGGCCCAGCATCCAGCCCTGTGCGCGCAGTTGCGCCTCGAGGTCCGGCCCGGCCACACCGGCTTCGAAAGTGGCCAGTTGCGCCAGTGCATCCAGCCGCACCAAACGGCGCATGCGCTCCAGCATCACGGTCAGCATCGGCCGTCCGGAGCTTGGCGGGCGCAAGTGTCCGACGACGCTGGTGGCGCCGCCGCAAGGCACCATCACGGCCTGTACCTGCTGCGCCCAGTCCAGCAGTTCGCGCACCTGGCCGCTACTCTCGGGCCACGCCACACCATCGGTCACCGCTCCGATGCGCCCAAAGCGCAAGCGCAGCCAATCCCCCAGACTGTGACCGAAGCTGGCGCGCAAGCGCGCCTGTGCATCGGTGCTGACCAGCGGATGCGCCGGCAAGCGCGAAGTCTGCCGCTGCACCTGCTCCAGCGCCGTGGTCAGTGCCACGTCCGTTGGTGGCGACGCGGCGCCGACATGGGCGCGCAAAAAATGGAGTGCGCCCGCATGCAGCGGTGCCTCGACGCTGTCGTCACCCCAGCCGTTCCAGCGCCGCATGTGGGTATCTCCGTGGTTGCCGAGCTTGCGTGGAGCTTACCAACACCCGTCCATGCCGACTTCTGCGGCGGCGACGGCGCGCTTGTGCGCTGGCGCCATGCCCGCGCTTTCGGCGCCAGCGCGAGTATCCGGGACCGATCGCTACGGCTGCGCTTGGTGTGCCGCACGCCACGCCGTCGGCGTGGTGCCGAACCACGCGCGAAACGCATGGTTGAAATTGCTCTGCTGGCCAAAGCCGAGCAGGAACGCAACCTCGGACAACGACAGACTGCAATCGGCAAGATATTGCTGCGCCAGCTCGCGCCGACTGGCGTCGAGCAGGTCCGAAAAACTCACATCCGCTTTCGCCAACTTGCGCTGCAGGGTGCGCACCGACACGCGCATGACCCGCGCCACCTCGGGCAGACGCGCGGCGTCCTCGATCAGCAAACTCTGGATATGCGCGCGAACAGCCTGCACGATGGACGGCTCCCGGCCGTAACCGCGACGTTGGATGACACGGATTTTGTTGAGGGTCGGCAGGGATTCGTCAAAAAACCGGCAATCTCATCCGTAACCAACCGCCCCCTCTGGGAAAATGGTCGTAGAGTGCTTGCAGTTTTCGCGCGGTGGCGTAGGATTTAATCCTACGCTTCTTGAGGAGCCACGTATGCGCACCACACAGCAGTTCAGCATCACCCTTCCGAATGAAATGGCCGAATTAGTGCGATCGAAGGTCGCCGCCGGCGAGTACGCGACCGAAAGCGAAGTCATCCGCGATGGCTTGCGCACGCTGGCTGCCCGCGACAAGGCTGTCGAAGCTTGGTTGCGTGACCAAGTGGTGCCAGCGGCCGAAGCACTTGATAGTGATCCGTCGCGCGGAATCCCGATCGACCAGGTGCGCAAACACCTCACCTCGAAAAGGGCGGCACGCACCGGCCGCTCGCCGGCGTGAGCTGGCGCGTCATTTTTTCACCCGAGGCGCAAGATCGCCTCGATGCCATTGAGCAGTATATTGCCGAGGCAAGCTCGCCGGTCACGGCGGCCCGGTATGTCGATGCCATCGTGGCTTACTACGAAACTCTGACGACGTTCCCGGAGCGGGGAACGTCTCGCGACGATCTATTTCCTGGACTGCGAATCACCAACTATCGTGGCAATGTGGTGATTGCCTTTGTCGTGAGCAAGGCTGCTGAGGCGGTGGCCATCGTGGGCGTATTCTACGGTGGCCAGGATTACGAAGTCGTCCTGCAGGAGCCATAGGACGCCTTGCGGGGATACAGGCGAACGTGCTCACACGTACCGCCCAAAGCCACCGAGCAACGCTCTGCGGCAGGTAAGGCGGGATAACTCCAGATTATCACGCCTTAGAATCGACGCGACGAAGCTGAACAAGCGCCAATGTTCATTACGTAATGGCGCATTACGTACCACAGTACGAAATACACGGTTGCACGCGCGACCGCGCCAGTGTTCGACGCTGGCATCGAAGGTCAGCGTCGAAGCAAGATCACAAGGTATATCGCAAACTTACGCGCGGGATTGCCGGTTTTTGTATGAATCCCTGCCGACCCTCGTGCGCGTCGAGCAGCAACATGTTTGACGGAAATCTGGCTGCGGTGTAGCGCGAGTCATCGTTGGCGAAGGTGCCGATCTTCTCGGCGGGGCGTGCCATCTGCTTGTCGCTCCGACGCGTGCAAGCCGGCCATGGTCGGCGTTCGGCCCTCTTTCTATCACGCAAGCGCAGTGCACAGCTTGCGCGATGCACCAATCGGGCATTCGGGACTCGTGCCGAAGCCCGTCGTTGCGCCACGCTTTCCCCATTCCCCATTCCCCATTCCCCATTCCCCATTCCCCATTCCCCATTCCCCATTCCCCATTCCCGAATCTATTCGCCGATGGTCAGCAGCGAAGCGTTGCCGCCGGAGGCAGTGGTGTTGATCGTGACGGTACGTTCCCCGGCGAAGCGCAGCAGATAGTGCGGGCCGCCGGCCTTGGGGCCGGTGCCGGATAGGCCCTCGCCGCCGAACGGCTGTACGCCGACCACGGCGCCGATCTGGTTGCGGTTGACGTAGCAGTTGCCGACGCGCGCATGCTGGCTGATGTAATGCACCGTGGCGTCGATGCGGCTGTGCACACCCAGGGTCAGGCCGTAGCCGGTGCTGTTGATTTCATCGACGACCTGCTTCAGGTTGCTGGCCTTGAAGCGGATCACATGCAGCACCGGGCCGAAAACCTCGCGCTTGAGCACCGACAACGAGGGAATTTCGTAGGCGCGCGGGGCGAAGAAGGTGCCGTGTGCGGTGGCGGTCGGGTCCATCGGCGCCTCGGCGATTTTCTTTGCTTCCTTGTCCATGCGTTCGGCGTGCGCGACCAGGATCGCCTTCGCGTCCTCGTCGATCACTGGCCCGACATCGGTCGAGAGCAGGCCCGGGTCGCCCACCTTCAGCTCGGCCATCGCGCCGGCCAGCATCTCGATCACCTTGTCGGCGATGTCCTCCTGGATATACAGCACACGGGCGGCCGAGCAGCGCTGGCCGGCGGACTGGAACGCGGAGGTGATCACGTCCTTGACGATCTGCTCGGGCAGCGCGGAGGAATCGGCAATCATCGCGTTCTGGCCGCCGGTTTCGGCCACCAGCACGGCGATCTGTGCATCGCGCGCGGCCAGGGCGCGGTTGATCGCCCAGGCGGTCTCGGTGGCACCGGTGAAGACCACGCCGGCCACACGCGGATCGCGGGTCAGCGCGGCACCGACGGTGGGGCCATCGCCGGGCAGGAACTGCAGCACATCCTTCGGGATGCCGGCTTCGTGCAGCAACTGGGTGGCGAGA
This sequence comes from Rhodanobacter sp., assembly GCA_004298505.1. GTDB lineage: Bacteria > Pseudomonadota > Gammaproteobacteria > Xanthomonadales > Rhodanobacteraceae > Rhodanobacter. Next base: position 55,448 of record SCRO01000093.1, read on the forward strand.
TGGCCGATCAGACTGGTTTGCTCGGCCGGCTTGGCGATCACCGTGTTGCCGGCGGCCAGCGCGGCGCTGACCTGGCCGGTGAAGATCGCCAGCGGAAAGTTCCATGGGCTGATGCCCACGAACACGCCGCGACCTTCCAGGTACAGCTGGTTGGTCTCGCCGGTGGGGCCGGGCAACTGCTCGGGTGCGGCGAACAGGCGCCGCGCCATGGTGGCGTAATAACGCAGGAAATCAGCCGCCTCGCGCACCTCCGCGATCGCATCGGGCAGGCTCTTGCCGGCCTCGCGCACGCACAGCGCGATGAACTCGGCACGGCGCACCTCCAGCTGATCGGCGGCGTACTCCAGCATGGCGGCGCGATTGGCTACTGGCAGGGTGTTCCAGCGATCCTGCGCGGCGACTGCATTGGCCATGGCCCGGTCCACCGTGGCCTGGTCGGCGCTGACGTAGCTGCCGATCGTGCGGCGCCGGTCGGACGGGTCGGTGACCTGGACGGTGGCGCCCTTGCTCTTCGCACCGGGCACCAGCGGGCCGGCCTTCCACGGCCCCTGCTGCGCGTTGACCGCGGCGGCGAGTTCGTGCAGTTCGTTGTCGTTGGCAAAGTTGATGCCCATGGAATTCTTCCGAAGTTCACCGTAGAGATTGGCCGGCAGCGGGATGCGCGGGTGGGGGGTCGAGTCGAACGCACGCACTGTCTGGCATGGATCGGCCACCAGTTCGCGCGGCGGCACGTCTTCGTCCACCACACGGTTGACGAAGCTGGTGTTGGCGCCGTTCTCGAGCAGGCGGCGCACCAGGTAAGGCAGCAGGTCTTCGTGCGTGCCGACCGGCGCATACACGCGGCAGGGCACGTTGAAGCTGTGCTTGCCGATCACCTCGGCATACAGGTCCGCGCCCATGCCGTGCAGGCGCTGGAACTCGAACGGGCGCCCCTGCGCCAGGTGATGCACGGCAGCAATGGTGTGCGCGTTGTGGGTGGCGAATTGCGGGTAGATCAAGTTGCCGCCGGCATTGAACAGGCGCCGCGCGCAGGCCAGGTACGACACGTCGGTGTTCGGCTTGCGCGTGAATACCGGGTAGCCGGACAGACCCTGTTCCTGCGCCTTCTTGACCTCGGCGTCCCAGTAGGCGCCCTTGACCAGCCGCACATACCAGCGCCGGCCACTCGCCAGTGCAGTTTCGACCAGCCAGTCGATCACGAAGGGCGTGCGCTTGGCGTAGGCCTGCACCACGATGCCCAAGCCATTCCAGCCTTGCAGCGAGGGGTGCGCGAAGACGTCGCCGATGATGTCCAGCGACAGCTCCAGGCGATCGGCTTCCTCGGCGTCGACCGACAGCGCGATGCCGTACTTCAGCGCCAGTTGCGACAGTTCCAGCAGTTTTTCGGTGAGCGCCTTTTGCGCCCGTGTACGATGGGCGACTTCGTAGCGGGGAAACAGGGCCGATAGCTTGACCGAGATCGATGGCGCGTCGGCATGGTTGGCGTAGGGCCCGCGTGCGCCCAGCGCGGCGATCGCGTTGCGGTAATCCTGCTGGTAGCGCTCGGCCGTGTCGGCGGTCATCGCCGCTTCGCCCAGCATGTCGAAGGAATAGCGGTACGCCGCGTTCTCCTTCTTCAGGCTGCGCTCGAGCGCCTCCTCGATCGTGCGCCCCATCACGAACTGGTGGCCCATGATGCGCATGGCCTGGCGTACCGCCACCCGGATCGTAGGGTCGCCGACGCGGGTGACCACCCGGCGCAGCGCGCCGTTGAAGTCCTCATGGGTGCCATCGGCCAGGTTGACCAGGCGGCCAGTCAACAGCAGACCCCAGGTGGAGGCGTTGACCAGCAGCGACTCGCTGCGGCCCAGATGTTTGCGCCAGTTCGCGTCGCCGAGCTTGTCGCGGATCAGTTTGTCGGTGGTGGTCTTGTCAGGAATGCGCAGCAGCGCCTCGGCCACGCACATCAACAGCACGCCTTCCTCGCTGGACAGGTCGTACTGACGCATGAAGGAGTCCACCACGCCCTGGTCTTTCGCCCGGGCTCGCACGCGGGTGACCAGGGCGGCGGCGTGGTCAATCACCTGTTCGCGCTCTTCCGCAGGCAGGTCGGCCTGGTCGAGCAGGTCGTTGACGGCCTCGGTCTCCTCGCGCAGCCAGGCGGCAGTAATGCGCGCGCGCGCGGGCGACGTGGTGTCCGGAAGCTCGGGGCTGAGGATGATCGAGGTCACGGGCTCGTCGATAAGGATAACGGAGGGCGGTGGGCAAACGCCAAAGTGTACGCCGCGCACCGTGGATTGGGGCGAAGCCGGAAACTTCGAAGGTGTCCGCGCAGCGCGTGCCATGCCGGCCGCATACCGTCTACGGCCACGCGTGTGCACGCTTCACTCGGTTGATCCAGATCAACGGGGTGCGACATTCTTGCCCACTGCTTCGCCGCGGCCTATGATTCCTTTCGTTCCAGGCACGCCGGATTCCCATGATCGTGCTTCGACCAGCTATCGCTGGCTTGTCTCACGCGACGATGTGGCTCAGGCCAAATCGCGTGCTAAGCCGGCGTGGGTTGCGTCGTTTGATCATGATTCTGGCGGCGCTGGCGCTGACAACGGCAGAACTGGGTGCGTCGCAGGGGAATGTGTTTGCTCCGCTGTTTGCCCTGGTGGAATCCGCCGCCATGGCCATCGCCTTGAGCGTGGCCTGGCGGGCCGGCGACCGCTACGAGTGCATCACCCTCGACGAAACGTCGCTGGAGGTGCGGTCGCTGCCCGGCCGGCGTTGTGTGTGCTTCCCGTCGTACTGGGTGCGGGTACGGCTGGAGGACGGCAATGGACGCCTGCTACTGTCATCGCATGGCCGCGACCTGGAGATCGGCGCGTTCCTGGCGGAAGGGGAACGGGTCGAACTGGCGAGAAAACTCAAGGCGTTGCTGGCCGCGGCAAGCGGGCCACAGCGCAATCAAGTTCAACAAAGGTGCAAGACATGACATCTGGCGCGATCAGGCGATCATTCATGGCAGCGGCGAGCCTTGCCCTTGCAGCGTTCGGCGGCGTGGTCCGGGCGGACCCGCATCCATGGCAGCTGAACATGACACGGGGTGTCACGACCTGGTCGCATGTGCCGTATGACCTGAACAACATCTCGCTAGGTGTCTGCGTGGTCATCGGCGTCCTGGTCTTCGGCGCGATGTTCATCGCCATGTTCCGCTTCCGCAAATCACGCGGCGCAGTGGCCGAGAAGTGGGCGCACAACACCGTACTGGAGGTCGTGTGGACCACGATCCCGGTGTTGATCCTGATCACGCTGGCCTATCTGGGCACCGGCGGTCTCACCAGCTGGGCCGACACCACCGGTTCGCAGATGACCGTGAAGATCACCGGTTACCAGTGGAAGTGGCGCTATGACTACATCAGCTACATGGGCAAGCCGATCGACAAGGTCGGCTTCATGTCCAGACTGGACAAGCAGAGCGACGATACCCGCCAGCTCCACTCGGGCATGGACCCGTATGCGGTCAAGGTCGGCGACGAAAGCACCTATCTGTTGAATGTCGACAAGCCGCTGGTGTTGCCGATTCATACCAAGATCCGCTTCGTGATCACTGGCGGCGACGTGATCCACTCCTGGTGGGTGCCCCAGTTTGGTTGGAAGCTCGACGCGATTCCCGGGATCATCAACGCCACCTGGGCCAACATCGAGAAACCTGGCACCTACCGCGGCCAGTGTGCCGAGTTGTGCGGCCAGGATCATGGTTTCATGCCGATCGTGGTGGTGGCCAAGTCCAAGGCAGATTTCGCCAAGTGGCTGAGCGAGCAGGCGGCCGCGGCCAAGAAGGCCCCGCCACCGCCGGCGCCGTTCGATGCGTCAGCGCAGGTAGCCACCCAGGGCGGTTGAACCCGCATTGACCCCGTTTCGTTGCAGTCGCATTCAATAACAGGTTAGAGGTGCACGGCCATGTCCTACGCAGCCACCCATGATCAGCACGACGATCACCACGGCGCGCCGAAGAGTTTCTTCCAGCGCTGGTTCATGTCCACCAATCACAAGGACATCGGCACGCTGTACCTGATCTTTGCGCTGACGATGTTCTTCATCGGCGGCAGTTTTGCGATGACCATCCGCGCCGAGCTGTTCAAGCCCGGCTTACAGCTGGTGCAGCCGTACTTCTTCAACCAGCTGACCACCATGCACGGCCTGATCATGATCTTCGGCGCGATCATGCCGGCGTTTGTCGGCCTGGGTAACTGGATGATCCCGATGATGGTCGGCGCGCCGGACATGGCGCTGCCGCGCATGAACAACCTGTCGTTCTGGATCCTGCCGTTCGCCTTCATCCTGATGCTGTCGACGCTGTTCCTGCCCGGTGGCGGCCCGGCCGGCGGCTGGACCATGTATCCGCCGTTGTCACTGCAGAGCAATTCGCTGGCCTATGTGGTGTTCGCGATCCACCTGATGGGCATCAGCTCGATCATGGGCGCCATCAACATCATCGCGACCATTCTCAACATGCGCGCGCCGGGCATGGACCTGTTGAAGATGCCGGTGTTCGTGTGGAGCTGGCTGATTACCGCGTTCCTGCTGATTGCGGTGATGCCGGTGCTGGCCGGTGCGGTCACCATGCTGTTGACCGACAAGTATTTCGACACCAGCTTCTTCAACCCCGGCGGCGGCGGCGACCCGGTGCTGTACCAGCACGTGTTCTGGTTTTTCGGCCACCCCGAGGTCTACATCATGATCCTGCCCGCGTTCGGGATCATCTCGGAGATCGTACCCACCTTCGCGCGCAAGCCGATCTTCGGCTACAAGGCGATGGTGTTCGCGCTGGCCTGCATCGCGTTCCTCTCATTCACCGTTTGGGCGCACCACATGTTTGCGGTGGGCCTGCCGTTGGGCGCCGACCTGTTCTTCATGTACGCGACCATGCTGATCGCGGTACCCACCGGCGTGAAGGTGTTCAACTGGGTGGCCACCATGTGGGGTGGTTCGATGACGTTCGAGACGCCGATGCTGTTCGCCATCGCGTTCATCATCCTGTTCACGATCGGCGGGTTCTCCGGCTTGATGCTGGCCTTGGTGCCGGCCGACTTCCAGTACCAGGATACCTATTTCGTGGTGGCACATTTCCACTACGTGCTGGTGACCGGTGCGTTGTTCGCGATCATCGGCGCGGCCTATTTCTGGCTGCCGAAATGGAGCGGCCACATGTACAGCGAGTTCTGGGGCAAGGTGCACTTCTGGAACAGCGTGGTATGGGTGAACGTGCTGTTCTTCCCGCAGCACTTCCTGGGCCTGGCCGGCATGCCGCGACGCATTCCCGACTACAACGTCGCGTTTGCCAACTTCAACATGATCAGCTCGATCGGTGGTTTCCTGTTCGGCGCCTCGCAGTTGATCTTCCTGGGCGTGGTGATCCATTGCGTGTTCTTCTCGAAGAAGCAGGCGGCCGATCGCGCGTGGGAAGGTGCCAAGGGATTGGAGTGGACGGTACCTTCGCCGGCGCCGCATCACACCTTCAGTGTGCCGCCGGTGATCCATGACGAGGAACTGGCGCACGGCGACGTGCACGCCTGATCCGGGCGGGGAAACCTGTGGAAATGACTCAGCCGATTCCAGACAAGCACGCCGCGGACAGTCGTCGCGGCGTGCGGCGTACCGTGACGATCCTCGTCGCGGTGGTAATTATGTTTTATCTGCTGGCGTTCCTGCAGATATTATTGATGAAGTAGCGATCGCGCAGCACCATTCAGTTCCCTTGCAGTTGCCCGGTTCGGTACGATCGGCGGGTAGTTCCCCCAAGCGGCATGTGGGGTAGGGTCATCAAGAGAATTCCACGGGGTCTCAGCATGAGTCAGCAACACGACGTTTACTTTGTACCGGCCAAGAGCTATTGGCCATTCGTCGCCGCGGTGGTCATGTTCATCTTTATGTTCGGCGCCGGGCACTGGCTCAACGCCGAGCCGGGCGGCGCCGGCTTTGGCAAGACGGTCCTGACGCTTGGCGTGCTCGGCGTGCTCGGCATGTTCTTCGGCTGGTTCCGCTCGGTGATCAACGAGTCGCTGGCTGGCGACTACAACCCCCAGGTGGACACCTCGTTCCGCATGGGCATGATGTGGTTCATCTTTTCCGAGGTGATGTTCTTCGGTGCGTTCTTCAGCGCGCTGTTCTACATCCGCATGTTCTCCGTGCCGTGGCTGGGCGGTGAAGGTCATGGCGTGCTCACCCATCAATTCCTGTGGAGCGACTACGCGGCCGCGTGGGGCGCCAACGGCGGCAACGGCCCGGCACATGTCGGTGGGGCATTCGAGACCGTGCCGGCATGGGGTCTGCCGCTCCTGAATACGCTGATCCTGCTCAGCTCCAGCGTGACCGTGACGATCGCGCATCACGCGCTGCGTGCCGGGCATCGCGGGCGGATCCTGGTGTTCCTGGGCCTCACGGTGCTGCTCGGCGCGCTGTTCCTGAATTTCCAGGCGCATGAGTACATCGAGGCCTACCACGAGCTCAACCTCACCCTTGGCAGCGGTGTCTATGGCTCGACCTTCTTCCTGTTGACCGGCTTCCACGGCCTGCACGTGACCCTGGGCACGATCATGCTGTCGGTGATCTGGTTCCGCGTGCTGAAGGGCCATTTCAGCAAGGAGCACCACTTCGGCTTCGAGGCTGTGGCCTGGTACTGGCACTTCGTCGACGTGGTGTGGTTGGGCCTGTTCATGTTTGTCTACATCCTCTGAGCGGACTCGGCCTCAGATCGATGGGACAGGCCCGCCCACGGCGGGCCTGTCCCATCCGCGACCTTGGCAACGTGATTCCGGTTCGAGCGGGATCGCAGAACCTGACCCCTCGCCCATGTCGTGTGGCGCAGCGCGCTTTCAGCATGGGAGGCATGTCGGCGCACAAATCGCGAAAACGGTCGGGCCTAGGAGCCTGTCGGACTTATGGAATCGAAAGCGAAAATGCGACTGCGCGAGGACAGATTTTCGACGATTCGCCGGCCGATAGTGGTTCTATCGGCCAAGAAGCGGCGGAAATATGGACCGTGCAGGCGCATTTGCAGCCGATTCTTCATAAGTCCGACAGACTCCTAGACCAGGACGAACGGTTTTGGCCAGGGCCTGATCGGACAGAACGGCGTGCTCAAGTCATACTCAGACGCATTCGATTTTCGAGAACCATGGGGAGACAGTACGCATGCAGCAGCTGGAAAACACCAGGATCGCCATTGTGGGTCTGGGCTACGTCGGCCTGCCGTTGGCCGTGGAATTCGGCAAGCACTACAACACGGTGGGTTACGACATCCGTGCCGCGCGGGTGGATGAACTGCGCAGCGGCCACGACCACACGCTGGAAGTCAATGCGACCGAACTGGCGGCGGCTACGTGCCTTGAGTTCAGCGCGCATCTCGACGACATCCGCGGTTGCAACGTTTATATCGTCACCGTGCCCACCCCGATCGACGCCGCCAAGCGCCCGGACCTGACCCCGCTGGTCAAGGCCAGCGAGGCGATCGGCAGCGTTCTCAAGCCCGGCGACGTGGTGATCTACGAATCCACGGTGTACCCCGGTTGCACCGAAGAAGTCTGCGTCCCGATCCTCGAACGCATCTCCGGCCTCGCCTACAACACCGGCGCCCCGAACCCCGAACCCCGAACCCCGAGCACCTTCTCCTGCGGCTACAGTCCCGAGCGCATCAATCCCGGCGACAAGCAGCACCGCGTCACCAGCATCCTCAAGGTCACTTCGGGCTCCACCCCCGAGGTCGCCGACTTCGTCGACCGGCTGTACGGCTCGATCATCACTGCCGGCACGCACAAGGCCAGCTGCATCAAGGTCGCCGAGGCAGCCAAGGTGATCGAGAACACCCAGCGCGACCTCAACATCGCCCTGGTCAACGACCTGGCCAAGCTGTTCAACAAGCTCGGCATCGATACGCTGGAAGTGCTCGAAGCGGCCGGCACCAAGTGGAACTTCCTGCCGTTCCGGCCCGGCCTGGTTGGCGGGCACTGCATCAGTGTCGATCCCTACTACCTCACCCACAAGGCGCAGGAGGTCGGTCACCACCCGGACGTGATCTTGGCCGGCCGTCGCACCAACGACAGCATGGGCGAGTACATTGCCGGCGAAGTGATCCGGCTGATGGTGCGCAAGGGCATCAACCCGGTGCGTGCGCGCATCCTCATGCTCGGCCTGGCGTTCAAGGAGAACTGCCCCGACCTGCGCAATACGCGGGTGGTGGATATCGTCGAGGCCTTGCGCGGCTACAACACCGAGGTCGATGTTTACGATCCGTGGGTGGATGCAGCCGAGGCGCGGCATGAATACGGCTTGGGCCTGATCGGCGCGCCGTCACCGGCAAGTTACGACGCGCTCGTCGTGGCGGTAGGCCACCACCAGTTCGCCGAGCTGCGTAGCGAGGGCATCCGCGCGTTCGGCAAGCCGTCGAGCGTGTTGTATGACGTCAAGTATGTCTTGCCGCGCGAGGCAGTCGACGGGAGGTTGTAGGGTGGTGTTCGGTGCCTGGAATTGGTCGAGACTCATGGAGGGGTGGCGGCATTTCATTCGTTCGAGGACCTGGAAGTCTGGAAGCTTTCGTGCCGGTTGGTGATTCGGATGTACGACGACCTGCGCAATTGCAGGGATTACGGCCGGAAGGATCAAATGACCCGTGCCGCCGTTTCCATCGCATCCAACATTACGGAAGGTGCGGAACGAACCACCGGCTCCGATTTCGTCAGGTTCCTCAACATGGCCAAAGGATCAGCTGGCGACCCACGCTCCTGGGACTGCATCGCGGCGCGAGTGGGTATTCTGAGCCCCTCCCCCCATAGAGCCCATTGACAAGCGACCTCAAGCAAGTTTCCGCCATGCTGCACTCCCTCTCCAAAAGCATCCAGGCAAAAAACCGCTCCGCCCCGAACACCGAACACCACCCCTACCCAAACCCCCAAAACCATGAAAATTCTCGTCACCGGCACCGCCGGCTTTATCGGCTCGCACGTCGCCATGCGCCTGCTCGAGCGCGGCGATGAAGTCATCGGTATCGACAACCTCAGCGACTACTACGACGTCGAACTGAAGAAGGCTCGACTGGCGCGCTTCAGCAACAACCCCGCCTACCGGCATGAGCCGGTCGACCTGGCCGATCGCGCCGCGGTCGAGGCGGTGTTTGCGCGATACAAGCCGCAGCGTGTGATCAACCTGGCGGCGCAGGCCGGGGTACGCTACGCCGCTGAAAACCCGCACATCTACATCTCGACCAATGTCACCGGTTTCCTGCACGTCATCGAAGGCTGCCGCCACCACGACGTTGAGCACCTGGTGTATGCCTCGACCAGTTCGGTGTACGGCGCGGACACGCAGATGCCGTTTTCCGAGCATCAATCCACGGAACACCCGCTGACCTTGTATGCCGCCTCAAAGAAGGCCAACGAGATGATGGCGCACAGCTATGCCCACCTGTACGGCTTGCCGTGCACGGGGCTGCGTTTTTTCACTGTCTACGGGCCATGGGGGCGGCCGGACATGGCGCTGTTCCTGTTCACCCGCGCGATCCTGGCCGGTGAGCCGATCAAGGTGTTCAACCACGGCCACCACAAGCGCAGCTTCACTTACGTCGACGATATCGTCGAGGGCGTCATGCGCGTCCTGGACAAGGTGCCGGGCAAGGACCGCAGCTGGGATGGCAAGGCGCCGGACCCGGCCAGCAGCGGCGTGGCGCCCTATCGCATCTACAACATCGGCAACGAGCAACCGGTGGAGCTATTGCGTTATATCGAGGTGCTGGAGCAATGCCTGGGGCGCAAGGCGCAGATGCAGATGCTGCCACTGCAAGCCGGCGACGTGCCCGATACCGAGGCTGACATGTCGGCGTTGGCCGTCGCCGTTGGCTACCACCCCGGCGTGCCGGTGGAGCAGGGCGTGGCGAACTTCGTGCGCTGGTACCGGGAGTATTACCGGGTACCGGGTTAGTCAGGCCGGGGCCCGTTTTGCTACCGCGGCAGCGGGTTCGATTTACCGTTAGCGCGGCGTCGCGCCTGCGCAATCGTTACAATTACTGGCCGACATCGTGTGGATGCAGCCAGCCCATCCAGATACCGAGGGCGACCATGGCGATCAATACCAGCGACAGCCCGATGCGGCGGGTCAGCGCCCAGACCGTGCGTTTGTCGTCGTCCTTGTCGGTCATCATGAAGTACAGCGCCTGGCCGAGGCTGAAGATCACCACCAGCAAGACCCCCACCAGCGCAATTTTGTAGACGGCTTCCACGTGACAGACCTGATGTATTTCGACAGCGGCAGTATAGCCATCAGCGGTAACCGAACCGCGTGAACGGATTTCGTCGTCCGTCATGGTGGGCGTTGCTGCTGACGGCGGCCGGAACCTTGCTATTCATACGTCTGGGCATCTGGCAGCTACATCGCGCGGACTTCAAGGAATCGTTGCTGCGGCGCTATGCCGCGGCGGCGTCAGCGCCGCTGCAGGACTTCGCCGCGGTCGCGGTCAACCCGCCCGCGGACAGTTTTCCGCGGGTGCGGGTGCACGGTCACTATCTGGTTGACCGCCTGTACCTGCTGGACAACCCCCGGCATGACGAGCGCGGCGGGGTCGAGGTGTTTGCGCCGTTGCAGATCGGCAAGCAGCGCCGTCTGCTGCTGGTCGATCTGGGCTTCCTGCCGGGCAACGGCAGCGGAAAGACACCGCAACTGCCGCCGTTGTCGGGCGGCGAAGTCGAGCTGCGCGGCCTGTACGTGCCGCCGCCGCCGACCGGTTTCGAGATGGGCGGCGATGCCCTGGCACGACAGACGCATTGGCCCAAGGACAGCATCTACCTGGCGCCGGCGCAAGTCGCCAGCGACCTCGGGCGAGCGCTGTATCCAAGGGTGCTGGCGCTGGATGCCGATGCCGCGTCGGTCTACGTGCGCCGACATACGCTCGACCTGACGATGCCGCCGATCCGGCATCGCGCCTACGCGTTCCAGTGGTTCTCGTTCGCGCTTGCCGCCGTGGTGATCCTGCTGGTGCTGCATCGCAAGCGCCGGCCGCGCCAACCTTGACCGACACCTCCGAATCCACGCCATGACTGCTCCGATGAATCCTGTTGATCCGAAGTCCGTGCGCAAAAGTCGTCTGTTTCTGCTGCTGATCGGGCTGGTGTTTGCCGCGCCGATGATCGTGGCCGGCCTGCTTACGCTGGCTGGCTGGCAGCCCGGCGCCAAGGGTACTGGCCAACCGATCACGCCGCAACGCAACTTCATCACGGAACAACTGCGCGTGCGGATGGCCGACGGCAGCGACTGGGCCTGGCGCGACAGCGAGCCGCGGATGACCCTGGTCGCGCTGGCTGGCCCTGACTGCGCCGCACGGTGTCTCGACGCCTTGACCGCGATGGCCAAGGCCCGGGTGATGCTCAATCGCAACCAGTCGCGGCTGCGCCTGCTGTACCTCGGTACGCCGCCCAGCGACGCCGCTGCGCGTCAGGCCATGGTGACCTACTGGAGCACGGGCACGGACCTCGACGATACCTTGGCCAGCTTTCGGCCGCAGGCACCGGACAGTGTCAGCGCCATCCTGGTGGAGTCCAACGGCACGGCCTTGTCGTTCTATCCGGCTGGTTTCGACGCGGCCGGCTTGCTGCGCGACCTACGCAAGGTGATCAAGTGATGTCGGCGCACCAGTTGACGCTTCTGCGCGGACTGTCCCTGCTGGCGGCGGTATTTGCCTTTGGCCTGGTGATGTTCGGCGCTTTCGTGCGCTTGTCCAACGCCGGGCTGTCGTGCCCGGACTGGCCGACCTGTTATGGCCAGGTCACCTGGCCGCAGCATGCGCAGGCGGTGGCACATGCCGACGCCGAGTTCCCGGCGCGGCCGTACGAAGCGCACAAGGCCTGGCGCGAGCAGGTGCACCGGTTTCTTGCCGGCACGCTGGGCGTGCTGGTGCTGGCGCTGGCGTTGCTGGCCAGCCGGCGCAGGCGTGGCACGCAGCTGGCGGTGATTGTCGGCGCCGTTTTTGCGGCGGTCGGGGTGGGTTTGTACATGCGTGGCGAGCACCCATGGTCGTCGTTGCTGGCGGCCTGCGCGATCGCGCTGCCGCTGTTCGCGGCGATGCGCCTGCCGCGACCGGGTGCCTGGAAAATCTGCGTGCTGACGTTGGCGGTGATCATCTTCCAGGCCATGCTGGGCATGTGGACGGTCACCTTGCTGCTGAAACCTATCGTGGTGACCGGCCACCTGCTGGGCGGAATACTCACGTTTGGCCTGCTGTCCTGGGTGGCACTGCGCTTTGCCGGCGTGGCGGCCGCGGACGAGCAGCTTGCCGGTTTGCGACATCTGGTGACAATCGGGGTGGTCTTGCTGGCATGCCAGATCGCGCTGGGCGGCTGGACCTCGTCGAACTACGCGGCGCTGGCCTGCGGCTATGGGCCGGGTTCGTTCCCGCAATGCCTGGGCCAGTGGGCGCCGCCGACCGATTTCCGCGAGGGCTTCGTACTGTGGCGCGGCATCGGCGTGAACTACGAGGGCGGCGTACTGGACATGGCCGCGCGCAGCGCCATCCAGATCGTGCACCGTATCGGTGCGCTGATCGTGTTCTGTTATCTCGGCTGGCTGGCTTGCAAGAGTGCCCGATGCGGTTTGCGCGGCCATGCGATCGCGCTCGTCGCAGTCTTGCTTTGCCAGGTGCTGCTGGGCATCAGCAATGTGTATTTCGCTCTGCCGCTGGCGGTGGCCACGGCGCACAATGGTATGGCGGCCTTGCTACTTTTCACCTTGCTGGCGACGCTGGCGCGCACCCAGAATGCCGCGCCTATGTCAGGGGAGTCCGGTTGAGATGGAGTTGATTCACGAATACATGCAACTGACCAAGCCGCGCATAGTCGCGTTGCTGGTGTTTTGCGCGGTGATCGGCATGTTCCTGGCGGTACCGGGCATTCCGCCGTGGCGCGCCCTGGTGTTCGGCACGCTGGGCATCTGGATGGCTTCCGGTTCGGCCGCTGCGTTCAACCACCTGATCGATGAGCGTATCGACAAGCTGATGGCGCGCACCGCCCGCCGCCCGCTGGCCACCGGCAAGCTCACCGCGCACCAGGCGCTCCTGTTTGCGGTACTGCTGGGGATTGCCTCGATGCTGGAGCTGGCGCTGCTGGTCAACACGCTGACCGCGCTGCTGACCTTCGCCGGATTGATTGGCTATGCGCTGGTCTACACCCGTTACCTGAAGCGTGCGACGCCGCAGAACATCGTGATCGGCGGTCTGGCCGGCGCGATCCCGCCGGTGCTGGGCTGGACCGCAGTGACCGGCGAGCTGCATGCGTTCGCGCTGCAGTTGTGCCTGATCATCTTCGTGTGGACGCCGCCCCATTTCTGGGCGCTGGCGATCTTCCGCCGCGACGATTACGCGCGCGCCGGCGTGCCGATGATGCCGGTGACCCACGGCGTGGTCTACACGCGCTGGCAGGTGCTGTTCTACACCATCCTGCTGACGTTGGTGACCCTGTTGCCGGCGATCACCCACATGAGCGGGCTGATCTATCTGGGCGGCGCGGTCGTGCTCGACCTCGGTTTTCTGTATTACGCGATCCGGCTGCTCAACCCGCCTGACGAGTTGTTCGCGATGAAGGTGTTCAAGTATTCCATCGTGTACCTGATGGCACTTTTCGCCTTCCTGCTGCTCGACCACTGGCTGGTCGACCCGCTGGTGCAGCATGGCCTGATGTTGCGCCAGGCGATCTGAGCCTCGTCACGCATCGACCTCGATGCTGACGTCTCCAGCAGCTTGCGCAGATCGCGCAGCTGCGGCTGGTAGAGTTTCCACCGTTGCGGCGCACCTGGCCGAGTCACATTTTCGCCTCCCTCTGGCACAAGTCGATTGACACGGTCGCGGCGTGGCACGACAATGCGCGCGCCCTCCGGCGCGCTGCGCCGGTCGGTATCCAGTCCTGACAAACCAAGGCATATGGACGTTTACCCTAGTCGCAACGTCGACATCCGCTCGCTTCGGGTGCCGGCGCCGCATTACAACAAGTTGAACGCCTGCGGCGATCGCCTGCGGTCGGCTGGTGCTTTCCCCGGCTAGGGAAAGTCCGGCCCACCCCTGATGACGCCATAGGCGTCGTTACGAGGAGATGGGCCGATGAAGCTCCTTCGCGATTCCCTTCTGTTGCGCACACTGCGCCGGCTGCTGGCGGGCCGGCGTAATGTCGTGCGCCACTACACCGTCACCGTGCCGGCACCGCTGGACCGCTCCGCATTGGATCGGTCAGCTGCCAGCAACGTGATTGAACTGCACCGTCGAACCGCGGCGGTGGCCAGGCGTGCTTCGATGCGCGCTTCGACCCATGCGGCACCCGCATTCCTGGCAGCAAATCACTGATGGTTGCCATCACGCCATGCACGGGATGGCCTGCTCCAGCGGCGGCGCAGTCCCGGCCGCTGGCGCGGCCATGCGTGGCGACCATGACGCCGTTCGCGGACTGATTCTGCAGACGCGCACCGGCGGCAGGCATCAGCAAATTCACGGAAGCGGGTCATGAGCAAGCAAGTCAATCAGGCTGCCGCGTTCAAGGCGGCGGGCAAGGCTGTAGCGACCGTGCGTGCGGTGGTTGCGCAGGAGGCATTCCGCGCGAACGATGAGCTGTTGGCGGCGCTCGAGACCACCCTGGCCGGTCTCGCTGAGGAGCAGATCGAGGCGCGGCTGCATCGTGACGGCCCCAACGAGGTATCGCACGAGAAGCCGCCGCATTGGTCGCGGCAGCTGCTGCGTGCGTTCAAGAACCCGTTCATCGTCGTGCTGCTGGTGCTGGCGGTGGTAGAGGTGTTTGCCACCCCGGATGACCTGTCCGGCCCGATCATCATCGCGGTGATGGTGACGATCAGCGTGCTGCTGAACTTCAGCCAGGAATTCCGCTCGTCGCGAGCGGCGGAAAACCTGAAGGCGATGGTGCGCAATACCGCCACGGCGACGCGCAAGGCGTCCGATGGCCACAGCGAGCAGATCGAGGTGCCGGTGGTCGAGCTGGTCGCCGGCGACATCGTACACCTGGGTGCCGGCGACATGGTGCCCGGGGATTTGCGTCTGCTCGGCGCGAAGGATCTGTTCATCAGCCAGGCGATTCTCACCGGCGAATCGCTGCCGGTGGAGAAAGCCGCGCCGGCGCGCATGAGCGGCCCCCAGCGCCATGACAGCGCGCTGGACCTGCCCACGGTCTGCTACATGGGCACCAACGTGATCAGCGGCACCGCCACCGCCGTGGTGGTGGCCACCGGCGCGCGCAGCTATCTCGGCTCGCTGGCGCACAGCATGTCCGGCCAGCGCGTGCAGACCAGTTTCGATCGTGGCGTGAAGAGCGTCAGCTGGCTGCTGATCCGCTTCATGGCGGTGATGGTGCCGGTGGTGCTCGGTATCCAGTGGGTCCGACACGGTTTCTTCGAGGCGTTCCTGTTCGCCCTGTCCGTCGCGGTGGGACTGACGCCGGAGATGCTGCCACTGATCGTTACCGCGAACCTGGCCAAGGGCGCGCTGGCGATGTCCAAGCGCAAGGTCGTGGTGAAGCGGCTCAACGCAATCCAGAACTTCGGCGCGATGGACGTGTTGTGCACCGACAAGACCGGCACGTTGACGCTGGACCGGATCGTGCTGGAGCGCCATCTGGACCTGGATGGTGAGGAGTCCGACGAGGCACTGGAATTCGGCTACCTCAACAGCCGCTTCCAGACCGGCCTGAAGAACCTGATGGACAAGGCAGTACTGCAGCATCGGGATCTGGAAGCGGCAGCGATACGTTACCGGGTCATCGACGAGATTCCCTTTGATTTCCAGCGCCGGCGCATGTCGGTGGTGGTAGCCAGGGGCGATGGCGAGCATCTGCTGATCTGCAAGGGCGCGGTCGAGGAGATGCTGTCGATCTGCGCGTACGCCAGGGTCGGCGATGTGACCGAGCCGATGACGGACGCGCGTCGCCGCGATATCAAGGAGATGACCCATCGTCTCAACGAGGACGGCCTGCGCGTGCTGGTGGTCGCGGTGCAGCGTCAACCGAGTCACGAGCGGGCCTACAGTGTGGCCGACGAAAGCGATCTGATCGCGGTCGGCTGCCTGGCGTTTCTGGATCCTCCGAAGGATTCGGCGGCCACCGCGATTCGCGCGCTGCACCAGCATGGCGTCGAGGTGAAGGTGATCACTGGCGACAACGAGGTGGTGACCCGCAAGATCTGCCGCGAGGTTGGGCTGGATGTGACGCATTCGGCCGAGGGCAGGCAGATCGAGTCGCTCGACGATGCCGCGCTGGACGAGCTGGTGGCGTGCACCACGGTGTTCGCCAAGATGTCGCCGCTGCAGAAGGCGCGGGTGGTGCGCTCGTTGCAGCGGCAAGGGCATACCGTGGGTTTTCTGGGTGACGGCATCAACGATGCACCGGCCCTGCACGACGCCGATGTCGGCATATCCGTCGATACCGCGACCGACATTGCCAAGGAATCGGCCGACATCATCCTGCTGGAAAAGAACCTCATGGTGCTGGAGGAGGGCGTACTGGAAGGGCGCGTCACCTTCGGCAACATCATGAAGTACATCAAGCTGACCGCCAGCTCGAACTTCGGCAACGTGCTGAGCATGCTGGTGGCGAGCGCCTTCCTGCCGTTCCTGCCGATGCTGCCGTTGCAGATCCTGGTGCTGAATCTGCTGTACGACATCTCGCAGCTGTCGATTCCCTTCGATCGGATGGACGACGACTACCTGCGCAAGCCACGCAAGTGGGACGCGGGCGATATTGCGCGGTTCATGGTGTGGGTGGGCCCGGCCAGTTCGGTGTTCGACATGAGCACCTTCCTGCTGCTGTGGTATGGGTTCGGCGCCGATTCGCCCGCACACCAGTCGTTGTTCCAGTCCGGCTGGTTCATCGAGAGCCTGCTCACGCAGACCCTGGTCGTGCACATGATCCGCACGCGCAAGATCCCGTTCCTGCAAAGCAGCGCGGCGGCGCCGGTTCTTGGCCTGACCACGGCGATCATCGTGATTGGCGTCTTGCTGCCCTACCACGCGATTGGCCGCAAGATCGGCATGATGGAAATGCCGCCGATGTATTTCGCGTGGCTGGCCGTCACCGTCGTGGCGTACTTTGCCTTGACCCAGCTGGTGAAGGTGGTCTATACCCGCCGCTATGGCCGCTGGCTGTAGGAGTCCGAGCGGCGGCGGTGCCGCCACCAGAAGAACAACAAGATCAGCAACAAGATGCCCAGCAGTAGCCACAGGCTGGCCTGGCCGCGGTGCACCCAGGTCGCCAGCCACTCGTGGTTGTCCGCGCCGAAATAGCCCAGATAGACCCAGAACGGCACGCTGATCAGTGCGGCCGTGCCGTCGAGCAGCAGGAAACGCGGAAACGAGACGCGGTGGGTCATGCCCGCGGTCAGGTAGATCGTGGTGCGCATGCCGGGCAGGAAGCGTGCAATGAACAACACGCGATTGCCGTAGCGGTGGAACTTCTCCTGCACCTTGGCATAGCGCGACGGGGTCAGGATACGCGCCACGAAACGCCACCGCAGGATGCGCGCACCGTAGCGATGGCCGAGCAGGAAGATGGCGCAATCGCCCAGCAGCACGCCCAACATCGCCAGGGCGAACATCACATGCACGTTCGCGTAGCCCAGTCCGGCAATCACGCCGCCGGCGACCAGGGTGATGTCTTCGGGCAGGGGCAGGCCGGCGCCGCAGATCATAAGCGCGATGAACACGGCCACGTAGCCGTTCTCGGCGAAGATCGTCACCAGGCGCTGCAGCAGATCCATCAGTGTTCTTGTGCCTCGTGCTGCAGCTGTCCGGCGGCAAGCAGGGATGATCCCACAGCCGGGCCGCCGCCGCAGCCAGCCGGGACAGCGTGCCGCAGGGCGGCTCCCGCCCGGCGCGATTGCGCGGGGATCATGCCGGAGCAGCTGGCGGTGGCACGCGTGCCGCCAGCAGTTCGCGCAGCTCGGTCTTCTCGGCGCTATCCAGCGCTCTCTCGCGGCTCTTGGCGGTCAACGCGTTGCGCCGCTGCGTGATCGCCTGCTCTTCCATCCGCCGCAGGGCATCGAAGAACTCTTCCGCCTGCGCCGCGGGCTCGCCCACTACGGCGGCAGCCATCAGTTTCTGCAGCGAGGGATATTCCGCGCGCTCGGCGAAGTGCTCCACCAGCATGGCCGGATTGATACCCGGTCGCGTCCGTGCCAGGTCCAGTAGCTCGGCCAGCAGCTCCACCCCGGGCTTGTCCAGGCGCAGGAAACGATAGGGTTTCTCGACCTGATCGGCCAGGTCGGGCTGGGTCAACAGCAGCGAGATCGCGCTGCGTACCAGGCTGCGCTGCACCGCCATCGGGCGCTGCAGCGCACGATGCGTGGCGGGGTCGGCTTGCAGCATGGCGCGCGCGCCGCTGCGCTTCTCCAGCTCCTGCGCCAGCAGATCGCGGAATGCGCCATCAGGCAGCTTGGCGAGCAACGGACGGGCCCGCTCGGCCAGCCGGGCGCGGCCGTCGAGGCTGGCCATGTCCACCTCGTGCGACAGCTCGTTGAAGAAATAGTCCGACAGCGGCATGGCCTCCTTAAGGCGTTTCTCGAAACCCTCGCGGCCTTCCTTGCGCACCAGCGAATCGGGGTCCTCGCCGTCGGGCAGGAACAGGAAGTAGGCCTGACGGCCGTCGCGCAAGCGTGGCAGCGCCGATTCCAGCGCTTTCCACGCCGCGGCACGACCGGCGCGATCACCGTCGAAACAGAACACCACGTCGGGCGCGGCGCGAAACAGCAGTTCGGTGTGTTCGGGCGTGGTTGCGGTGCCCAGCGTGGCTACCGCAATCGGCAGCCCGGCCTGATGCAGGGCGATCACGTCCATGTAGCCTTCGACCACCACGATGCGGGTGAGGCTCTGGTTGGCCTGTTTCACCTGCCACAGCGCGAACAACTCGCGGCCCTTGTGGAACAGCGGAGTTTCGGGTGAATTGAGATATTTCGGTGATTGCTCCGAACTCAACACCCTCCCGCCGAACGCAATCACGCGGCCGCGACGATCGAGGATTGGGAACATCAGCCGCGCACGGAAGCGGTCGTATTTGTTGCCCTTCTCGTTGCTGGCGACCATGCCGGCCGCGGTCAGCAATTCCATCCGGCGTGGGCTGTCGCCCAGCGACTTGATCACGCCGTCGTAGCCAGCCGGTGCCCAGCCGAGGCGGAAACGCTTGATCGTCGTGGTGTCCAGCCCGCGCTTTTTGCAGTAGGCCTGCGCCTCGGCGCTGCGTGGCAGCTCACCCTCGTACCAGCCGGCGGCGGCATCCAGCAGTGCATACAGATCGGTCTTGTCCTCGTGCGGCGCCGCCTCGCGGCCGCCTTCATTCGGCACCGTCAGGCCCACCGTCTGCGCCAGTTCCTCGACCGCATCGGGGAACTCCAGCCGGTCGTAGTCCATCAGGAACCTGATCGCGGTGCCGTGCGCACCGCAGCCGAAACAGTGGTAAAACTGCTTGGCCGGGCTGACCGAAAACGAGGGCGAGCGCTCGTTGTGGAACGGGCAGCAGGCGGTCCACTCGCGCCCGGCCTTCTTCAGCGGCACGCGCCGCTCGATCACGTCGACGATGTCGACGCGGGCAAGCAGTTCATCGATGAAACTGTCGGGAATCAGGCCGCGCATAGACCGCCTAGTTTAGTCGGTTGCCGTCGGCGCCGCCGTCATCTGGCTTTCGTGGTGATCGCCGCGCTGTCGAGCGGCCTGGCCGTGGTGTTGCTGGCCACCCGTGCGCATTGAGCGCTCAGGGTTTGTGAATCAGTCATTTGCGTGACAGATGCGCGCCCGGCCATCCATGGCCGGCCTGAGAGTTTGTTTGATGCGCAGACTCTCAGGTGGCGAGGCGCGCCTTGATCTTGCCCGAGACCACGGCCATGTCGGCGCGACCGGCGGCCTTGGCTTTCACGGCGGCGACCACCTTGCCCATGTCGCGCGGCGAGCTGGCGCCGGTTTCGGTGATGGCCGCGGCGATCAAGGCATCCACCTCGGCTTCGTCCAGCTTGCTCGGCAGGTAGGCCTCGATCACCACCATCTCGGCACGCTCGATCGCCGACAGGTCGGTGCGCCCGGCGGCGTCGAACTGGCTGACCGAGTCGCGTCGCTGCTTGAGCATTTTCTCCATCGTGGCCAGCACCTGCACGTCGGTGAGCTCGATGCGCTCGTCCACCTCACGCTGCTTGAGCGCGGCCAGAATCAACCGGATCACGCCCAGGCGCTGCTTGTCGCCGCTGCGCATGGCGGTTTTCATGTCTTCGGTGATTTGCTGCTTGAGAGTCATGGCAATGGCCTTGGCGGAAGGGTGGGCAACGACGATGCGGCGAAAACGACAAAGCCGGCGTTGTCGTGGGAGACAACACCGGCCAGGTCGTATCGGCTGTGCTTGCGGCGGCTGCGAGTGCCCGCGCCGGCCGGTTTCCTTGTCGTGTGGCGCCGTGGCGCCGCATGATCCACCGTCCAGGTGGTGGATCGGGGAAACTCAGTACAGGCGGACTTTGCGCGAAACGTCGCGCGATAGGCGACGCAGGTGACGCTTCACCGCGGCAGCGCGCTTGCGCTTGCGCTCCTGGGTCGGCTTCTCGTAGAACTCGCGCTTGCGCGTCTCGGCCAGCACGCCGGCCTTTTCGCAGGTACGCTTGAAACGACGCAGTGCGATCTCGAACGGCTCGTTCTCGCGAACTTTTACGTTGGGCATGGAATCTCCAGGTGGTAATCTGCCCGCTCTGGCGGGACAGTCAAATGTGGTGAGCCGCGAATTATACCGTGGATAACAAAGAATTTTCAAAGCCCGGTGCGATGAGACCGATCCTGGGCATCGAGTCCTCCTGCGACGAAACCGGGGTGGCCCTGCTGCGCTGGGAGCCGGACGCGCCGGGGCGTGGCCTGCTGGCCCACACCCTGTACAGCCAGATCAAGCTGCATGCGGATTACGGCGGCGTGGTGCCGGAGCTGGCCAGTCGCGACCATGTACGCAAGCTGCTGCCCTTGATCCGCGAGGTGCTGGCCCAGGCCGGGCTGGGTGTGCGGGATCTGGGCGGAGTCGCCTATACCGCCGGGCCAGGTCTGGTCGGCGCCCTGTTGGTGGGGGCTTCCGTGGGGCGCGCATTGGCCTGGGGGCTGGGCGTACCGGCGATCGGTGTGCACCACATGGAGGGCCACCTGCTGGCACCCTTGCTGGAAGAGGACCCACCGCAGCCGCCGTTTGTGGCCTTGCTGGTGTCCGGCGGGCACTCGATGCTGGTCGAGGTCAAGGCGATCGGCCAGTACACGATCCTGGGCGACACCCTGGATGACGCCGCCGGCGAGGCCTTTGACAAGACCGCCAAGCTGATGGGTCTGCCCTATCCCGGCGGTCCGGTGCTGGCGAAGCTGGCCGAACAGGGCCGCGCCGGTACGTTCCGCTTCTCGCGGCCGATGACTGACCGACCCGGATTGGACTTCAGTTTCTCAGGCCTGAAGACCCAGGTAATGCTGGCCTGGCAAAAATCCGATCAGGGTGAGCAGACCCGCGCCGACATCGCCCGTGCATTCGAGGAGGCGCTCGTCGATACGCTGATCATCAAGTGCTGCCGCGCGCTTCAGGCCAGCGCTGCGCAGCGGCTGGTCATCGCCGGTGGGGTCGGCGCCAACCGCCGGCTGCGGGTAGAACTGGCCGCTGCCGGCGCACACGATGGCTTCGGCGTGTATTTCCCGCGGCTGGCTTTCTGCACCGACAACGGCGCGATGATCGCGCTGGCCGGCGCGATCCGCCTGGCCCGTGGCCAGCAGCAGGACGAAACCGTACAGGTGCGCCCGCGCTGGGACCTGCAGACGTTGCCGGCAGCGTGAGCATCTGCGGCATAGGACGGGCACTGCCCGCCCTATGCCGCACTATCCAATCGAGACCCGAGCAACAGATAGGGCCACGCCGGGGAAAGGGTCAGGTGAGGGCGCTCTTGATCTGGCTGTTCTGAAAAGTACACGCAGGATGCACGTTGCTTTACCAAGCGCACCGCTGCCGCAACGGGTGGGCGATTTTTTCACAGCCTCTCAGTACGCGAACTCGCGGAACAGCGGATCCACGCTGCCGTTCCATGCACCATGGAACCGCTCCAGCTTGTACTCGGCCGGGGTCTGGCTGGTCTGCACGATCTCGATCATCGGTTCGAGGAAGATGCGTTCGTCGGCGCCGCTTATGTTGAGGCGAGCGCGTCGCTTGAGGCCGTTGGCGGCGATTTTCAATGTCTGCTTGGCCAGGTCGCGTACGGTGCCGCCGCGGAACGGCAGCTTAAGTGCGTGTTTCGGCACGCCGTCGCGCAAGGCGTGCCGCTCGACAGAGGTGAAGTCCTTGACCAGGTCCCAGGCGGCATCGAGTGCTTCCTGGTCGTACAGCAGACCGACCCAGAACGCGGGCAGCGCGCACAGCCGGTGCCATGGGCCGCCATCGGCGCCACGCATTTCCAGGTACTGCTTCAGGCGCACTTCGGGGAAGGTGGTGGTGAGATGGTCGGCGAAGTCTTTCATGGTGGCGTGCACGCCGGGCAGGACGGGCAGTTCGCCGGCCAGGAAACGCTTGAAATCCTGACCGGCCAGGTCGAAGTACTCGCCGTTCTGCAGGCTGAAGTACATCGGCACGTCGAGGATGTAGTCGACGTAGCGCTCGTAGCCGAAGCCGTCGGCAAAGACGAAGTCGAGCATGCCGGTGCGATCCGGATCGGTATCGGTCCAGATGTGTGAACGGTACGACAGATAGCCGTTCGGCTTGCCTTCGGTGAACGGCGAATCGGCGAACAGCGCGGTGGCGATCGGCTGCAGTGCCAGGCTGGTGCGGAACTTCTTGATCATGTCCGCTTCGGAGGAAAAATCCAGGTTCACCTGCACGGTGCAGGTGCGCGTCATCATGTCCAGGCCGAGCGAGCCGACCTTGGGCATGTATTCGCGCATGATCTTGTAGCGGCCCTTGGGCATCCACGGCATCTCGTCGCGGCGCCACTTCGGCTGGAAACCCATGCCGAGGAAGCCCAGGCCGAGATCGTCGGCCACCGAGCGTACGTCCTTCAGGTGCGAGTTCACCTCGGCACAGGTCTGGTGGATGGTTTCCAGCATGGCGCCGGACAATTCGAGTTGACCGGCTGGCTCCAGCGTGATCGAGGCGCCTTCGCGCGCCAGCGCGACCGGATTCTCGCCTTCGCGGGCGACCGACCAGTCGTAGCGGGCGGCCAGCGTTTCGAGCAAGCGCTTGATGCCGCGCTCGCCCTCGAACGTGGGCGGGCGCAAGTCGTCGGTGCGGAAGCCGAACTTTTCGTGCTCGGTGCCGATGCGCCAGGCCTCGCGCGGCTTCTCGCCGGCGGCCAGGTAATCGGCAAGTTGCTGGCGACCCGCAATCGGGGTGCTCTTGACGGCACTGGGTATGGACACAGATGAAGCCTCGCTGGGTAGGCCGACACTATGGGGGCGGCGCAAGGCGACGAAAAGGGGGCGGGCGACGCCAACGATGGCTTCAGGCTTCGCCCGCACCCTCATCCGGCGCGGCGCGCCACCTTCTCACCCACAAGGGGGACTCCCGCTGGTCGCCGAGAGGGACGAGGGCAATCTTCGCCAAGCCTCTACGCGGGTTGGATCAAGCTTTTCCGATTCCCGATTCCCGGCTCTTCACCGCTTCATCGAATTGAAGAACTCGTCGTTGGACTTGGTGTTCTTCATCTTGTCGAGCATGAACTCCATTGCGGACAGCTCATCCATCGGATGCAGCAGTTTGCGCAGGATCCAGATCTTGGCCAGCATGTCCGGGTCGATCAACAGATCCTCGCGGCGGGTGCCGGAGCGGTTGATGTCGATCGCCGGGAAGACGCGCTTCTCGGAGATGCGCCGGCTCAGGTGCACTTCCATGTTGCCGGTGCCCTTGAACTCCTCGTAGATCACCTCGTCCATCTTGGAGCCGGTATCGGTCAGCGCGGTGGCGATGATGGTCAGGCTGCCACCTTCCTCGACGTTGCGCGCGGCCCCGAAAAAGCGCTTGGGGCGTTGCAGCGCGTTGGCGTCGACGCCGCCGGTGAGCACCTTGCCGGAGCTAGGCACCACGGTGTTGTAGGCGCGCGCTAGGCGAGTGATCGAGTCGAGCAGGATCACCACGTCCCGCTTGTGCTCGACCAGGCGCTTGGCTCGCTCGATCACCATTTCGGCGACCTGCACGTGGCGCACGGCGGGCTCGTCGAAGGTCGAGCTGATCACTTCGGCGCGCACGGTGCGGGCGATTTCGGTTACTTCCTCCGGCCGCTCGTCGACCAGCAGGATCATTACGTGCGCTTCGGGATGGTTGTAGGTGATCGCCTGCGCGACGTTCTGCAACATCATCGTCTTGCCGGATTTCGGCTGGGACACGATCAGGCCGCGCTGGCCCTTGCCGATCGGCGCGATCAGATCGAGGATGCGCCCGGTGATGTCCTCGCTGGAGCCGTTGCCGCGCTCGAGCTTGAATGCCTTGCGCGGGAACAGCGGGGTGAGGTTCTCGAACAGCATCTTGTTTTTCGATGCTTCCGGCGGATCGCTGTTGATCGTCTCCACCCGCAGCATGGCGAAGTAGCGCTCGCCTTCCTTCGGATGCCGCACGCGGCCGGTGATGTAGTCGCCGGTGCGCAGGTTGAAGCGACGAATCTGGCTGGGCGAGACGTAGATGTCGTCGGGGCCGGCCAGGTAGGACTCGTCGGCCGAACGCATGAAGCCGAAGCCGTCTTGCAGGATTTCCAGCACGCCTTCGGCCCAGATGCCGCCGCCGGAGCGCGCGTGCGCCTTGAGCACGTTGAAGATCACGTCCTGCTTGCGCGCGCGGGCAATGCCTTCGTGCACGCCCAGCGACTCGGCGAACTCCAACAGCTGGATCGCGTTCTTGCGCTTGAGCTCGGTGAGGTTGATCACCCGATCGTTGCTGCCCGGATCGGCGTTGTCGTCGTCGACCGGGAGTCCGTTCGGGTTGGGGCGCTGGTGGCGTTCGCCCTGCTGCGGGCGCGGTTGATTGTTGCTGCGTTCGCCGCGCTCGTTGCGGCGGCGGCGGCCACGCCCTTCACGGCCGTCACGTTGAGCACTGTTCTGGCCCTGGGTCTGGCCCTGATTCTGGTTCGCACCCGGGCTCTGATTGCCGTTCGACCCGCTCGAAGGCTCGCTGTTGGCGCCGGACGCTGCGGATTCGTCTGCCCGTGGGTTGGCCTGCGGCGCGGCTGCCTCGGTTCTGACGGGTGCCGGTGGGTCGGCGACAGCGGGCGCCGGGGCTGGCGCCGGGGCTGGCACGGGCGACTTTTCGGCGGCCGGTGCCTTGTCGATCGACGCGGCCTTGTCGGCATTCGCGGCGGCTTTTGCCGCAGCGCTGCGGCGCGGCGCGCGGGCGCGTGGCTCGGGTTTGCCTTCGGTCACGGGGCTGGCATCGACGCCCCTGGTTACGGGCGGGGTCTGGTTATCGGTATCGGACACGGGCAATCCTCGCGGGGCGCCGTTGAGTTGCAGGAGGGAGGATGTGCGTCGCGCGGAAGGCGCTAGGGGACAGGACTGCCCCGACGGACGGGTTAATCTAGCACCCGCTGCGTGTCGGCGTAAAGCCTCGGCAGCCGTGCGCGTGATCGCGCTGGGCTGCCGGCACGGGTGCGGTTCAGGCGATTCAGATCGCCTTGTCGATCATCTGGGTCAGCTGACCCTTGCTGACGGCACCGATCTGGGTGGCTTCAACCTTGCCGTTCTTGAACACCATCATGGTCGGGATGCCGCGCACGCCATAGGCCCGCGGCGTCTGCTGGTTCTGGTCGATGTCTACCTTGACCACGCGCAGCTTGCCTTGGTACTGCTGGGCCAATTCGTCCAGGATCGGCGTCATGGCCTTGCACGGGCCGCACCATTCGGCCCAGAAATCGAGCAGTACGGGGGTTTCGGACTTCAACACCTCCTGTTCGAAGGCGTCGTCGTTTACATGGGTAATCAGGTCGCTCACCGGGGATCTCCGTGGTTGGGGGCGCAAAAAGCGTGGGTAAGACACAATGGGGCGGCCGATGCTGCAATACAAGGATCGGCGTCATCAGCTACACTCAGGTGCCCATGAAGCGTGGGTTGCGCAGAAAGAAGGCAGGCTAGGAGCCTGTCGGACTTTGGTGGTCGAGGCGAGAATTCGGCTGTGTGAGGACAGATTCCTGACGATTCGCCGGTCCATAGTGGTTCTATGGACCAAGAATCGGCGGGGATATGGACCACACAGGCGGATTCGCAGACCGACCGGGTAAAGTCCGACAGGCTGCTAGGGCGGCACGCGTTCATTCCAGCGCAACTCCGGGCACGATTCAAGGGCGGTCTTCCAAGCCGCCGTCAGATCGCCGACAAAAACGGCGTCGCACGTCGCGGCGCGACGTTGGTTGACGCTGGCATTGAGCCGCTTCAGTTGCGCCCCGCGCACCCGTCCTGCACCGCTTTCACGCCGACTTTCGGTCGCTGGAGCGGGTGCAGCGCATCACGCCGCCGTCAGGCAAGGTCCCGAATTCCCCATATGTCACAAACCGTACTCACCGACACCTTCTTCACCAACTTCGATCTCCACCCGCTGTTGCAGCAGGGTCTGGACGACAGCGGCTTCACCCGCTGCACGCCGATCCAGGAAATGACCCTGGCGCCGGCGCTGGCCGGCCGCGACGTCGCCGGCCAGGCACAGACTGGCACCGGCAAGACCTGCGCGTTTCTGGTCGCGTTGATGAATCGGCTGCTGACCACGCCCGCCGTGGCCGACCGCAAGGACAGCGATCCGCGTGCCCTCATCATCGCGCCGACCCGCGAGCTGGCGATCCAGATCGACAAGGACGCCCGCAGCATCGGTCAGCACACCGGGCTGAAGACTGTGCTGATCTATGGCGGTGTCGACTACGACAAGCAGCGCCAGCAACTGAAGGACGGCTGCGACATCATCATCGCCACTCCCGGCCGCCTGCTCGACTACCACAAGCAGGGCGTGTTCAGCCTCAACAGCGTCGAGGTGATGGTGATCGACGAGGCCGACCGCATGTTCGACCTCGGCTTCATCAAGGACGTGCGCTTCATCTTCCGCAAGCTGCCGCCGCGCGAGCAGCGCCAGGTACTGCTGTTCTCCGCCACACTGAGCCATCGCGTGCTGGAGCTGGCCTACGAGCACATGCACGAAGCCGAGAAGCTGGTGGTGGAGAGCGACCACGTTACCGCCGACAAGGTGCGCCAGACCGTCTACTTCCCGGCCAAGGAAGAAAAGATGCCGCTGCTGCTGAACCTGATCGATCAGCATAAGCCCACGCGCAGCATCATCTTCGTCAACACCAAGGCGGCCGCCGAGCGCGTCACCGAGCGGGTCCGGCGCCATGGTTGCCGCGTCGGCGCGATCTCCGGCGACGTGCCGCAGCTGAAGCGACAGAAGTTGATGCAGCGGTTCAAGGATGGTCAGCTCGACATCCTGGTGGCCACCGACGTGGCCGCGCGCGGGCTGCACATTCCCGCAGTCAGCCATGTCTTCAACTACGACCTGCCGCACGAGGCGGAGGATTACGTGCATCGGATCGGCCGCACCGCGCGGCTGGGCGCCGAGGGCGATGCGATCAGCTTCGCCTGCGACCTGTATGCGATGTCGCTGCCGGATATCGAGGCCTACATCGGCCAGAGCATCCCGGTGGCACCGATGGACCCGGCCTTGCTGGTGATGCCCAAGCCGCATGCGATCGACCCGGAGTTTGCCGCGAACGCCGCCGCCGACAGCGCTGCGTTCGGCGACGTGGTGCCGGCCCGGCCGGGCGAGAAGCCGCGTCGTGGCGGCCCGTCTGGTGGGCACAGCGGCAGCAGCGCGCGCAGTGCGCGCCCGCCGCGCGAGCGCAAGCCGGAGGTGACCGCAGCTGCGCCCGCGCTTGCGGCGGCCGAGCCCCAGGCCGAGGTGGCAGCGGCTGACGGTTCTGGAGCAACCGGCGCGGCAGCAACGCACAAGCCGCGGCGGCGCCGCGGCGGTCGCAATCGTCGGCGTGAAGGTGCGCCGACCGAGGGCATCGAGACCGCTGCCGAGCACACTGCTACCGTCAACGGCAACCGCGCGCCGCGCGGCGAGCGGCGTCCCTCGCGCGAGCGCGCCGCCGCCGCCGAGGCCACCGGCACCCATCACAGCCGCCCGTCGCGGCAGGTAGCGGTGACCTCCGGCAAGACCGGTGAACACGCGCATCCAAACAAGCCCGGGCTGTTCCGTCGCCTGACCCGGCTGTTTACCGGGCGGTAACCTCCGCCGATTCTTGGCCTATGGAACCGGGCCAGGAATCGGCGTTGTCTGTCCTCACACAGCCGAATTCTCGCCTCGACCACCAAAGTCCGACAGGCTGCCAGGTCGGGCATACGCTGAATCGGCGCGGATCGGTCAGCCGCGAAAGTCCGCATCTTGCGGCCGGCTTCCCCTATCCTTGGCGCTTGGCACTTGGCATGACGACATCCAGGCGCGGGGACACGCGGTGATCCAGTTCGATCAAGTCAGCAAACGTTACGAGGGCGGCCACGAGGCGCTGTCGCAACTTTCGTTCGAGGTGCCTACCGGTGAGATGGCCTTCGTCACCGGCCATTCCGGGGCAGGCAAGAGCACGTTGCTCAAGCTGCTCGGCCTGATCGAGCGCCCATCGCATGGCGTGATCAGCATGGATGGCAAGAAACTCGCGAAGATCCGCGCCAGTGGCGTGCCGAAGTGGCGCCGGCAGATCGGCATGGTGTTCCAGGATCACCGGCTGCTGATGGATCGCAGCGTGTTCGCCAACGTCGAGTTGCCGCTGGTAATCGGCGCCATCGCGCGCGCCGAGCGCGGGCGGCGGGTGCGCGCGGCGCTGGAGAAGGTCGGCTTGCTGGCCTACGAGCGGCAGTTGCCGGCTACCTTGTCCGCCGGCGAGCAGCAGCGCGTCGGCATCGCCCGCGCGATCGTGGCGCGGCCGGCGCTGCTGATCGCCGACGAACCCACCGGCAACCTCGATCCGCAACTTGCGCTGGAAATCATGGGCCTGTTCGACGAGTTCCAGCAAGTCGGCACCACCGTGCTGGTGGCCAGCCACGACCTGCCGCTGATCAAGCGCATGAAGAAACGTGTGATCGTGCTTGATCACGGCCGGCTGGTCGCCGACCTGGCGGCGCAGGAGGTGTTGTGAGCATGCCGCCGGAAACCGCGCACGCCGAAGCGCCGGTACGCAACGGGCACAGCCGCGGTCGCCGGTTCGCCAGTTGGCAGGAACATCATGGCTGGAGCGCGGCGGCGAGCCTGCGCCGGCTCGCGGCGCGGCCACTGGGCAGCCTGTTGACGATCGCCGTGATGGGCCTGGCGCTGGCCTTGCCGCTGGCGTTCTATCTGCTGCTGGGCAACGTGCAGAAACTCGGCGATGCGCTGGGCCAGGCCCAGGCAATCAGCGTGTTTCTCAAGCCGGATCAAGCGGCGCAGCAGGCGCAACTGCTGGCCAGGCAACTTCGCGCGCGCCCCGAACTGGCCGCTGTCACGATCAAGACCCCACAACAGGGCATGGACGAACTGGCGAAAATGCAAGGCTTCTCCGGCGCCGTGCAGACGTTGGGCGACAACCCGTTGCCGTATGTGCTGCAGCTGCAACCTCGCGCCGATGCCAGCGCCCGCACGCTGGAGCAACTGGTGACGGACGTGCGCACGCTGCGCAGTGTCGACCTGGTGCAGGACAGCGGACAATGGCGGCAGCGGCTGGAGGCTCTGTTGGGCGTCGGCAACCGGGTGGTGCTGATCCTCGCCTCGTTGCTGGCGCTGGCGGCCTTGTTGGTGGTCGGCAATACCGTGCGCGTGGATATCGCCAGCCGCAGCGAGGAAATCAGCGTGCTGCTGCTGGTCGGTGCCGGCAAGGCCTTCGTGCGTCGGCCGTACCTATACGCGGGCATTTGGTATGGCCTGTTCAGCGGCATCCTTGCCGCTGCGCTGGCGGTATCGATCGAGTTGGCGCTGGCGGCGCCAGTGGCGCGGCTGGGCCAGGCGTATGACGGCCAATTGCATGTGGGCGGCCTGCCACCGTGGCTGCTGCTGGCCGTGCCGCTGGTGGCGGCGCTGCTGGGCTGGCTCGGCGCGCGGCTGGTCAGTGCGTGGCAACTGCGCAAGCTGGCGTGATGGTTTGTCGGCGCGGTGGCGTGAATCGCAGCAGTCGAGACTGCCGCCGTGCATTATCCACTTATGACAACGTGCGCGAGGCGCGTGCGTACAGGTTCACCTGGCAGAACGCCGCTGGTCAGCGGGATGAATTGAGGCATGAGTGCAAACATGAGTAGGCGGCTGCTGACCGAGGCGCCACGCGTGCTGGTGGTCGACGGTTCGCGCGTGGTGCGCAAGTTGATCAGTCGCGTGCTGAAAGACGAGCTGCCCGGTGTCGAGGTGGTCGCCTGCGACAGCGGCGAGCAAGCGCAGCAGCTGCTGGGTGAGGGTGCATTCGACTTCATCACCATCGCGCTGCGCCTGCCCGACATGGATGGGTTGGAGCTGGCGCAATTCGTGCGCGAGTCGGCAACGCAGGCCTACCTACCGATCGTGGTGGTTTCCGGCGATGTCGAGGATCGCCTGCACCGGCGTTCGCTGGGCGAACACGTCACCGACTATTTCGACAAGTCACTGGGCTTCCAGGCGCTGGCCGAGTTCATTCGTGGCTACGTCAGCCCGCAGGCAAGCGCCGAGGGCACCGTGCTGTACGTCGAGGACAGTCGGGTGGTGGCGCTGGCCACGCGGCGCATGCTGGAAAAGATCGGGCTGGCCGTGCGCCATGTGGTCAGCGCGGAAGATGCGATCGCCCTGCTCGAGACCGACCGCGCGCTGGGCTGGATCGGCGCCGATGCGGTATTGACCGACGTCAGCCTGAAAGGTGCATTGACCGGCGGCGATCTGCTTGAGCACATCCGCAACGAGTTCGGCTACGACAAGGGCCGCCTGCCGGTGCTGGTAATGACCGGCGATGAGAACCCGGCCAACCAGGTCGCGTTGATACGCGCCGGCGCCAACGACCTGGTCGAGAAGCCGGTCGAGGAGAAGCTGCTGATCACCAAGCTGCTGTTCCAGTTGCGCGTGGCGCGACATCTGCGCGAGCGTGGGCAGGCCGACCGCGAGCCGGCTGAAAGGGACGCATGAGCGAGAGCGTGGTCAAGTTGGAGCCGTCGTGGAAGGCGCGTATCGGCGATTACCTGCAACGGCCCGAGATGCGCGCCTTGTCGAACTTTCTGCGCGCCGAGAAGCAGGCCGGCAAGAAGATTTATCCGCCTGGCGCGGAGATTTTCGCGGCGTTTGCGCACACGCCGTTCGACGCGGTGCGGGTGGTGATCCTGGGCCAGGATCCCTACCACGGCACCGGCCAGGCGCACGGCCTGTGTTTTTCGGTGCGCCCCGGCGTGCGGGTGCCGCCGTCGCTGGACAACATCTTCAAGGAGATCCGGCGCGATCTCGGCATCGCCCGTCCCGGCCACGGCTGCCTCACCGCCTGGGCCGAGCGCGGCGTGCTCTTGCTCAACAGCGTGCTGACGGTGGAAGAAGGGCGCGCCGGTGCGCATGCGAACCGGGGCTGGGAGGGCTTCACCGACGCGGCGATCGAGGCATTGAATCGCGAGCGCGAAAGCCTGGTGTTCCTGTTGTGGGGATCGTACGCGCAGCGCAAAGGTGCGTTGATCGACGGCAACCGCCATTGCGTGCTGCGCTCGGTGCACCCCTCACCGCTGTCGGCCCATCGGGGGTTCCTCGGCTGTGGGCATTTCTCTGCAGCGAACCGCTATCTCGAGGCGCATGGCCAGGCACCGGTGGACTGGTCGCTGCCGGCGTGAGGTGGTTGTTCGCGCCGCGCGGATCGCGCCGGGGCCAGCTGAACGTCCGCCCGCATGCGCAGCAGGTTCGCGTGTGACTTGCCGGAGGTGTCGAGCGGCGGGCACTTGCCCGCGCGAGCGGCGCCAAGTGCGGCTTAATCAGATGCCTGCGCCGACCTTCCGCGTTGTCGACCCACCAGTACGTGCCGCAGATGAGTCTTCGCGCGAGCGACCGCGTCAGCCAGATCGTCGCCATTGGCGATACCGGCGGCGATGCCGGCCGAAAGCATGCAGCCGGTACCGTGCAGATGATCGGTGGCGACCCACGGGGCGGCAAAGCGTTGCGTACCTTGCGCGCTGACCAGCAGGTCGATCGCTTCAGGCAGGGCCGCATGGCCGCCTTTCATCAATACCGCCCGCGGCCCGAACGCGAGCAGGGCGCGACCCTGCGCCAGCATCTCCGGCTCGCTGCGGGCGCATGGCGCGTCTAGCAAGGCGGCCGCCTCGGCCAGGTTGGGCGTGAGGCAATCGACCAGTGGCAGCAGACGCAAACGCAGCAGATCCAGTGCCGTGACGTCCAGCAGCCGCGTCCCTGAAGTGGCCACCAGTACCGGATCCAGGATGGCAAATGGCGGTCGTCTGCGTGCCAGCTGTTTTGCCACGCCGGCGACGATTCCGGCGTTGCCCAGCATGCCGATTTTGACCGCATCGATGCTCATCTCGTCGAACACCGCGTCCAGTTGCGCCTGCACCATCGTCGCTGGCATCAGCTGCATGGCGTGGACGCCGTTGCTGTTCTGGGCGGTGACCGCGGTGACCACGCTGGCGCCGTCAACGCCGAACGCGGCAAACGTCTTCAGGTCGGCCTGAAGGCCGGCACCGCCGCATGCATCAGAGCCGGCGATGGACAATGCGTGCTTCAAGACGGGGCGCCAGCGCGCGTCACCCATGCAAGATGATCGAATCCATGCCATTGCAGCCTCCGCGCAGCACCGGACAGCTCAAGTCCGCCAGCGCTCACCACCAGCACGCGTGCGAGCCGGGCCTGGCCGGTCACGCCGATGTCGGGCAACGCGATCTGGCGCGCGTAACGATCGTTCATGCGCGCGCGCCGGTGGCGGCGATCCAGTTCGCGACGCGTGCGGATGGATCGGGGTGCCGGGTCACGTCGCTGACCATGGCGACGCAATCCGCGCCCGCCTCGAAACAGCCGGCGGCGCGTTCCAGCGTGATGCCGCCGATCGCCACCAGCGGCCGGTTGCCGACCAGGCGCTTCCAGACGTCGAGGCGTGGCAGCCCCTGCGGTGCCCACGGCATCTGCTTGAGCGTGGTCGGGTAGATCGGGCCCAGCGCCACGTAGTCGGGCGTGTGCGCCAGCGCGTTATCCAGTTCGGCGCGGTCGTGGGTGCTGATGCCGAGCTTCGCACCGCGCGCACGGATCGCTTTCAGGTCGGCGCTGGCCAGGTCCTGCTGACCGAGGTGGATGAAGTCGGCGCCTTCGTCGAGCGCGATCTGCCAGTGGTCGTTGACTACCAGCTGTATCTGCCGCGAACGGCAGATCGCCCGTGCGGCACGCACTTCGAGGCGGACCACCTGCGGCGGCCGTTCCTTGATGCGCAACTGGACCAGTTCAACGCCGAGTGGAGCCAGTCGATGCACCCAGTCGGCGCTGTCCACGATCGGGTAGAACCTCGGCCAGGCGCTCATGGCAGCCACGCCCTGCCCGGTACGGGCGTCGAGGGCGCGGCCAGGTCGCGTGACTCCATCGGCTGCGCCTCGAAACCGGCGCGGCCTGCCTCGATCGCGCGGGCAAACGCCGCGGCCATGGCCACCGGGTCGCCGGCCAGTGCCACTGCGGTGTTCAGCAACACCGCGTCGAAGCCCAGCTCCATCGCTTCCACGGCGTGGGATGGCCGCCCGATGCCGGCGTCGACGATCAGCGGCACGTCAGGGAAATGTGCGCGCAGCGCACGCAGGCCGAAGACGTTGTTCAGGCCGCGGCCACTGCCGATCGGCGCGCCCCATGGCATCAGCACGCGGCAGCCGGCCTGCAGCAGACGATCGGCCACCACCAGGTCCTCGGTGGTGTACGGGAACACCTCGAAGCCGTCCGCACACAATTGGGCCGCCGCTTCGACCAGGCCGAACACGTCCGGCTGCAGCGTGTCGGCGTCGCCGATCACTTCGAGCTTGATCCACGCCGTCTGGAAGATGTCGCGGGCCATCTGCGCGGTAGTCACCGCTTCCTTCACCGAATGGCAGCCTGCGGTGTTCGGCAGCACGCGCACGCCGAGCTCGCCGATCAGCGACCAGAAGCCTTGGCCGCTGCGCTGGCCGCCGCCTTCGCGCCGCAACGACACGGTGACCACGTCGGTGCCCGAGGCGCGTACCGCGTCGGCAAGCAGCGCCGGCGAGGGGTAGCGGGCGCTGCCCAGCAGCAGGCGCGATTCAAGTTCGATGCCATAGAGATTCATCGCTCAGCCACCCTGCATCGGCGCGAGGATTTCCAGTGCATCGTCTTCTTTCAGCACGGTGGTGTCGCGACGGTGGGTGGGCACGAACACACCGTTGAGTGCGGTCGCGACGATGGCCTGCTGGTAGTCGAGTACGTCCAGCGCCTGGGCCATGGTGGTGGCGTGCACCTCCCGGGCGACGCCGTTCACGAGGATATGCATGAGGATGCCTGCGAAGTATTGGGGAAGAGGATCTGCGCTGCCTGCCGCGCAACCGCCGGGGCGAGCAGGAAGCCGTGCCGATAGAGTCCGTTGACATGGAGGGTGCGGCCGTGTCGAAACACGCGCGGCAGGTTGTCGGGAAAGGCCGGGCGCACGCCCACGCCCAGCTCCAGGATCTCGGCTTCGGCGAACGCCGGATGCAGGGCGTACGCGGCATTGAGGATATCCATCGCCGAGCGCACGCTGACCGGACCGTGACTGTCGTTTTCCAGCAGCGTGCCGCCGAGCATGAAGATGCCCTCGCCACGCGGTACCACGTACACACCGAAGCGCGGATGCAGCAGGCGCAGCGTGCGTGAGAGCTGGATTTCGGGCGCGCGCACCATGATCATTTCGCCGCGAACGCCGCGCAGATCCTTGAGCGTGTCGCGTGCGGCAATCCCGCGGCAGTCGATCACCTGATCCGCGTCCAGGCGTGCGGCATCGGCGTCCACGCCGTAGCGGATCGACACGCCGATGGCGTTCAACCGTGCAGCAAGTGCCTGCAGCGCGCGGCGTGGATCGAGGTGGGCCTCCTCCGGGAAGAACAGGCCTTGCTGAAAACGTCCGGCCAACTCCGGTTCCAGTGCGCCGATCTGGCGGGCGTCCACGGACTCGAAGCGTTCGGTGCGTCGGCCGAACAAGCCCAGCTCGCCAACATCGCGACCGGCGGCGACGACCAGGGTGCCGCGGCACACGGTGCCCTCGAAATGCTGCTGCCACCACGCGATGGCGGCGGCCCCCAGCACGGCCACCTGTGGCTCGGCCGTGGCCTGTTCGCACCACGGCGCCAGCATGCCGCCGGCGAACCAGGCGCAGGCCAGAGTGCCCAATCGCTCTGCACGCTCGACGATCTCGATCCGGGCACCACGCCCGGCCAGTTCCACGGCCGTGACCAAGCCGGCCACGCCGGCGCCGATGATGGTGATACGCATGGCATTCACTCCGCGATCGGCACGTAAAGCGTGGCGCCGTGCTCGGCGAACTCGCGCGACTTGTCGTCCATGCCGGCGCGCACTGTGGCCTCCTCCATCTCGCGCACCTCGCGGCGCAGGTCCTGGGTAATTTGCATCGAGCAGAACTTCGGTCCGCACATCGAGCAGAAGTGCGCGACCTTGTGTGCCTCCTTCGGCAAGGTGGCGTCGTGATAGGCGCGTGCAGTGTCCGGGTCGAGCGACAGGTTGAACTGATCCTCCCAACGGAATTCGAAGCGCGCGCGCGACAGCGCGTCGTCGCGGTGCTGCGCCGCGGGATGGCCTTTGGCCAGATCGGCGGCATGCGCGGCGATCTTGTAGGTGATCACGCCGGTCTTGACGTCGTCGCGGTCGGGCAGGCCCAGGTGTTCCTTCGGCGTCACGTAGCAGAGCATGGCGGTGCCGAACCAGCCGATCATCGCCGCGCCGATGCCCGAGGTGATGTGGTCGTAACCCGGTGCGATATCGGTGGTCAACGGACCAAGCGTGTAGAACGGCGCTTCGGCGCAATGCTCCAGCTGCTTGTCCATGTTGAGCTTGATCTTGTGTATCGGTACATGACCGGGCCCTTCGATCATCACCTGGCAGCCGTGCGCCCAGGCGATCTTCGTCAGCTCACCGAGGGTTTCCAGTTCACCGAACTGGGCCGCATCGTTGGCGTCGGCGATCGACCCGGGGCGCAGACCGTCACCCAACGAGAAGGCGACGTCGTAACGGCGCATGATGTCGCAGATCTCGGCGAAATTTTCGTATAGGAAGCTTTCGCGATGGTGGCTCAGGCACCAGCGCGCCATGATCGAACCGCCGCGCGAAACGATGCCGGTGACCCGTTGCGCGGTCAGCGGCACATGATGCAAGCGCACGCCAGCATGGATGGTGAAATAGTCCACGCCCTGCTCGGCCTGCTCGATCAGCGTGTCGCGGAACACTTCCCAGCTCAGCTTGGCGGGGTCGCCGCCGACCTTTTCCAGTGCCTGGTAGATCGGCACGGTGCCGATCGGCACCGGCGAGTTGCGCACGATCCACGAGCGGATGTTGTGGATGTTGCGGCCGGTGGACAGGTCCATGATCGTGTCCGCGCCCCAGCGGATCGCCCACACCAGTTTCTCGACCTCCTCGGCGACGCCGGAGGACACCGCCGAGTTGCCGATGTTCGCGTTGACCTTCACCAGGAAATTGCGTCCGATCACCATCGGCTCCAGCTCGCCGTGGTTGATGTTGGCCGGGATGATGGCGCGCCCGAGTGCGATTTCACTGCGCACGAATTCGGGCGTGACGAAGGCGGGGAGGGCCGCGCCGAAGGACTCGCCATCGGCCAGTCGTGCAGCGGCGTCTTCATGCCGCTGCGTGCGCGCCAGGTTCTCGCGCTGGGCGACATAGACCATCTCCTCGGTGATAATGCCGGCCCGGGCGAATTCCAGCTGGGTCACCCGCTGGCCCGCCTCGCCCATACGCAACGTGCGGCGAGCGGGGCAGGCGGCCACCAGCCGTTGCGGCCCCACGCCGCCGTTGTCTTGCGGGTGGCTGGCGCGGCCCTCGATGGTCGGAAAACCGCGCGCCTCGATCCACGCCTCACGCACCGGCGACA
Organism: Rhodanobacter sp.; assembly: GCA_004298505.1. Taxonomy (GTDB): domain Bacteria; phylum Pseudomonadota; class Gammaproteobacteria; order Xanthomonadales; family Rhodanobacteraceae; genus Rhodanobacter. Next base: position 92,486 of record SCRO01000093.1, read on the forward strand.
AGCCGGCGGCGAGATCGATGTGCGCGTCCTCGTCAGTGTACGGCCCGGATGGGTCGTAGACGTGCAGCGTGGGCGTCAGCGGATCCGTCAGCGTGATCGCGCGCAGCGGCACGCGCAGTTGTGGCTGCGTCGGTGGCGTCACGTAGACCTTGCGCGAGCCGCGGATCGGCCCGGTGGTGACTGTCAGCGGCGAGGCGCCGGATGCAGGTGCGGGATGGTTCATGGATCTCCTCCTTGGGCTGGCACAGGAGACCCGGGGCGTGACGCTGCAACGGCGCACAGGCGCACCGCAACCGGCCGCCCATGGTGATTCCCGTTCCTACGCCGGCATGACCCGGATCAGGTTCAAGGGTTAGCTCGCGCTATCTCAGCCCCATGCGGGGCACCCCTCGGAATACGGCGCAGGATGGCGGTGTATGCGGGTGCTGTCAAGCCGAATCGGGCCATTTTGCCCACTGTGAAGTTGTTCATGCGACGTTGCACGACAATCGTGCAGATAGCCGCACAGGCTAATGACGATGACGCTGCGTGAACGGCGCTTGAGGCAAACGCCGGTGCCCACAACGCCTGCTGGACAGTGCTTTCATATATGTGTACTATACAGTACATTAATGCTCGATTTCGTTCCGGATCGAACCAATCGCGGCTTTAGCACTCCAACCATCCGAGTGCTAAACTTCGACGTCATGCAGGAGATTTCATCCATGTCCCAAGCCTTGGTAACCGCCAACTTTCCATTGCCGAGCGTAGTCGGCAGTCTGGATGCCTACATTTCCGCCGTGCACCGCATCCCGGTACTGAGTGTGGAAGAGGAGCAGGCGTTGTCGCGCGACTATCTCGAAACGGAGAACCTCGCCGCGGCGAAAAAACTGGTGATGTCGCATCTGCGTTTCGTGGTGCACGTGGCACGTGGCTATTCGGGCTACGGCCTGCAGCTGGCCGACCTGATCCAGGAAGGCAACATCGGCCTGATGAAGGCGGTCAAGCGGTTCGATCCGGACATGGGTGTGCGCCTGGTCAGCTTCGCGGTGCACTGGATCCGCGCCGAGATGCACGAGTTCATCCTGAAGAACTGGCGCATCGTGAAGGTCGCCACTACCAAGGCGCAGCGCAAGCTGTTTTTCAACCTGCGCAAGAACAAGAAGCGCCTGGGCTGGATGAATGCGGCCGAAGTGCGCACGGTGGCGAAGGATCTGGGCGTGCCCGAGGCCACCGTGCGCGAGATGGAATCGCGCCTGTCCGGCCGTGACATCGGTTTCGAGGCGCCGGTCGACGCCGACGATGATGCCAGGCCGGCCCCGGCGGCGTTCCTGATCGATGACGGCGCCGACCCGTACGAGAACGTTGCCGGCGAGGACTATGCCGACAACCAGCTGCAGAACCTGACCGATGCGTTGAGCCACCTGGACAAGCGCTCGCGCGACATCATCCAGCGTCGCTGGCTGGACGACGACAACAAGGCCACGCTGCAGGATCTGGCCGACGAGTACGGCGTGTCCGCCGAGCGCATCCGCCAGGTCGAGGCGAATGCGATGAAGAAGATGCGCGGCTTGTTCGCGGCCTGAGGTGAGACGGGATGTGAGTCCCTCACAAGAACGCGCACATCCGTGTGCGGACTTTTAGAAAGAGCATGAACGGCCCGGGAAACCGGGCCGTTTGCGTTGCAGTATGTCGGCATCTTCCGATCAACCGTGGCTGTCTGTTCCGCTGACGATGCATGCCTGGCGCGGGTGGGTCCAGTACGCCCAGGCCCAGTCCAGCATTACCGCCAGCCGGTTGCGGAAGCCGATCAGGAAGGGTGGACGCGCCGTGGATCACGCTGATCCGGGCAACTCCCCGGTCAGCGTGCGCTTGCCGCCGGCCGGCGCAGCGCCATGCCCTTGAGCACGTTCAGCGCCTGCGACAGCGTGTAATCGCTGGTGGCCAGTTTGGCGTCGGCGGCGCTGCCATCGTTGTCGATGTTGCCAGCCGCCTTGACGTTTTCATTGGCCAGGTGGTGCGGCAAATCGGCCTCCGAGTTGATCAGCACCGGCGGGCTGTCGGCCTGGTTCACGGTCAGGTCGGCCAGGGCGATGTCCGGCTTGATCCCTTCAGCCTGGATCGAGGTGCCGTTCGGGGTGTAGTAGCGGGCGGTGGTGATCTTCACCGCATGGTCGGCATCCAGTGGCAACACGGTCTGCACCACGCCCTTGCCGAAGCTGCGCTGGCCCATGGTGAGCGCGCGGTGGTTGTCCTTCAGTGCGCCGGCAACGATCTCGGCGGCCGAGGCGGTGCCGTGGTTGGTCAGCACGAGCATGGGCGCGCCGTGGAGCTGGTCGCCCGGATGCGCACTGAAGCTCATGTTCGCATCGGCCAGCCGACCGCGCGTGGTGACGATGATGCCGGAGTCGAGGAAATCGTCGCTGACCCCGACTGCCGCGGTAAGCAGGCCACCGGGGTTGTTGCGCAGGTCCAGCACCGCACCCTGCTGCACGCCGTCCTTGGCGATCAGCTGGCCCAGCTTCTTCTCCAGGTCGGCGGTGGTGTCGTCCTGGAACTGGCTGATCCGGATGTAGGCGTAGCCGGGTTCCAGTTCGCGCACCTTGACGCTGCTGACCGAGATGTTCTCGCGTACCAGGTGCAGGTCGATCAGCTTGCTGCTGCCTTCGTGTGCGATGGTCAGCGTGATCTTGCTGCCGGGCTTGCCGCGCAGCTGCTGGAACATCCCGTTGACGTTTTGCGGGTCGACCAGCCTGCCGTTGATCTTGACGATGCTGTCGCCGGGCTTGATGCCGGCGCGGGCGGCCGGGGTATCGTCGATCGGTGAGACGATCTTGAGGCCGCCGTCGGCCTGCAGCACCTCGATGCCCAGGCCGCTGTACTGGCCGGTAGTGTCCTCGCTGAGCTGTTGCAGGCCGTCCTTGTCCAGGTATTCGCTGTGCGGGTCGAGGCCGGCCAGCATGCCGGTGATGGCCGCCTTCATCAGGGTCTTGTTGTCTACCTTCTCCACATAGGCCTGGCGCACCAGCTCATAGACGCGGCTGAAATTGCGGATGTCCTTGAGATCCACCTGGTCGGCGCTGGCGCTGGAACCGGCGCTGGCTCCCACGCTGCTGCTGGCGGCCGGAACATGCGGTGGCGGGGTGGGCACGCTGGCGCTGGCGGCCGGCGCACCCTGCGCCTGCACAGCGGACACCGCCAGCAACGCCAGGATGGCCAGACCAAAGCGCGGTCGACGGTGGGACAGGTACATGCAGGTGACTCCGCTCAACGGAAAAACGTCGCGCAAACGCGCGGTTCAGAGTATCGCAGGACGTGGGACAAGCGAACGCCTGAGTAATTCACCATGCCCGTCAGTCCACGCTGCCACGACATGATGTTCAACGCTGCTTGCCCAGCCAACGGCGTGGATCCACCGGCTTGCCGTCCTTGCGCAGTTCGAAATACACGCCGGTATGGATCCCGGTGACCGCGCTGGCGGTGCCGATCGTCTCGCCGGCCTCGACCTCGTCGCCGACGCCGTGCAGCAGGCTCTCGTTGTTGCCGTACATGCTCATCCAGCCATTGCCGTGGTTGACGATGAGCAGCATCCCGTAGCCGCGCAGGAAGCCGGCATAGATGATCCGCCCGCGCGCCACGGCATGTACCTCGCTGCCGCCGGCAGCCTTGATCAGCACGCCGTTGCCGAAGCTGTTGACCGCGCCGCTGGCCGGCCACGGCAAGTTGCCACGGATGTTGGCGCCGGCTCCGCTGACGCCGGGCGGTGGTGGCAATTGGTGGCCCGGGCGCGCCTTCGCCGCGGCTGCCCGCTGCGCAGCCGCCTCGTCGATCACCTTCTGCAACTGGGCGAGCAGTTGGTTGAGCGATTGGGCGTCTTGTTTCATCGCCGCCAACCGTTGCGCCTGGTCCTTGTAGCGGGCATCCGTGGCCGCGGCCAGCTTTTGCTGGGTAACGCGTTGCTGCGCCAGCTGCTTCGCTTGTTCCTCGCGTTGCGCCTTGGCCGCCTGCAGCGCCTGCTGCTCGGCGGTGATCGCCGCTTGCAGCTCCTGCAGCCGCGCCAGGTCGCCCATCAGCTTCTGCACGCGTTGTACGCGGTCGCGCTGAAAATATTGCGAGTAAACCAGCGCACGCGCGATCCGCGCCACGTCCTGGTCGCCCAGCAGCAGGCGCAGATCCGAACCGTGTCCGAGGGCATAGGTCGCGCGCAGCAGGTCGGCGATGGCGGCGCGCTGGCCAGCCAGCGTTTGTTGCAGCGTGTTGCGCTGTTGTTGCAATTGTTCCAGTTGCTGTTGTTTGGCGAGCAGGGCGGCGTCGGTCTGGCGCACCGCCATTGCCGCCGCGGCCAGCATGTTGGCCTGTTTCGCCAACTCGGCGTTGACGCTGTCGCGCTTCGCCGCGGTGTCGGCCTGTTCGCTGGCCAGCGCCTCCATCTTGTGGCGCAAATCCGCCAGCTTGTGCTTTGCATCGGCCTGTTCGGTGCGGCTCTTTCCAGCCTGGCGCGCATGCAGCGCAGACGGAATCAGCGCGCCAAGCCAGACGATGGCGCACACGGTGACGGCAAGGCAGCGGGTGGAACGGAGGCGGTTGCGCATCGACCGATTATCACCGAGCAGGACGCACGGAGCGAGCACAGCAACGCAGGCTGCCTGCGCGCCGCGGAAACCCCGACTTGCCCAATCCGCCGCAGGGTTGATTAAGCTGCCTGCTGACAACGACCGCAGGCGCGTGGAGTGCTCAACAAACTCTGGCTCGGATTTTTCCTTACTGCCGCGGTGGCGGCGCTGGTGCAATGGCTGGTCGGTGGCAACCCCGGTGTGTTCGCGGCGGTGGTGGCGGCGCTGTTCGACATGGCCGACCTGTCGGTCAAGGTGATGTTGCTGCTGTTCGGCACGCTGACGCTGTGGTTGGGCTTTCTGCGCATCGCCGAACAGGCCGGCCTGGTGGATCAACTGGCTCGGCTGCTCGGGCCGCTGTTTGCGCGATTGATGCCGGAGGTACCGCGTGGCCACCCGGCGATCGGCCTGATCACGCTGAACTTCGCCGCCAACGTGCTTGGCCTGGACAACGCGGCGACACCGATCGGCCTGCGCGCAATGCGTGAACTGCAGACGCTGAACCCGTCGGCGGATACCGCCAGCAATGCGCAGATCCTGTTCCTGGTGCTGAATGCCTCGTCGCTGACCTTGCTGCCGGTTACCGTGTTCATGTATCGCGCCCAGGCCGGTGCGCACGATCCCACCCTGGTGTTCCTGCCGATCCTGCTGGCGACCAGTGCCTCGACCCTGGTCGGCTTTCTGAGCGTCGCCTACATGCAGAAGCTGCGCCTGCGCGAGCCGGTGGTGCTGGCCTGGCTGGGTGGTGCGGCGCTGTTGCTGGGTGGTTTCGTCGCGTTGCTGGCCTCGCTGACGGCGGCGGCCCTGGCCAGTCTGTCGGGGTTGCTGGGCAACCTGCTGTTGTTCGGCATCATCATCGCCTTCGTCAGCGTCGGCGCCTGGCGCAAGGTGCCGCTGTTCGAGAGCTTTGTGGATGGCGCGAAGCAGGGCTTTGACGTGGCGAAGGATCTGTTGCCCTACCTGATCGCGATGCTGTGCGCGGTGGGCGTGCTGCGCGCTTCCGGGGCCCTGGATTTCGCGCTGGACGGGATGCGCTGGCTGGTGCTGCACGCGGGCCTGGATGCGCGCTTCGTCGATGCTTTGCCGACCGCCTTGGTCAAGCCGCTCTCCGGCAGCGCGGCGCGCGCGATGCTGATCGAGACCATGCACCATTCGGGCGTGGACAGCTTTCCCGCGCTGCTGGCGGCCACGGTGCAGGGCAGTACCGAGACCACCTTCTACGTGGTCGCGGTATATTTCGGCGCGGTCGGCATCAAGCGCGTGCGCCATACTATCGGCTGCGCCCTGCTCGCCGATCTGGCCGGCGTGCTGGCGGCGATTGCGGTGTGCTACTGGTTCTTCGGATAAGGAGCGGTTATGTGCCTGATTGCATTTGCCTGGAATGCGCATCCGCGCTGGCGCTTGTTGCTGGCCGGTAATCGCGACGAGTCGCACGCGCGTCCCAGTGCGGCATTGGCGCGCTGGGATGACGCGCCGGTCATCGGTGGGCGCGATCTGCAGGCCGGCGGTACGTGGCTGGGTGTGACCGATGGTGGGCGCTGCTGTGTGGTGACCAATGTGCGTGATCCGCACGATCCGCAGCGCGGTGCCTCGCGTGGTCTGCTTGCCACCGATTATCTCGGCGGTGAGGCAGATGCCGCTGCGCACGCACGACAACTGCTGGCCATCGCGGCCGACTATCGCCCATTCAACCTGCTCACTTTCGACGCGCACGATGCGTTCTACCTTGGCAATCGGCCCGAACCGGGCATGCAGGCGGTGGAGCCGGGCGTGCATGGCCTGTCCAACGCCGACTTCAACACGCCATGGCCGAAGACGCGTAGCTTGATGCGGCGGATGCAGGCATGGATCGACGCCGGCGCTGCGACCGACTTCGCACCCTTGTTCGACGCGTTGGCGGACGAGCAGGTGGCGCAGGACGCTCAACTACCCGACACCGGGATAGGACTTGAGCTCGAACGCAGGCTCTCGAGCGCCTTCATCCGTGGCGGTCACTACGGCACCCGCGCCAGCACGGTGGTGGCGATCAGTCATGCCGGCGAGGGCGTGATCATGGAGCGGCGCTTCGGCCCGCACGCGCATTTCCTCGGGGAGAGCACGCTGCGCTTCGGTGACAGGTCAGGCTCCTAGGAGTCTGTCGGGCTTTGGTGGTCGAGGCGAGAATTCGGCTGTGTGAGGACAGATTCCTGCCGATTCGCCGGTCCATAGTGGTTCTATGGACCGGCGAATCGGCGGGGATATGGACCACACAGGCGGATTCGCAGGCCGGCCACCAAAGTCCGACGGGCTCCTAGCAGCCTGTCGGACTTGGGGGCAGCACAACGCCGATGTGCGCCCAAAGAAGGAAAAGTGCACCGTCTGGGTGCATCCACAGGGGTTTTAGCGGCCACTTTCGTCGAAACGAACG
>SCRO01000094.1 GCA_004298505.1 Rhodanobacter sp.
CCCTCCTAAGGGACAGGTCGTACGTTCGAATCGTATCGGGGGCACCAATTGCAACGAACCCAAGGGTCGGCGCTGCCGGCCCTTGGGCTTTTTCGGTGTCGATCAGCGCTCACGAACTGCACGAGAGCATCGAGCAACCGGCCTTGTGTCGAGCCCACTCCGGACGCTTCTGCGCGAACGCTTCGCGACCAGGTTGGTCGTCGTACGGGTGGCGCAGCACGTCAAGCAATTCGTGGATACCGGACGGATCGCCCGTGGTCGCCAGGTCGATTGCCTGCTGTGCCAGGTAATTGCGCAGCACGTAGCGTGGATTGGCCGCGCGCATGCGTGCGCGTCGCGCCCTGACTGAAAGTGGGTCGTCGCCCAGGCGGGCAGCGTAGCGCGCCAGCCAGTCGCTGAGTGCCGGTTCGGCTTCGCGCCGTTTCGCCTCGTCGTAGAACGCCTCGCGCATCGGCTCCAGGGTCGGCTCCTGCGGATCGACATCGGCCAGCGCGCGGAACCACAGCGTCATGTCGATCTCCGCCGTGGTCATCAGCTCGCGCAGTTGCTGCATCAACGCGACATCCGTATCGAGGCACTCGGCCAGCCCAAGCTTGTCGGCGATGTTGGCGCGATCGGCGGCGGCATACGCCTCGGCGTAGCGATCCAGTCCCGCCTGCAACGGCCCGACATCCGCGAACAACGGCGCCAGTGCGCCGGCCAGCCGACTCAGGTTCCACCAGGCCACGTTCGGCTGCTGGCCGAAACGGTAGCGGCGATGCTGTGCGTCGGTGGTGTTCGGGGTCCAGTCCGGATCGAAGTTGTCGACCCAGCCATACGGGCCGTAGTCGATGCTGAGGCCGAGGATCGACATGTTGTCGGTGTTCATCACGCCATGCACGAAGCCCACCCGCATCCAGTGCGCGATCATCGTGGCGGTACGTTCACACACCTGGCCGAACCATTCGGCATACAGCGCCTCGCCCTGCCCGGTGAGTTCGGGGAAATCGCGGCCGATGGTGAAGTCGACCAGTTGCTGCAACAGCGTGACGTCCCCGCGCGACGTCGGCAGCTCGAAGTTGCCGAAGCGGATGAACGACGGCGCCAGCCGGCACACGATCGCGCCCGGCTCTGGCGCGGCGTGACCGTCGTAGAACATGTCGCGCAGCACCGGCTCGCCGGTCTCGATCAGACTCAATGCCCGCGTGGTCGGCACACCGAGGTAGTGCATTGCCTCGCTGCACAGGAATTCGCGCACCGAGGAACGCAGTACCGCGCGGCCATCGGCCCCACGCGAGTACGGCGTCAACCCGGCACCCTTCAATTGCAGTTCCCAGCGCTCGCCGGTGGCGTTGATTACCTCCCCCAATGAAATCGCGCGGCCGTCGCCGAGCTGGCCGGCCCAGTTGCCGAACTGATGGCCTCCATAATTCGCGGCATACGGCTGCATGCCATCGAGCAGTGCATTGCCGCCGAAGATCTGCGCGAACTCGGGTGAACCCACGTCATCCTCACTGAGGCCCAGCGTGCCGGCCATCTCCGCCGAATATGCCAGCAAGTGTGGCGCCGCCACCGGCGTAGGGTCGACGCGCGAATACAGCGCGCCATCGACCTGACGCGGCTGTGTGCTCCGCTCCGCATCGCCGGGGAGGTCACGTACGAACGTGTTGTCGAAGTGGAGCTTGAACATGAGCGGGGGCCCGAAAGCAAGTAGTCCTGTCTGATATTCCGGCGAGAGTGACCGCATGCAAGAGCATGCGAAAGCGGCCCATGCCCGCTATAGTCGCCGCACCCATCCACCTGCCGAAAGCCCGATGACCGACCTTCCACCCAGCAGCCTCAATGCGGATGCCTTGCCGACAGCGCGCCGGACGCAATCGAGAACTTCAGCAACCGCTCGCCCTTCCCCACCCTGCACCTGCTGCGCGAAGCCAGCGTCGAGCGGGCGATGGAGCAGATGAGCGACACGGACGCGATCTACCGGCGCAATATCGAGACCTTGCAACGGCTTGGCCACGAAGGCTGGAATGCGCTGTGGTGCGACGAGGCGGACTGACTCGGCGCACAACAAAGCGTTCAGGCCGTGTCGATCATGCTGGTGCGTGATCATCTCCCCCGACCCCCACGAACAATCCGTCGACCCCAGCGTGCAATGCGACACGTGCGAAGCCGTGTGCTGCCGCCTCACGGTGGTGTTGATGCCCGAAGACCGCGTGCCGGCCTGGCTCGTCGACCACGACGAGCATGGCCTGGAAATCCTCGCCAAGGGCGAGGACGGCTGGTGTGCCGCGGTGAACCCCAACACGTTTGCCTGCACGATCTACGAGAACCGCCCCGGCATCTGCCGCAAATACGCCATGGGCAGCCCCAGCTGCCGCGACGAGCGACGCAAATGGTTTGGCGCCACGATTCCCACCACGGTGCACGTGCTGGCGTAGCAGCGAAAGCCCTGCAAGCTCAACTGCAGGAGCGGCTCTTGCAACCGCCCGCGCAGTCTGGTGCTCAAGCTCTACGCAGCGAAGATCCGCGCCACCTCGCCCGCATCCAATGCCCGCCACGCCCCCACGGGCAGTTCGCCCAGCGCCAACCCGCCCACCGATATGCGCTGCAAGGTCTCGACGTGATTGCCGGCGGCGGCAAACATCCGGCGCACCTGGTGGTAGCGGCCTTCAGTCACCGTCAGCTGCGCATGGCGTGGCCGCAGCACCTCGAGCACGGCTGGTGCCAGCGGTTCCTTCTCCGACTCCAGCATCAGCGTGCCGCTGGCGAACAGTTCGCCTTCGTCGCCGCGCAGGTCCTGCGCCAGCGTGGCTTCGTAGACCTTGGACACCTGCGCCTTCGGCGAGATGATCCGGTGCAGCAGTGCACCGTCGTCGGTAAACAGCAGCAGTCCCGTGGTATCCCGATCCAGCCGGCCCACGGTGGACAACGCCGGCGAGCGCACGCTGTAACGCGGCGGCAACAGGTCGTACACCACGCGGCCCGGATCCTTGCGCGAGCAGGTCACGCTCAGCGGCTTGTTCATCATCAGCACCAGGCCCGGCGGCGGATCCAGCGGCTCGTCGTCGACGCGGATCGTCGCGTACGGCACCACATCGTCGGCGTACAGCACTTCGCCGTCGGCATCGGTGACGCGTCCGCTGCGAAACAACTGGGTGACGTCCTTGCGGCTGCCGTAACCGAGATTGGCGATCAGTTTCACCAGTTTCATGAGCGTACCCCGGTTGCCTCGATCACCTTGAATCCATCCTGCGTCACCAGTGTACGTACCGTCCGAAATCGCTGCCCCAGGTGCGCTTCATACGGCAGATGCCGGTTCGCCACCAGCAGCAGACGGCCATCCGGCAACAAGGCGTCGGCCGCACTGGTGATGAAGGCGAGGCCCAGTTCCGGCAAATCGGCGCGCCCCTGGTGGAACGGTGGATTGCTCACGATCATGTCGTAGCGTTGCGGCAAGCCGCGGGTCACGTCGTGCCAGTGCACGCCCACTGCCAGCTCGCGGCCACATTCGCGTTGCGCCCGCGCCAGGTTGATCCGCGCCGGTTCCAGCGCCCGCGACTCGGCCTCGTACAGGTCGATCGTGCTAACCTGCGGGCAACGTGCAATCACCTGGCAAGCGAGATAACCGTAACCGGCACCCAGGTCCGCCACCCGGCCATGCAGGTCTGTCGGCAGGTGCTCCGCCAGCAACGCCGAGGCACGATCGATCCGATCCCATGCGAACAGGCCCGGCCGGCTGATGTAGCCATCGACAATTTCACGCGGCGCATCCAGCGCCAGCCATTCCGCCAGCAGCGTTTGATCAATCTCGCCTTCGCCCAGCGTCGCCCAGAATACCCGGCACTTGTGCTTGGACAGATGTTGCACGGCACCGGCCAGCTTCGCCAGGTCGGCTTCGCCCGACTTCGCACCCTCGGCGTTTGGCATGCTGGTCAGCACCGTGCCGCCAGCCGCCAGCAGGTGCAGTGCACGCGCGAACAAGGCACGCGCCTCGTCACGCTGGCGCGGCGGCCACACCAGCACCAACGGGAAGCGCTCGCCGGCGGCAGGCTCACCCACGCGCAAGCCGTTGCGCGCCAGTTCGTCGGCAAAGGGCAGGAAACTCTGCTCGCACAACCAACCCGGCTGAGCTACTTCACGCAGGCGCACGCCAGCCCGCGCACGCAGGAACAGCACGCGACCATCGGCCGGCACGGTCAGCTCCGAGGTCTCGAAGGGTGCAAACAGTGCAGCCAGCGCCGCATCCGGCGCTGGCGCAGAAAGCCCGGCAACGTTCACATCAAATCTTCGTAAGGGGAACAAGAGCAATAGTGTAGTAGCGCGGCGCACCATGCAGGCACCGAGGGTGATTCGCCCCAGCGTGAATCGCACGGCGCTGCACGCTCCCGATCGGTTACGCCTTCACATGCGCCGGTGTAGCTCATCCACCCCTGGATGTGCCGGATTACGCAACCAACTGTAGCTTGCGCCAGTGGCGATGCCGGGCCGCCAGATCATGATCCTGCCGGAACATTCAACAGTTGCAGGGTATGCGTGGCAGTCGCCATACTCGGCGCAGCACCCGGTTTTTGGGTCTACGTGGACAGTGATTCAAGTCATGCATCGTTACGATCCAGAGCAAACACCGAATGCTGTCGAGCGTCTCACTGCCGAGGGTTGGCGTCGTGGCTAACCCGTGCGTAAGAGATTTCCCGTCCCCCCGGGGTGCATGACGCTTTTGCCCCGGGCTTTCAGGCGCCTGCCGGCTATCGTGTGGTCCTGTTGGCGGGGTATTGCGCATCAGCGCTCCATGGGTACAACGAGTGTCAAACTACTTTTCAGCCCATAAGCGGATTTCCTCCGGTCATCATCAGTCTTGTTGAGCCGATGCTGCCGACCCCGACCTGTGTATAGACCGCACCCGAAAACCTCTTTCGTTTATCGGACGATCCGGTGCCCGGAGATCGACCGAAACGCCGTTTGGACGTCCATCTCTCTGAGGGGCGGTCTGACCTGTTGTTTACGGTGTCGCGCTGACGAAGAGTCGAAACCTTACTCCAGGCCGCCCGGGCTTGTTGTTGCCTCGGATGCGGTGGGGGATGCAGGGAAAAACGCCAGTTGACAAATATGCATATCATATGCATATTCGCAACATGGGGATCAAATTCGACCCGGACAAGGCGCAGTCCAACCTCCGCCAGCATCGTGTCAGCTTTGCTCACGCAGAGCAGTCGCTCCGTGACGTACGTGCCATCACGGTCGTGGACCCAGATGCGGAAGATGAGCCGCGCTTCGTCACCCTGGGCATGGACGCAATAGGTCGGCTTCTTGTTGTTGTACACACCCCGCGCGGGGATCGGATCAGGATCATATCCGCGCGCAAAGCAAGTCCTGGCGAGGCAGAGAGCTACCATGCGTAAAGAATACGATTTCAGTCGCGGCAAGCGTGGGGCGGTTGTACCGTCGCCCGGCAAGACGCGCATCACGATCATGCTCGACGATGAGGTGCTGGAGTATTTCCGCGAACGGGCGGACTCTTCCGGTACGGGCTACCAAACGATGATCAACGCCGCGCTCAAGGGTGCTGTCGATCGCGCCAAGAGCGGTGATGAAGAGCTCACGGTTGCCAAGCTGCGAGAGGTTATTCGTCAGGAACTTCACACCGTTTAAACTGGGCCGCTGGCTAACCATTTCGCAAGAAACTTCCCGCCAACTTCAGCGTTCACGTGGTCACAACCAGCATGTTCAAGAACCTCATCCCGAAAATCTTCTACGACCACTTGGAGGAAGGACTGGAGTTCTTCGTTGATGGTCTCGGGTTTGAGGTTCTGCATCAGGATGCAAACCTCGCGGTCATCGCGCCATTCGCTTACATTCATTTGCCGGCAACTCCGCCAGCATCTGCTGGGCCAGCCGCTGGTAACCTTCGTCGAAATGGTGGCCGCCCTTCATGGCATGTACGGTGACCCAGGTGGGCAAGCGCGGCTCGTCGCAGACAGTGTCGCCCGCGTCGTCGAGGCCGTAGTAGCACACCACCGGCGGCTCGCCGTGCAGCGCCTGCAGCGGTGGCAGTGGATCGTAGTGCCGGATCGGGTTGACGTGCTGCAAAAGGTCCTTGACGCGCTCCTTGAGCCAACCCTGCTTGATCATGTAGCCCTGCAACTCGATCTCGAAGGTGAGGTCGCGGCTGGGCGAGAGCAGCACGATCTGGGTGATCCGCGCACGATTGGCTGCGCTGAGTTGGTCGATGATGGTGGGCAATACGTCGGCGCCGAACGAGAACCCGACCAGCCAGATTCTTCGCTTGCCCCACACGCCGAGATACCTGGTCATCAGGGCGTCGAGGTCGTGTGCGGTCTGCACCGGGTCGCGCTCGCGCCAGTAGTACCTGAACGTGTTGATGCCGAGCACCGGGATGCCGCGGTCGATGAAGGCGATGCCCAGGCGCCGGTCCAGGTCGGCCCAGCCGCCATCGCCGGAAACGATGACCGCCATCACGTCGCCCTTGCCGGGCGGTGGCGCGATACTGTGGCTGGCCACCGGCCAGACCACGGTGGCCTTGGCCAGGCTGATCCGCGACCATGGACTCCACACCAGCAATACGGCGAGCAACCCCAATACCACGACCACCAGCAAGCCGGCCTTCCATCGTCTCATCGGCGCACCACTCCGGACAGTCCGCCGGAAATCAGGCTGGCCACGTTGGCCAGGATCACCGGCAAGGCGATCCCGCGCGGCACCGCCATGTAGCGCGGCTCCCACTGCGGATCGAATTTCTCTTTGTAGCGCTGCAGGCCGCGGAAGTTGTAGAAGCGCTCGCCGCGGCCGAACACCATCGCCCCGAAACGGTTCCACCATGGTGCGTGGCGGCGGCTGTGCAAGCCGGCCAGCGGTGCCATGCCGAGGTTGAACCAGTGATAGCCCTCGCCGCGTGCCCACAGCATCAGCTCGACGAATAGAAAATCCATAATGCCGGCCGGGCTGTCCGGCCGATGCCGCATCAGATCCACCGATGCTTCCTCATAGGTGTCGTTGAGCAACAGGTTGGCGAATGCCACCACCTGCTCGCCCTGCCACACGACCGCCATCGGGGTACGCGCCAGGTAGCGCGGATCGAACGCCCCCAGCGAAAAGCGCTTCTCGCGCACATGCTTGTCGTGCAGCCACGCGTCGGAGACTGGCTTGAGCCTGGGCAGCAAGCCGGCCACCGCGTCGGCCGGCACGATCTCCACATGCAACCCTTCACGGTGCAGCTTGTTGACGGTGTTGCGCAGCACTTTCTTTGACTTGCCGTCAAGATTGAAATCATCCAGTCGCACCCGTGCCTCCTCGCCGATCTTGAGCAGGTTCAGGCCGACCTCCAGGTACAGGTCGAGGTTGGCGGGACTGACCTGGTAGAACACCGGCCAGCCGCCAGCGCGCTCACACTGCTCCAGAAACGTCCACACCAGTTCGCGTCGGGCGAGCTCGTCGCTACCGACCGGGTCGCCCATCGCTACCCAGCTGCGCCCTACCGTATCGAACATCACGAAGGCCTTGTATTCGGCATCGAACAGCAAGGTCTTGTCGCCCATCAGGGCCAGGTGGGCCTGCGTCGAGGGGAATTGCTTGATCAAGCGCAGCGCCTGTACCAACTCGGTGTCGGTGGGCGGCTTGCGACGGAGCTTCTGCGGACGGATCAGCGTACCCACCGCGAACAGCACGCCGGCGGCAGTCGCCGCCACCAGCGCGCGCAAGGCACGTGGCGCGCCGCCGTGATGCAGGCTGAACTCCCACCACAGGTCGGCGCTGTAATCAACGTGCTTGTAACTAAACACCACCAGCCAGGTGGCACAGGCGAGAGTCGCCACGATGGCCACGATCCAGCCCACGCTGAAGCTGGTACTGAACAGCGAGGCGCGCCGGTAGAACAAGCCGTGTGCCGGTGCCAGCGCCATCGCCAGCAAGGTCAGCAAGGTGGCCTCCTCGTAATCGATGCCCTTGAGCAGCGAGAACACCGCACCGGCCAGCAACAACACCAGGGTCAGCCAGTACGCCGCGTCCAGCCGCCGCTGCAGTCCGCGCGCCAGGATCAACAGCAGCATGCCGATCACGCTCGCCAGCAGGTGCGAAACCTCCAGCACCGACAACGGCAGGAGCTCGCCAAGAATCGCCATGCGCCGCGGCAACGCGCGGGTGGCGCCGGAAAACAGCAAGACCGCACCGGACACCAGGGTTAGCCCGGCGAAGAACGATGGCAACAGGCCGGTGAACCAGGGCGCCAGCAGGGACCTCTGCCGCAGCCCGCGCGCCTCGCGCTGCAACACCAGCACGGTCGCCGTGCACAACGGCAGCAGATAGTAGATGACGCGGAATGCCGCCAACGCGCCTAGGATCGGCGCGGTCAGCTCGGCGTTGCCGGTGGCACCGAAGCCAGCCAGCATCACCGCCTCGAATACACCCAGCCCGCCGGGCACGTGACTGATCAGGCCGACTATCTGGGCGATCACGAAGATCGCCAGGAAGTGGCCGAAGCCGTTGTTCAGCGCGTCCGGCATCAGCACATACAGCACCGCGGCAGCCAGACCCCAGTCGAACGCGCCGACCAAGATCTGTTTTAGCGCGACCGAGGTCGACGGCAGTGGTACTCGCCAGCGCCAGATCCTCAGCGGGCGATGGACCAGGCTGCCCAACAGCCAGGCCAGTGGCAGCGCTACCAGGGCGGCACCCAACGGCTGGCTGAGCGCCGCAAAGGGAAGCCCCGGTGGCAGCGGCACCCACAGCAGGGTTACCCCGGTCAGCGCTAGCAGACCCAACCAGAAGCTGGTGGTGCAGTACAACACCACACGCGCAATCTCGCCGACACCCAGGCCGTTCTGAACATAGAAGCGATAGCGGATCGAACCGGATACCAGCAGTGACATGCCCACCGCATTGCTGAAGGCGTAGCTGATGAACGAGATCAGGCTGATCCGCTGCCAAGGCAGCTTGCGCCCGATCGACGCCACCGCGAAACGATCGTACAAGGTCATCACGGCATAACCGGCCAACGTGAACAGCACGGCCAGTGCGATTCGCATGTGCGACAGCCCCTGTACGTACCGCCGCACCTGGTGGTAATTCACTTCACGTGCCAGCAGGTGCAGCGCCCACAACGCCAGGCACAGCATGGCGACCGACAATAGCGGACCTGCCAGCCGGCGCAACACCATCGCGCGCTGGCTCGGTGCGGCGGCCAGCGCATCTGCGACGGCCGGCACCTGCTCGATCTCAACCTGCTTCACGCGACGTACGACTCCCGATGCGGATCACTCAACCCATGGTCGTGCTCGAAACCAACGCTCATGACGACGCCACGACGCGTCTCACGAGCCGACGACCGACCGTCCCATCCGCATGATCCAGCGATACAGCACGGCTACAGTCGCCGCAAACACCACGCCGCCCATCCAGATCGCCGGGGTCTGGAAACCGTTGCCGACCAGTGCGATCGGCGCATCCTCGCCGCTGAATGCCACCACGCCGGCGAAGATCACCGCCAGCAGGCTTTCGCCGACGATCAGGCCGGACGCCAGCAGCACGCCGAGTTGCCGGGTTGCGGCGGCCTCCTCGACGGGGCGACGTGCCGCGCGGCGGTCGAACCAGGCGCCGACCAGGGCGCCGACGACGACCATCAGCGTGGTCGAGGTCGGCAGGTAGATGCCGAGCCCCACGGCCAGCGGTGGCAGGCGCGGGCCTTTCCTGGCCAGGCCAAGCGCCTCGTCGACAATGATGATGGCCACGCCGATACCGGCACCCAGACCGATCATGTCCCACGGCACGTCGCCGGTGATCACGCCCTGCGCCAGCGCGGAAATCAGACCCGCCTGCGGCGCGGGCAAGGCACGCGATGGATCGGCACCGGGCGCGCCGAGGAAGCCATAGGTGTGTTGCAGCAAGTCCATCACCGGCGGGATCACCAGCGCGCCGACCAGCACGCCGATCACCAGCGCCCACTGCTGCAGCGCTGGCGTGGCATCGACCAGCTGGCCGGTTTTCAGATCCTGCAGGTTGTTGTTGGCGATCGACGCGACCGCGAACACGATCGAGGTGATGAACAGGGCAAAGCCCACCAGGGCCTTGTCCGCGCCCGGCGGCAGGAACGGCTTGACCCCGACCACCAACAGCAGCGCCGCGATCACCACCACCAGGATGCCGATGCCCGACAACGGGCTGTTGGAGGAACCGATCAGGCCGGCCATGTAGCCGGTTACCGCCGATACCACGAAACTCAGCAGTACTACGAACGCCACGCCACCGAGCACCAGCGTCCAGCTGGCGCCGCCGAGCCCGTTGTTGACGCTGAAATGCCACAACAGGTAGCCGATCGGAAGCAGGCACAGCAGCGAAATGATGCCGACCAGGCCGATCGGCATGTCGTGCTCGGTGCGCGGCAGCTCATCCAGCGTGCCGGATTTGCGTGCGCGTGATGCCTTCATTGCACCGGCCAGACCGCTGACCAGCGGCTTCATCAGCTTGGCCAGTGTCCAGATCGCAGCCACGCCGATGGCGCCGGCGCCGATGAAGCGCACATAGTGGCTCCAGCCAGCCTGCGCCACCGTCGCGGCATCACCCGCCACCCAATGCAGGTGGGTGAAATACGGCACTGCCCAGGCCCAGCCGATCGCCGCACCCACCAGCATGGCGATGCCCACCCATAAACCAACCAGGTGCCCGATCGCAAACAACGCGAAGGAAAGACCGAAATCGAAGCCGGTCGTGCCGGCCCTGTCGCTACCGACCCGGAAGTAGTGCGTGACGCTGCCGGCAAAGATGCGCGTCTGCACGATCACGTAGAAGATCGCCGACACGATCGAGCCCCACAGCACCGCCTTGAGCCCCGCGCCGCCGGTTTCGACGGCGGCGGCGCCATCGACGGCAGGTGCCTCGCCGGCACCCACTTTCAATACCTCGGCGCAGGCGACTCCCTCCGGGTAAGGCAGCTCGGAGTCCGTCACCAATGCACGCCGCAGCGGGATCGTGTACATCACGCCGAGGATGCCGCCGGTGGCGCAGATGCCCGCCGAGATCCAGAACGGAAAGCCGGTCCAGTAACCGACAATCACCAAGCCGGGCAACACGAAGATGATCGCCGACAGCGTGCCGGCCGCCGAGGCCACCGTCTGCACGATGTTGTTTTCCTGGATCGTGGCGTCACGCATCGCCTTCAGGATCGCCATCGAGATCACTGCGGCGGGGATCGAGGTGGAGAACGTCAGGCCTGCCTTCAACCCGAAATAGACGTTCGCCGCGGTGAACACGATCGTGATCGCGATGCCGATGATCACGCCACGGACGGTCAGTTCACGGCGCGGCGAGCTGGGCAAGGCTGGCTGGTTCACAGGACGATCTCCCCCGATGAAAACTGCTGCGCACGATAACGCGGAATGGCGGCCATGGATATTCCACGCCCGCCGGGCATCTGGCTCGCCGCAGCCTCACCCGGGCGAGTGCGCCCGTTCCAACGCGGCAACATGCTGGTTCAGACGCGGCCCCAAATAGCAGTGGGAGCCACATGGCAACAGCCCAACGCGGGCGAACTCGCGCAGGTACCAGGACGGTGGCCGCGACACGAAACCCTGCCGGTCACCGGCTACGTCGTCGCGACTGGTGAACACCTCCAGGAACGCCAGCCCTTCGAGCATCTCGCCGATGCCGTGCAGGCCTGCACGGATCTCGGCGGACTTCAGGTAGTGCAGCACATCGGTACACACGATCAGGTCGAAGCGGGTGTCGAAACGCAGCTGTTCCAGCTGAGCGAAGCGCGCCAGGCCCACATGGCGGCTGCGCCCGTAGCGCGTCACCACGTACTCACTGGGATCCAGGCCACGGTAGGCGATGCCGGGGCGCAGCTTGCGCAACGCGGCACGCCAGGTCGCCTCACCGCAGCCGACGTCGAGCACGTTGCGGATGGGCCGCCCGAGGTAATACTCGGTTTGCGCCATCACCATCGTCACTTTGCGCCGCAGCTCGGCCGGCGAGCCTACCGCGTGCTGCAGATCGCGGTACCACTTGTCGAAATAATCGCGGTCGTAGGTTTTGGACATGGGCCATTGTGCACGTTCCGGCGGGGCGCCATGGTAGCGCGCCGGTACCGATCGTCGGTGTCTGCCAGATCACGTTCCACATGCGCCGCGCTTGCCATAATTAGCACCCTTGCTACTGCTGGAGGAACTTGAAGCCATGCCCATGATCCGCTTTCGTCTGATCGGCAGCCGCGCTGACGCCGATGCCGTCATCGTCGGCCTGCACGGCACCGACGGAATCGAACATGTCGAGGAGCTCGACGACCCGACCCTTGGCATGCGCGACGACTCCAGCTCCAGCGACGCGGCGGGTGACAGCGAGGCCCACGTGTACTGCATCGAGGTGGAGGTAACCGACGACAGCCAGTTCGACGACGTGCGCGTCAGCGCCGAGACACTCGCCAGCGACTGTGGGGCCGGGATCGAGTTTGTCGACGAATTCTGAACGAGACAATCTTTTCGCGCAACCCGTCATCCGCAAAGCACCTGCTCGATGCGCAGCGCCATCGGCATGATGCGTTCTACAAGGTGTCGTCAGGCAAGGGCGGGCTGTGCAGCATCGACGTACCCGTGCGCGAGCCAAAGCCGACCGCATCAATCCCCTGAGTTGCTCGATCGTTCACGCGATACCGTGCAAGCCGCACTCGCGCTTGAGGCCGAAAAAGCGGGTATCTTCCGGATCCATGCCCGGCTCCCAGCGGCGGCTGGTATGGCGGTCGCCAACCGAGACGTAACCCTGCTCCCATAAGGGGTGGTACGGCAGGCGATGACGCTTGAGGTAATGACCGATATCGCGGTCGCTCCAGTCGGCCAGCGGATGCAGTTTCCAGCGCCCCTGACGGTGTTCGAGAAAGTCGATCGCGGCGCGGCTGCGCGACTGTTGCCGACGCAGCCCGGCAATCCAGCTGCCCGCACCCAGTTCGTCCAGCGCACGCTGCATCGGCTCGACCTTGCGCAGGTGGTTGTAACGATCGATGCCGGGCACACCTTGCTCCCACAAGCGCCCGTCGCGCGCTTCCATATGGGCCGGGCTGAGCGGCGCCTGATAGACCTTGAGGTTCAGGCCCAGTCGCTCGGTGAGCGCGTCGACAAAGCGGTAGGTCTCGACGAACAGGTAGCCGGTATCGATCAGCACCACCGGGATATCCGCTCGCAACTGCGTCACCAGATGCAACGACACGGCGGCCTGCACGCCGAAGCTGGACGACAGCACGTGGGTGCCGGGCAGATGTTCGAACGCCCACGCCACGCGTTGTTCGGCGCTCAGTGACGCCAGCGCCGCGTTCAAGGCGGCGAGTTGCTGCGGCTGCACCTGCGCCTTGCCGGACAGCGGCTTCATGCCCGCACCGTGGCAGCGATGCGCCGTGAGGGCGGCGGCGCGAGGATGGCTGCGCGCAGCAGGAAGTCGCCAAAACCCTCGCCGACATCACGCTCACCTGCATAGCGTGCGAACAGCGGATCGAGCGCATCGAGTATGGCCGTCTCGTCGACATTCTCGCGGTAGACCTGGTTCAGTCGCTGGCCACGAAAATCGGCGCCCAGGCGCAGGTCGTAGCGTCCCGGACCGCGACCGACCAGGGCGATCTCGCCCAGATACGACCGCGAGCATCCGTTCGGGCAACCAGACAGGCGCAGCAGGATCGGCGTATCGATCAGGCCGTGGCGATCGAGCAAGGCCTCCAGCTTCGGCAGCAATTGCGGCAGGTAGCGCTCGCTTTCGGCCATCGCCAGGCCGCAGGTCGGCAGCGCCACGCAGGCGATCGCATGCTGGCGGATTGCACTGTGTTTGCGGTAGCCGTCCATGCCATGGCGGGCGACGATCCCGTCGATCAACGCACGCTGGTCAGCCTCGACGTTGGCGATGATCAGGTTCTGATTGCAGGTGAGGCGGATGTCGCCGGTGTGTACACCAGCCAGTTCGCGCATGCCGCTGAGCCAGGTATGTGCATCGGTGTCGAGCAGGCGACCGGCTTCCACCTGCAAGGTGAGGTGCCAGCGTCCGGCGTGCCCCTGGACCCAGCCGTAGCGATCGCCGTTGTGGTCGAAGCGGAACTCGCGCGCGGGTTCCAGCGCGAAACCCAGACGCTTTTCCAGTTCGGCCTTGACCGCGTCGAGTCCATGCGTGTCGATGGTGTATTTCAGACGTGCGTGCTTGCGCTCCTCACGGTCACCCCAGTCACGCTGCACGCCGATCACGTTCTCGGCCACCGCCAGCAACTGCCCGGGGCGCACGAAGCCGATCACGTCACCGAGGCGCGGATACGTGGTCGAGTCGCCGTGGCTCGCCCCCATGCCGCCACCGATCGCCGCGTTGAAACCGGCCAGCTTGCCGTGCTCGATGATTGCGATCAGGCCGAGATCATGCGAAAACACGTCGACATCGTTGAGCGGGGGAATCGCCAGAGCGATCTTGAACTTGCGCGGCAGATAGGTCGGACCGTACAGCGGTTCGGACTCCGCCGCGGCCGCCTCACCCACCAGCTTCTCGCCGTCGAGCCACAGCTCATGGTAGGCATGGGTCTTCGGCTTGAAATAATCCGACAGTCGCACTGCCCACGCGTACGCCTCTTCGTGCGCCGTCGACTCGACCGGGTTGGTGTTGCACACCACGTTGCGGTTGACGTCGCCGCAGGCGGCGATAGTGCTGGCCAGGGC
>SCRO01000095.1 GCA_004298505.1 Rhodanobacter sp.
TGGATCGGCACCGAGCGCGAGATACTCAGGATGCGGGGTCAGCAGCGGGTCCACGCGTCCCGTGGCGTTGGCGGCATAGCTCGACCACGGATGATCCTCCGGCTGGGCCACCATCCACGCACGCACCGGATTGAGCTCGATGTAGCGGCTGCATGCCAGGAAGTAGCGGCCCGAATCCACCAGGCAGGCCTTGTAACGCCCTTCCCACAGCGTCCCGGTACGTTGGTGCCGACCATTGAACAGGCCCGCGTAATTTCGCGCGAACGTATGCATCAACCGCGCTAGCGCGCCCATCTCGTGCGGCGTCAGCAGCAGGTGCGCGTGGTTGCTCATCAATACATAAGCGTGCAGCTGGCAGCCAAAACGCAACAGGGCCTGGCGCAGGCATTGCAGGTAACGCTGGCGATCTTCATCGTCTAGAAAGCACGGCAGCCGGTTGTTGCCCCGCTGCACCACGTGCTGGGGAATGCCGGCGATATCGAGGCGTGGAGGGCGGGTCATGTGCCACAGCATCGCTCGCGCAGCATGCGTCGGACGATCAGCGCAAGCCGCGTCCCAGCCTCATCCCGAGCGCCGATCTCATGTCAGGAATTGTCCCTGACACCTTTTTCCGACACCTTTTTCGCACGATGTCGGCATGTTCCTTGAAACCACACGCCACGCACGCGAACCGCGCTTGGCTCGGCCGGTTGGTCGCCGAGACGTGGCCGCAGCACGGAAAAATAGTGTCAGGGATAATTTAATTGGCACAATCCCTTGAATCGCCCGGTGCGGGCCCGCATGCCGGGTGGTGTGGGAGGGGCGCGATGGTCGATTAGCATCGCCCCCTGTCCCGATTGACGACTTGCGTTATATGACGGCGCACGTTATGGTTTCCCTGTGATCAGGAACTTTGCCGATAAGGAAGCGGAAAAGATCTGGGGTGGAGTGCCTTCCCGGCGACTGCCTGCTGATATTCAGTCCGTGTCCCGCCGCAAGCTGCGCATGCTCAACAATGCCTCCTCGCTAGAGGATCTTCGAGTCCCGCCGGCGAACCGCCTTGAGGTGCTCAAGGGTAGCGGAAGGGGCCAGTACAGCATCCGCATCAATGATCGATGGCGCATCTGCTTTCGCTGGATCGACGGTTATGCCCACGATGTGGAGATCGTCGATTACCACTGACGCAAAACGAGTTGACCATGAATACCCTACCCAACATCCATCCCGGTGAAGTGTTGCTTGAGGAGTTCCTCGCTCCCATGGGCATCAGCCAGAACGCGCTGGCGCGCGCCGCCGGTGTGCCACCGCGCCGTATCAACGAGATCGTGCTCGGCAAGCGCGGTGTCACGGCGGATACGGCTGTGCGCCTCGCCGCTGCTCTGGGTACCAGCGAGCGATTCTGGCTCGGCCTGCAGGCGGACTACGATCTGGAAGAGGCACATCGTGTGCTGGGCAAGGTCGTCGGAAAAATCGAGCGGCTTGCCGCGTAAGCGGTTGATCGAGGCGGTGACGTATAAAAAGGAGTGCAATCGAATCTCAGTCGTAAAGTAGTCAAGTCCAGAATCTGCTGTAAATTACCTTCGCTTCGATTCCGTGCCGTCGCTTGGTTAAATGGATAAATTGGATTCACAGGCAGTTAGTGGAATGGCCTAACCGGATGCCTGGTCTTGCTCTCTGGCCGCCTGCCAGTCGTTGAATTCGTCCATGTCCAGATAAAGCCGTTCCTGCCAGACCTCGTTTTATACGCAGGTATTGACGATGCCATTCGCGCGCGCGCGCCGGTGGGCGGGCTACGGCTTCCGGAAAGCCGCCTGCTGTCACGCGTGCCGCAAGTTGCGCCAGGCCCGGGCCATCGGCAGTGATCGGTGATGGTTTCAGGCGACCCTCGAGCAGTGCCTGCAAGAAGCGGCCGGGCTTGCGCGCCTGTTCGGCAGCGGTCAGCGGCGGCAGCTCCACCACTTCCATGCGCCCGGCCCGCGAATCGCCCAGACGCGGCAGCAGCAACAGGTTGACCGATCCGGTGAGCAGAAAGCGGCCAGGCCGCCGGTCACGATCCGTTTCCGGTGGTCGGCTTGAGAGTGGAATCAATGGCCGCTTGACGGCATTTTGGGTGGCGGCCACACCCGGCAGGGTAGGGGCAGGAGCCCGCTCACGGGCGATGCTCCTTGACCGGGAATCGGGAATCGGGAATCGCAAAGGCAAGAGCAAGAGCAAGAGCAACAAGCATCGCCCGCGAGCGGGCTCCTTGTACGTTGGCAATGTGTTCCCGAATGGGTTTATACCAATCACGTTTCTGGGGAAGCCGTGGGCTCCTACGGGCTGCGTGATGTTTGATGGGATGCGCCGAACGGTTTTTCTACCTCGTACATCCCGATGCCAAAAAGAAGAGCGGCGGATGAATTGATGCTGCTGGGCACTTTGGCCGCCTTCTGGGCGGTGTTGATCCTGTTCGTGATCACACTCGGTGTGGACTGGGCGTACGCGATCTCCGCGGGGATCTCTTCGTCGGGTACGGAGCGCAGGCCGTATTGCGCTCGCGCCCCGAGCCGCTCAGGCTGTCAGCCGGTTCTCTGGCGTTGCCATGCTCGTGATCGCCGTGGTACTTCTCGTCGAGCGGCCCGGCAGCTGAGACACAAACATCATGTCGATCACAATACAGAGCCACCCGGAATCGGTTCGCATCCGTGCCACTGATGGTTACACGCTGGGAGCGGTCGTTCGGCGCCATGCCAGTTCGTCGCCAACGCTGCGTTCGGTCGTGATCATCAACCCGGCAACCTCGGTATGCAGCCGTTACTACGCGCGATTCGCGGACTACCTGCACACCCACGGGTTCGACGTGCTGACCTACGACTACCGCGGCATTGGCGAGTCTGCGCATGGCTCGCTGCGCAAACTCCAGGCCGACTGGATCGATTGGGGGGCACGCGACTTCGAGGGCGTCCTGCGCTACGCCGCCGCCCACTTTCCCGGTCAATCCATCGATGTCGTCGGGCACTCCGTTGGCGGCTTCGTCATTGGTCTGGCGGACTCCGCGCATCGGGTGCACCGCATTTTCACGATGGGCGCGCAGTTCGCGTACTGGCGCGACTACACGCCGAATGAGCGCAAAGGCATGCTCCTGCGCTGGCACGTTGCCATGCCGCTGTTGGTTCACCTGTTCGGCTACGTGCCGGGCAAGCGTTTGGGCTGGATGGAAGACACCCCCAAAGGTGTGGCGCTGGACTGGGCACGGATGGGACCGCGTTTCGAGTTGTCGCTGCGCCGGGGAGGCAAGCTGCCGAACGATATTCCCGAACGGATGGCTCTGGTTCGACGCTTTGAGCAAGTGCGCGCCCCTATCCTGGCGCTCGGTATTGAAGATGATCCGTTCGGCACCGTACCGGCCATCGACCGGTTGCTTGGTTACTACAGGAACAGCGAGCGCCATCATCTACGCTTGGCGCCAGCGGCGATTGGCCAGGATGAGATCGGCCACTTTGCGTTTTTCCAGAGGCGCTTCCGGGATTCACTCTGGCCGATCGCACTGGACTGGCTACACAGCCAGGCGCTTCCCTCGCCTTTGCCGGGCACCGTGAAGCACTGTTTTCCTGACGGACCTTGACCATCTGCCAACTCGAAGTGTTCGCCATGGCTGCCGGTGAGCGGGCGCTGGTCGCGCTGGGTCAACAAACGCTGATGTGCATGCACGGCAAGCAGGATGGCTGACGCCGAGCGGCGTTCGTCGACTCGGCTGTGAGCAACCTTCACGCTGCCGCGCACCTCGTCGACCGGCTGGACCTGGCGGTAGATTTCGGCGGTGCCGTGCACTCGGCCCAGACTCCTGGGTGGGGCTGGTCATTGGATCCGGCTTCCTTGCCGCGGCGCGTCGGCGGCGCGCCCTGTTTCATTGGGGTTTCGTGGCAGGACGATAGCAACTGTGCGCCACGCGGACGATAGCCCACCGGTACGGCAAGACGTCGTGCGGCTCTTGCTTCGATCAACCCAGCGCCACTTCCAGCTCCGGGATGATCTTGAACAAATCCCCGACCAGTCCGAAGTCAGCCACCTCGAAGATAGGCGCCTCGCCATCCTTGTTGATCGCGACAATCGTGCCGGCATCCTTGATGCCGGTCAGGTGCTGGATGGCACCGGAGATGCCGATTGCCATGTACAGCTCGGGGGCGATGATCTTGCCGGTCTGGCCGACCTGCATTTCGTTGGGGCAGAAGCCGGCGTCCACTGCAGCGCGTGAAGCGCCCACGGCCGCGCCGACCTTGTCGGCAAACTTGTAGATGATGTCGAAGTTTTCCTTCGAACCGACGCCGCGCCCGCCGGAGACAACCTTGGCAGCGCTCTGCAGGTCGGGGCGATCGCTGCTGCCCTGCTTGAGCTCGACGAAACGGGTGTGCGTGGGCAGACTTGCCTCGACGGACAATGCCTCGACCGGTGCGTGGTTGCCACCACTGGCCGCAGCCGGCCAGGAGGCGGTGCGGATGGTGGCGACCACGGTATGCGCGGGAGCCGCCTCGACCGTGATGATCGCGTTGCCGGCGTAGATCGGGCGCTTGAACGTGTGGCTGCCCTCGACGCTCATCACGTCGCTGACCTGGGCTACGCCGAGCAGCGCTGCAACGCGCGGTGCGAGGTCCTTGCCGAAGGTGGTGGAGGGCGCGAACACGTGGCTGTAGCCGGCGGCGGTCTTCGCAACCTGCGGCGCCAACACGGCGGCCAGCGCATGCGCATTCTCGCTGCGCGCGATGGTGAGCACGCGGCTTACGCCTTCGATCTGCGCGGCCTCGGCGGCCATCGCGTCAGGTGCGTCGGACAGCACCAGCACGTCGATCGCCTCGGGCTTGATCGCACTGGCCGCGCTGACTGCGCGCGCCGTGGAGGGGTTGAGTTTGCCGCCCAGGTGTTCGGCGATGACCAGGATCTTGCTCATGTATGTCTCCGCAGCTACTTGATTGTGTCGTAGGAGCCCGCTCGTGGGCGATGCTTTTTGGCCGGGAATCGGAAATCGGGAATCGCAAGAGCAAAGGCATCGCCCGCGAGCGGGCTCCTACACGTGGAAATGGGGGTTACAGCAGGCCTTTCTGTTTCAGCGCGGCGACCAGTTCGGCGGCATCCTTGACCATCACCCCCTTGCTGCGCTTGGGTGGTGGGGCGAAGTGGGTGGTCTTCAGATGGTCATGTGCTTCGACGCCGAGCGAAGCGAACTCGATCGTGTCGATCGGCTTGGCCTTGGCCTTCATGATGTCGGGCAACTTGATGAAGCGTGGTTCGTTGAGGCGTAGGTCGGTGGTGATCACGGCCGGCAGCTCGGCCTCGATCACTTCCAGACCGGCGTCGACTTCGCGGGTGACGGTGGCCTTGCCGTCGGCAATGTCGATCTTGCTGGCGAACGTGGCCTGCGGACGATCCCACAGCGCGGCCAGCATCTGGCCGGTCTGGTTGGCGTCGTCGTCGATGGCCTGCTTGCCCAGGATCACCAGGCCGGGTTGTTCCTTCTCGATCAGCTTGAGGAAGACACGGGCGGCAGTCAGTGGCTGCACGGCCTCGGCGGTGCTGACATGGATGGCGCGGTTGGCGCCCATGGCCAGGCCGTTGCGCAGGTGGGCGGTGAGGTCGGCCGGGCCGATGCCGACCACGATCACCTCGTCGGCCACACCTTTTTCGCGCAGACGCAGCGCCTCTTCCAGCGCAATGTCGTCGAACGGGTTGGCGGAGAGCTTGACGCCGTCGGTGACCACGCCGCTGCCGTCGGGTTTGACCTGGATGCGCACGTTGTAGTCCACGACGCGCTTGTAGCCGACCAGAATTTTCATCGGTGAGGTTTCCTTCGGGGGGACCGTCTTGTTGTGAAAGCAACTATTCTAACTGGATTCAAACGATCGTCCTATCACTGCGGCGCCAGAAACCAGAGGTGGCTGGCTGCGCCAACGGTCGGGCTTGCACGCAAGCCCGACCGAACATCGTGCGGCGCGCGCGTTCGGTCAGCTGCGGCGCGCATAGGGGTAGGGTGCATCCGACTCGGGCAGCCCGCACAGGGTGGCCACGCTGGCGCTCTCGAAGCCGGCCGCGCTGATGCAAGACAAAAAGATCCGTTCGATGGCGTGGGCGAGCGTACCGTCGACCTGGCCGGCTTCGGGCTCGAACGCCGACTCGTGCAGGTGTGCGTCGAGCAACGGACGCAGCGCGGCCAGCCGTATCCAGAACATGCTGCCGGCCACGAAACTGTCCTGCTCCGGCTGCGGCTCGGGGATGCCCAGGCAGGTGGCCAGTGCGCGCACGTTGTCCTGGTTGGCACCCCAGTAGTAATCCAGCCGCTGCAGGTGACCCTCGGCGAAGGCCATGCCCAGGGTCGCTCGTGCGTGGAATGCGGCGAGCACCGTCGGCGTGCGCTCGGGGCTGGCGAGGCGCTGGAACAGTTCGTTGCGCCACTGTTCGCCATCGCGCCGGTGCATGGAACGCTTGGTGTGCAGCTTGAGCACCACGTCGACCCCCTCCTCCAGCAGGCGGTTGGCGACATGCAGGAACGGCAGGATGTCGCGACCGCGGTTGGCGAAGACCTCGATTTCGGCATCCAACGCGAGCTTGCGGCAGCGCGCGCCCACGGCGTCGGCGAGTTCACGCGTGGTGGTGATGAAGATTCGCCAGTGCTGGCCGCTGGCGGCCAGCATGGCTGCCATTTCGTCCAGCACGTCCAGGTACCATACATGCAGTACCGCGCACGGGCGTCGATCTGTTGCCGGCGGCGGGCCCAATGCATCCCGCGTGGCCTGCAGCCAGGCGTGGCCGAGCCGTGCGTCGGGTTCGAGCACGGCGCCTTCGGCCCATTCGTTCCAGGCGTTGACGAACACCAGTGGCTGGCTGGCAAAGCGTTGCCGCGCGGTGGCGATCGCCTGGCGCAACCAGTCCCGATAACCGCGCGGGGAGGCATGCGCGAACACCCGGCCGCCACCGCTGCGGCGCGGCTCGTTGTCCCACGTCGGGTTGACGCCCGGGTAACGCGGATAGCCCGGTTCGCGCTGGGTCATGGAGGCCTGTGCCAGCTCGCGCCAGTCGAACACGCTGCCGCGGTAGCTGGGATTGAGCAGCCGCTGGCGTGCGGTGACTGGTGTGAGCGTGGTGTTGTTGGGTGGAAACTCCACCGCCGCATCAAAGCCGATCGCACGCGGATCGACCCGATCGAAACTCTGCACATACACCAGCTGGAGATCACCGATAGCGTTGGCGTGACACCAGTCGCGCCAGCGCCCAGCCGTGGCCTTGGCGTCCGGCAGCAGGCCGGGGCGATAGACCAGCAGCAGCGGCTTGCCATCCACGCGCAGGTAACGCGGGTCGGCCAGATAGCGTGCCACATGCGCGATGAAGGCAATATCGTCGTCGGCACTGTGCTGCTGGCAGATCAGGAGGTCGTCGGCGCGCCCGTTCCATTGCCGCGACCAGTTTTCGTTGGCCCAGCACAGGCACAGCGGAAGATCGAGCGACGGATCGGCCAGCCACTGCTGCAGCGGGCCCTCGAGCAGCGTCTTGCCACCGAACCAGTAGAAATAGCTGCAGAACGCGCCGATGCCGTATTCACGCGCCAGCTGCATCTGCCGGCGCATGACCGCCGGCAGGCGCAGGTCGTAGAAGCCGAGCTCGGCCGGCAGGCGTGGTTGTGCATGGCCCTCGAACTGAGGCAGCGCGCGCGTCACGTTGTGCCATTCGGTGAAGCCCTCGCCCCACCAGGCATCGTTCTCGGGAATCGGGTGGAATTGCGGCAGGTAGAACGCCACCAGGGTGGCCGGCAGCGGTTGCGGCAGCACGCCTGCACGACGGGCCTGATGACCAATCGCGCGGCCGGCTGCGCTGACCCGTGGCCGGCGTTCGGCCTGCGTGCCATCGCTCACCTGTCCTTGCGGCCCGCGCGCAAGCAACCCCTGATGGCGGTCGAGAAAGCGCTGACGCCAGCGGTCGCGCGTGGCCGCCGGCATCGGTGTCAGCCGAAAGCCGGTTTGCAGCGTGATGAACAGGCAGCGCCTGGTGAAGTCGCGCAGTAACATGGTGTTCTATCGATGGGGATGTCGGAGCATCGCCGCTGGCTTGCGCGAGGTCAATCCAGCACCTGGTGCAGCAGTGCGTCGGCGGCCGCGGGGGAGAAGTGCCGGCGCACGTTTTCCAGAGCGTTGCCGGAGAGGCGCTTCCACAGGGTTTCGTCATCCTGCAGCCGCTGCACGGCGTGCACGAAGGCGGCGGCGTCATCGGCCACCAGCACGTCGACTTCGTCGGTGAGCTGCATACCTTCGACCGCGATGGTGGTGGCGATCACCGGCACGCCGTAGCTCATTGCCGTGTTGATCTTGCCCTTGACGCCGGCGCCGAAACGCAGTGGCGCGAGCGCGGCGAGACAGGCGTCGAGCCACGGCGTCAGTTCCGCCACGCGGCCGTGATACTGCAGGCCTGGCACGGCGAGTTCCCGCTGCCGGGCGTCCGGTACGTCGCCGAGTACATGCAGCTGGATGTCGGGCATGGCCCGGCGCAGCGCCGGCACGATCTCGCGCGCCAGCCATTGCATCGCGTCGCTGTTGGGCGGGTGGCCGTAGCCGCCGATGAATACCAGATCGCGGCGCGGTGCATGCGGCTGCCGACAGCCATGCACCTCGTGGATGTTGGAGAGCACTTCCACCCTGGCCTGCGGCACCAGTTCCGCCAGCAAGGTCTTTTCGTGCGGACTGACCACGAAGGTGACGTCGGCCTGCCGGATCAGGGCCAGCTCGCTGCGCCGCGACAGTTCGGCGTGGCGTGCCAGCGATGCGCTCGACGTCAGCTTCGCCGCACGCGCCTCACGCAGGAAATGCAGGTCGACCGTATCGAAGATCAGCCTGGCCTGCGGCGCATGGCGCCGCACCAGTTCGAGGTACTGGCCGGCGACGGTGTGGCGGGAGAGGATCACGGCATGCAGCTCGCGGCCATGCCGACGCAGCCAGCGCGGCAGGTCCGGCGCCGTTGGCCGGCACAAGGTTTCGCAACCCAGCGCGCCCAATGCGGCGATCGCCTGCGGGCTGGCGTGGCCGTCATCAGGCAACAGCGCCGTGCTCCAGTCTTGCCGGTCGAGCAGCTCTAGGAGGGCGCACATCCGCACCGAACCGGAGTCACGCGTGGGCTCGGGTGTCATCGCATCCACCACCAGTACACGGCCGCGCCGGCGCCAGCGGATGGCACGCTCCAGCGGCGTACCGACCTTTGGCTGTGCGGCGAGTTCGGCTTGCCATTTGGCGACGAATTTCGCCTGGTTCGGCCGCTGGTACTGTTTCATGCCGCGGTCGAGATCGGTGCCTGCGCTGATCCCCTCGCAATGAACCACCGTGCTGGCCGGTTCGTAGTACACGTGCAGGCCGAGTCGGCGCACGGCGAAGCCCAGGTCGACGTCTTCGTAGTAGGCGGGGGCGTAGTGCGTGTCGAAGCCGCCGACTCGCTCAAAGGTTTCCTTGCGGATCATCAGCGCTGCGCCGGAGACGTAGTCGACCTCGCGGCGGTAGCGAAACGCCGGGTCGTCGCGCGGTTCGAAACGGCCAGTGGTCCAGCAACTGCCGTCGGCGAACACCAGTGCGCCGGCCTCCTGCAGCCGGCCATCCGGGTAGACCAGTCGGCTGCCGGCGATGCCGCAGTCGGCGCGCTCGACGAAGCACTGCAGCAAGGCGTCCAGCCAGCCCGGCGTCACCTGGGTGTCGTTGTTGAGGAACAGCAGGAATTCGCCACGTGCCGCCGCCGCGCCGGCATTGCAGCTTTCCACGAAACCCAGGTTGCGGCGATTCACCAGCAGGCGCAGTCCGGGCACGTCCGCCAGCACCCGCGCGCTGTGATCGGGCGAGGCATCGTCCACCACCAGGGTTTCGACAGCTGCCGCGCTTGCGCATTGCATGAGGGCGCGCAGGCAGGTGACGGTATAGGCCAGTTTGCCGTGCACCGGAATAATCACGGATACGCGCGGTTCGCTGCATGGCTCAAGCGCCAGCCCGGACGTATCCGCAGCGATGGGCAGCAAGCGCAGGCTGGTATCGACTGCTGGACGTCGCTGGAATTCCCGGGCCGCGCGCTGCCACGTGCCGCGCATGCCGCGCAACGCAACGCTGCCGATCACACGGCGCAGCAGATAGGTCGTGCGCCGGTAACGCCAGCGCAGTCGTGAAATCACATGCACGTCCTCATGCCGGGTCCAAACCGCGATTATCCGGCATTGCTCCGGGTCGGGCGAGGGTCGCTGCCGACGTGGCCATGACGTCGGGTATGCTGTCACAGTCGAGGTGCATTACGGCGACCGGATCCGTGCCGGGCAGACGTCAAGCGGGGGCAGGAAAACCATGCGGGATTTTCGAGGTGTTGTGTCGATTGCAGGCCATCCGCCGCGACGTCTCCCAGCCGTCGTGATTGCGGCCTTGCTGGCATGCGCAGGTTGTGCGGCGCACGCGGCGGAGGGAAGTGGCGATGCGGTCACGAGCACCGCGTCGGGAAGCGCAGGCGCCCAGCCGGCGTCGCCGGCCAGCGCGGCCCGCCCGCGGGCGGTGACTCTGGGCGAGGTCATCGTCAGCGCCAACCTGCGACGCGAGCCCTCGCGCGAGGTGCCGATGCATGTGGACACCCTATCGGCCACTCGCCTGCAGGCGATCGGTGCGAAAACCCTGGCGGACTACGTGGCCTACCAGCCGGGCGTGTTCTTTGCCAGCCAGGGCGGCCCCGGCGAGGGCACGCTGATCATGCGTGGCGTATCCACCGGCAACCAGACCAGCCCCACGGTGGCGGTCTACGTCGATGACGTGCCGATCGGCGGCAGCACCGTGTACTCGGCCGCGGCCACCTATGTGTTCGATGCCGCCATGATGGACCTGGACCACGTGGAGTTCCTGTTCGGCCCACAGGGCACGCTGTACGGGGCCGGTTCGATGGGCGGGTTGGTCAAGTACGTCACGCACCAACCGGATACTAGCGCCTTCTCCGGGTCCGCCGGGCTCGAGCTCGCGCATGGGCAGCGTGGCGGCCTCGATACCGGCGAGCATCTGACGCTGAACATGCCGCTGGTCAAGGACGTGGCGGCATTGCGCGTGAGCGCCGTCAATCAGCACACCACGGGCTTGTACCGTGCCGTGGGCGAGACGCCGTCGGCACACGCCGACAGCAATCACACGCGCGGTGTGCGCGCACAACTGGAGGTGTACCCCACCAGCCGCCTCAGTTTCAACGTCAGCGCGATGGCGCAGCAGATCGCGGCGGACGGTCTGTCGATGTCCGACTACAGCCTGGCGGGCCAGCCCCTGTCCGGCGGCGCCTACAACCGTCGCCTCAATCATCGTGAGCCGTTCACGCAGACTCTCCAGCTGTATGTGTTTCGCGCCGACTACGAGCTGGATTGGGGCCACCTGGACTGGATCAGTTCCTACCAGACCTTCGTCAATCGCGCCGTGCAGGACTACCCGGATGTTTTCCTGGGGCTGCTCAATCAGCTCGGTCCCGCGTTCGGGGTCGACCAGAAACTCACTTCGCTGTACATCGATTCCACCTACGCCGTGCACAAGGCCGCGCAGGAAATCCGCATCACCTCCAAGCGCAACGACCAGGTCGACTGGCTCGCGGGCGTGTGGTTCAGTCGTGAAGACGCGTGGGAAAACTTCGCCTTGCAGGGCGCCAACCTGCTCCCGCCGCCGGGGCTTTCGCGGCTGCTGCGGCAGGACGTGAGTTCGCGCTTCCAGGAATACGCCGGTTATGGCGACGCCACCTGGCACCTCACCCCGGTCGTCAACCTGACCTTCGGGGCGCGCCTGAGCGGCAACACGCAGACGCTGAGCAATTTCGAGGACGGCCCGGTGGCGGGAAGTCCAGGCGGCTTTCGCGAGCACATGATCAGCTACAACACCACCAAGATGCTCACCGCCAGCTACCAGCCGGACAAGATGCGCTCGTACTACGTACGCGCCTCGACCGGCTATCGTCCCGGTGGCCTGCAGGCGCCTGTCACCAGCACGGTCTTCGGCTCCAACGAAGACGTCACCAACCGTTTTGGATCCGACACGCTGACCAGTTACGAGGCCGGTTTCAAGGGGCATTTCGCCGACTATGACCTCAGCATGGGCGCCGATGTCTACGATATCGAATGGCACAACCTGCAGGTGCCGACCTATACCGTGGGCAATGCGGTGATCGTCAATGTAGGCGATGCGCGCATCAACGGCATGGAGCTGCAGAGCAGCTACAAGCCCGGCAATTTCCAGTTCGATGGGTCGCTCGCCTGGACGTACGGGCGGATGGTCAACGTCCGTCCAGGCAGCGGTATCTCGGTGGGCGCACCGCTGCCTTATTCGGCGCGATGGAACGCGAGCCTGCGTGCGCGCTACGATTTGAAGCTGTTCGGCGATGCCGCTCATGTCGGCGCCAGCCTGCGCGCGGCGAGTCATCGGCACGCCGGCTTCGACGGCAGCGCCAGCGATCCCGATTTTGATCTACCGGGTCACGCCTTGCTGGATCTCGACGCAGGCATGCAGCTTCATGGCGGTGTCCGCGTCGGAGTCTATGTGCGCAATGTGCTGGATCGGCGCGTGCCGGTGGGCACCTTGAACACGCAGACGGTCGGGTTCCTGGCGGCCGTAGGCGGGCCGATGCTGGTGCACCAGACCACGCCGCGCAGCGTCGGCGTTTTGCTGGACGTTCCGTTCAAGTAGCCGCATTCTCGCCTCAACCACCAAAGCCCGACAGGCTGCTAGGCACTCACCGCGCTGGCTCGGAGCGCACGCGGAAAGCGGGCATGAATCGCTTGGCGCAGGCTGCCTACGTCGAGCCGCGCCATGGCCAGCACTTCTTCGCGGCTGCCGTGTTCCAGATAGACGTCTGGAAGGCCAAGGTGAAGCATCGCCAACGTGATGCCATGCGCGACCAGGCATTCGGCCACGGCCGAGCCGGCGCCGCCGGCGATGGTATTGTCTTCCAGGGTGACGAAGCCGTCGTGGCCTTGCGCCAGTTCGACGATCAGCGCCTCGTCCAGCGGCTTGACGAAGCGCATGTTGACCAGGGTGGCGCCGAGTTCGGCGGCAATGATCTCGGCAGGCGCCAGCATCGCGCCGAAGCTGAGCAGGGCCAGGCCGTGGCCGCGCCGACGTAGCTCGGCCTTGCCGATGGGCAACGTCTCAAGATCGTGGTGAATCGACACGCCCGGGCCGGTACCGCGCGGGTAGCGGATCGCGGCCGGACCGTGATACTGGAAGCCGGTGCTCAGCATCGTGCGGCACTCGTTCTCGTCAGCCGGCGCCATGATCACGAAATTGGGCAGGCAGCGCAGGAAGCTCAAGTCGAAGCTGCCGCAGTGAGTGGCGCCGTCGGGCCCGACCACGCCGGCGCGGTCGATCGCGAAGGTGACGTCGAGGTTCTGCAGCGCCACGTCGTGGATCACCTGGTCGTAGGCGCGCTGCAGGAAAGTGGAATAGATCGCCACTACCGGCTTGGCGCCTTCACAGGCCATGCCGGCGGCCAGTGTCACGGCATGCTGCTCGGCGATCGCCACGTCGAAATAGCGCTGCGGATACTCCTTGGAGAAGCGTACCAGCCCCGAGCCCTCGCGCATCGCCGGCGTGATGCCCAGCAAGCGTTCGTCCGCCGCGGCCTGGTCGCATAACCAGTCGGCGAACACGTCGGTGTAGGTTGGCTTGGCCTTGCCCGGTTTCTTCTTCAGGCCGGCCTCGGGGTCGAACGGGCCGACGGCGTGGTATTCGATCTGGGCCTGTTCGGCCGGGGCATAGCCCTTGCCCTTGGTGGTGAGCACGTGCAGCAGCTGCGGGCCGGGTAGGTTCTTGACCGTGCGCAGCGCCTGCAGCAATAGCGGAATGTTGTGGCCGTCGATCGGGCCGGTGTAGTGGAAACCCAGTTCCTCGAACAGCGTGCTCGGCACGAACATGCCCTTGGCGTGCTCTTCCCAGCGTTTGAACCAGCGGCCCATGAACGACTGCTTCGGGATGGCCCGCTTGGCCCGCTCGCGCAACTGGTTGAGGCGCCGGCTGGCCATCGCGCGAGCCATCATCTTGGTCATCGCGCCGACGTTTTCACTGATCGACATACCGTTGTCGTTGAACACGATCAGCACATCCGGCTCGGCGTCGCCACCGTGGTTGAGGGCCTCGAACGCCATGCCGGCAGTCATCGCGCCATCGCCGATCACCGCCACCACCTTGCGATGGTCGCCCTTGCGCTGCGCCGCGATCGCCATGCCTAGCGCGGCGGAGATCGAGGTCGAGGAGTGGCCGACGCCGAAGGTGTCGTATTCGCTCTCCGCACGCCGCGGGAACGGCGCCAGGCCGTCCTTCTTCTTGATCGTGGTGATATGCTCGCGGCGACCGGTGAGAATCTTGTGCGGGTAGCATTGATGACCTACGTCCCACACTAGGCGATCGTGCGGGGTATCGAACTCGTGGTGCAGGGCCACGGTCAGTTCGACCACGCCCAGGCCCGCGCCGAAGTGGCCGCCGGAGCTGGCTACCGCCTCGATCAGGTACTGACGCAGGTCATCGGCGACTTGCGGCAACTCGTGGTCGGGCACCTGGCGCAGGTCGGCCGGTGTCTCGATCGGTGCCAAGTGGGGGAAGTGGCTGAGGTCGTTCATCTGCGTATTGTTGGCCCAGCGGCGGGGCGGAGCAAGGGCAGTGATGTGAACGGGCCGGGGCGGTCCACCCTGCACGCGGCACCCACGGCGTGGCGAGGACGCTTCGCAACCATTCCAATCGGGGCGTTCAAGCCATGTCCATGCGCAAACTGTTTCGCCGATTCGCCGAGGCCATCTCGCGCCAGGCCGGCGGTGGCAGGCTCAGTCGGCGATCGGTCGCCGGTCGCGCGGCAGCCGGCTGACCAGGAACTCCATCTGGTCGGCCAGGATGTTGCGGTTGGACAGGATCAGGTGTTCCACCCAGCTGGGTCGGTAGGGCACCGCCAGCAGTGGCATGTTGGCCTGCTGCGGCGTGCGGTTGCTCTTTTTCAGGTTGCAGGCGAGGCAGGCGCTGACCACGTTCTCCCACTCGTCCTTGCCCTGCCAGGAAATCGGTAGCACGTGATCGCGGGTCAGCTCGGTGCGGGTGAAGTGTTCACCGCAGTACAGGCAGATGTGCCGGTCGCGCGCGAACAGCGCGGTGTTGGTCAGTGCCGGGGCCGGGTCGATCGCGTGCTCGCGGCAATGGCCGGTGCTGGCGATGATCGGATGCAGATGCAGCAGGCTCTGGCTACCCAGTATCCGGTTGTGCCCGCCGTGCACGGTCAGGCAAGGGTCGCCCAGGGTCCAGGCGACTGCGTCGCGGACATACAGGCACACGGCATCCTGCCAGCTGATCCAGTCCAGGATGCGGCCGGCGGCGTCCAGCGACAATACGCGGGTCGCGTGGAGATCGGCGGATTTTGGCACGTCCATCAACATGTAGATCGTCCTTCAACCGTGGCTTCGAAAGAGCGTCAGGCATTTCCAAATGCCTGCCTGCAGGCAGCATAGACCAATTTTGCGTCAATACGCAGGTGGGGTAGTCGCCGCCGTGCCCACGTGCCGATGATATGATCACAGGTCAACAAAAAAACCACGCCGGGTTTGACAGGGGCGCTGCGGTAGTGGCCCGGCATGGCGGGGGACAGAGGTGTAATCAACGTGGCTGAAGTCATTTTCTACGAGCACCCGGTGCCGCTCAATCGAACCGAACACAAGGATCTTCGACTGAAGAGCGCACCCAGCATGAAGTTCGCGATGAACACCCATTCGGTGCCGCTGACCGGTGCGGAGTTCGGCCAGGCCGCGCGTGACCTGATGATCGTGTTTGCCGGCACCGATGCCGCCAACGCCGGCCCGATTGCACTGCTTGGCCTGCGCCAGAACGAGAACCTGTACGTCGATGAATCCGGGCAGTGGGCGTCGAACACCTATATCCCGGCGTTCGTGCGCCGCTATCCGTTCGTGCTGGGCGAGAAGCCGCCCGGCCAGGAAGGTGGCGACTTCACGGTGTTCCTCGACGAAGGCTACGCGGGTTTCAACGCGACCGATGGCCAGCGCCTGTTCAACGAAGACGGCACCGATAGCGAACTGCTGACCAACGCGGTGGGTTTCCTGTCCGAATTCCAGCAAAACATCGAACGCACCAAGTCGTTCATGCGGCAGCTGGTCAAGCATGAGCTGCTGGAGCCGCGCAACGTGCAGTTGCGCAAGGGTAGTGACGAGTCGAGCCCCGGGATCACGCTCAACGGCCTGTTCGTGATCAGCGAGGAAAAGCTGCGTGCGCTGGACGAGAAGGTCACCCACGAGCTGCTGCGCGAAGGCGTGCTGGCCTGGGCGTATGCCCACATGTTGTCCTTGAACAACATCGATCGCCTGGCGCAGCGACTGGATGCGCGCGAGCGGGCCGAGGCGCAGGCGTCGACGGCCACGAATTGATCCGCTATGCGGGCGACATGTTGGCGCGACGGGCCGCCTTCGGGCGCCCTGTTCGTTGTCGGGACACTCACCGCACCGGCTTGGTCAGCCTGAGCAGGTCCGCCGCGTAGCCGCTGGTTTCGTACAGTGCGCGAGCACGCTCGTTGCCGGGGAACACGGCCAGCGTCACCAACGCGCAGTGATGTTCGCGCGCCCAGTCCTCGGCGTGCGCCAGCAGTGCCTTGCCGACACCACGTCCTTCGTGGCGCGGCACGACCACGACGTTGTTGATGTGGCAATTGGTGCGGCCGGTGAAAAAATCCTGGGCCTTCTGCAGCTCGATGAAGCCGACCCGCTCGCCATCGGCGTCCTCGGCGACGAACAGGAAGTTGTTCGCCGGCTGGTCCTCCAGGTGGCGATGGAGGTCGTTGCGGATGCCTTCGATGCACTCGTGCCGGCGCCGCCATGTCGGCAAGTCGAAATCGACGAGGCGCGGCACCAGCGAGAGGATGAAATCGTCGTCGTCTTCGGCCAGACGAATCAGCAGGGTCGAGTCGGTCATGGGTGCGTTAGGGTTGGCGTGACTTCGTGGTCGTTTCTACACCTTGCGCAGGCGTAGTGGAAGTCCCGCACCGGCGGCGCGCGCATATTCCGGCCGGTGCGGCACAAGGGCATGTATCGCGCCGCCGCTGACTGCCCAGTGCCCGCCGTCGATCCCGGGGCATCCATCGTGTCCACTACGCACCGCCTCCACCTGCAGCCTTCCGACAACGTCGTGCTGGCGCAGGGCCTGGCGAATATCCAGCGCGAAATGAAACTGCCCACCGCGTTTGCGCCTGAAGTCGAAGCGGCTGTGGCTCAGCGCATCGCTTCGGATGCGCCATCCAGGCCCAGCCGGATCACCTGCGAAAAGTCCTGGCCCGGGCGGATCGCGCGTGCATGGTCGCTGATGTGGCCGCGACGGCGCAGTACATCGACCGACACACTGCGATCGACTACCCCCACCCGGTACAGATATTCGGGCAGGTAACCGGTCAGCAGCAGGCGCACGTCCCATGGCAGGCCGGCGTCGATCTGGCGCGCCATGCGGTAGACGAGGGTGGTGCAGTTCGAGGTGAAGGTGTTGTAGAACGCCGGTTTCAGCGCGAGCCGGTTCGCCGCGTGCACATAGGAAAGGAACAACGTGCGCAAGGTCGGCGGGTCCAGGCGCAGTGGATACAGGTAGTCGTCCTCGCCGCGCACGTTGGTGCGCACGCGGATGATGTCGTTCTCGTCGGCGGCGATCAGGATGGTTTCGAACTGTTTGAAGAAGCCGCCGATCGAGGAATATTCCTGCTCGCGACTCTTGCGCACCTCCACCGAGAACACCAGGTGGCGACCGTCGGCGAAGCCGAACGAAATCATCGCGTGCGCGATCGCCCGGCTGCCCCAGTGCGACACGACCGCGTCGGCACTCACCAGCCCGGCAAGGTCGTAGCTGCGGTTTTCCCAGCGGATGTCGTAGTCGGTGTCACTGCGCCAGTCGAAGTTGCGCACGTTATCGAGCCGGACGCGATCGCCATGCACGGTGCCGGTCGACAGGCGGGCCACGTCGTCGCGCCAGTCGCGCTGGCCGGACGGTGCGATGGTGGCCCACCACAGCAACAGCAT
The DNA here is from genome assembly GCA_004298505.1 of Rhodanobacter sp. GTDB lineage: Bacteria > Pseudomonadota > Gammaproteobacteria > Xanthomonadales > Rhodanobacteraceae > Rhodanobacter. The sequence continues at coordinate 18,014 of SCRO01000095.1, forward strand.
TGCGTACGCTGCCGCGTACGCACCCAGCGGCAACCAGCTGTGCCGATCGAGCGCCAGCGCGGTCAGCGCCAGTACCAAGGCGACCCAGGCCGCGCTGCCGAGCGTGCGCGTGACCTTGCCGCCGGGCAAGCGGTACCACAGCGCCAGCGTCGCCCACGCGCCCGAGCAGAACGCGAGCAGCGATCCCAGCGCAATCATTGCTATGCGGCCGACCATCCAGAGCTTGTTCGCCATGGGTCTTCGTCGTGTCGATCGGGGCGTGGATGGCTCAGCCTTGCCGGTACCACTTCATCAGCGCCACCACGCCCAGTCCCCACACGCCGTTGAGCAACAGCGCGCCGACGATGAGTCTCGGGTCGAAGCCGCCGCCCAGCGGCCCGCCCTTGAGCGGGAACACCACGAACAGCGCCACGATGCTCGGCAGCAAGGCGCCCCAGATCGCGCCCCACAGCCAACGCTTGCCGCCGCGCAGGTGGCGGATCAGCGCCCACAGCACGATGCCCCACAGCCCACCCCAGAAGGCCAGCGAGATCACGGCGGGCACGTTCCACGGCGGCACCGGCGTCAGGTTCCAGGCAGCACGCGGGAAGGCGCCGGCCAGGTGCAGCAACTCAAGCAGGCCCTGATGGAAGACCAGGGTGGATACGAACCCTGCCACGAATGCCAGTAACCATTTCATCGCCATCTCCAGTGAGGGTGGGTCTTGCTGTCGACGCCGGCTTGCCGCTGGCGAGTTCGAGCGCATCTTGCTCGCGGCGGCGTGTTGCCGCCATGACCGGGACTTTCGTGTGCCATGAAACCGCGGTTGCTCAGTGGGCCACCACCGGTAACGCGATGAAGCTCGCCTCGCCCGGTGCGTGATACACCCGCTGGGTGGCCTTGCGGTAGTCCGCCGGCTGCGCCAGGAAGATGTTCGGTACAAAAGTCTGCGGGTTGCGGTCGTACAGCGGGAACCAGCTCGACTGCACCTGCACCATGATGCGGTGGCCGGGTGCGAACACATGGTTTGCCGCGGGCAGGGCGAAGCGGTAGAGAAGTGGCCGGTTGGCGGCGAGCGGTTTCGCTGCGCTGAAGCCTTCGCGGTAGCGGCCGCGGAAGATGTCCATCGCCACCGCCAGCTGGTAGCCGCCCAGCGCGGGCTGTGCGGCGACTTGATCGGGATAGACATCGATCAGCTTGACCACCCAGTCACTGTCGGTGCCGCTGGTCGAGGCGACGAGGTGCACCTCGGGTGCACCGGCGATGCTGACTGGCGCCGTCAGCACAGCGGAGACGTAGCTGAGCACGTCGGTACGCCCGGAGGCCTCGCGCTGATCATCGACCAGCCACTGCGGCCACGTCATACCGTTGTCGTAGCCGATCGGCTGGATCGGACGGGCGCGGAACGGCACCGGGTGGGCGGGATCGGAGACATACTCATCGTACGCGCTGCTCCCGGCGGCAGGCGCGCTGAAGCCGAGCTTGAGATTCGCTTCCAGATACAGCGCGCGGCTGCTGGTGGCGCAGCCGTGCGCGCAGGCCAGCGGCCAGCGCGGCAGTCGCTGCCATTGGTTGGTGCCGGTCTGAAACGCGGTGACCGGGGCCAGGTTTGCCTTCGGCGCCCCATCCTTGAGGTACTGCGCGAGAAACGGGCGCAGGATGTGCTCGCGGAAATACTTGGCGGTGTCGCTGCCGAAACGGATCGCGCCGAGCGCGCTGCCGTCCTCGATTTCCTGGCCGTGATGCCACGGGCCCAGCACCAGCTTGACCATGTGGCCGCTGCTGTCCTTCGGCTTGAGCGCGCGATAGACGGCCAGTGCGCCATATATATCCTCCTGGTCCCACAGGCTGTGCACCAGCATCACCGGTACCTTCAGCGGCTGCGCGGCGAGCAGCTTGTCCACGGCCTGCTCGCGCCAGAAACTGTCGTAGGCCGGATGCGCCACCAGCTTGTTCCAGAAAGGGAGCTGCTGCATGCCATAGGCCTGGGCCAGCGCGCCGGCCGAGCCGTAATGCATGAACAGGTCGTAGTCGTCGTGATAGTTCGTCCACCACTTGATGGTATTGCCGCGGCTCGCGGTCTGCTCGTAGATGTAGGCCATGTTCTGCTGGCGGAAGGCGCCATGGTGGAACCAGTCGTCGCCCATCCAGCCATCGACCATCGGGTTCATCGGCACCGCTACCTTGAGCGCCGGGTGCGGGTCGACCAGCGCCATCAGCGGTTCGAAGCCGTCGTAGGAGATGCCGATGGTGCCGACCTTGCCGTTGGATTCGGGTACGTGTTTCACCAACCAGTCGATCGTGTCGTAGGTATCGGTGGAGTCGTCCACCGGGGTGGGATTGAGCGGTCCGTGCAGCGGGCGGTTCATCACGTAGCCACCCTCGGAGCCGTACTTGCCGCGCACGTCCTGTACCACGCGGATATAGCCGTCCTCGACGATGATGTCGGCGGCGTTGTCGTAGCCTTGCAGCATCGGGCCGAGGTGACCGCTCATGTGGTGGCTGGTCAGCGCGTTGGCGTCGTACGGCGTGCGGGTGAGCAGGATGCCGGCGTCATGAGCTCCCTTGGGAATCAGGATGATGGTGCGCAGCTTGACGCCATCGCGCATCGGGATCATCACTTCGCGCCGGATGTAGTCATGGCTGGCGGTGGCCGGCACGAACTGCGCCGGGGTCTCGCCGGGATAGTCCGGATACTTCGCCTGCGACGCTTCGACGGCGCGCGACAGGCCGCTCAGCGTGAGCAGCAGCGCGAACACTGCGGGCGACAAAATGGCAGCAAGCCGGCGTGCTTTCATGGTGGGGGCCCCCGGGACGATCAGAGTGCCCAGCCTAACCGCAATCAGGGTGTTTGCGCGGCAGGTAAGGAGCTGCGCCGGACGCGCCGGGCATGCTGCAGCGCAGGCGGCATTGGCCCGCGAGCTGATGCAGTCCGCGGCTGTCCACGACGCGCTGGTGCAGCAGTATTTGCGCATGCGCAGCGCACGATTTCTCAGTCGAGCGCGGGCAGGCTCGCCACCCCGGCCTCGATCGCCGCCTGGTGCATCCCGGTACGGGGCAGGATCCGCGCGAAATAGAATGTCGCGGTGTCGCGCTTGGCCTGCCTGAAGGCAGCGGACTGCTGGCCGGTCTGCGCCGCGAGCACGCTGCGCGCCCACAGGTAGGCCAGCGTGACGTAGCCGGAGTAGTACAGGTAGTCGGTGGCGGCGGCGCCGAGTTCCTCCGGGTTGGCCTGCGCGCGTTGCGCCAGCGCCAGGGTGAGCTCGCTCCAGTTGCGCGTCGCCACGGCCAGCGGGCCGATGAATGCGCGCAGCGAGTCAGTCTTGGCGTGCTGCTGGCAGAATGCGCCGATCTCCTCCAGCAGGTGCTTGAACCCGACGCCCTGCAACTGCAGGATCTTGCGCCCGAGCAGGTCGGCCGCCTGGATGCCGGTGGTGCCTTCGTACAAGGTGATGATGCGCGCGTCGCGGACGAATTGCTCCATGCCGTTTTCGGCGATGTAGCCGTGGCCACCGTAGATCTGCAAGGCCTCCTTGGTGCATTCCTGTGCCAGCTCGGTGGTCATGCCCTTGGCGATCGGAATCAGGAACGCGACCAGCTCGCCGGCCTTCTTGCGCGCCGCTTCATCGGTGCCGCGATGTTCGATGTCGGTCTGCAGCGCGGTGTACAGCACCAGCGCGCGCGTGCCCTCGACGAACGCGCGCTGGGTCAGCAGCATGCGGCGCACGTCCGGCTGCACCAGCAGGTTGTCGGCCGGCTTGTCGGGGAACTTCGGGCCGGACAGCGAACGCGACTGCAGCCGCTCGCGGGCATAGTTGAGGCTGTTCTGCAGCGCGCGCTCGGCCAGCGCCAGGCCCTGCACGCCGACCGACAGCCGCGCGGCATTCATCATGGTGAACATCGCCATCAGGCCCTTGTGTGGCTTGCCGATCAGGTAGCCCTCGGCACCGTCGAAGTTCATCACGCAGGTGGAGCAGGCATGGATGCCCATCTTGTGCTCGATCGCGCCGGCGGCCACGGTGTTGCGCTTGCCCAACGTGCCGTCGGCATTGAGCTTGAACTTGGGCACGATGAACATCGAGATGCCGCGGCTGCCTTCGGGGGCGTCGGGCAGGCGCGCCAACACCAGGTGCACGATGTTCTCGGTGAGGTCGTGTTCGCCAGCGCTGATGAAGATCTTGGTGCCGGTAAGGCGGTAGACCGGATGGCCGTCGGCGTCCTGGTCGCCGGGTTCGGCGCGGGTCTTGAGCAAGCCCAGGTCGGAGCCCGCTTGCGGTTCGGTCAGGCACATCGTGCCGGTCCAGCGACCTGCCACGATCGGCTTCATGTAGCGCTCGCGCTGCCACTCCTCGCCATGCTGCTCCAGCGCGTGGGTGGCGCCCTCGGACAGCAGCGGGTACAGGCTCCAGGCCAGGTTGCCGGACTGGAATATCTCGGTGGTGGCGGTGCCCAGTACGCCGGGCAGCGCCTGGCCGCCGTAGGCTTCCGGGTTGGTGAGGCTGGTCCAGCCGCCTTCGGCGAACTGGCGAAACGCCTCCTTGAAACCCTTCGGCGTGGTCACCGTCCGGGTCGCCTTGTCGAAGTGGCAGCCTTCCGCATCGGCGGGTGCGTTGGTCGGCGCCAGCAGTTGCTCGCTGAGCCGACCGGCCTCCTCCAGCACTGCATCCAGCAGGTCGCGGCTGTGCCCTTCGCCGCCTTGCAGCGAAGTCAGGGTAGGTTCGGCGCCCAGTACATCAAACAGGGCAAAACGGAGGTCGTCGAGGGGAGCCTTGTAAGCAGTCATGAGGGTTCCTTGGGGGAGTCGTCGTCTGGCGCGGGTTCAGCGCCAGGTGTTGGGGATGCCAGGTACCGGAGAGATCCATCCGTTGCCTTCGAAGTCGAAGTCGCGGGCGTGCTTTTCCTGTTCCGGTTTGGCGTGGATGGCGCCCTTGATGTGATAGGTCACCGAGCCGGCGCTGCCCTTGCCGGCAACCGCCTGCAGGGCCTGCAGCATCGGGTTGGTCGGCAACACGTCGAGCAACACCACGTCACCGGCCAGTTCCGGGATGTCACGCTCGAAGGTCTTGTGCAGGCGAATGGGTGTCAGTACGCCGATCTGCAGCTGGCCCTCCAGCGACTTGAAATCCATTTCGCCGTAGCTGTTGTTCTGGATGCGCAGGGTTACTCGCCACTGGCCATTTGACAGCACGGTCAGCTGCTGGATGCTCAGCGTGGGCGGATACACGCTCTCCTTCGCCGGTCCGCAGGCGACCAGGCCGGCCCCGAGCAGAATCACAAACCATCCGCATAGCAGTCGTTTCATGGGCTCACCTTAAACGAGTGTTTGAATGTTAGCAGGGAATGGGGCTCCGCTTGCCGTCGTGAGCGATGGTTTCCATTCTGCGCGGCAATCGGCATCATCGGCGTCCTTCCCGCCATGCCAGCAGATTTGTCCATGACCCAGGTTTCACGGCCACGCCGCTTCATCACCCGCCGCTCGCCCATCCACGGCAACGGCGTGTTTGCAATCAGCGCGATCGCGCGCGGCGAGCACATCATTCAATACAAGGGCAAGTTGCTCATCCAGGCCGAGGCGGATGAACTCTACGGCGACGGCGGCGAGACCGGGCATACCTTCCTGTTCACGCTCAACGACGACTACGTCATCGACGCCAACCAGCAAGGCAACAGCGCGCGCTGGATCAACCACGGTTGCACGCCGAACTGCCGCGCCGTGGTCGAGGAAAGTGCCGGCGGCGACCGGCGCCGGGACAAGGTGATGATCGAGGCGATCCGCGCGATCAAACCGGGTGAGGAGCTGACCTACGACTACGGCATCGTGCTCGAAGTACCGCATACCACCCGACTGAAGAAGCTGTGGATTTGCCGCTGCGGTTCGCCGCAATGCACCGGTACGCTACTCAAGCCCAAGCGCTGAACAGTCAGGCCGGGCGCGGCAAGGTTCGATGCCCGGATACAGCTTTCCATTGCTGACCCGGGCGGAACTTCTGCACCTCAAAAGCTCAGCCGCGTGCCGTGGCCGGCACCGTATGTTTCCTGGGTTTCCAGCAAGGTTCCCAGTCCGGCTTTCTGATCGAGCGGGGGGCCGTTGCGGTCGTTCAGGTGCATGACGACGAGGTATCAGACCCGGTAGCCCATCGTGGCCTGCACGGCCTGCTTCCAGCCGTCGTACAAGGCATTGCGCCTGTCCTCGGGCATCGAGGGGGTGAAGCGCCGGTCAACCGCCCATTGGCCGGCGATCTCCTCGCGGCTGGTCCAGAAGCCGGTGGCCAGGCCGGCGAGATAGGCGGCGCCCAAGGCCGTGGTTTCGGCAACCTGCGGGCGCAGCAGCGGTACGTTCAGGATATCGCTCTGGAATTGCGCCAGGAAGTTGTTGGCGATCGCCCCGCCGTCGGTTCGCAGTTCCTTCAGCTCGATGTCGGCATCGGCCTGCATGGCTGAGAGCACGTCGCGTGTCTGGTACGCCATCGACTCGACTGCCGCGCGTATGAAGTGTTCCTTGCTGGTGCCACGGGACAGCCCGAAAATCGCACCGCGTACGTCGCTGCGCCAATAGGGCGCGCCCAGGCCGACAAAGGCGGGAACGATGTAGACGCCGCCGTTGTTTCCGGCACGTTCGGCGTAGGCTTCCGAATCGCTGGCTTTCCCGAGCATGCGCAGGCCGTCACGCAGCCATTGAACGACGGATCCGGCGACGAAGGTAGCCCCTTCCAGCGCGTACTCGACCTTGCCATCCAGGCCCCAGGCGATGGTTGTCAGCAAGCCGTTCTTCGACGCCACGGCCTTGTCGCCGGTATTCATCAGCATGAAGCATCCGGTACCGTAGGTATTCTTGGCCATGCCGGGCTCGAAGCAGGCCTGGCCGAACAACGCGGCCTGCTGGTCGCCGGCTACACCGGCAATGGGCACTTGCTGGCCGAAGAAATTTTGTGGTGTCGTATGGCCATAGATTTCGCTGGACGAGCGCACTTCCGGCAACATCGTCCTGGGCACATTCAACATGGCCAGCAATTCATCGTCCCAGCGCAGTTCGTGGATGTTGTACATCAGCGTGCGCGAGGCATTGGTGTAGTCGGTGACGTGGGCCTTGCCGCCGGTGAGGTTCCAGATCAGCCAGCTGTCGATCGTGCCGAACAGAAGCTCGCCCCGGGTGGCGCGCTCACGAGCCCCCTCGACATGATCGAGAATCCACGACACCTTGGTGCCGGAGAAGTAGGCATCGATCAGCAGGCCGGTTCTGGACCGCACCATGTCTTCATAGCCGGCGGCCTTGAGGCGGTCGCAGATCTCCCGGGTTTGACGCGACTGCCACACGATCGCG
>SCRO01000096.1 GCA_004298505.1 Rhodanobacter sp.
TGGAGCGCGTCGACAAAGAGCTCAAACGACGCACCCGCGTCGCCACCTTGTTCCCCAGCGCAGCCTCCTGCGAACGCCTGGTGACCGCAGTCGCCGTGGAGATCTCCGAGGAGTGGACCATCGGACGTATCTACCTCGACATGACCGAAAAGGCCTGACTATCAACCCGACGAATCGATAGCGAAATTACAGAAAGGGTGTTGCTTTATCATGCCTGCGCCAGCAGCTATCATGGAGCCATGAACCTGCTCGCGATCGAAACCGCCACCGAAGCCTGCTCCGTTGCCCTGATCCATGGCGACGAACTGATCGCGCGCAGCGAAATCGCGCCGCGCCGTCACACCGAACTGGTGCTGCCGATGGCCGACGCGCTGCTGGCCGAGGCTGGCATCGGTCGGCTGGCGCTGGATGCGATCGCGGTCGGGCGTGGACCGGGTGCGTTCACCGGGGTGCGCCTGGCCGTATCGCTGGCGCAAGGCATCGCGCTGGCACTGGATCTGCCGGTGATCACCATCTCGTCGTTGGCAGCACTTGCACTGGAAGCTCCGCAAGAAGAAGACACCGCTATCCTCGCCGTGATCGACGCGCGCATGGGCGAGATCTACGCGGCCTGCTACCGCCGCGACGACCATGGCCGCCTGATGGCGCTGGACGAGGAACGCGTCTGCAGCGCCGACGCCCTGCAGTTACCTGAGGCCAGCGCCTGGCAGGTGGTCGGTAGCGGCTGGGCCACCTACGCCCCGGTCATCAGCCAGCGCCTCACCGGCACACTGCACTCGGCCGACGGCCAGCGCTACCCGCAGGCGGCCCATGTCGCCGAGCTGGCCATGCGCGAATTCAAGGCCGGTCACACCCAGGTGCCCGAGCTGGCGCTACCGGTGTATCTGCGCGACAAGGTGGCCCTGACGCTGGTGGAGCAGGGCAAGGTCAGCGGTTTCTGAAACGTGGGTAGCCGCGCCGATGAAGCGCGACGTTACATGTCGCCACGCGCATCTCACAGCTGCCCGCTCACCAGTTGCACCAGCAGGCTGCTCACCGACACTGCCGCCCACACGCCGAGCCCCAGCAGGATCGGCCGCGCCCCGCTGGAGATCATCCGGCGCAGGTTGGCGGACAGGCCGATCGCGGTGAGCGCGACGATGATCAGGAACTCAGCCAGCATGTGCAGCGCCGGCTGGATCGCCACCGGCACCAGGCCGGCCGTGCGCACGCCGGAGGCCACCAGGAACCAGAGAATGAACCACGGGAAGATGCGGGCCAGGCTGAACTGGCTGGCGTTGCCGCTGGCCGCATGCTTGCGTTTCTCACGGACGGCCACCACGAAGGCCAGCACCAGACAGATCGGGATGATCAGGGTGGCGCGGGTGAGCTTGACGATGGTGGCGTAATCGCCTGCTGCGTGGCTGTAGCTGTAGCCGGCCGCAACCACCGAGGAGGTGTCGTTGATCGCGGTGCCTGCCCACAGGCCGAAGCCCAGGTCGGACATGTGCAGCAGGTGGCCGAGTAGCGGGAACAGCAGCACGGCGATCACGTTGAACAGGAAGATGGTGGAGATCGCGAACGCCGTATCGTGGTCGTCGGAACGGATGATCGGCGTCACCGCGGCGATGGCGGAACCGCCGCAGATCGCGGTGCCCACGCCGATCAGGATCTTCAAGTTGTCGTGCACGCCAAGCCAGCGGCCGAGCAGCCACGCGCTGAGGAAGGCCACGCTCATCGTGATCAGGGTCACCCACAGCGACTCCAGCCCGGTCTTGGCTACCTGGCTCAGGCTGAGCCCGAAACCCAGCGCGATGATCGACCACTGCAACACTTGTTTGCCGCCAAACTGGATACCCGGGGTGAAGCGCGCATCTGGCGCGAACACGTTGCGCACCACGATGCCCAGCACGATGCCGAATACCGGCCCGCCGATCAGCGGTGCCCAGCGTCCCAGCAGGAGCGCCAGCAGGCCGATCGCCACCGCCAGCAACAGGCCGGGCGCGCGACTGCGCAGGGTGGGGTGGAGGGTGGCGGCGATGGATGGGGCGTTCATGCGGGGCTCCGGCGGATGCGCCATTGTCAGCGCCGTTACCCATAAAGAAAACTTGGAATATCTGATCAGCGATATAAAGTAGGCTGATGATCAATATCAGCCCGCGCCAACTCGACGTGTTCGTGCAGATCGCCCTCCTGGGCAGCGTGCGCGCCGCCGCCGACCGCCTGCACCTGACCCAGCCTGCTGCCAGCATGGCACTGGCGGAAATGGAGCGTCAGCTCGACGCGCCGGTGTTCGATCGCGAGCGCGGCCGCCTGCATCTGAATGTGCGCGGGCGCGAGTTGCTGCCGCTGGCGCAGGAGCTGCTGGATCGGCACGCCGAATTCGGTCGGCGCGGCAGCGCGGACGGCGCCGTGTTGGGTGGCGAGCTGCGTATCGGCGCCAGCAACACCGTGGGCAACTATCGCGTGGGCGAGCTGCTTGGATCATTCGTGCGCGCGCATCCGCAGGTGGCGATCCGCTTGCGGGTGGCCAATACCGAGGCGATCGCGGCGGGCATGCTTGATCACAGCCTGGATATCGGTTGCGTCGAGGGGCCGGTCAATCATCCGCAACTGGAAGTGCGGCCGTGGCGCGACGACCTGCTGGCGGTGTGCGCCGCGCCGGGACACCCACTGGCACGCAAGCGCGGCCTGAAACCGGCCGACTTCGCTGGCGCGCGCTGGGTGCTACGCGAGCCGGGCTCGGCCACGCGAGCGACCAGCGAGCGCGTGCTGGCGCAACTGCCGCCCGGCGAGACCGTGCTGGAACTCGACCAGATCGAGGCGATCAAGCAGGTGGTGGTGGCCGGGCTCGGCATCGCCTGCCTGCCGGCCGTGGCGATCACCGATGCCGTCGCCGCCGGTCACTTGAAGGCGCTCGACACCCCGTTTCTCGACCTGCGCCGCAAGCTCTCGCTGTTGCTGCACCGGCAGAAATACCGCGGTGCCTTGCTGGATGCGTTCCTGCAAGAGTTGTAGCAATAGCGGTCGCGGCAATGGGCGTCAGCCGACGATCTCGGCGAGCATGGCTTCGGCCTGCTCATGTGTGTGCGCGCGCAACAACTGCGCGGCATGACGGCGCAGGTGGGCGCGGTCGAGCGTGGCGAGGCGATCGCGCACGTGCAGGATCTGGCTCGGATGCATGCTGAATTCGTGCAGGCCGAGCAGCAGCAGCAGGGCGGTGAAGTTCACGTCGCCGGCGATCTCGCCGCACAGGCTCACCGGCTTCCTGGCACGCCGGCCGGCGCTGATCACGTGCGAGAGCAGGCGCAGCAACGCCGGTTGCAACGGGTTGTAGATATTGTCCAGCGCGTCGTTGCCGCGGTCAGCGGCGAGCACGTACTGGGCCAGGTCGTTGGTGCCGATGGCGAGAAAGTCGCAATGTTCGAGGAGGGCGCGCACATTGATCGCTGCAGCGGGTACTTCGATCATCGCGCCCATCGGTAGCTTCTCCGGAAGATCGATGTTCTCGCGCTTGAGTTCCTGGCGCGCCAGGTTGAACAGCGTGCGCACCGCAATGAGTTCGTCCGGCTGGGTCACCATCGGGATCAGCACGCGCATCGGACCGTAGCAGGCGGCGCGCAGGATCGCGCGGATCTGGGTGGTGAACACCGACGGGTGGCGCAGCGACAAGCGCACGCCGCGCACGCCCAGCGCGGGGTTTTCCTCGCCGCGCGCGACCAGGCCGGCGGCGTCGGCCTTGTCGGCGCCCAGGTCCATGGTGCGGATCGTCACCGGCAGGCCGCCCATGCCCATCACCAGGTCGCGATAGGCGGTGAATTGTTCGTCCTCCGACGGCAGCGCCCGCTTGCGCAGGAACAGGAACTCGGTGCGATACAGGCCCACGCCATCGGCACCGCGTGCACGCGCCAGCGCCACGTCGGCGCTGGTTTCGGCATTCGCCAGCAGGGCGATCTCGATGCCATCGCGGGTGCGGGTGGGCGCATTGGCCAGCTTGGCCAGGCGCCGCCCCTCGTTGGCCGCCTCGCGTTGCCAGGCGCGGTAGCGGGATAGATCCTGCGCGGTGGGATGCACCACCGTCTCGCCGCGTTCGGCGTCGAGCAGGATCAGGTCGTCGTCGCGGATATTGGCCAGCGCGTCGCGCGTACCGACCAGCATCGGCAGGCCCAGGCTGCGCGCCAGGATCGCGCTGTGCGAATAGGCGCTGCCGGAACTGGCGACCACGCCGAGCAAGCCGTAGCCGGCCAGCTGCGCCATGTCGGCCGGCGCGATGCTGTCGGCGATCAGGATTTCGCCGACGCGGGCGGCCAGCTTGCGCTCCTCCGGGCTGGTCTGCCGCTGCAGCGCGGAGATCACCCGGTTGATCACCTGCTCAACGTCTTCCTTGCGGCTGCGCAGATAGGGATCGTCCATCGCCTCGAACACGGCAGACAGGCGCTCACGTTGTTTTTTGAGTGCGGCGCCCGAGCGGTAGCGGCCGACCCGCACCAGATCGTCCAGACCACGCAGTAGTTCGGCGTCGTCCAGCAGCAGGCTGTGCGCGTCGATGAACTCGTTGACCTCGCGTGCCAGCGCACCGTGCAGCTTGCCGCGTAGTTCGCGCAGTTCCTGCCGTGCGGTGTCCAGGGCCTCGTGCAGCAACCCCAGCTCGCCCTCGACCTCGCCTTCTTCCAGTGGCCGGGTATCGACCGCATAGCGGCTCGGTTGCACCAGCCGCGCGCGACCCAGCGCCATGCCATGCGCAGCGATGGTGCCGGAGAGAACCTGTCTCATGATCGGGCTCCTGCCGAGCCGGGAATGGGAAGGGCGGGCAGCATGAAGCCGGCGCCGAAGCCGTGGCCATGCCGCGCTCGGCTTTTTCCAATTTCCGCTTCCCGCTTCCCGATTCCCATCCGAATCATGCTCCCTCGTCGAATTTGCGCTCGAACAGCTCGACCACGGCGGCTACCGCCGCTTTTTCATCGGGCCCGTCGGCGCGCACGCTGAGCGCGCTGCCGATACCGGCCGCCAACATCATTACACCCATGATGCTTTGCGCATTGACCTCGCGGCCCTTGCTGACCAGCCATACGGTGGACTTGAATCCCTGCACTAGTTGTACCAGCTTGGCCGAAGCGCGGGCGTGCAGGCCGAGCTTGTTGGACACGACGATTTCCTGTTCAAGCATGATCGATCAAGATTCCCCCGCGACCGCCGCTGGCTGCGATTTCGGCCAGTTCGTCCAGCGGCTTTTCCGCATAATTGAGTACGCGCAGCAGCATCGGCAGGTTGAGCCCCGACACACAGCGAATACGCACGCCGAGCGCACCGAGGGACAGCCCGATATTACACGGCGTGGCACCATACAGGTCCGCCAGGATCAGCACGCCGTCACCCTGGTCAAGATCGCGCGCATGATGGGCGGTGAGGGTGCGCATCACCTCCGGGTCTGATTCCGGCGGCACCTCCACCGCGGTCACGCGCAGCGGCAAGTTCGGCATCACGTGGTGCGCGGCCGAGATCAGCGCCTGGCCGACGGCCTCGTGAGTCATCAACAGTACGCCAACACTCATGGCTGCGTGTCCGCGGTGCGGGTGAAATAGAGCGGCGTCGTCATCATTCGAGCTCGCGATGGAAGATGAGCACGCCTTCGCGCTGGCTGCGGTAATGGGCGGCCAGCTTTTCGACGAGGTAGACCGAGCGGTGGCGGCCGCCGGTGCAGCCGATCGAGATGGTCAGATAGCTGCGGTCGTCCTGTTCGAAGCGCGGGATCCAGCGGTCCAGCCAGCGTGCGGTGTCGCTGAAGTATTCGCCGACCGACGGCTCGCCATCGAGGTATTCGCGCACCGGCGCATCCTTGCCTGACAACGGCCGCAAGTGCGGATGCCAGTGCGGGTTGGGCAGGCAGCGCGCGTCGAACACGAAGTCCGCATCCAGTGGCAGTCCGTGCCGGAATGCGAACGACTGGAACATCAGGGTCAGCCCCTCGGTCGCCTGCGCATAACCGGTGGCGACCAGTCGGCGCAGCTGGTGCACGTTGAGGTCGCTGGAGTCGATCACTTTCTCGGCGATCGCCATCAGCGGGCGCAGCAGCCGGCGCTCCTCGACGATGGCGTCGGCCAGCGACACGCCGCGCAAGGCCAGTGGATGGCGTCGACGGGTTTCCGAAAAGCGCTTGATCAGCACCTCGTCGCGGCAATCGAGGAAGATCAGGTGCACTTCCACGCCGGACGCGGCCAGTTCGGAGAGCACGCTGGGAAGATGGCTGAAATCCTCGCCGCGATTGCGCACGTCCATGCCGACCGCAATGCGCTGGCGCCGGCTGCTGCGATCGCACAGCACCGCATTCACCAGGTGCGGAAGCAGACTGCCCGGCAGGTTGTCGACGCAATAGAACTCCAGATCCTCCAGCGCGCGCAAGGCCACCGTCTTGCCACCGCCGGACAGGCCGGTGAGCACGATCAGGTGGATCGCTTCGGGCGCATTGAAGGGCGCCAGCGGCGCGTCATTCTCGTTCATGCGTTCACCATGGGGGCAGCCGACGCAGCTGGTGTGCCTGGCGATCGATGAAGGTCTGCGCGGGATCTATCCCCTTGCTCTTCAGGGCATGGCTGCGCACCGCCGCTTCCACCAGCACTGCGATATTGCGTCCGGAGGCTACCGGAATGGTGATCATCGGCACCGCCACGTCGAGAATCTGGCGATGGCCGATGTCGCCGGTAAGTCGGGTCAGTGCGTCCGTGTCGTCGTCATCGCGCAGCGGCTTGAGGTGCACGATCAGGCGCAGGTACTTGGATGGTTTCACCGACATGTGGCCGAACATCTCGCGCACGTTGAGCACACCCAGGCCGCGCACCTCGAGCAGATCCTGCAGCAGCTCCGGGCAGGCGCCGTCGATCACGTCCGGCGCGATCAGGGTGAACTCGGTGGCGTCGTCGGCGACCAGGCGGTGGCCACGGCTGATCAGTTCCAGCGCCAGCTCGCTCTTGCCCGAGCCTGCCTCGCCGGTGATCAGCACGCCGATCGAGAACACTTCCAGGAACACGCCGTGCAAGGTGGTCTTGGCCGCCAGCGTCCGCGCCAGGTGGTATTGCAGGTAGGTCAGCAACTCGTGGCCGCGCTTGGGGCTGGTCCACAGCGGCATGTCGGTTTCCTCGGCCACCTCGCGCAGGTCGGCGGGTATCGGTTGATCCCTGGTCACGAGCAGTGCCACCGGCTGGTAGGCGGCGATCTTGTGCATCACTTCCCAGCGCTGGCGTGAATCCAGCCCATCCAGGAAGTTCAGCTCTTCGGCGCCGATGATCTGGATCTTGTTCGGATAGATGACATTGAGGTAGCCGATCAGCGAGGGGCGGCGCGCCTGCGCGGCACCGGGTTCGAGCACGCGCGCCTCGCCCCGCATGCCGGATACCCAGCGCAATGCCATGCGCTCATGGACGCCATCATAGAGTTGTCGTGCGCTGATCCGATCCAAGCCCAGGCCCTTGTGTCGCGTGATCCATCCGCCGGGTTGCGCGGAGTGGCGACCATTGTGCCAGCTTGCGGGCGAGCGGTATGCAGTGGAGAAAACGGCCCGCCCCCGAAAGGCGGACCGTCCTGCCCTGCAAACCAGCGAAAGTCAGCCGTACTGGCGTTCTTCGCGGGCTTCGCGCTGGTGCTTGTCGGCAACCTTTTCGCGGTATTTGCGCAATTGCGCGACCAGCTTGTCGAACAACACGTCGAGCGAGGCATACATGTCGGCCTCGGTGGCTTCGGCATGCAAGGTGGCGCCGACCACGTTGAGGGTGCCGTCGGCCCGCTGCTGGAGCTTGTCGAGCGAGAGCACGATCACGAGGCTCTTCAACTTGTCGTCGAGGCGGGTGAGGCGGTCGAGTTTGGCGGTGGCGTGGTCGCGCAGCGCGGGAGTGACTTCGATCTGCTGGCCGCTGAGTTGGAATTGCATGGGCGCCTCCTCTGATGGTGCAGTGCCGCGTTTCGCGGCGGGTTGACGTGCCGGAGCCGGTGGCCGCCAGCACGACGTCGATCATTCTTTAGCAGGTATGGGAGCGCTTTTTCGTTAACCAAGTTCCCGTGACGGTTTCAAGGGGCGTTCAGCTGGCGCGCTGACGCTCGCTGGAGGTGGGAATACGCAGCCCCTCCCGGTATTTGGCGACGGTACGACGGGCCACCTGAATACCCTTGGCTTGCAGTTCTTCGGCAATTGCCTGGTCGGACAAGGGTTTGCGCGGATCCTCCGCGCTGATCAGCTTGCGCAGCATGGCCTGGATTGCGGTGGCCGAGGCGCTGCCGCCATCTTCGGTGGAGACGCCGCTGGAAAAGAAGTACTTCAGCTCGAATGTGCCGCGCGGGGTATGCAGGTACTTGCGCGTGGTGACGCGCGAGATGGTGGATTCGTGCATGCCGACTTCCTCGGCTACCTCGCGCAGCACCAGCGGGTGCATCGCCTCCGGGCCGTAGTCGAGAAAGGCGCTCTGCCGGCGCACGATCGCCTCGGCCACCTTGAGCAGGGTTTCGGCACGCGACTCCAGGCTCTTGAGCAGCCAGCGCGCTTCCTGCAACTGCCCGCGCATCCAGCTGGCATCCTCGCCACGCGCCTTGGCAATCAGGCCGCAATAATGCTGATTCAGGCCCAGCCGTGGCTGCGAGTCGGGGTTCAGGCTGACCCGCCAGCGGCTGCCATCGCGTATCGCGTAGGCGTCCGGCGCCACGTATTCCACCGGCGTGGTATCCAGCGCGGCGCCGGGGCGGGGGTCGAGGCTGCGGATCAGCACGGCGGCCTCGGCCACCTCGTCGGTGCTCGCGTGCAGGCGCCGCGCCAGTTTGGCGATGTCGTTGCGGGCGAGCAGTTCCAGCTCCTCGTCGACGATGCGCAGCGCAAGATCGCGGTGTGGCGTGTCCGGATCGAATTGTTGCAGTTGCACGCGCAGGCAGTCGCGCAGGTCCACGCTGCCCACTCCGGCAGGGTCGAAGCCTTGCAACTGGCACCGCACTGCTTCCACTTCGTCGCGGCTGGCGTTGAGATCGGACGGCAATGCGGCAAGCACCGCGTCGATCCCTTCGGCCAGGTAGCCGGCGGGATTGAGCGCATCGATCAGCACGGTGGCGATCAGGTGCTCGCGTGGATTGAACGAGGCGAGGTTCAGCTGCCACAGCAGGTGTTGCTGCAGCGTCTCCGGGGCGGCGTTCTGCGGCTCGAAATCGTCGTCGCCACGCGAACCGCTGCTGTTGCCGAGGCTGGAGTGGTTGCTGGAAAAGTCGATCGGCGATTCGGCAGCGCCCCCGCCATCGGCCCAGTCCATGGTGCCTTCATCACTGTCCCCGTCGCTACCGGCCGTCTTCCCGGCAACCTGGTATGCACTTTCTGCGGCGGAGGTGTCTTCGGCCTCGTCGTCTTCGATCTCCTCGGCAAACTCCAGCAACGGGTTGCTTTCGGCGATCTGACGCAGCTCCGCTTCCAGCTCCAGCTGTGACAGCTGCAACAAGCGGATCGCCTGCTGCAGTTGCGGCGTCAGGGTCAGCTGCTGGTGGAGGCGAAACTGTAATGCGGGTTTCATGCCAGCCAGGTCGGGAGGGTGTGAATACATCCTAGCGCGTGCCTGCCGCAGCGGCCATAGGCGATGAGAAGTATGCCGCGCCGACGTGGTCGGACTCAGAGCCGGAATTCGCGGCCCAGGTAGACCTCACGCACCTTCTCGTCGGCGAGGATGTGCGCCGGGGTACCGCGCGCGAGCACCTCGCCTTCGTTCAGGATGTAGGCGCGATCGCAGATGCCAAGGGTTTCGCGCACGTTGTGGTCGGTGATGAGCACGCCGATGTCGCGTTCCTTGAGGTGTCGCACGATGCGCTGGATCTCGCCGACCGAGATCGGGTCGACGCCGGCGAACGGTTCGTCGAGCAGCATGTAGCGCGGGTTGGCGGCCAGTGCGCGGGCGATCTCCACCCGCCGGCGCTCGCCGCCGGACAGGCTGATGCCTTTCTGGCCGGCGATATGGGCGATCGTCAGTTCATCCAGCAGGCTTTCCAGTTCGCCGCGGCGCTGCTGCGTGCTGATGCCCTTGCGCAGCTCCAGCACGGCCATGATGTTGTCCGCCACACTGAGGCGTCGGAATACCGACGGCTCCTGCGGCAGGTAGCCGATGCCCAGGCGTGCGCGCGCATGCATCGGCAAACCGGTGATGTTCTGCTTGTCCAGCGTGATGCTGCCGGCATCGGCCTCGATCAGGCCTACCACCATGTAGAAGCAGGTGGTCTTGCCGGCGCCGTTCGGGCCGAGCAGGCCGACCACTTCGCCCTCGCGGATCGAGAAGGCGAAGTCGCGAACGACCTGGCGCGCCTTGAAGCTTTTCTGCAGACCTTCAGCGGAGAGCATGGATTTAGCGATGTCCCTGCGGCGTCGGGCTACTCGCCGCCGGCGCCGGCGGCGCCGCGGGCGTGGCAGTGGATGCTGCAGCCGGCTTGCTTTGGGGTGCTGGCGTCGGGACTGGCGCCGACCTTGGTTTGGGCAGGAAGGTCATGTGCACCAGGCCGTCGCTGCCACTACTGCCGCTCATCTGGCTGGTTTCGGTGTTGTAGGTCAACGTGTCGCCGTGCGCTTCACCGCGGCCTTGCTGCTTGATCACGGCGTTGCCGGTGAGCACGGCAATGCCGTGATTGTTGTCGTAGTCGAGCTTGGCGGCATCGCCGGTCATCAGGTTGCCGCTGTCGTCCAGCTGCTGGATGTGCGCAGGCGTGCCAGTGATCTCGATACGACTGACGTTCTGGTCCGCGTCGAAGTGGATCTTGGCCAGATCACCGGTGATTTTCAGGGTGCCCTGGGTCAGCAGGACGTGGCCGTGCAGCGTGGTGATGCTGTTTGGCGCATTGAAGCCCTCGAATGAGTCGGCGTGTTCGACATTCATCGGCTTCTGGCGGTCATCCTTTCTCGCCAGCGCCGGTTGCAGAAGGAGCAGGCCCAGTGCGATCGCGCCGAGACGGAGCAGTCCGCGCATGCGGAATGAAGATGCCGTGGACGTCATGGAGAAGTTCCAGGTGATTGTCGGTGAGATTGGCGCGCATGCCGGTGCCGGTCATTCTACTGGCGCCCTGCGTCAGCTGGGCGGGTTCCGCGGTTTCCATGCGGTTTTCCTTCGGCCAGGCGGTGACTTCCGAGGTATGCAGCGTGGCCTCGGGATGTGCCACACCCTGGGCATCGGTGAATGCCGGCCGGTGCATGCTGACCGGCCCTTGCAGTTTGAGCAGGGTGCCGGGCTTGTTCACCCAGCCGTACAGCGATTGGCCCTGCCAGTCGGGTACACCGGGTTGCTTCGCCGGCATCTGGAAGGTGGGTGCGTTGAGATACAGCGACTCGTCGCCCTCGCGGCGCTCGAGATGGGGCGACTGCACATGCAGGCCGGGCCGGCCGTCGATGCCGTATTCGGTGACCCTGGCGGCGGTCAGGGTGTAGCCCGAGCGCGGCGGACCGACGAAGTCTTGCGTGCGCGGGGCTGGTCCCAGCCACCACAACAGCAATTGGCTGATGCCGGCAGCCAGCGCGACGACGACGATGGCGAACGGCAGGCGCCGCTCGCGCAACCACCGGCGCAGGTTCATTGCCAGTGCTCCCGCTCCGCGTCGCTCCTGCCCTGCGCGAGCAGGATCAGATCGCACACCTCGCGCGCGGCGCCTTGGCCGCCGCGTTGGCGGGTTTGCCAGTGCGCCTGTTCGGTGATCCACGGGTGCGCGTTGGCTACCGCCACCGCCAGCCCGGCCATGCGCATCGGCGCCAGGTCGGGCAGGTCGTCGCCGGTGAAAGCCGCCTGTTCCGGCTGCAGGTGCAGCGCATCGAGCAGTTCCAGCAGGCAGGCCCGTTTGTCGCTCTGCCCCTGGTAGACGTGGGCGATGTCCAGTTCCTCGGCACGCAGCGCGACCGGGTGGCTGATCCGTGCGGTGACCAGCGCCACCTGCACACCATTTGCCTGCAGCCGCTTCAGGCCCAGCCCGTCATGCGCATGGAACACCTTGATTTCGTGGCCATCCTCGGCATACCACAGGCGTCCATCGGTCAACGTTCCATCCACGTCGAACACCGCCAGGCGGATGCGTGCGGCGCGTTCGAGGATGCCGGGTGTGAGGTTGGCAAGGTGGATAGAATTGGACACGGCTTGGTGTTTGGGGTGCTGGAGCAAGAGAACGAGCTTGCTTGATTTTTCTGATTTGTCGAGACAAATCGGATCAGACCACACGGGCGCGGAGCAGATCATGAATATTCAGCGCACCAACCACGTGCTGGTCATCGTCGACCACCAGCAGCGCGTGGATCTGGTGCTTTTCCATCAGCTGCGCGGCCTCGGCGGCCAGCCGCTCCGCACCGATCGTCTTCGGGCTGCGAGTCATCAGCTCGGCCACCATGGC
Source organism: Rhodanobacter sp. (assembly GCA_004298505.1). Classification (GTDB taxonomy): domain Bacteria; phylum Pseudomonadota; class Gammaproteobacteria; order Xanthomonadales; family Rhodanobacteraceae; genus Rhodanobacter. The sequence continues at coordinate 12,349 of SCRO01000096.1, forward strand.
GCTGCGCAGGTTCACGTCCTGGTCGTCCAGCGCCCGACGCAGATCCCCGTCGGTGAACACACCGAGCAGGCGCTGGCCGGCATCAACGACCGCGGTCATACCCAGATGCTTGCGGGTCATCTCGACCAGGGCGGCGGTGAGGGTCGCCTCAGGCGACACCATCGGCACGTCGTCGCCGGTGTGCATCACGTCGCTGATGTGCAACAGCAGGCGGCGTCCCAGTGCACCGGCCGGGTGCGAGCGGGCGAAATCGTCCGAAGTGAAGCCGCGCGCCTTCAGCAGCGCGATCGCCAGCGCATCGCCCAGCACCAGCGCCGCGGTGGTGCTGGCGGTCGGCGCAAGACCCAGCGGACAGGCCTCGCTGGAGATGTTGCCGTCCAGGTGTACATCGGCCTCGCGCGCCAGCGAGGAGCCGGGTTTGCCGGTAATCGCGATCAGCGGGATACCCTGGCGCTTGATCACCGGCAGGATGAACAGCAGCTCGTCGGTCTCGCCCGAGTAGGAGATCGCCAGTACGACGTCCTGCGGCAGGATCATGCCGAGGTCGCCATGGCTGGCTTCGCCGGGATGCACGAAGAACGCGGGCGTACCGGTGGAAGCGAGCGTGGCGGCGATCTTGCGCGCCACATGGCCCGATTTACCCATGCCGCTGACCACCACCCGGCCCGTGCAGGCCAGGATCAGCCGGCAAGCCTCGACGAAGTCCGGCCCGACCCGCGGCTCCAGCGCACGGATGGCGGCAGCCTCGGTGGCGATCACCGTGCGCGCACTGCGCATGATCGCCTCGGGGTTCAGGTCGGTCGGGGCGGGTGGGGCAATGCGTGCGTTCATGAGTGCTCGGGTGGGAGGCGATTCGACGCGGGAAAGCCGATACGGAGTCTGTTGTCGTTTCTGTGCCAGAAGAATTCCACTACCATGGCATATTCGTATTTTAACGTCATATGCCAGCGACATGGTGTCCCACCGCGTGGAATTCCATGATCTTGCCGGCCTCACCCTCCTAATGGAACGAATCATGGATCCCAGCCGCATACAGGCATTGATCGAAGACGGCCTGCCCGATGCCCGGGTCGAGGTCGACAGTGCCGATGGCGTGCATTTTGAGGCCACCGTGGTGTCCAGCCAGTTCGCCGGCAAGCTGCCGTTGGCGCGGCACCGGCTGGTGTACGCCACCCTGGGCGACCTGATGGGCGGCGCGATCCACGCGCTGGCGCTGAAAGCCCTGACTCCTGAAGAAGCCGGGATTCGTGATTCATGATTCGGGATACGTGAAACGCCATCCCCGTCTACGCCCGCATCGCGCCGCGCCGAATCTCAAATCCCGAATCCCGAAACAAACCATGGCCAAAATCCTGATCCACGGCGGCGTGCCGCTCCATGGCGAGGTCGGCATTTCCGGTGCCAAGAACGCCGTACTGCCGATTCTCGCCGCCTGCCTGCTGGCCGACGAGCCGGTCAGCATCGGCAACGTGCCGCACCTGCACGACGTCACCACCTTCATCGAACTGCTCGGCCAGATGGGCGTGCAACTGGTGCTGGACGACCGCATGAAGATGCACGTCGATCCGCGCACCACCAACACCTGCGTAGCGCCGTATGACCTGGTGCGCACGATGCGCGCCTCGATCCTGGTGCTGGGCCCGCTGGTGGCGCGCTTCGGCCAGGCCGAAGTGTCGCTGCCCGGTGGTTGCGCGATCGGTTCGCGTCCGGTCGACCAGCACATCCGCGGGCTGCGGGCGCTGGGCGCGGACATCAGCGTCGAGAATGGTTACATCAAGGCCCGGGCGTCGCGACTGAAGGGTGCGCGCGTGGTGATGGAAATGGTCACCGTCACCGGCACCGAGAACATCATGATGGCGGCGACCCTGGCTCAGGGCACCACCATCATCGACAACGCCGCGCAAGAGCCCGAGGTGGTCGACCTGGCAAACTGCCTGATCGTGATGGGTGCGCAGATCGAGGGTGCGGGCACCTCGAGCATAGTGATCCACGGGGTCGAACGCCTGCACGGCGCCGAGTACAGCGTGTTGCCTGATCGGATCGAGACCGGCACCTTCCTGGTCGGCGCGGCGATGACCGGCGGCAAGGTGCGTGCGCGGCACGCGCGTGCCAGCACGCTGGATGCGGTACTGGCCAAGCTGGAGGAATGCGGGGCGCATATTTGCACCGGCGACGACTGGATCGAGCTGGACATGGGCGGACGTCGCCCGAAGGCGGTCAACATCAGCACCGCGCCATACCCGGCCTTCCCGACCGACATGCAGGCGCAGTTCACCGCGCTCAACTGCGTCGCCGAAGGTACCGGTGTGGTCACCGAAACGGTGTTCGAGAACCGCTTCATGCACGCGCACGAACTGCAGCGCCTCGGTGCGGACATCCGCCTCGAAGGCAACACCGCGATTGTGCGGGGCGTGGCGCAGATGAGCGGCGCGCAGATCATGGCCACCGACCTGCGTGCCTCGGCCTGCCTGGTGCTGGCCGGCCTGGTGGCCACCGGCGACACCATCGTCGATCGCGTCTATCACATCGACCGCGGCTACGAAAACATCGAGGAAAAGCTCGGCGTGCTGGGCGCGAAGATCCGGCGTCTGCCGAACTGAGCAGACGACTCAGAGCTGTCGGTAGCTCACCAGTTCCATCACCATGTCGCCGCCGTCATGCTGCGACAGCTTTACCGGCAGCGGGTAGCGCGCGGGGACGTACCAGGCGCTGAAGCCGCGATCGGCATCGGTGCGGTCGACCCGCTCGGCATGGAAGCTGCCGGCCGGAACGTTCACGGCGTCCTTGCCGGTCACCTTGAATTGCTGGGTCTGCACTTCCTGGCGCACCGCGACCGCCAGCGCCACTTGTTGCTTGCCCGCCTGCAGGGCCACACCCAGCGCCAGCGGCAGGGTATTGCGCTCGACGATGCCGGGTTCGGCTGGATAGGTCTCGGTACCCTTGCTGCCATCGACGCTGACCCGATGAGTGTTCCAGTCGACGCGCAGGTGGCGTTGCTTGTTCTTGATCCCGGTGTGCAGTTCGTAGTCGTAGCTGAGCGCTTCGGGCAGGTCGCCCTTCCAGCGGAAGCGCGAAGTCTCGTCGACGCTGGCGCCAAGCATCGCAGCCAGGCCGGCGGTACCCTTGACGCTCTTTTGGTATGTCCACTGACCGTTGCCATCGTCGTGCAGGCTGATCGTGGCGATACCCATCGGGCTGTCGCCGCGCAGCACCTTGTAGGTGGCGGTGAAAGCAGTCGGCGTGGCCGCAGCGGCCAGCGGAGTGCCTAACAGCAGGGCGAGGCCAAGCAAGGGCGCGAGCAGGGATCGGATTGTCATGCGGCGAGTCTGCCGGTGCCGGGCTGAACGGCGGATCACTCCAGGCCGTGATCGCGCAGGATCAGCGGTCCCGATAGCGGCCGTCCGTCGTAGTGCACGGCGCCGCACCGCCATTGCAGGCGCCCGTTGGCCAGCACGGCCAGCACGGCCGGCAGCAAATGATGCTCCAGCGGCAGCAGGCGCTGCGCCAGGAGCTGCTCGTCGTCGCCGGGTTCGATCGTCAGGCGCGCCTGCGCGATCACCGGCCCGCCATCGAGTTCGGCGGTGACGAAATGCACGCTGGCACCGTGTTCGGCGTCGCCCGCCGCGAGTGCGCGCCGGTGCGTGTGCAGTCCGCGGTATTTCGGCAGCAGCGAAGGGTGGATATTGATGATGCGGCCCGCCCACGGGCGCAGCGCCTCGCCGTCGATGACACGCATGAAACCGGCCAGCACCAACCACTGGGCGCCGCTCGCTGCGACCCGGGCGAACAGGTCGAGATCGAATGTGCGCCGGTCAGGATAGCTGCGTGGATCCAGCGCAATGGTGGGGATATTCGCCGCCTTGGCCAGCTGCAATGCAGCGGCCTCGGCCTTGTCGCTGCCGACCAGCACGAACTCGACCGGCAGCTTGCCGCGTTCGCGCGCATCGAGCAGCGCGGCGAGGTTGCTGCCTCGCCCTGAAGCGAGCACGGCCACTTTGGCGGGTGTGAGCGGCATGCAGCGATCAGCCGATGTGCACGCGTTGGTCGCCCTGCGCGGGCACGATCTCGCCGATCACCGAGCTGGCCAGGCCATGCCGCGCCAGCAGGGCAGAGGCGGCGGTGACTGCGTCGCGCGGCAGGATCACGGTGAAGCCGACGCCGCAGTTGAAGGTGCGCCACATTTCCTCGCGCGCCACCTTGCCCTCGCGCATCAGCCAGTCGAACACCGGCGGCAGCACGATAGCCGAGGCCTGTAGCGTGATGCCCAGACCGTCCGGTACCACGCGGATGATGTTTTCCCTGAGTCCGCCCCCGGTGATATGGGCCATGCCGTGAATGGCCGGGATTTGGGATGACCAGCCGTTCGGCTGTTGAAAGCCGGGATTCGGGATTCGGGAAGTACCGGCGGCGAGCAATTCCAGCATCGGCTTCACGTAGATCGTGGTTGGCGCCAGCAGTGCATCGGCCAGCTTCACGCCGCCGAGATCCATGTCGAGCGGATCGCCGGCGCGTTCGAGAATCCTGCGCACCAGCGAATAGCCATTCGAGTGCAGTCCACTGGAGGCCACGCCGAGGATCACGTCGCCGGCAACGATCGCCGCGCCGGTCAGCATCTGCGATTTTTCCACCGCGCCGACGGTGAAGCCGGCCAGGTCGTATTCGCCCGGCGGGTACATGTCGGGCATCTCGGCGGTTTCGCCGCCGATCAGGGCGCAGCCGGCCAGCTCGCAGCCCCTGGCGATGCCGCCGACCACCGCCACCGTGGTTTCCACATCCAGCTTGCCGGTGGCAAAGTAGTCGAGGAAGAACAGCGGCTCGGCACCCTGCACCAGCACGTCGTTGACGCACATGCCGACCAAATCGATGCCGATGGTGTCGTGGCGGCCGAGGATCTGCGCCAGCTTCAGCTTGGTGCCGACACCATCGGTGCCGGACACCAGCACCGGTTCCTTGTACCGGCCGGACAGGTCGAACAGGCCGCCGAAGCCGCCCAGCCCGCCCATCACCTCGGGCCGGAAGGTGCGCTTGACCAGCGGCTTGATGCGTTCGACCACGGCGTTGCCGGCGTCGATATCGACGCCGGCGGCGCGGTAGGTGAGGGCATCAGACATGGCGAAAACCGGCGAGGATGAAACGCGCAATTCTAGCAGGATGCGGCGCGCATGCCCGGCGTGCGGGCGCCGTCGCGGGCCGCCCCGGCGCGCGCTGATGGACGCTGCGGGCAGGATTGGGCAGACTTCGCAGGAGTTTTCCCCAGGAAGATAGCCGTGCCCATGCGCCTGCCCCGTCTGTTGATCGCATTCTTGCTGCTGGGCCTTGCCGCGCTGGTGCCGCTGCATGCGCAAGCGGTCGGCTCACCCTATGCGGTCACCGTGCCGGTTGCCGACACCAGCGATGCGCAACGCAGCCAGGCCTTCGCCACGGCCCTGGGCCAGGTGATGACGCGAGTCGCCGGGGGCCAGGACCTGCGCAGCAACCCGGGCTATGCCGAGGCGCTGGGCAGTGCCACTTCGCTGGTGCAGAAGTTCCAGTACCAGCGTGCCGCCAGCGGGCTCGTGCTGGACGTGGATTTCGCGCCCGCTTCGGTCCGCCGGCTGGTCGCCAGGCTCGGCGTGGCCGCCACCGGCAATAGCCTGGTCGATCGCCTCGGCAAGCAGCTCAACGTGATCGGCGCGGGTGCCAGCGAGGGCAAGCTTTGGGTGCGCGGGCTGGAGTCGGCTGCCGACTACGCCAGCCTGCTGGCCACCTTGAATGCCGATCCCTCGGTGCAGCAGGTGACCACCGTGGGCGCGCAAAACGATGGCGTCCTGCTCGAGGTCAAGGCCTCGCTGCCGATGGGTGCCCTGGCTGCCAAGCTTGCCGCGGGTGGCCGCCTGCTGCTGCAGGGCCAGCCGCATGCCGGCGCCGACGCCAACCTGCGCTGGCTGCACGGAAGTGCACCGTGAACCAGGCCCGCGACGTGTCGCGACGCTGGCAACTGCTGGCGATCGCGGCGGTCATCGTTTATCTGATCTGGTTGCTGGCACCGGTGCTGATGCCGTTCGCGGTCGCCGCGATGCTGGCCTATCTGGGCGACCCGCTGGCCGACCGGCTGGAGCGGTGGGGCTTGAGCCGGACGTGGGCGGCCACGATCGTCTTCCTGGTGTTGCTGATCGTCGTGGTGGGCGTGCTGTTGCTGTTGATACCGCTGATCGCACGCCAGGTCGAGAACCTGGTCAACAACCTGCCGCGCTACGGCGACTGGGGCCAAAACGTGGTGTGGCCGTGGCTGCAGGCAAAGTTGCACCTGGACCCGCACACGTTCGACAGCGATCGCCTGCTGCAGATGATCAAGACGCACATCGGCTCGATCGGCGATGTCGCCACCATGGTGTTAGGCAAGGTATCGCGCTCGGGCGTGGGCATTGTCGTGTGGCTGACCAACCTGGTACTCATCCCGGTGGTGGCGTTCTACCTGCTGCGCGACTGGGATCGGTTGGTGGCAAGGATCGATGGCATGCTGCCGCGCTCGCTGCAGCCGACCATCGCGCGCTTGGTGCGTGAATCGGACAAGATCCTGGGCGCCTTCGTGCGCGGCCAGCTGCTGGTGATGCTGGTGCTGGGGGTGTTCTACGGGGCCGGCCTGGAACTTGCGGGTCTTTCGGTCGGGCTGCTGATTGGCATGCTGGCGGGGCTGCTCAGCTTCGTGCCGTACCTGGGTTTCATCGTTGGTTTCATCGCCGCGATCATCGCCGCGCTGGTGCAGTTCGGCGACTGGACCCACGTGCTGCTGGTGTGCGCCGTGTTCGCGGTGGGCCAGCTGCTGGAAGGTTACGTGCTGGTGCCCAAGCTGGTTGGCGACAAGATCGGGCTGCACCCGGTGGCGGTGATTTTTGCCGTGCTTGCCGGCGGCTATCTGTTCGGCTTCCTCGGCGTGTTGCTTGCCCTCCCGGCCGCGTCGGTGATCATCGTGTTGCTGCGCTACCTGATCGAACGTTACCGGATGAGCGAGCTGTATACCGAACAGGGATCGGAGGATCCGGTGATTGCCGAAGTCGACGTCGACGTGTCCCCGGATGGCAAGGTCGACCCCGACACGATCGTGGTGTCTACGCCGCGCGGCCGGCCCGACGAATGAATCCGCAGTTGCCGTTGGCGCTGCGCTGGCCGCGCCGCCAACGCTTCGAACATTTCCAGGCCGGCGCGAACGCCGCGGCGCTGGATGCGGTGCGAACGCTGGCGGTCGAACCTGGCGCACCGTGGATTTATTTGCACGGCGCCAGCGGCAGCGGTCGCAGCCACCTGCTGCTGGCAACCTGCCAGGCTGCAACGGCAGCCGGGCGGCGTGCGCAATACCTGCCGCTGGCCACGCTGAGCGATCACGCCGCCGCGTTGTGCGCTGTCGCCGGCAGCGAACTGCTGGCGCTGGACGACCTTGGCGCGATCGCCGGCAACCAGCAGGCCGAGCACGCCTTGTTCGACCTCTACAACCGCACCAGGGCGGACGGCAACACGCTGCTGTTTGCGGCCGATGCCACGCCGACCCGGCTCGGCATCGAATTGCCCGATTTGCGCTCGCGCCTCGGCGCCTGCACCCAGTTCGCGCTCAAGCCGCTGGATGACCACGAGCGCCGCGCCGTGCTCCGCGCGCGCGCGCGCGCGCGGGGCATCGAGCTGGACGACAGCGTGCTGGATTGGCTGTTTGCGCGCTATGCCCGCGATCTCGGGGCATTGCTGGATCTGCTGGATCGGCTGGATCAGGCCTCGCTGGCGGCGCAGCGTCGGGTCACCATTCCATTCCTGCGCGAGGTCCTGCGCGCTGAGGGGCGGGAGACGTCATGACGCCCGTTTTTGCGAGTCAATTTCAATGAGTTCAGATCAGCTGCCTCGGCTCCCGAAGTTTGAGATGCGTCAGGCCCGCGCTTTCCTGGCGGTGGCCGCCGAATTGCACTTCCGCCGCGCCGCGGATCGCCTGTTCACCAGCCAGCCAGCGCTGAGTCGCAGCATCCGTGCGTTGGAACGCGCAGTTGGTACACCTCTGCTTGAGCGCTCGACGCGGCGTGTCCGTCTGACTTCGGCTGGCGAGGCTTTTGCCAGCGAGTGCCGAACTGCGCTCAGCCACTTCGACCGCGCCGAAACCGCAGCTCTCGATGCGGTGGGGGGACGCGGCGGGCGATTACGCCTCGGGTACATGAACTTCGCGATCAGCGGCGGGCTGCCGGCGCTGCTGCAGAGCTATCAGAAGCAGTATCCAAGAGTCGTCATGGACCTCGAATACGCGCCCAGCGCGCAACAACGCGTCGCGGTACTGCAGGGCACGATAGACATCGGCTTCACCATTGGCGAGTTGCGGAGCCAGAAAGTCCGCAACTTCCTGTTCGAGCGGAACGACTTTGTGGCGCTACTTCCGAGTACCCATCCACTCTCGGCGCGCCCGGAGCTGCGCCTGTCGGACTTGGCTGGCGAACCGTTCGTCCTCGGCACCGAAGAGACATTCAGTACGTTTCGCCGGCTGCTTTTCCCTGCGTGCCACAACGCCGGATTCTTTCCTAACATCGTCCAGCAAGCGTCGAACAGCACGGGCATTTTCGGGATGGTTGCCGCCGGAGTCGGTGTGAGTGTCTATGCTGGGTGCGCGCGCAGTACGAAGATGACGGGCGTCGTCGTCAAGCCATTGGTCGATGTCGAAGACACGATTCCGACTTTCGCAATCTGGGCAGCCGACAACTCGTCTGAGGTCCTGCACGGCTTCACGACGTTCCTGGAGTCTTATGCATGCGCACACCCGATCGCGCGGGGCTCGCTTCCGATCTCTCATTCATGAGTGCAACACACAGGTCTCGGAACCGTCGAAACAATTGATGCGGTACACCAGCACCCACCCGGACTCAAAATTCCGCCGCGAACTATTCGTGGCAAAGGCGCTACCCGGTGGCGGCCGCGTCCGGCTGAACGGACGTCGCCACGCTCAAGCTTGCTCAGAGGCTGCGAAAGCTGCCGCCGCCCCGTCGCCGCGCGAGTCGGTTCATCAGGCCTTGAGCAATCCCGGCGTCGCCTGCTGCCCGATCGCATCGACCATCGCCTTGGCCACGTTGAGGTTGCCGGCGACGAGGTTGCCGCTTTCCGGGATGCCGTCGCGGCCGGCGAAGTCGCAGTAGCGTCCGCCCGCCTCATGCACCAGCAGCACGCCGGCAGCCAGGTCCCACGGCTTCAGGCCGATCTCGAAGTAGCCGTCGTAGCGGCCGGCGGCGACGTAGGCCAGGTCCAGTGCGGCGGAACCGGAGCGGCGGATGTCCTCGGCCTGGCCGAGGATGGCGCGGGTCATGTCGAGCTGGGCCGTGAGGTGTTCACGCTGGCGGAACGGGAAGCCGGTGGCGATCATCGCGCCTTCCAGATTTTCGCGCTTGCCCACGCGCATGCGACGGTCGTTGAGGTAGGCGCCGTCGCCCTTGCTAGCGGTATACAGCTCGTCGCGCAGCGGGTCGAATACCACGGCGTGGATCGGCACGCCCTTGTCCAGCAGCGCGATAGAGACGCTGAAATGCGGGATGCCGCGCAGGTAATTGTGGGTGCCGTCGAGCGGGTCGATCACCCAGGTCAGCGGGCCCTTGCCGGTCTGGCCGCTTTCCTCGGCGAGGATGGCGTGGTCGGGGTAGGCACGGCGCAGTTCCTTGATGATTTCCGCTTCGGCCAGCTTGTCGACCTCGGAGACGAAATCCCACTGCTGCTTCTCGACGACGTTGAGCCCGTCGATGCGGTTCATGTAGCGCAGGATCACATTGCCTGCAGAACGCGCGGCGCGCGCCGCGATCGTGACGTGTGGTCTGGCCATGGTTTCGACTTTGGAAGAGAGCGAAGATTGCAGCAGCCGATTCTAGCAGAGGTGCGCCGGCACCGCCCCCCGTCCGTTATCCTTGGGCGTTCCCGCCGCCAAGCCACTCCACCCATGCCCGACCTTTCCGACCTCGCTGCCCGCCTGCGTTTCGTGCTGGTGCGCACCTCCCATCCCGGCAACATCGGCAGCGCGGCGCGGGCCATCCGCACGATGGGTTTCGAGCGGCTGGAGCTGGTGATGCCGGCGCGTTTCCCCGACCGCGAGGCGAATGCGCTGGCCGCCGGTGCCGACGAGGTGCTGGCCAATGCGCGCGTGCATGCCGAACTGGTCGCTGGACTGGTGGGCTGCAACCTGGCGCTGGGCCTGTCGGCGCGCCGGCGCGGGGTGACCCTGGCGGAGCTCAGCCCGCGTGAAGCGGCGCTGCAGGTACTGGCGGCGGCAGCTCGCGGCGAGCAGGTGGCGTTGGTGTTCGGCAACGAGCGCAGTGGTCTGGAGAACGCGGAGCTGGCGTATTGCCACGCGATGGTGCGCATCCCCAGCGTGGACGATTTCAGTTCACTCAACTTGGCGCAGGCCGTACAGGTCATGGCCTATGAGCTGCGTGTGGCGATGCTCGGAGACAACCTGCCGGCAGCACCCCCCGAACACGACGAACCACCCGCCGAAGCGACGCAGATGGAACAGTTCTACCGCCACCTGGCGCAGACGCTGGACGACATCGAGTTCCACAAGGGTCGCGCGGCCACCACCATCATGCTGCGCCTGCGCAAGCTGTTCCAGCGCGCCCGGCCGGATGAACACGAGCTGCGCGTGCTGCACGGCATCCTGGCCGACGCGCAGCGCATGGCCGCGCAGGCGAAGGCAGGTAGCCGGCTTTGACCTTGCGGTAGGGCGGGCACTGCCCGCCGGCTTTCCGGTACTCCATTGGCCGCGCGGGAGCGGCGGGCAATGCCCGCCCTACGTTTTGGCCGGGTCGGGCGTTTCGGGGGCGGGGGTGATCAGCAGCTTGTCGATGCGGGCGCCGTCGAGGTCGACCACCTCGAAGCGGATGTCGCGCCAGGTGAAGACCTCGCCGGTCTGTGGCACGTGGCCGAGCGCGGTCATCACCATGCCGGCGACGGTGCGGAAATCGTGTTCCTCTTCGCCTGGCAATTCGTTGCTGCGCAGCAACTCGCGCAGGTCGTCGGTGGACAGGCTGCCGTCGACCAGCCAGCTGCCGTCGGGGCGTTGCGTGATCGGGCTGTCCTCGCTGCCGCCGTGGCCGAGCTGGCTGACGCCGACCACCGCCGCCAGCAGGTCGTTGACGGTGACCACACCTTCGATGTCGCCGTATTCGTCCACCACCAGCGCCAGTGGTGTCGCGGCGTCGCGAAACTCCTCCAGCAGGTCCAGCGCGCGGGCGGTGGCCGGCACGAACAGCGGCCGCGACAGGTGACTGAAGAGATCCGGGCTGCCCTCGGCGAAGCTGTGCAGCAGCCGTTTGACCTCGGCCACGCCCACCACGTCGCTTTCGTCGCCGCGGTACACCGGATAGCGCGAATACGGGGTCTGCCGCATGACCTCGATGTTCTCCTTGCGCGGCGCGGCCATGTCCAGCCAGGCGATGCGCATGCGTGGGGTCATCACACTGTCGACCGTGCGATCGCCCAGGCGCAGCACGCGGTTGACCATGTTGTGCTCGTCCGCATCCAGCACGCCCTGTTCGGCGCTCTCGGCGACCAGCAGGCGGATCTCGTCCTCGGTGACTACGCCACGACGTTGCTGGTTGACCCGCAACAGCCGCAGCAGCAGGTTGCTGGAGACGTTCAGCAGCCATACGAACGGCGCAGCGACCCGCGAAAGCACCAGCATCGGAATCGCCACATAGGACGAAAGTTTCTCGGGTGCCGCCAGCGCCAGCCGCTTGGGCACCAGTTCGCCGATCACCACTTGCAGGAACGAGATCAGCAGGAAGCCGAGCATGATGCCGATGACGCGTGCGTACGGCAGCAGCCAGCCCAGGCGGTCGCCCTGCAGCGCGTTGGCGATGTGGGCACCCAGCGCGTCGCCAGCCACGGCGCCGGTGATCAGCATCACCATGGTGATGCCGACCTGCACGGTAGACAGGAAATATTCCGGCGCCTCGGCTTGACGCAGCGCCAGTGCGGCCTTGCGGCTGGTCCGGGCCATCTGCTTGAGCCGGCTCTTGCGCGAGACCACCAGCGCCATCTCCGACAGCGCAAAGAAGCCGTTGCATAACGAAAGCACGATGACGAACGCGATTTCAGTCAGCATCGGGGCGAAGATGGCGGCGCTTGCATCGCTACAGTGTAAGGGTAGTGGCACCCGCACTTCATCCTGTTATTGGTGCATGGCAACATAGGCGTCCTGTACCATCAGCGCCATCCCGTTCTCCTGGACACGACGCGCATGTTTTCTTTGCAGACGATTTTCGGCAAAGGCGACAAGTTCTATGGCCTGCTGGAACAGAGCGCGGCTACCGCCTGCGAGAGCGCCAAGGCTCTGCAGGATCTGCTGACCAAGCCGGACCAGGACGCAGTGATGGCGTCGTTTGCCGCGACCCGGGCGCGCGAGAAGGACCTGGCGGCGCAGATCAGCGAGGGGCTGGTGAATACCTTCGTGACCGCGCTGGACCGCGAGGACATCGAGTCGCTCAATTCCTCGCTGTACAAGATCCCCAAGACCATCGAGAAGTTCGCCGAACGCTACGAGATCGTGGCCACGCGTCTGGCCGGGGTGGATTTCGCCCAGCGTGCGCAGGTGCTGCTGCGTTCCAGCGAAGTGGTGGTCGAGATGATCGGCGAGCTGCGCCGCGGCCTGCGCATCGACCGCGTGAGGAAGCTGCAGGACCGGCTGCAGGCGCTGGAGTCGGAGGGCGACCGTATGCTGCTGGCGCCGTACCGCACCTTGTATGTCGAAGGCAATGACACGATGCGCGCGATGCTGGCCAAGGATCTGTTCGAGCTGATCGAGAAGGCCATCGACAAGTGCCGCGACGTCGGCAACGTCGTCTATTCGATCGTGCTGAAAAACTCCTGAGGGCGTCGCCGTGACCCAGCGCAATCCGCTTCGCGAAGCCGCGCCGATGCCGTTTTGCAGCTATTCCATTGCCGTCGGGAGCGACGCATGAGTGTGGTGATCGCGGTGGTGGTGATCGCCCTGGTGTTCACCTACATCAACGGCTTCCACGACACCGCCAATTCGATCGCCACGGTGGTGGCAACCAAGGTGCTCACTCCCGCGCAGGCCGTGTTGATGGCCGCCGGCACCAACCTCGCCGGTGCCTTCCTCGGCACGGCGGTGGCGGCCACCATCGCCTCCGGGCTGATCAATGCCGGGGTGATCGAGATGAGCTCGCAGTTGCTGATCTGCGCGTTGCTGGCTTCGATCGTGTGGAACCTGATCACCTGGTGGCTGGGCCTGCCGTCGAGCTCCAGCCACGCCCTGATCGGCGCGCTGGTGGGTGCGGCGATCGCCGCCTCGGGCAACAATTTTGGTTCGGTCATCTGGGAGCAGGGCGGCTGGGTGAAAGGCCAGGGCGTGATTCCCAAGGTGATCATTCCGATGGTGCTGTCGCCGGTGGCCGGGTTCATCATCAGTTTCATCCTGATGGGCGCGCTGTATGCGCTGCTGGCCTGGTTCGCGAACCGGCACGGCTGGTCGCGCCGCTTCGGGCGTACCCCATTTGTCAACTTCTTCTTCGGCAAGGTACAGATCCTTTCGGCCAGTGCGATGGGCGTGGCGCACGGTATGAACGATGCGCAGAAAAGCATGGGCATCATCGCGCTGGCGCTGGCCGGCGCCACCACGGCGCACCAGTTCGATCATCTGCCGGGGCTGTTTTCCTTCCTGCGTATCAACGAGGACCCCACCGGCGGTTTCGTCATTCCGGTGTGGGTCAAGGTGGTCTCGGCGCTGACCATGGCGGCCGGTACCGCCGGCGGCGGCTGGCGCATCATCAAGACGCTGGGTCACAAGATGGTCAAGCTGCATCCGATCAACGGCTTCGCTGCCGAAACGAGTTCCGCACTGGTCATTCTCACCGCGTCGATATTCGGCATCCCGGTGTCGACCACCCACAACGTGTCCGCCTCGATCATGGGCGTCGGCGCCGCCAAGCGCTTCAATGCGATCCGCTGGTCGGTGGTCGAGCGCATGGTGTGGGCGTGGATCCTGACCTTGCCGATCACCGCCTTGCTGGCCTCCGGGTTCGTGCTGGGGTTCAGGCTGGTGTTCTGACCGGCACCACTGCCGGCTGGCCCTGCTACAACGTATCGTCGCCGCGGGCGATCACCTGCTCCAGTTGATCGCCCAGCGAGCCCAGTGAGTGGATCACCCGCTCCAGCTCCGTGGCGTCGAGAAACTCGTACAGCCGGTTTTCGCACAGGTGCAGATAGGGTGATCCGTCGAGGTCGGCCACCGCCAGGAAACCGGTGCGCTGTTGCCAGTTGAAGCGCAGACAGCGCTGCGGGTCGGTACCGGCGAGCGGGCCGATCGGAGTGGACACCCGCAGGTAGCGGCGCCCGGATTCGCCCTCCAGCTCGGCCAGGTAGATGTCCTGGTGGCGATCCTGCCCCAGGTTCAGCTCGAAGCTGATCAGGTACGGATCGTTGTGATGCAATGGGTAAGTGCTGCCGATGTGGGAGCGCACGGCTTCAAAGTGGCGCATGGTGCCGTTTCCGTGGAAAGAACCCAAGGTTACTCTGTCACCGATGACATGCCGAGTTGCGTCGTCCCGCCGGAGTCCACATGCAAGATCGCAATGCCCGCATCTACGCCGCCATCGCCGCGATCCCGCCCGGTCGCGTGGCCAGCTACGGCGCGATCGCCGCGCGCGCCGGCGTGCCGGGTCGGGCGCGACTGGTGGGGCGCCTGCTGGGCGAGGTGCCGGAAGGTATGCAATTGCCGTGGTTCCGCGTGCTCCGCGCCAGCGGGCAAATCGCCATGCCGCCGGGCAGTCGCGGATTTCGCGAACAGTGTCGACGACTGCGTGCCGAAGGCGTCGAGGTCTGCAACGGCCGCGTGCCGCTGTCGCGGTTCGGCCTGGACGGCGATCTCGACCACGCGCTGTGGGGGCTGCCAGGGCAGTGAGGCGGCTCCCTCAGGCTGCCACCGGCGCATCCCCGGCGCCTCGCACCAACTTTGCTGCCGCGACTGGCTGGTCGAACTGGCGGATGAAGTCGCGCACCTGCGGATAGACCGTCTCGCGCCAGCGTCGACCGCTGAAGATGCCATAGTGACCGGCACCCGGGATTACCTGGTGGGCACGCCGATTCGCCGGGATGTTGCAGCACAGGTCGTGTGCCGCCTCGGTCTGGCCGAGACCGGAAATGTCGTCCAGCTCACCTTCGATGGTCAGCAACGCGCTGCGCCTGATCGCGCCAGGGTCCACCCGTTCGCCAGCCACGTCCCACAGGCCGCGCGGCAGCAGGCAGTCCTGGAAGACCTTCTCGATCGTATCCAGGTAAAACGCCGCCGGCATGTCCAGCACGGCGTTGTACTCATCGTAGAACTTGCGGTGCGTCTCGGCGTCTTCCTGGTCGCCGCGCAGCAGGCTCTGGTAGAAGTCCCAGTGCGAATTCACGTGGCGGCCGGGGTTCATCGTGATGAAGCCGGCGTGCTGCAGGAACCCGGGATAGACCTCACGTCCGTGGCCCGGGTAGTTCGCCGGCACGGTATGGATCACGTTGCCCTTGAACCAGGACAGCGGCTGGCGCGTGGCCAGGTTGTCGACGCTGGTGGGGCTGCGTCGCGCGTCGATCGGCCCGCCCATCATGGTCAGGCTGCGCGGAGTGGCCTCGCCGCGTGAGGCCATCAGCGACACCGCCGCCAGCATCGGCACGGTGGGCTGACACACGGAAATCACATGCAGCGATTCGGCGCCGATATGCCGGATGAAGTCCTCCATGTAGCCGACGTAGTCATCCAGGCTGAAGGTGCCTTCGTCCGCCGGCACCATACGCGCGTCGACCCAGTCGGTGATGTATACCTTGTGATCACGCAGCAGGGTGCGCACTGTGTCGCGCAGCAAGGTCGCGTGATGGCCGGAAAGCGGCGCCACCACCAGCACGATCGGGTCGTGCTTCATCTTCTCGATGGTGGCCAGATCGTCGCTGAAACGCTTGAAGCGCTTCAGCTGGCAAAACGGCTTGGCCATCGCCACGCGCTCGATCACCGCGATCTCGTGGTCGTGCGCGGTGGCGGCATGGATGCCGAATTCGGGCTTCTCGTAATTCTTGCCGAGGCGGTAGATCAGCTCGTTGCCGGCGGCCAGCCGCGGTATGCCGGGAAACTGGGCGAACGGGTTGCTGGAGGCACCGAGCATGCGCGCGTTGGCCTCGGCGAAATAGCTCAATGGGCCGAGTAGCGAGCGTTGCCATTCATGAATTTGGTAGAGCATCTAAAGGGGTGACCCTGAAACGGAAACGTTTGCATCTTAGCGGGTTTGCCGCTGTCGTGTTGCGACGCCGCAGAGACGAGACGGGACTTGTGTCTCATTCCACAAAGCGACAGCGCAACAGCAATTCGTCGATACGCGACGGCTCGATCAGTTTCGCCTGCGCCCACAGCGACTCGTAGAAACCGCGGTTGCTGCGGATCAGTTCGGCGTCGCTGCGGCTTGCGATGGGGTGCGGTAATGGTATCGGTGCATTGAAACGTGCAGGCACTGAGCGCCGTGTGAAGTTCAGCCCGGGCCGCGCAGCTCGGTGGCGGCGACGATGTCGTGCAGTGCGCGCCGGCGCGGGTCGGCCAGCGCGACCGCGAACCAGACCGCCCACGCTGCCAGCAACGTCCACAGCGTGATTCCCATGCCCAGCGTCGGCGCCAGCATCAGTGCCAGCAGCGGCGCCGCTGCCACCAGCAGGCGCAGCACCGCCTGTTGCAGGGTCGGTCTGCCGCCGTCGGAGCGGGTCAGCCGGATCCGCCACGGCCGCATGCCTACGGTCTGCCCGCCGAGCAGCCAGGAGCTGATGAAATACGCCGACACCACCAAAGCCTGCAACGGTCGATACCAGGCCGGGATCACTGCGTGCCCGGCGGTGCGGATCAGCTGGCCGCCGGTCGCCAGTTGGCACAGCAGTCCCACCGCCATCACGATCGCCACCACGATCAACAGGTCGTAGAGCAGCGCCAGCAGACGGCGCCACAGCGGGCAGGGCAGTGGGGAATCGCTGTCGGGAACAGTGAACATCGGCTTCGGATCGCTTGCGTGGAGCGCGCGCGATGGTCAGCATCGTGCGCATGAAGAAAGAAGAAAACCCCGCCAGTATCGCCGAAGCCGACCGGCGCAGCATCGCCGCGTTTCTCGAACGGGTGTGGTCGGAGGATGGCCTGGCCGAGCGTACGCTGGAAGCGTACCGGCGCGACCTGGAGGCGCTGGCCAAGTGGTTGGCCGTGCGTGGCCGCGATCTGCATTCCGCCACGCGCGAGGAAATTTCCGCTTATCACGGCGCCCGGTCGGCAGCCGTCCGTTCGATCGCGCGGCGGCAGTCGGCGTTTCGCCGCTACTACGCCTTCGTGGTTCGTGACGAGCCGGATTTCGTCGATCCCACCTTGCTGATCGAGCGCCCGAAGATGCCGCGCAGCCTGCCCAAGGCACTGGCCGAGCGCGAGATCGAGGGCTTGCTGCTGGCACCGGACCTCGGTACCACGTTGGGCCTGCGCGATCGCGCCATGCTCGAGCTGATGTACGCCTGCGGCTTGCGCGTGTCTGAACTGGTCGAACTGCCGCTGGCTGCGCTGAACATCCGCCAGGGCGTGCTGCGCGTCACCGGCAAGGGCGGCAAGGATCGGCTGGTGCCGGTCGGCGAGGTGGCGCTGGAGCGCATCGGCGCGTATCTCGCGGTCGCCCGCCCCGCGCTGGCCAAGGGCCGGCAGCCGGCGGCGCTGTTTCTGAGCCAGCGCGGCGAGGGCATGAGCCGGCAGATGTTCTGGCTCCTGGTGAAGCGCTACGCGCTGCAGGTTGGCATCCATTCCAAACGCATCTCACCCCATGTATTGCGTCACTCGTTCGCCACCCATCTGCTCAACCACGGCGCCGACCTGCGTGCGTTGCAGATGCTGCTCGGCCACAGCTCGCTGAGCACCACGCAAATCTACACCCTGGTGGCGAAAGAGGGGCTGAAACGGCTGCATGCGCAACACCATCCGCGCGGGTGACGGCTTCACTGGCCTGGCGAGATCTCCACGCTCTCCACATAGATCAACTCGCACGCGCCCGTGCCGGTATCGTTGCGGGTCATCGAGGTCTTCCGGTGCCAACCGCCGGGACGGCTGGCGTCGACCAGGAAACCTTCGAGGCGAATGACCTGGCCGGTGTGGATGCGTTCCAGCTGGCGCTTTACGCCGGGGTCGGCGGGGATCATGTGCATGTTGGCGCTGGAGGTTTCGATCTCGCGACGCGGGATCGGGAATTCCTTAATTGGGCGCCGTGACCGGCATCGCCGGCAACGTGGAGGCCGGCGTGACCGGTGCGCCGGCCTTCCAGTCGTCGATCATTGCCTGGATGTCCGCGGCCTCGAAGATGCGCTCGACGCGCAGCATCTCCTGTACCTGGTATTGCACGGTCAGGCGATCCTCGAAGATCAGGTTCAGGTGCTCGCCAAGCAGAAGCGGCGGGCAGTGCCCGCCCTATGTATGGATCGCCCCTGGTGTCAACCGCTGTGTGGGCCATCTCCTTGCCACCCTGCGCCGCGAGCTTCAGGACGAGGGTTTGGGAGTAGCTGAGCGTGCCATCATCGTTGAACTTGAACGTGCTGTCGAAGCTGCGCAGTTCGGCGTGTGACGAGAGGTACTTGTTCTGCAGGATGCCGTAGTTGGGGTCGCCCGGCGTTGCGCAGCGTGGCGGCAGCGCGATGACCGCCTGCAGGAGGTATCTGCGCTCGACTATTCTGCCGTTCTGCCGGCGGCGGGGTGATCTCGTGGTGAGCGTGGGGAGTAGGGCCAGAGGGTGTCAGAGTGTTTTTTCGTCTTGACGAAACGGCACTCCGACCCCGCTGCACGCTGGCATCGGGGTGGCGGCAAGGTGTGCGTCGAGCAGTTCGGCTGGCAGGTGTCGCAAAACATCGGCCAGCCGTTGCAGGAATGCGTCCATCGCCGAGCTCTTGCGCCAGACCATGGCGATGCGCCGGCTCGGCGGGTGACCCTTGAACTCGATAAGGTGCAGGCCGTCCACCGGCGCCACCGGCGGCTTCACCGCCATCACCGGCAGCAGGGTGATGCCGACGTTCGCGGCCACCATCTGGCGCAACGTCTCGAGGCTGGTGGCGCGAAAACCGCTGTGCTCGCTGGCGCCGGCCAGGTGGCAGACCTCCAGCGCCTGGTCGCGCAGGCAGTGGCCGTCTTCCAGCAACAGCAGGTTCTGGTTGGACAGGTCGCGCAGCTTGAGCAGGCCCTGCTTGCGCGCCAGCGGGTGCTCCTCGGAAACCGCTAGCAGGAATGGCTCCTCGAACAGGAACTCGCTGTGCATGCTGTCCTCGTGCAGGGGCAGCGCGAGGATGCCGGCATCGAGTCGGCCTTCGCGCAGCAGGCGCAGGACGGCTTCGGTCTTTTCCTCGACCAGCAGCAATTCGAGCTTGGGGAAGGCCGCGCGCACCCGCGGCAGCGCGTGCGGGAGCAGGTACGGCCCCAGGGTGGGGAAGATGCCCAGCCGCACCGTACCGGATTCCGGGTCGAGCGTGCGTCGCGCCACCGCACGGATCTGTTCGACGCCACCGAGCACGTCGCGCGCGCGGAGCACGATGTCGCGACCCACTTCGGTCAGCAGCACCTTGCGCGGGGTGCGTTCAACCAGCGGCACGCCGAGTTCTTCCTCCAGTTTCTTGATCTGGGTGGACAGGGTCGGCTGGCTGACGAAGCAGGCCTCCGCCGCGCGGCCGAAGTGCCGGAGTTCGGCGAGTGCGACGAGATACTGGAGATCGCGAAGGTTCATGGGCAGGCCCGTTCAGACAATAGGCAAAGGCTATAGTGGTGATGCCAACAATCAATTGGGACAATACACTGGGGTACCCTGACCTGCACCTCGTATCCGTTGCGATGACTGCGCGCCGGAACCCCCACTTCCCCGCAGGCGCGCGGGTTGCACCCACCGGCGGCGATCCTGTCCGCGCCGCCAGTTCTTTTTGCGCCGAAGCGCCGAGCCAGGTTGACCTTCGTGCGCGCAATCGCACCGGGGCTCATTGCTGCGCTGCGGCTGTGCCTTCTGGCACTGTGCCGCATGGTCGTGCGAACCCTATGGTGGCACTTTTCCGTTGTGTCACCGGAGTCCTCGCATGCGCCGTCTCGTTCGCCCATTGCTGTTTACTGCGCTGGCCACTTGCTGCGCCACCGCGTTCGCCGCCACTGCGGACCAGGCCCCGCAGGGCCGTCTACCCGGATGGGCAATACCGCAGTCCTACCAGATCGCATTCAAGGTCGATCCCGCGCAGCAGGATTTTTCCGGCACCACCACGATCAAGGTGAAGTTGACCAAGGCGTCGGATCACCTGTGGCTGGACGGCAAGGAGCTGAAGGTGTCGAAGGTGACGATCACCGACGCCGCCGGCAAGCAGCACGAGGGCAAGTACGTCGATGTCGACTCCAGGGCCGGTGTGGTGCGGGTGGATTTTGGCAGCATGCTGAAGCCGCAGGAACTGCGCCTGAAGTTCGAGTACAGCGCGCCGCTCAACGCGCAGCTGCAGGGTCTGTACAAGGTCAGCGCCAAGGGCCAGCCGTATGCGATGACGCAGATGGAGCCGATCAGTGCGCGCTATGCGTTCCCCAGCTTCGACGAGCCCGGTTTCAAGACGCCGTTTGACATCAGCCTGACCATTCCGGGCAACGAGGTCGGCGTGGCCAATACCAGTCAGGTCAGCGAAACGCCGGCCGGCAAGGGCTGGAAGATGCTGACCTTCGCCCCGACTCGGCCGCTGCCGACCTATCTGGTCGCCTTTGGTGTCGGTCCGTGGAGCATCGCCAATGCGCCGGACATCGCGCCGGATGCGTATCGCGCGAAGCCGCTGCCGTTGCGCGGCATCGCGCCGGCGGGCCAGGCGCATCACATGCAACATGTGCTGAGCGAGACGCCGAGCATCATCCATGCGCTGGAGAACTACTACGGCTTCGGCTATCCGTGGGACAAGCTCGATCTGCTCGCCGCGCCGGATTTCGCCGCCGGTGCGATGGAGAACGCCGGCCTGGTCACCTTCCGTGACTGGCTGCTGCTGCTCGACAAGGACTCCCCCGCGCGCAACGTGCGTGGCTCGTTCAATGTCACCGCGCATGAACTGGCGCACCAGTGGACCGGCGACACGGTGACCCTGGAATGGTGGAACGACATCTGGCTAAACGAAGCCTTCGCCACCTGGATGCAGCAGAAGGTCACCATGGAGGTACACCCCGAATACCGCGCCGACCTCGATCGCGTACGCGGCGCGGAAGGCGCGATGAACAGCGATGCGCTGGTCAGCGCGCGCAGCATCCGCCAGCCGATCACCGGCAACGGCGACATCCTCACCGCGTTCGACGGCATCACTTACCAGAAGGGTGCCGGCGTGATCGCCATGTTTGAAAACTATGTCGGCGAAAAGACCTTTCAGAAAGGCATGCGGGCCTACATTCAGGCGCACAAGTTCGGCAACGCCACGGCCAGCGACCTGGTCGGCGCCATCGCCACCGCCGCCGGCAAGGGCGATGCGTTCAAGCACGCGTTCAACAGCTTCCTCGACCAGTCCGGTGTGCCCTACATACAAACCAGGCTGATGCACAAGGCCGGCAAGACCGTGCTGCAACTGAGCCAGAGCCGCTATCTGCCGCTGGGCAGCAAGGGCGACGCGAAGCGTACCTGGGGCGTGCCGGTGTGCGTGCGCTACGGCACCGCCGGGGGCAGCAAGGTTGGCTGCGAGATGCTCGACAAGGCCACCGGCTCGATGGTGCTGGCCGGTGCCAGTACGCCGACCTGGATCATGCCCAACGCCAATGCTAGCGGCTATTACCGTTTCAGCCTGGGCGAGCCGGCGCTTGGCCGACTCACCGCCGAAATCGGCAAGCTCAGCGACGCCGAACAACTGGCTTATGCCGATGCCGTCGGTGCCAGCTTCCGCCGTGGCGATCTCGATGCCGGCGCTGTGCTCGCCGCCTTCAAGCCGCTGGCCGCGTCGAAGGTCCGCGAAGTGGCGACCGCGCCCCTGGGCCAGTTGAAATGGATCAGTCAGCACGAGGTGCGCACCGACGCACAGCGTGCGCGCCTCACCGCGTGGGTGAAGGCAGCCTGGCTGCCGCGCCTGCGAGAGCTCGGCTATCAGCGCAAGGCGGGCGAATCTGACGACGCCTCGCTGTTGCGCAGCACCCTGGCCAGCGCGCTCGCCTTCGATTTCAAGGTGCCCGAAGTGCGCGCGGTGTTGCTCAAGCAGGGCGAGGCAGTACTCAAGTCCGGCGCCGATGGCAGCCTGGATTTCGCCGCTGCCGATCCGGACCTGCTCGGCGCTGCGCTGGGCGTGGCGGTGCAGACGCAGGGCAAGCCTGCCGTCGATGCGTTGATCGCCGCGTTGCCCAGGACCAGCGACGCGGCGTTGCGCAATGGCATCCTCGGCGGACTTGCCAGGGTGGAAGATCCGACGCTGGCCACGCAAGTGCGCGACTTCGCGCTGGACAAGCAGGTCAAGCTTGGCGAGATGGGTTCGCTGCTGATGGGCGGCCGCGACACCCTTGCCGGTCGTGACGCGATGTGGCAGTGGTTCATCGGCCACTACCAGCAGGTGCTCGACCGTACCGGCAGCTTCGCCGGTGGCTACCTGCCACGTCTGGCCGCTGGCGGCGGCTGCTCCACCCCCGAGGTCGAGCGCTTGCAGGCGTTCTTCAAGCCGCGCATGAATGATGCGGCGGGTATAACGCGCGGCCTGGCACAGACCAGCGAATCGATCCAGCTGTGCAGCGCGTTGAAAGGGGCGCAGGATCCGGCGGCCATCCTGAGGTAAGGGCACAACAGGTCGTGCCGCATCGGCACTGCGCAAATGGCGCATCAGTCGGATGACTGGCGCGCCATTTTATTCCGCGTTCGCTACGAACGCCTCACCCCGGGCGAAAAGCACTTTTTGCGGGCCATGGTGGAGCTTGGTCCCGATCCCCACCGCACCGGCGACATCGCCGAGAAACTGGGTCTGAAGGTTAATGCGCCAACATTGTCCCTGACGTCATTCTTGCAGCGCTCGTCAGTGCTCGTCGCCGCGTGAAGATGTGTCGACTTCGCGACCCAGGAAGTGCATGCCGCTGCGTCCGTAACGCGCTCCCGCGGCGGCTCCCGCCGGGAACGCCGCGTCAAGCTGCGCCAGATCGTCGGCGCTCAGCTGCACGTCGGCTGCAGCGATGTTCTGCTCGAGGTACGGCACGTGCTTGGTGCCCGGAATCGGGAGCACATACGGGCCGCGGGTCAGTAGCCAGGCCAGTGCCAGCTGCGCCGCCGTACAACCCCGGGCCTGGGCCAGTTGCTCCAGCATGGCGAGCAGGCGCAGGTTGCGAGTGAGGTTTTCGCCCTGGAAACGCGGGTGCTCACGGCGCGCGTCGTGGGCGACAAGATCGTCGCTGGCGCGAATGCTGCCGCCAAGAAAACCGCGCCCCAACGGGCTGTACGCGACAACGCCGATACCGAGCCGCGCGCAGGCGGCAAGCATGCCGTCCTCGGGATCGCGTGTCCACAGCGAGTACTCGTTTTCCACCGCGGTGATCGGGTGCACCTTGTGCGCACGCTCCAGTGTCGGTCGTGCGGGGCCGCGTTGATGCGGCGCAGCGCGCTGCCACGGCGGTGCGCTGATCCGATAGCGCCGGCGGCGTCGGTGCGGGGCCGAGTGTCGTCAAGCCGCCGCGGCTTGCGCCGCCACTCGACATCAAAATCCAGGCCGTCAGGGGACAGCGCGCGCAGCGCCACTTGCAGTCGCTGCTAGCCAATCGGGCACCACGGACAGGCTCCTGGTGCGCTGCTCACGCAACCACGCGATCGGATTTCATCAGCGCCCACTGGCGCTCGTACTCCATGATCTGCGCGACGGAATCGACAAAGGCTTCGTCGTGGCCGAAACGCAGCAACAGGTAGAGTCCGGTTTCCAGCCCCGAGGAGATCCCTCCGGCGGTGATGATCCGACCCTCGTCAACGATACGATGGCGATCGATTCGGCATGTCGGGGCGATCTTTGCGAGCCGGTCAATCGGGACGAGCTTCTCTCGGGTGATGTCGCCGCCGCGAACTGGCGAGTTCTGCATACAGCCCGTCCGCGCGCCGCCTATGCGAACGGCACGTATGCGTTGGAGGCCCTCGGCGAGCACTTCGGTCTGCACTACGCCGCGGTGGGTCAGGTTTTCCAGCCGTAGGCGAAGCCCAGTGCATCCTCGCTGAGTCTGATGTCTGCCTCGCCGCCGCCAAACGGCTGGGGAATCGAGCCGTGTCCGTTGACGGTCTTCCTGAACGCGTGGCTGTAGTAGAAGCTGAGCTCACCACGCCGGCTGGCGTGCCAGGTGGCGCCGAAGCTGAGCTGGTTCTGCACCACGCCCGGCGCGAGGATGTTGAAGAAGGTCTGGCCGGAAGGAATCGGCTGCTGCGCGTGACTGAAGCTAGCGCGCAGGGTCAGCTGCGGTGAGTAGGTGTAGCTGGCGCCCAGCTTGTAGGCATTGATGTTGCGCCAGCCAAAGCCCGGGCCGTTGGACGAACCCAGCGCGTTGCCCTGCAGCAGGTTGGCCAGCGGGTTGCCCACCGAATGCGTCTGCGCGTAGAAGATGCGCTGGACGTCGGCAATCAGCGTCAGCCCCGAGGTCACGCGATAGGCGGCGCCGACACCGAAGTTCTGCGGAATATCGAAGCCGCCGGACTGGGCGAACAAGCCGCGGTAGCCGTCGAACGAGCCGGTGATCTTCGAGGCCCAGGTGGCACCGAGCGTCAGCCGGTCGCCGAAGTGGCCATTCCATCCCAGCCGCACACCCACACCCGCCGCGCTGGAATAGCCCGTATTGCTGACCTTGTCCGGCGCCTGCGAGAACGCCGCGAACGGCGCCAGGCCCTGGGCGTAGAAGCGTTGCCAGGCGATGTTCGCGCTGATGCCGATGGACTGCGTGGGGGTGACCTTGTAGGCGAGTGCGGGGATCAGCATGATTTGCTGCAGATTCACGCCGGCCTCGCCGCGACCACCGAAGGCGCCGTACGGGTTGTCGTGGTAGCCGGTGTTCATCCCGCCATTGCCGGAGAACGACAGCCCGAAGTACAGATCCTGCGCAACCTGATGCGTGTAGCCCGCTTCCGGCAGCAGAAAATACCTGACGCCATTGCCGGCATAGGTGCCGTCGGCGCCGTACAGGTTGCCCTTGATCGTGGCGGACCGGTCCGGCCGGAACGCGGTCAGCCCCACATCGACCCGGTTGCCCACGTACGCGATACCGGCCGGGTTGATGTAACCAGCCAGCGCATCCACCGGGAACGCGATACCGGCACCGCCCAGACCGTTGGACTGCACGCTGGAGCCGTTGGTGAAATAGCCATTGGTGGCGAAGGCGCTCGCCGGCAGCAGCGCCAGCAGCAGCGCGTAACGACGAAGAAGACGAAGGCGGCCCACGGCAGCAAGCCGGGGCGAAGCGTCTGACATGGAGGATTCCGCAGCGTGATAAGCCTCCGACAAACATAGATAGTCGAGCACGGGTTGAGCAAATAGTCGCTTGGCATATCGTCAGCACGAAAGGCTATAGGGACCGCTGCCGTCTTCAAAACAGGGTCCACTTTACATCTCACCGACGATTGAAGATCCTTGCCCATCAAGCATATTCAATATATATTGTGCACAATATTCTTGCAGAAAATATAAAATTGATGACCATGCGAACTGTAGACGCCACCCTCCGTTACAAGGACATTTCATGAACGCCCAAGTCGCGACACAGCCAGGCGCCGAAGTTCTGTTCACGCCAATCAAGGTCGGCGAGCTGACCTTGCCCAACCGCGTGGTGATGGCTCCACTGACGCGCAGCCGCGCCAGCACCGGCAACGTGCAGACCGCGATGAGCGCAACGTACTACGCGCAGCGTGCCGGCGCCGGGCTGCTGATCGCCGAGGCAACCCAGATCTGCCCCGAAGGCCAGGGTTACTTCGCCACACCGGGCATCCACTCGCCCGAGCAGATCGCAGGCTGGAAACTGGTGACTGCGGCCGTGCACGCCAAAGGCGGGCAGATCGTGCTGCAGCTGTGGCATGTGGGCCGCATTTCGCATACCTCGCTGCAGCCCGGCGGCAAGGCGCCAGTGGCACCCTCGGCGATTCGTGCCGAAGCCCAGACATTCGTCGCCGAGGGCTTCGTCGATGTCTCCGAGCCGCGGGCGCTTGAGCTGGCCGAGATACCCGCGTTGATCGAAAGCTACCGCCAGGCGGCCGCCAACGCCCGCGAGGCGGGTTTCGACGGGGTCGAGATTCACGCTGGCAACGGCTACCTGATCGACCAGTTCCTGCGCGACCGCAGCAACCATCGCACCGACGCCTACGGCGGCAGCATCGAGAACCGTACCCGGCTGCTGTTTGAAGTGGCTGCCGCGGTGGCGCGGCAGATCGGTGCCGGCCGCACCGGCGTGCGCCTGTCACCGCTGACCTCGTTCAGCGATGTCGCGGACAGCGATCCGCAGGCTCTGTTCAACCGCTCGGTGGAACGTCTGGCCACGCTCGAGCTGGCCTACATCCATGTGATCGAGGGCGAAACCGGTGGCGACCGCGATCCGCAACCGTTCGATTATGCGGCGATGCGCAAGCCGTTTCACGGCGCATGGATCGTCAACAATGGTTACGACCGCGCTATGGCGATCGATGCCGTGGCCAGCGGTCGCGCCGACCTGGTCGCTTTCGGCCGGCCGTACCTCGCCAACCCCGACCTGCCGCGACGCCTGCGCGAGAACACGGCACTGAACGTACCTGACCCGAACACGTTTTACGGCGGCAGCGAGCACGGCTACACCGATTATCCGGCGCTCGACTGAGCGGCTGGGAAAGCATCGCCCGTTCGTCGGCCGCTTGTTTGCGCCCGGGGCTTGGTTCAGGCTGACACCATGAAAACCACCACACTGCCGCTTGGCAAATCGATGACGGACAGCTCGCCGCTGTGCCTGAAGCGGCAGCTGTGTTTCGCCCTGTATGCAGCCAGCAACCAGGTCACCCGACTGGCCCGCCCGGCACTGGACCGGCTCGGACTGACCTATCCGCAGTACCTGGTGATGCTGGTGCTGTGGGAACACGCGCCCTGCACAGTGGGCGAGATCGGTACCCGGCTGATGCTCGATTCGGGTACCCTGACGCCGCTGCTGAAACGCATGGAAGCCAATGGCCTGATCACCCGCACGCGCGATCCCGGGGATGAACGTTGTGTGCGCATTGCCTTGTCAGCCGCAGGCCGTGCGCTGAAGCGACGCGCCGGCAAGGTCCCCGAGCAGATGCGTTGCCGGATCGCACTGCCGCCGCCGACACTGGAAGCCTTGCGCGAACAATTGCTCGCCATGATCGCGGCCATCCAGCCTTCCCGCGACGAATAGCGAGTAGCGGCCCGTCGGGGGCGCCCGGTAACGCACGCCTGCAAGTTGAACAGATTCCAACGCCCAAGGTGGCAATGGCGGCCTCAGTCATCCGCGCCCGATACCGAACGCGCCACCGGGCAGCCGGCTGCGCGACGGGCGAGGATGGCGACGATCCCGGGGTAGGGCGAGCGGCAGGGCAGGTGGAGCATCGGAGGGAGGAAGTCAAATCGCATTGAATGCCTCCGTTTCCGTTTTGCCATGAGCTGGCTCCAGTGCGGCGGCAATCGCGTCATCGACGCGCTCCAGCCAGATGAATTCCAGGTGCTCGCGGGCTTCGGCGGGAATTTCTTCGAAATCGCGGCGATTCCTCGCCGGCAGCATGACCCGCGTGATACCAGCAGCGGCGGCGGCGACGATCTTCTCCTTGATGCCGCCAACCGGCAGCACCAGGCCGCGCAGGCTGATTTCACCCGTCATCGCGGTGTCGCTGCGCACGGTGCGGGCAGTCAGCAGCGAAACCAGCGCGGTGAACATCGCTACGCCGGCACTGGGGCCGTCCTTGGGCGTGGCTCCTGCTGGCACGTGGATGTGGATGTCAAGACGGCCGAGATGCTTTTCGTCGATGCCAAGCTCGTGCGCCCGGTGCTTGACGATCGACAGCGCCGCCTGCGCGCTCTCGCGCATGACATCGCCGAGCTGGCCGGTGAGGATCAACCCGCCCTTGCCCGGGAAACTGGTCGCCTCAATGAAAAGGATGCTCCCGCCGACCGGCGTCCACGCAAGTCCGGTGGCCACGCCTGGCGTACTGGTGCGCATCGCCGCCTCGTTGTCGAAGCGCGGCGGGCCCAGGATCGCGTCCAGCGCGTCCGCGTCGATATCCACGTGCTCGGTCGCGCCTTCTGCGATACGCAGCGCAGCGTGGCGCAGGCTACGGCCGATCTCACGCTCGAGATTGCGCACGCCCGCCTCGCGCGTGTAGTCGCGGATGATCTGGCGCAGCGCGTCATCGGTGATCGTCGCCTGCCCGGCACGCAAACCGTTCGCTTCCAGCTCGCGGCGGACCAGGTAGCGGCGCGCGATCTCGAACTTTTCGCTTTCGGTGTAGCCCGCCAGCGAAATGATTTCCATGCGGTCGCGCAATGGACCCGGAACCGTGTCCAGCATGTTGGCCGTGGTGATGAAGGTGACCCGGCTGAGGTCGAACGTCACGCCGAGGTAGTTGTCGCGGAAAGTCGAGTTCTGTTCCGGATCGAGCACTTCCAGCATGGCCGCGGAAGGATCGCCCTGCACGCCGCGGCCCATCTTGTCGATTTCGTCCAGCATCATCACGCAGTCACGCGCTTTGGCCTTGCGGATGGCCTGGATGATGTTGCCTGGCATCGAGCCGATGTAGGTGCGGCGGTGGCCGCGGATTTCTGCCTCATCGTGCACGCCGCCGAGGCTGACGTGCGCGAACGGCCGGCCCATGGCGCGGGCGATGGACTGGCCGAGCGAAGTCTTGCCGACGCCCGGCGGCCCGACGAAGCACAGGATCGGTGCCTTGCCGTGCGGTGCGAGTTTGCGCACCGCGAGGAACTCGATGATGCGCTGCTTGATCTTGTCGAGGCCGAAGTGGTCCTCGTCGAGTACGCGGCGCGCCTCGTGGATGTCGATCGGCCGTGGCTCGGGTTCAGCCCAGGGCAGCTCGGTCAACCAGTCCAGGTAGTTGCGCACCATGCCCGCTTCCGGCGCGCCGTCCGACATGCGTTCGTAGCGGCGCAATTCCTTGTGCGCGATCTCGCGCGCAGCGTCCGGCATCTGCGCCGCGTCGATCGCCTTGCCGAGCTCGGCGACTTCGGCCGACTTGCCGCCCTCCTCGCCAAGTTCGCGCTGGATCGATGCCATCTGCTCACGCAGGATCGCCTCGCGCTGGCGCTCGTCGAAGGTGGCCTTGGTGCGCTGGCCGATCTCCCGCGTCAGGCGCATCACCTCGATGCGCTTGGCGAGGATCGCCGACACCTTGTCGATACGCGCGGCAAGATCCGCCGTTTCAAGCAGATCCTGCTTTTCGCCGACGGAGGTGTCCAGATAGGCGCAGACGAGGTCGGCCAGCGCACCCGCACTTCCCACCGATTGCACGGCGACAGTCAATTCCTGTGGCACGCTGGGTAGAAGTTGCAGCGCCTCGATCGCCTGCTGGCGCAGGTGCAACATCCGTGCCTCGATTTCCGTACCCTGCTCTTCGGGGTCAACCATGGGCTCGACGCGTGCGGCAAGGAACGGCTGCCCTTCCACGAATTCCAGCACGCGGAAGCGCTGCAGTCCCTGCACCACGATGTGGTGCCCGCCATCGGGTGCGTTCACGTAGCGCAGGATGTTGGCGATGGTGCCGACCTCATGCAGGTCGACCGCGGCCGGATCGACGGTTTCCGCATCCCGTTGCAGCAGGATGCCGATCGGACTCTCCGCGTGCATCGCATGCTGCACCGCGCGGATGGAGGTCGCTCGGCCGATCGCAAGCGGAAACACCGTGCCGGGGAAAAGCACCGTGTCGCGCACCGCGACCACCGGCAACACGCCGGGAGGCAAGGCCTGCGTGGCGGACTGGGCATGCGTCGCCTCGTCCGATGCAGCCGTATCCGCCGCCCCGTGGGCAGCGGCGCTTTCGGTGCCAGTGTGGTCGCCGACGCCGGATTTGGCGGCGGCACGAGGCGGATTCGGCTCGAATTCGTTCATATGCGTTCGCTCAGGTCTTTTGCAGGCTGATCACCAGGCACCCGCGATCGGTTCCCACACTCACTCCAGCATAGCGCCCCGGGGGCAACTGGATACGGCGCTCGAAGCGGCCCTGCGGAAGTTCCAGCCGGTGGATCACCGCCTCACCCATGCCCTCGAGCGGCGTGCGCCGCCCGCTCACGGTCAGCGTGGCGCCCTCGATCACCGTGCGCACATCGGGCACCGAGACGCCGGGCAGGGCCACGTAGATCAGCAGCTCGCGGTCAGTCTCCAGCACGTCCACCGGCGGTTCCCAGCTCGGCGCACTCGCGGGACCGGGCCGGAAGAACTGCCGATGCAGGCGTTGGGCACGGTCCAGCGCGGCCAATGCGTTGGCCCACATCCATTCCGGTGATTCATCTTGTCGTCTCATGGCGGGGAGGTTCTCCTGCTTGCCAGCGCCCGGGCGGCGTATCCACGAGAAATGCTTTGGCGCGCCGGGCTGGAACGATGATTCGAGCTCCATCATAGCCGCACGCATCCGATGTCCGCTGTCAAAGGTTGCCTGAAACCGGGTAAAAGCGGGGTCTGCCTAAAACCGGGGTCACCATTTAGGCGCTTGAGTCAGGCAGTAACAGAATCACTCACTCCCATCGCGTTCGCGCACCGCCTCCATCGTGAGCGTCGCCAACCGCCGCATCCGCCCACCCCCAGCGTCAGCCAACAGCTCCTTCAAGCGCGCCCCCGCATCATCCTGATCCAGCGTCTGCCGCTCCGCCAGCGATGCCGCCAGCGCTTGCCCCATCGAATCAAAAATCAGCGCATAAGCGAACGCATGCAGTACGCCGCCGCCGAGCGTGCCCAACCCGGGAAATGCCTTCAGCGCATTGCCCGCCACCGCCAGCACGATTGAACTGCCGGTGCGCAAGGTGAGCTTGGCCTGACGCACGAAATCCTCGATCTGCACCTCGCTGAGCTTGACCCCGTACAACTCGGCCAGCGCGCGGGTGAGGCCGGTGGCTAGCACACCCTGGATTACCAGGTCGCTGCCGGGCGCCACGGCGGCCATTGCACCGACGATGGCGCGGCGTGCGTACTTGCGCACGATGCGTTCGGCCTGCTCGGCGCGCGTGTGCGCTTCGAGCGTGCCGGTGCGCTGGTGCAGGCCAGCGAGCACGGCGTTCTCGCGCTGCTGCTCCAGTCCTTCGGCGCCGGGTGCGGTGAGGCGGGACAGCGCCTGCAGCAGGGGTTCGATGGCGGGCTTGCGCCGGCGTTCCACCGATTCGGTGCTGCCGTTGGCAAGTTGGCGCTGGTAGCGCTCGCTGCCGCCGGCGCTGATCGCGACCACCGCGCTGGCCATGCCGCGCGATTGCTGGCGCAGCTGGGCCAGCAACTGGTCGCGCTCGGTGGCGTTCCATTGGTCGGTCTTGTTCAACACCAGCAGCAGCGGTTTGCCGAAGTCGGCGAGCCAGCGCAGTTCGTCGACCTGGCCGCGGGTGAGATCGCCGGCGCACAGGTAGATCACGGCGTGGGCGCGCAGCGTTTCCTCGCGCGCGGCAGCTTCGCGCGCTTCGCCGCCGCTTTCGCGGCTGCCGGGTATGTCGGCCAGCACCAGGCTGCGGCCATCGGGCAGGGTGCTGTCGTAGTGGCCAACCGTGCGGGTGGTGCCGCCGCGCGCCGCGCTGGCCGGTTGCGCTTGCGGAGCCAGCGCACGAATCAGGCTGGACTTGCCGCTGGAGATTTCGCCGAACACGGCGACGTACAGACGCGCGCCGAGCCGGCGTCGGTCGAGTTCGCCCAGTTCGGCGGCAAGTGCGCCGGTGTCGGCGCCGTGTTCGCGCAGCTGGCCGATGCGTTGCTCCAGATTGCCGCGATCGGGCACCGGCAGCGGTCGGCGCTTGCGTCGTGGGCGCAGCAACCACCACAGCACGCCAAGGCCGGCGGCCGCGAAAATCGCCAGCACCACGCCGAGTGTCCATTGCAGTGCGACGGGCAAGCCCAGAAATCGCTGGGTCAGCGCGAGGAACCGCTCGGCAGCGGCGAACAGCAGCCACAGCAGTGCAGCCAGGGCCAGGGCGGCGAACAGCAATCGCAGGCGTCGGGACATGCGCGCATTCTAGCCGGTAGCTGGAAATGGCCGGGCTCGCAGCGAAGATGCGCGCAATGTCACGTATTTCGCTTGCCTGGCGCTCGCTGCCGCGGGCGCAATTTGGCATGATGAAGGCAATCGGGGGAACTTGTGCATGCTTGCGGCGCTTGTGCTGAATGCGGTTCTGGCACTTGCCGCGCCGGCGTCCAGCGCCGGTGCGGCAAGTGCGGCCGGGTCCGTTGTAGTGACTGCGGCCGAGGCGGCAGGTATTCCCGCGACGCCGCAATTCCTTCACTACGGCGTGGCCGACGGCGTGCCCAGCGGGTCGATCTACGCGGTGGCACAGGATCGGCTCGGCCTGATGTGGTTCGGCGCCGATGGTGGCCTGGTGCGTTTCGACGGCATCGCCTTCAAGGTGTTCCGGCATGTGTCGGGTGATCCGCTGTCGCTGCCGAATAACCAGATCTATGCGCTCTTCGTCGACCGCGGCAACCGCATCTGGGCGGGCGGCATTTCCGGTGGCCTCACCGTTTACGACCAGGCCAGTGGCAGGTTTCGCAACTGGCAGCACGACGCGGCCAACTCACGCAGCCTCAGCAACAACGAAGTGTGGAGCATCGCGCAGACGCCTGATGGGCAGATCTGGGTGGCCACCCAGACTGGCCTCGATCGCATGCGCGATGATGGCCGCGGCTTCGACCAGCTGCCGCTGGATGTCGAAGCCGCGCACGCGGCATCGTTTGGCCCCACCCGCGCATTGCTGGCCGGCAGCGACGGGCGCTTGTGGATCGGTGCGGAAAGCGGCCTCTACGTGCGTTCGCTCGACGGCACGATCCGGCGCGTGCCGGTGGACCCGGCCTTTCATGGCGATATCGGCGCGGTGTGGCGCATCGACGGCGGGCCGCACGAGATACGGGTGGCGGTCAGCGGCGGCCTGCTGATCATCGGGGCCGACGGCGTGGCCAGGCCACTGGCGAACCAGCAGCTGGCGAACACGCGCATCCTGGGCAGCGTGCGCGACAACCAGGGGCGCCTGTGGCTGGGCAGTCTCGATGGCGTGTGGCTGGCAGCGGGGCGCGAGCCGCTGCAGCACATCGTCGGTGAGCCGCTGTTGCCCGGCGGCCTGCCCAGCGATCGTCTGTGGCAGTTGTTCCGCGATCGCGAGGGTGGACTGTGGTTTACCTTCGACCAGTCCAGCATCGGTTATCTGCCGCCGGGCTGGAATGGCTTCGCGCGCTTCACCCATGTGCCGGATCACCCGGACAGCCTGTCGAACACGGCGGCACTGTCCGTCCTGCGCGGTCGCCGCGGCACGCTGTGGGTGGGCGGGTACAACGGCTGGGTCGACCGGCTCGACCCGCTCACCGGCGAAGTCACCCACGTCATCGAGGGTTTGAACGGGCACCTCACCTCGCTGGCGGAGGACGCGCGCGGACGCCTGTGGATCACCGGTCCGGGCAAGTTGTTCCGCTACGACCACGGCAAGCTGCTCAGCCTCGGACCGGAGCAGACGCATGCGAAGCGGCCGATTTTCGTGGTTGCCGGCGTGGACGGGCTGATTTACCTGGCGTCCTGGGGCGGCGGCCCGTTTGCGATCGACCCCGACACGCTGGCCTCGACGCCATTGCTGCCGCGCGACGCGCCGGACAACTGCCGCTTTCCCGATCAACTGCGGGCGCATGACGGAGCCATCTGGTACGCCAACGTGGTAGGGCTGATGCGCAGCGAGGGCCACGGCCAGCCGCTGGCCTTCGTGCCGGGAGTGCCACGGCGCGAGATCTACAGCTTCGCTTTCGACGCTGATGGTTTCTGGATCGCCACCGAGCAGGCGCTGGAGCACTATCGCTACGCCAGCGGGCAGGCAACGCGCGACGACAGCGTGGACATCAGCGGGATGGATCTCATCGCCGACCTGCGCACCATGCTGGTCGATCACGACCAGCACCTGTGGTTGTTCAGCAGCCCCGGCCTGCGCCGTTTTGATCCACGAACCCATCGCTTCACCCCGTTTGGACCCGCCCAGGGCCTGTCCAACGCGGAGTTCAGCAATGGCTCCACCGCGGTTGCGGCCAGTGGCGTCGTGCTGGCTGCCAGCAGCGGTGGCGTGATGGCGTTCCAGCCGAGCCAGCTGGCCAAGCTTGACGAGCCCGGTCCACGGCCATTGCTGTCGATCACCCGAATCAGCGTGCGGCGGGGCCGGAAGGCCATTTCGCTGCCGCTGAACGAACCGGTACAGCTGCGCTGGCGCGACAGCGACTTGCGGGTGGAAGCCAGGATCGCTTCCTATGTGGATCCGGCGGCCAATCACTACTACTACCACATGCTCGGATTCGACCCAGGCTGGATCGATGCCGGGGCGCAGGGCCGGCGCGAGTTCGTGGGCCTGGGTGCCGGCAGTTACACGCTGGAGGTGCATGGCCACGGCGCGGACGGTCAGTGGGGCAAGGCCGTGCCCTTGTCGATCCACGTGCAAGCGCCGCCGTGGACGCGCTGGTGGGCGTGGCTGCTGTACGTGCTGCTGGTCGCTGCGCTGGCCGGCTTGCTCCTGCATGCCTGGCGTCGACGGCTTGCCCAGCGCCACCAGATCCAGCTGGCCGAGCAACAGCGCCAGATGGCCGAAGCGGCCAGCGCGGCAAAGACCCAGTTCCTGGCCACGCTCAGCCACGAGATCCGTACGCCGATGACGGGCGTGATGGGCATGGCCGAACTGTTGCTGAGCACTCCGCTGAATCCCCTGCAGCACGACTACACGCGGGCCATGCAACGCTCCGGCGGGATGCTGCTCAAGCTGCTCAACGACGCGCTGGACCTGGCCCGGATCGAAGCCGGGCGGCTGGAGTTGGAGCCGACGCCGTTCAATCCGCGCCAGTTGTTGGAAGAGGTGGCGCAACTGGAGCAGGGGCTGGCGCACGCGCGCGGCATCCATTTCGTACTCGAGCTCGCCGACGACCTGCCGACGCAAGTGGTTGGCGATGCGGTACGCATCAAGCAGGTGCTGCTGAACCTGGCCAACAACGCACTGAAGTTCACCGAGCAGGGACACGTCGAGCTGCGTGCCATATGCACGGGCGACGGCTTGCTGTTCAGCGTCAGCGACACCGGGCCGGGGATTCCCGAGGCCAGCCAGGCGCGGCTGTTCCAGCGCTTTGAACAGGTCGACGGCCCGCAACGCCGTGCCGGCAGCGGCCTGGGCCTGGCCATCTGCCGCGAGCTGGTCGACAGGATGGGTGGTGGCGTCGAACTGGAATCGCGCGTCGGCTACGGCAGCACCTTCCGCGTGCGCTTGCCGCTGGTCGAGCCCGCGGCAGCCGACGTCGTGCCGAGCGCGAGCCAGGCCGACAACCATCGGCTGTTGCTGGTCGAGGATGACACCATCGTGGCAGCGGTCATGCGCGGCCTGCTCGAGCGCGAGGGCCACAGCCTCGTGCATGTGGAGAACGGGTTGGCGGTGCTGGCCGAGCTGGCGCATGCGAGTTTCGATGCAGTGCTGCTCGACCTGGACCTGCCTGGTGTCGACGGCTTCCAGATTGCCCGGCTGATCCGGCAACGCGAATTCGCTGGTGAACGCTTGCCGATCATCGCGGTGACGGCACGTTCCGGCGGCCGCGACGAGAAGCGCGCGCACGAGGCGGGCATGGATGGTTTCCTGCGCAAGCCGATCAGCGGCGAGCAGCTGGTCGCGACGCTGGCGCGGGTGATCGGCGTGTCAACGGCAATGCCGCCGGCCTGATCTTGCCGCGTGTCGGCTGCCTACATGTCGAACTTGTGCAGCTCGCAGCCGAGTCGCTGGTATTCGCGCCAGCGTGCGCGTGAACCGTCGCGTGCGGCGGGGTCGGCGGCGACCACTTCGAGCACGCGCTGACAGGGTCGGTCGGCGCAGCGCTCGCGCAGATTGATCAGCAACGGGCGATCGTCGGTGTCCACGTCGGGCGGCACGATCAGCACCGCAGTCTGCGCGTCGTCGTCGTCGCCGGCCAACTGGTGCGGAATCATCGCGTCGTCGTCGAACGCCCACAGTAATTCGTCAAGCGCATGGGCCTGTTCGTGGTCACGGGTCAGGATCAGGGTCGGCTGCTGTGCCGCATACGCCTTCTTCGCCAGCTCGCACACCAACAGCAGCGGCTGCTCGCGGAAGCGTGGCTTGTCGATAAGGTAGAAGTCGGCGCGCATGGGTATGGGAAATCGGGAATGGGGAGTCGCGAATGGTAAGTGCAAAGGCAGGAGCAGTGACAGCCGCCTTTCCTATTCCCCATTCCCTATTCCCGATTCAACAGCCACTGCGCCAGCAGCGTCACCGGGCGACCGGTGGCCATGCCTTTGCGGCCTTCTTCCCAGGCGGTGCCGGCGATGTCCAGGTGGGCCCAGCGCTGGCCGTCGGTGAAGCGCGACAGGAAGCAGCCGGCGGTGATCGCGCCGGCAGTCTTGCCGCCGATGTTGGCGACGTCGGCGAAACCGGATTCCAGCTGCGCCTGGTAGTCGTCCCACAGCGGCAGGCGCCAGGCGCGGTCGAGGGTTTCCTCGCCGGCGGCGAGCAATTCGGCGGCGAGGTCGTCGTGCTTGCTCATCAAGCCGCTGGCATGCTTGCCCAGCGCGACCACGCAGGCGCCGGTCAGCGTCGCCGCATCGATGATGGTGTGTGGCTGGAACGTGCGCGCAGTCCAGGTCAGCGCATCGCACAGGATCAGGCGCCCCTCGGCATCGGTGTTGCGCACCTCGATGGTCAGGCCGGACAGGCTGGTCAGCACGTCGCTGGGACGATAACTGTCGCCGCCGGGCATGTTTTCCACGCTCGGCACCACGCACACCAGGTTGAGCTTGAGGCCCATCTTCACCGCAGCGACGAACGCGCCGAGCATGCTGGCCGCGCCGCCCATGTCGAACTTCATGTCTTCCATGCCCGGGCCGGGCTTCAGGCTGATGCCACCGGAGTCGAAGGTGACGCCCTTGCCGACGAAGGCGTACCGCTTGTCGCCGTCCTCGCCGCCCTTGTATTCCAGCGCGATGAGCCGCGGCTTGTTGGCCGAGCCACGCGCCACCGCGAGCAGCGAACCGAAGCCGAGCTTGGCCATCTCCACTTCGTCGAGCACGCTGCAACTGACCTTGTCGTGCTTGTCGGCGAAACTCCTGGCCTGCTCGGCGATGTACACCGGGTTGCAGATGTTCGGCGGCAGGTTGGCCAGTTCGCGGGCAAAGCGCACGCCTTCGGCGATGGCGCTGGCCTGCTGCAGCGATGCCTGTTCGCCGGCGCCGCCGGCGAACGTGATCGCCGCCAGCTCCGCTGGCTTGGCCTTGTCGCGCGGCTTGAACGTGGCGGTATAACGATAGGCGGCGAAGTCGCTGGCCAGTGCGGCCATGCGCACGCGCCAGGCGGCATCCCGTCCCGGTACATCCACCTCGGTCAGATACGAGACCGACTCGGTCAGTGGCAGGCGGCCGAGTGCGCGAGTCGCCTCGTGGTTCACCTTCTGGAAGCGCCCGTCACCGAACGATTTCTGCGTGCCCAGGCCAACCACCAGCACGCGCTTCGCACTCACCCCGGATGGGGCGAACAGCACGCTGGTGCTGCCGGCCTTGCCGGTGATATCGCCGCTTTCCAGCTGGCGCTTGATCAGCCCGTCCGTGGCCCGGTCCACCCGTTCGGCCGCGCCGCTGAGTACGCCCTGTTCGTACACGCCAACTACGATGCAGGCGCTGTCGACGGATTCGGGTGCGTGGGTGCCAAGGCTGAACTGAAGGGTCATCGGGGACGTTCCTGGGTGGGCCCGGCAGCGGCCGGACAGGCTAGACTTGCGATTTTCCGGCCGTCGGGCCGAACCGCACAAGCGAGCAAGTTTATCGCATGCTGAGTATTCTCGATCGCTATTTTCTGCGCGAGCTGGCGCAAACCGTGGCTGCCACCGCGGTGGTGCTGCTGGTGATCGTGGCCGGCAGTGCGTTCGCCAAAGTGCTGCAGCAGGTCGCCAACGGAAGTTTTCCCGCCAGCGTGATGTTTCAGGTACTGGGCCTGCGCACGCTGGACGGCCTGACCAATCTGATGCCGTTGGCCAGTTTTCTCGGCGTGCTGATAGGGCTGGGCCGGATGTACCGCGAGAGCGAAATGCATGTCCTGGCTTCCTCCGGCATGGGCCCGGCCGGGTTGCTGCGGCCGGTCGCGCTGCTGGGCGCGGGGCTGGTACTGATCACGATGCTGGTTTCGTTGTGGCTGGGGCCATGGGCGGTGCGCGCCAGTGACGCGATGGTGGCAGCCGCGAACCGTTCGGTGATTGCCGCGGGTCTGGATGCGGGGCGATTTACCAGCCTGCCCGGCAAGGGCGGCATCATCTTCGTCGACAGCCTGAGTCGTGACGGTACCCAGCTCGGGCGCACTTTCGTGGAGACGCAGCGGGTGAGCAAGGACGGGCATGCGCATCTGAAAGTGGTCAGCGCGGCAAGCGGCGCGCTGTACCAGGAAAGCGACGGCAGCGGTCGCTTCATCGCGTTCAGGGATGGCTGGCAATACGACATCCCGCTGGGTGCCGACAACTGGCGCCAGATGCAGTACCAGCGCAACGACACCTCGCTTTCCAGCGTGCAGGCGAGCGACGACGAGGATCCGTCGCACGCCAAGGACAGCTGGACGCTGGCTCGCTCGAACGACCCCGGCGACCGCGCCGAATTTGCCTGGCGCGCCAACGCGCCGCCGCTGACCCTGGTGCTGCTTCTGCTGGCCTTGCCGCTTGCGCGGCAGAGCCCGCGCGAGCCCAGGTACGGTCGACTGATGCTGGCGGTACTCGCATTCTATCTGTACTACCTGTTGCTTGCGCTCGGTCGTGGCCAGATCGCCAAGGGGCACTGGCACAATGGGGTGCCGCTGTGGGGTCTGCACCTGCTGGTGCTGGCGCTGGCCGGCTGGATGTTGTGGAAGCAGTATTCGC
>SCRO01000097.1 GCA_004298505.1 Rhodanobacter sp.
CTCGGCGCCCTGCTCACGCAGGCGGCGAACCAGTTCGCAACTCTTGTAGGCGGCGATGCCGCCAGACACTCCCAGCAGAATGCGGCGATGGGCAAGACTCATGTAAGGCGGACCTGACAGTCGGGCAGAGCCTTAGCTTACCGGATTCACTCCGCGCCGCCGCTGCGCGCAGCAGGTCGCCTCCTTCAAGCTGAGGCGCATGAGTATCCGCGACTGGCCCGAAGGCGAACGTCCCCGTGAAAAACTGCTGGCCCGGGGCAGCAACGCGTTGTCCGATGCCGAACTGCTGGCGGTGCTGCTCGGTAGCGGCAGTCGCGGCAAGGACGCCATCGCGCTGGGCCGCGAACTGCTCGCCAACGCCGGCGGCCTGGGCGCCCTGCTGGGTCGACCCGAACAGCAGATCCGCGCGGGAGGCCTCGGCCCGGCTAAGCGCGCGCGCATCGCCGCCGCACTGGAGCTGGCCCGCCGCAGCCTGGCCGAGAAGCTGCAGGAGAAGCCCAGCCTGGGCAATCCCCGCGACAGCGGCGACTTCCTGCGCGCACGACTGCGCCACCTGCCATACGAGGTCTTCGGCTGCCTGTACCTGGACAATCGCCATCGCGTGCTGGCATTCGAGGAGCTGTTCCGCGGCACCGTCGATGGCGCCAGCGTGCATCCGCGCGAGGTGGTGCGCGCCTGCCTGCAGCACAACGCCTGTGCGGTGATCTTCGCCCACAACCACCCCTCGGGCGTGGCCGAGCCCAGCGCCGCCGACCGCGCCATCACCCACGAACTACGCGACGCACTGCAGCTGGTCGGCGTGCGCGTGCTCGACCACCTGGTGATCGGCAGCGGCGAACCGGTATCGATGGCGTCACGCGGCCTGCTTTGACGGTCGGCCGTACGCAAGCTGCCGCATGCGGGGCTCGGCGCCCAAGCTGGCGGCACCTGGCGGCACCTGTGTCGGGACAGCAAGCCGCGGTCGCGACGCGGCATGGCGGGCAATCACCTCCCGCTGCATGCAGAAGCCGTCGCCAAGTGACCGGAACTTATGCACAAAACGCCAGCTTGGGCACTTGCCGGCGTCATCACCTGTTTAACACTAAGTTTTATCAACAAGTACATGAATTATAAATGTAATTTCTTGCGAATGGCTTCGAGACCCTGATTGAGGGTGGCAAGTCAAGAACGACCGGCAATTTTCCCCACAGAGTTATCCACAACCCCGGTCGTTGCGGTGCACCAAGATTCGCGTTGACCCAGCGCGGTCGTGGACCATGCGCTTTTCGCCCCGGCAACGCCCTGCGCACATGCGGGGGTCTGTTAGGATTAGCGGTTCCATCACGAAACCAACCTCACCCGTGAAAGTACAGCTGCGCGACCTGGTGCTGCGGGCCATCCATGCCCTGCAAAACGACGCCATCCTGCCCGCCGGCCTGGCCCTGCCCGGTTTCGTGATCGAGCGCGCACGCAGCCGCGAGCACGGTGATTTCGCCTGCAACGTGGCGATGCTGCTGGCCAAACCGACGCGGGCCAAACCGCGCGAGCTGGCCGAAAAGCTGGTGGCGGCGCTGCCAACCAACACGCTGGTGGAGCGGGTCGAGATTGCCGGCCCCGGTTTCATCAATTTCTTTCTGGCCGCCGATGCGTATCGCGCCAAACTGCGCTGCATCCTGGATCAGGGCGATGCCTACGGCCGCAACACCAGCGGCGCCGGCAAGACCGTGGGGGTAGAGTTCGTCTCGGCCAACCCGACTGGCCCGCTGCACGTGGGTCACGGGCGCAACGCCGTGATCGGCGATTGCCTGAGCCGGCTGTTCGACGCCAGCGGCTGGAACGTGAAGCGCGAGTTCTACTACAACGATGCCGGCGTGCAGATCGCCAACCTGGCGATCTCGGTGCAGGCGCGCGCCCGCGGCATCACCCCGGACGACAGCAACTGGCCGGAGGCCGGTTACCGCGGCGACTACATCGCCGACGTGGCCCGCGCCTACCTCGACCGCTGCGCGGTGGTCGCCGACGGTGAAACCGTGGTGGGCACCGGTGATGTCGACGATCTGGATGCGATCCGCCGCTTCGCCGTGGCCAGCCTGCGCCACGAGCAGGATCTGGACCTGCAGGCGTTCGGCATCACCTTCGACACCTACTTCCTGGAGTCCTCGCTGTACACCGACGGCAAGGTCGAGGAAACCGTGCATGAACTGATCGCGAATGGCCACACCTACGAAGAAGGTGGTGCGCTGTGGCTGCGCACCACCGAATTCGGCGATGACAAGGATCGCGTGATGCGCAAGTCCGACGGCACCTATACCTACTTTGTACCCGACGTCGCCTACCACCTGAGCAAGTGGCAACGCGGCTACGAGAGCGCGGTGACCGTGCTGGGCTCGGACCACCACGGCTCGCTGGCGCGGGTGAAGGCCGGCCTGCAGGCGCTGGACTGCGGCATCCCCAAGGGCTGGCCCGACTACCTGCTGTACCAGATGGTGACGGTGATGCGCGGCGGCGAGGAGGTAAAGATCTCCAAGCGCGCCGGCAGCTACGTCACCCTGCGCGACCTGATTGACGAGGTCGGCCGCGACGCCACGCGCTACTTCCTGATTGCGCGCAAGAGTGATTCGCAGCTGGTGTTCGATATCGACCTGGCCCGTTTGCAATCGAACGACAATCCGGTCTATTACATCCAATACGCGCACGCCCGCGTGTGCAGCGTGCTGCGCCAGGCACCGGAGAAGGGCTTCGCCTTCGACCTGGCCGATGGCCTCGCCCATCTTGACCGGCTGGATAACGAGCACGAGCAGATTCTGCTCACCGAGCTGTCGAAGTACCCCGAGCAGGTCGAGGCCGCCGCCGCCAACCTGGAGCCGCACCTCATCGCACTGTGGCTGCGCGAGCTGGCCAACGCGTTCCACACCTACTACAACTCGCACCAGTTCCTGGTCGATGACACACCATTGCGCAACGCGCGACTGGCACTGGTGGTGGCGACGCGGCAAGTATTGAAGAATGGTCTGGCATTGTTGGGCCTGAGCGCCCCGGAGAAGATGTAATGGCAGCACGCAAGGGCAAGGGTCGGCAGGCCGTGCGCACCGGTGGCAATGGGTTCCCCGGCTGGGGCTATGCAGTGATCGGCGTGCTGGTCGGCGCCATCCTGATGGCCATGGTGATGCGTGGCAACCTGTTCACCAGCCTGCGCAAGCCAGCCGGACCGCAGGCCAATCCGCAGGCCACCGCCCAGCACGGCAGTGAGCCGGGGGTGCTGGAACCGGCCACCAACGACAGCAGCGCGAAGAAGCCGCAATACGATTTC
This sequence comes from Rhodanobacter sp., assembly GCA_004298505.1. Taxonomy (GTDB): domain Bacteria; phylum Pseudomonadota; class Gammaproteobacteria; order Xanthomonadales; family Rhodanobacteraceae; genus Rhodanobacter. Next base: position 3,290 of record SCRO01000097.1, read on the forward strand.
TATTCGGTGCTGTCGGAAAAGGAAGTGCGCATCCCGGACGCCGAAATAAGCGCGCAGGCGAAGGCGGAGCAGAAGCAGCAGACAGTCCAGACGCCGGCACCGCCAGCGTCCGCGAGCGCGGCCGGCGTGGCCGTGCAGAGCGTCGCCGCTGCCCCGGCCGAGTCGATGGCGCCAACTTCCGCTGGCAGTGGCTACTTGCTGCAGGTCGGTGCGTTCCCCAATGCCGCCGCCGCGGAAACGCAGAAAGCGAAGCTGGCCCTGCAAGGCTTCGTCGCCAACGTGCAAACGGTAAATGTCGGCGGACAAGCCTACCATCGCGTTCGGCTCGGTCCGTTCCGCTCGGCAACCCAGTTGGAAGCGACCAAGCAGAAACTGGCCGCCGCCGGCATCCCGGCAATCGCCCTGAAGGAAGGAAAATAGCGGCATGGCCACAAAAACTGTCTGGGTCACCGGTGCCACCGCCGGGTTTGGCGCCGCCAGCGTGGGGCGCTTCGTTGCCGGCGGCTGGCGGGTAATCGCCAGCGGCCGGCGCGCGGATCGGTTGCAGCAGCTGGTGGAGAAACATGGTGCCGCGCACGTGCATGTAGCGGCGTTCGACATGCGCGACGAGGCGGCCATGCGTGCGGCCCATGCCACCCTGCCGGCCGAATTTGCCGACATCGACCTGCTGCTGAACAACGCGGGCCTGGCGCTCGGTACCGCGCCAGCACAGCAGGCGGACCTGACGCAGTGGAAGCAGATGATCGACACCAACGTCACCGCGTTGGTGTCGATCACGCACCTGCTGTTGCCGCAGCTGGTCGAACGTCGCGGCGCGATCATCAACATCAGCTCGATCGCCAGCAGCTATGCCTATCGTGGCGGCAACGTGTACGGCGCCAGCAAGGCCTTCGTCACCCAGTTCTCACAGAACCTGCGCTGCGACCTGCACGGCACCGGCGTGCGGGTGACCTCGATCGAGCCAGGCATGGCCGAAACCGAGTTCACCCTGGTGCGCACCGGTGGCGACCAGGCTGCGTCCGACAAGCTCTACGCCGGGGCGCATCCGATCACGGCCGATGACATCGCCGACACGATCTGGTGGGTCGCCAACTTGCCTGCGCACCTCAACGTCAACCGCATCGAGGTGATGCCGGTCAGCCAGTCGGCCGCCGGGTTACAGGTGCACCGCGGCTGATGTCTCGCACATGCTGCAGGAGCGACCACGGTCGCCCCTGCAGGTCCTGGTGGTTCGGCGGCGTTATTGCATGAACCAGCCGTGGCTGACCACGATCGACTGGCCGGTCAGTGCCGCCGATGGGAAAGTGGCCAGGTACAGCGCGGTCTGCGCGATGTCGTCCACCGTGGTGAAGGTGGCATCGACGGTGTCCTTCAACATTACATTGCGGATCACCTCGTCTTCGCTGATGCCCAGTTCCTTCGCCTGCTCGGGAATCTGCCGCTCGACCAGCGGCGTGCGCACGAAACCAGGACAGATCACGTGCGAGCGCACGTTGTGTGGCGCACCTTCCTTGGCCAGGGTGCGGGCGAGGCCGAGCAGGCCGTGCTTGGCGGTGACATACGGCGCCTTGAGTTTCGACGCCTCGTGCGAGTGCACCGAGCCCATGTAGATCACGACGCCGCCGCGGTCGCCCTTGTACATGTGCTTGAGCGCGGCCTTGGTGGTGAGGAAGCCGCCGTCGAGGTGGATCGCCAGCATCTTCTTCCAGTCGGCGAAGGCGAACTGGTCGATCGGGTTGATGATCTGCACACCGGCATTGGAGATCAGGATGTCGAGCGCGCCGAAGGCCTCGACCACCCGGTCGGTGCCAGCGTTGACCGCGTCCTCATCAGTGACGTCCATCGCCACGCCGATCGCCTTGCCGCCTGCGGCGTTGATCGCGCCGGCGGCCTTGTCCGCGGCGTCCTGGTTGATGTCCGCGATCGCCACGCTGGCGCCGTGCTGCGCGTACAGCTCTGCAATCGCCTTGCCGAGGCCGCTGGCCGCGCCGGTGATCAGGGCAACCTTGCCGTTGAGATTTGTCATGAATTTCTCCTGCTCAAGTGAAACGATGTGATGTAGGAGCCCACTCGCGGGCGATGCTCTTGTATTGATCTACATGGCGCATTAGAGCAAGAGCATCGCCCGCGAGCGGGCTCCTACGGTTGCTTGGTGTCTTCGGCCAGATACGTGTACGCGGTGAGTCCGTGATCGAGCGTCTCGTACAGTCGATCCGCCTCGGCACCGGTCACGCCGGCACCGGTGATGCGCTTGCGATAACTCTGCCGCAGCACTTCCAGATCGTAGCCGACATATTCGAGCATGAGGTCCGTGGTGTCGCCACGGCGCTTGTGATCGAACACATAGCTGTCGCCAGCCACCCGCACGTTGACGGCATCGGTGTCGCCGAACAGGTTGTGAATGTCACCCAGGGTTTCCTGATAGGCGCCGACCATGAAGATGCCGAGCCGATAACTCTGGCCCTCGTTAAGTTCATGCAACGGCAGGCTCACGTCCACGCCGTCGGCCTCGACGTAATGGTCGATGCGGCCGTCTGAATCGCAGGTGAGGTCGACGATCACGCCGCGCCGGGTCGGTTCCTCGTCGAGCCGCGCGATCGGTACGATCGGAAAGATCTGGTCGATTGCCCAGACGTCGGGTATCGACTCGAACACCGAGAAGTTGGTGAAATACTTATCGACCAGCCGCTCGTCCAGTTCGTCGAGCGTTTGGCGGTGCGCGCGCTCGGCTGGCAGCAGACGAATGCGTACGGCATTGGCGATGGCGTAGAACATCTCATCCAGCTGCGCCCGGTCGGCCAGCGACAGCTGGCCAAGCGCGTACAGCGACTGGCCTTCGGCCAGGTGGTGCCGGGCCTCGTGGAACAGCTCCAGCGGTGGGCGCTCGTCCAGCGCCGCATGCACCTCGCGCAGGTGGCGCAGCACGTTCGGCTCGTCCACCCGCGGCGGCGGCATGCTGCCCTTTGGCACCGGTTCCACCTCGGTCACGTTGACCACCATCACGGCGTGGTGCGCGGTCATCGCGCGCCCGGCTTCGGTGAGGATATGCGGCGCTGCCAGGCCTTCGGCCGTCACCGCCTCGGCTAGCGATTGCACGATGGTCGAGGCGTATTGTTCCAGCGAATAGTTGATCGAGTTGTGGCTGCGCGAGCGGGTGCCTTCGTAATCCACGCCCAGGCCGCCGCCGACGTCGACGATTTCCAGCGGCACGCCCATTCGGCGCAGTTCGATGAAGTACCGCGTGGCCTCGCGCATGCCGTTGGCGATGTCGCGCACGTTGGATATCTGCGAGCCCATGTGGAAATGCTGAAGCTTCAACGTGTGCTTGAGGCCGGCCGCCTCGAGCCGTTCGATCAGGGTCAGCACCTGGCTCGGCGACAGGCCGAATTTGCCCTTGTCGCCGCCGGTGTTCTGCCACTTGCCAGCGCCGATCGAGGCCAGCCTTACACGCACGCCCAGCAGCGGCTCCACACCCAGCACCTGCGCCTCGCTGAACACGTGCTCCAGTTCGGACAGTTTCTCGATCACGATATACACGCGCAGACCGAGCCTGCGCCCGATCAGCGCCAGGCGAATGTACTCGCGATCCTTGTAGCCATTGCAGATCACGATCGAGCCCGGCCGCGCCATCGCCAACACCGCCATCAGCTCGGGCTTGGAGCCCGCTTCCAGGCCGAAACCCTGCGCGCCGGCGGCGACCAACTCGCCGGCCACGCCGCGCTGCTGGTTGACCTTGATCGGATAGATCGCGGTGTAGCCGCCGGCATAGCCATGCTCGGTGATCGCGCGGGCAAACGCACCCTGCAGACGTGCCAGGCGATCGGCGAGGATGTCGGGAAAGCGCACCAGCAGCGGCAGGCGCAAGCCTTCGGCGCAGGCCCGTTCGACGATCGTGGGCAGCGACAGCGTGGGTCCGCCGGCGCCACGCGGGCGCATGACGAGGTCGCCGGCAGCATCGATATCGGCGTAGCCGTCGCCCCAGGTGGGCACGGCATAGATGTGGCGGGCAGTGGCGGTGGTCCAGGGCTTCGTCATGGAACTTCCCTTGTGCAGACGGATCGGGGTTGTCGCAGCGGCGAGCCTTGACGAAGTTGCCGGTTGGGCAGAAAGCCGGCCGGCCGGAAGCCTCGCACGCCGCGGGGCCGGATGGGCTTGCCCGGTCGCCATCACGTCTTCGCGACAGGCGGCCGGGCCACCATTGTAATGGCCGCGCGGCGCGATGCGTGGCCGTACCGGCCGGGACGAAAGGCGCGGTTGTCGCTACAATTCACTTCTTTGCCGCCACGTTTCGCCGGAACCTTCCATGTCGCAGCAACCCGCCCCCAACGACGTCAGTCCGAATGAAGTCCACTGGTTCACCGAGGCGCACCAGGCGTCCGGCTCCTCCATCGGCTTTCGCACCGAGCAGTTGCTGCACTCCGAGCAGACCGCGTTCCAGAGCATCGAGATCCACCAGACCACCGACTGGGGCAACCTGATGGTGATCGACGGCTGCGTGATGCTGACCAGCCGCGACAACTTCCTCTACCACGAAATGATGACCCACCCGGCGCTGTTCACCCACGCCCGCGCCAAGCGCGTGGTGATCATCGGCGGCGGCGACTGCGGTACGCTGCGCGAGGTACTCCGGCACGAGGAAGTCGAGCACGCCGTGCAGGTGGAGATCGACGAGCGCGTGACCCGGCTGGCCGAGCAATACTTCCCCGAGCTATGCGAGGCCAACCATGATCCGCGCGCCGAGCTGCTGTTCATCGACGGCATCAAGTACATGACCGAGTGCGAGCCGGAATCGGTCGACCTGGTCATCGTCGACTCGACCGATCCGGTCGGCCCGGCCGAGGGCCTGTTCAACGCCGCCTTCTACGCCAGTTGCTACAAGGCACTGCGCCACGGTGGCCTGCTGGTGCAGCAGAGCGAGTCGCCGCTGGCCCACCTGAACCTGATCAAGTCGATGCGCTCGGCGATGCGCACCTGCGGTTTCACCGCGGTGAAGACGCTGCCATTCCCGCAGCCGTGCTACCCCACCGGCTGGTGGAGCTGCACCATGGCACGCAAGGGTGGCGACCTGTCCGGCTTTCGCGAGCGCGGCGCGCTTAGCAAGAAGTTCCCGACCCGCTATTACAACGCCGAGATTCACAAGGCTGCGCTGGCACAGCCGGAATTCATGCGCGAGGCACTGGGAGAGTAGCCCGCTTGCGGGCGATGCTCTTGCGATTCCCGATTCCCGATCAAACAGCATCGCCTGCGAGCAGGCTCCTACCAGGGTTGGGGACGATTCGCGCGGCAGCGACGGTTCGGGCGCATACACCATGTGTCCGGCTTCTTGCAGGAATCACCTCGCCGCTCTACGGCTACGGCCAGGCGATGACGCCGATCGCCACCGCCGCCAGCAGCACGCCGCCCAGATTGAGCCGGCTCAGTCGCTCGCGGAACAGCAGCAGGCCGACCAGCGCACCGAGCGCGACCACGCCGATGTTCATGCTGGCGAAGACCAGCGCCGGGTGTGCCGGCAACGCACGGTGACCGCGCAGGTAGAACAGGATGTTGCCGAAGTTGGCCGCGCCCAGCACCACGCCGGCCAGGATACTGCGTAAGGTGAAGCGGGCCCCATGGCATGCGCGTCGCCACAGCTGCATCGCGAAGGCGGCCAGCAGGGCCAGCGCGAACATCGCCTGCAGCGAGTCGCCCAGCGAAATGCCGGCCAGCGCCACGCGCTTGAACAGGATGTCGATGACGCCGAAGCCAGCGAGCACCAGCAAGGGATAGAACCAGGCGGCGATCCCCGGCGTAGCGATCGCGTTGCCGCTGCGCCAGATCATGCCCAGCAAGGCCAGCAGACCCAGCGCGATGCCGGCCAGCTTGACGGCACCGAGGTGCTCGCCGAACAACACGAAGGCGGCCGGCAGCGAGAGCAGCACCGACAACCGCTGCGCGGCATCGCTGCGCACGATGCCGGCGTGACGCACCGCCGCGGCGAGCGCCAGGAAGATCGTCGGCAACAGGATGCCCAACGCAACCAGCGCCGGCCATGGCACGCCGGGACCGCGCAGGGCGCCCAACGTAGGCCGCAACAACCACGCCGTGAGCACGCTGGTCACCACGTAGTTCCAGGCGATCGCCTGGCCCACGTCGATCTGCAGGCGCCGCGCCAGCTTCAGCAGCACCGACACCAGCACGCTGCACAGCACGCTCAGCAGCACGAAGATCATCCGCTCCTCCGATCACGCAAAGCGGGCATTATGACGCATGGTAAATCGGGCTCAGGCTGTGCTGCTCGATCAGAAACCGAAGCATCTGCACACCACTCACCTTCGGCATGGGATAGTGCCGCTGATCGTAAGCGTAGATGAGATCGCTGATGGTCATGAACAGCGAATGGCTCGGGTGTGCATCATTTTCAATAGCAAATTGCGATATCACGTGGCGTTTTGCGGCTGGACAAGCACCTGCCACTAAGCGCGATCAGCCCTGCCCAGGGCTGGAAATCAGCCACGCAGGCTTTTCACCAGCATCACGATCGCCACCACGATGATCGCCAGCGCAAAGACCAGGTTCAGCGCGCCGCGCGTCTTCGCCAGCCGCTTGGCGCCGAGCGCGCCCAGCCAGCCACCGGCGATGCCGCCGGCGATGAACTCGGTGGCGATCGGCCAGTCGATCAGGCCGGAAACGGCGTAGTTGGCGGCGGCGGTCAGGCCGAACGCGCCCACCGCGAACAGCGAGGTGCCGATTGCGTGGATGATCTCCATGCCGCTGGCGTACATCAACCCCGGCACGATCAGGAAGCCGCCGCCGATGCCGAAAAAGCCGGCCAGTCCGCCGGCACCCAGGCCCACCACGCCCAGGCGCGGATACATCCCGGGCAACGGATAGCGATCGGCTCCGCCGCGTCGATCGCGCAACATCAACACGGCAACGACCAGCATCAACAGCGCAAACGAGACCAGCAGATGCTGGCCGTTGACCACCTTGCCGATGCTGGAGCCGATGAAGGCACCGAGCACACCGGTGGCAGCGAACACGAACGCCACTTTCCAGCGCACGTGGCCGGCGCGCGCGTGCGGGATCAGGTTGGCGAAGGCGTTGAACGACACCGCCAGCGCGCTGGTCCCTATCACCACGTGCGGGTCGTGCACGCCGACCACGTACAGCAGCAGCGGCACGGCGAGGATCGAGCCGCCGCCGCCGATCAGCGCCAGCGAGAAACCCACGGCCGAACCGCACACGACGGCAAGCAGGGCTTGCAAGGTCAGCAGTTGATCCATGGGCAGTCCGGGACGCGAAGAACGGGTATGGTGTCAATCGGTGATGCGACGTTGCGCGACCGTTCGGTGTAGCAACAGCTTCCGCACACGCGGAATTCGCGTTCGACGCTCCGGCCCATCAGGTGCTCCGGTTGCGTTGCAGCCACGGCCGCAACATCGACAGGTCGTACCCGGCCGCACGGGTAGTCGCGAGGACGGCCTCGACCGAATCCTCGGCCTGCAACGCCCACAGCGCACAGCAACGGGTGCCGCTGCGGCAGTAGGCGAGCACCGGCCCGGGTAGTTCGTCGAGCGCCCCGGCGAAGCTGCAAACCTGTGCCTCGGTGAATTGCCCGGACAGCACCGGGATGTGTCGCCAGCCCAGCCCGGCCTGCGCCGCCGCCGCTTCCAGCTCAGCATTGCCCGGTTGGCCAGGGTCTTCGTCGTCCGGACGATTGTTGATGATGCTGCGAAAGCCCTGCGCAACCAGAATGGCGATGTCGGCCACCTCGATCTGCGGCGCGACACTGAGTCGTTCGTTGAGTGGATGAATCTCGATCATGGTTCTCTCTTGGATGATGGAGTGCCGCGGATCGTCAGAACGCATCCAGCGGAATCTTCAGATAGCGCACGCCATTGTCCTCGGCAGGCGGCAACTGGCCGGCGCGCATGTTCACCTGCACCGAGGGCAGGATCAGTTGCGGCAGCTTCAGCGTGGCATCGTGGGTGGTACGCATGGCCACGAACTCGGCCTCGCTGATGTCCTCGCGCACGTGGATGTTGCCGGCACGTTCGGCAGCCACGGTGGTTTCGTACGCGTACTCGTCGCGCCCAGGCGCCTTGTAGTCATGGCACAGGAAGATCCGTGTGGCGTTCGGCAGCGCAAAGATCTTCTGGATCGAACGGTACAACGTGGCCGCATCACCACCGGGAAAATCGCAGCGCGCGGTGCCGTAGTCGGGCATGAACAACGTGTCGCCGACGAAGGCGGCGTCACCGATGACGTGGGTCACGCAGGCCGGGGTGTGGCCAGGCGTATGGACGGCCATCGCCTCGATCCCGCCCAGCGTGTAGCGCTCGCCATCGACGAACAAGTGATCGAACTGGCTGCCGTCGCGAGCAAAACCACTGCCGGCATTGAACAGCGTGCCGAACGTTTCCTGCACCGCGCGGATATGCTCGCCGATAGCCAGCTTGCCGCCGAGTTTCGACTGCAGGTAGGGCGCAGCCGACAGGTGATCGGCATGCACGTGGGTGTCGATCACCCACTCCACGGTCAACCCCTGCGCCTGCACGAAGGCCGCGATCCGGTCAGCCGAGTGGCGTGCGGTGCACCCGGAGGCCGCCTCGTAATCGAGTACCGCATCCAGTACGGCCGCCTTCCGCGTGGCCGGATCCCAGGCCACGTAGCTGAAGGTGTTACTGGGCTCGTGAAAGAACGCTCTGACTTCAGGCTGGTACATGGTCGATTCTCCAAAACCTCCGTTCAAACCGGATCACCAGGGACGCAGACTGCGGGCGCGACCACCGTGAAACCGGAATATGCAATTGCACTTGCGCCGAGTCATTCGGCCACTGCGGTAGCCCTGTCCATCCGGCACTCAATGGTCTGCCGTGGCCGGAAGGTGCCGCCCGTCACCGCGCGACAGCCAGGCGTAGTACAGCAGCGGAATCACCAGCAGGGTCAGCACGGTGGAGACCATCACGCCGAACACCAGCGACACCGCCAGGCCCTGGAAGATCGGGTCGCTGAGGATGAAGAACGCGCCGAGCATGGCCGCCAGCGCGGTAAGGATGATCGGCTTGGCGCGCACCGCGCCGGCCTTGACCACCGCCTGCTCCAGGTTCAGGCCTGCCGCCAGCGAGTGGTTGATAAAGTCCACCAGCAGGATCGAGTTGCGCACGATGATGCCGGCCAGCGCGATCATGCCGATCATCGAGGTGGCGGTGAACTGCGCGCCAAACAGCCAGTGCCCGGGCATCACGCCGATCACGGTCAGCGGGATCGGCGCCATGATGATCAGTGGCACGACGTAGCTCCTAAACTGTCCGACCACCAGCAGATAGATCAGCAACAACCCCACCGAATAGGCGATACCCATGTCGCGGAAGGTTTCGTAGGTGATCTCCCACTCGCCGCTCCAGCGCACCGAGTAGCCGGCATCGCTGGCCGGCGGCCCGGTAAACTCCTGCGCCAGGTGATGGCCGTCCAGGCGCGTGTCGGCGATCTTGCCGACCAGCCGGAACATGCCATAGACGGGGCTGTCTTCGCTGCCAACATCGTCGCCGGTAACGAAGGTGTAGGGCAACAGATCCTTGTGGTAGATCGCATCGGCCCACGGCTGCTCGACCACCTTCACCACTTCGGAAATCGGCACCAGTTGGCCCGCACTGGAGCGCACGCGCAGACTGAGGATCGAATCCATCGACCCCAACGCCGCCTGCGGCAGCCGCAACAGGATCAGCACCGCGTACTTGGCATTGTCGTCGGCGACATAGCTGGCCGGATCGCCGCCCATGCCGGCACGCAAGGCGTCGACGATCTCGCCCTGGCTGACCCCCAGCGCGGCAGCGCGCGCGCGGTCGATCTCGATCAGCTGACGTGTAGCCTGCGCGTTCTCGACACTGAGGTTGACGTCGGCGATGCCCGGCGTGTGCGCGAACAATTTTTCCATCGATCGCGCCACTGCGCGCTGGCCCTGATAGTTCGGTCCGTAGATCTCGGCCACGATCGGCGCCATCACCGGCGGCCCCGGCGGCACCTCGGCCACCACCAGATGGGCGTGGAAGCGCTGCGCCACCGCGGCCAGCGCCGGACGCACCGCCATCGCGATCTGGTGGCTTTGCCGCGTGCGCGCGCCCTTGTCGACCAGGTTGACCTGGATGTCGCCTTGGTAGGGCTGGTTGCGCAGGTAATACTGGCGCACCAGGCCGTTGAAATTCATCGGCGCCGAGGTGCCCGCGTAGAGCTGGTAGTTCTTTACCTCGGGTACGCCGTTCAACACCTGGCTCATGTCGACCAGGGCGCGATGGGTCTGCTCCAGGGTCGAGCCCTCGGGCATGTTCAGCACCACCTGGAACTCGGATTTGTTGTCGAACGGCAGCATCTTCAGAATCACCAGCTTGACCCCGGCCAGGCCTGCGGCCAGCAGCACCAGCATGCCCATGCCGAGGAACAACCGATGCCGGTTGCGTGCCGCCTTCGGGTGGCCCAGGAACGGCGTCATCACGCGCATGAACAAGCGCTGCAGGAAGCGGTCGATCTTCGAAGTCGGCGCCACGGACGACCCGGGCTCGTCACCTTCCGGCTCGGGCACGTGATGGCGCAGCAGTCGATACGCCAGCCATGGCGTGACGATGAAGGCCACCGCCAGCGAGATCAGCATGCCGACCGAGGCATTGATTGGAATCGGCCGCATGTACGGGCCCATCAGCCCGCCGACGAAGGCCATCGGCAACAGCGCGGCGATCACTGTGAAGGTGGCCAGGATGGTTGGCCCGCCGACCTCATCCACGGCCGGCGGAATCGCCTCGAGCAGACTCTTGCCGCCCAGTGCCATGTGCCGATGGATGTTCTCCACCACCACGATCGCATCGTCGACCAGGATGCCGATCGAGAAGATCAGCGCGAACAGCGACACGCGGTTGATGGTGAAGCCGATCGCCCACGAGGCGAACAGGGTCACCGCCAGCGTCACCACCACCGCCGTGCCCACCACGATGGCCTCGCGCCAGCCCAGCGCAAACAGCACCAGCAGCACCACCGCCAGCGCGGCCAGCGCCAGGTGCAGCAGCAGCTCGTCGGCCTTGTCGTTGGCGGTCTGCCCGTAGTCGCGGGTCACCGTGGCGTGCATGCCTTCGGGGATATCCACGCCGCGCAGCGCGTCCAGCCGGTCGCGGATGCGGGTGGCGATCGTGTGCGCATTGCTGCCAGCCTTCTTGGCGATCGCCAGGGTCACCGCCGGTGCCAGCCCGGTGCGCGGGCCGGCACGACCGGGCGGCGTGCCGAAGGAAGCCAGTCGCGTCGCGTAATTGGTCGTGGGAACTACTCGCGACACGTCGGACAGGTAGACCGGGTGCCCGCCGGCCAGGCCGATCACCAGGCGCGAGACCTCGCCCGCGTTCATCAGCAAGGTGCCGGCCTTCACCGGCCGATCCCGGTTGCCGGCGATCTCGCTGCCGATGTCGGCGGCGACGTTGGCCGCCTTCAGGCTGTGCGCCAGATCGCCCACGCTGAGCTGGTAGCTGGCCAGTTTGGCGGGGTCGATCTCGACCATCACCGCACGGTCCGGCGCGCCGAGGGTGTAGACATCGCGCGTACCCGCTACCCGCTTGAGCTCGGTTTCCAGCGTATGCGCGACCTTGCCCAGTTGCTCGGGCGTGGTCTCGGGTCGGTCGGACCACAAGGTGACCGCCATCATCGGCACGTCGTCGATGCCGTAAGGCTTGACCAGCGGCTGGCCCACACCAAGCCCGGATGGAACCCAGTCGGCATTCGAATAGATCTTGTTGTACAGGTTGACCAGGGCCTGCTGGCGCGGCACGCCGACATCAAATTCCACCGTTACCACGGCCATGCCGGCGCGACTCATTGAGTAGATGTGCTTGACGCCCTTGATCTCGGACAGCTTCTGCTCCAGCGGGAAGCTGACCAGGTTCTCGACGCTACGCACGCTGGCGCCGGGATACGGCACCAGCACGTTGGCCATGGTCACCTCGATCTGCGGGTCTTCCTCCTTGGGCGTGATGATCGCCGCGGCGATACCCAGCAGCAGCCCGGCAAGCGCCAGCAAGGGCGTGATCTGCGAGACTTGGAACGCCCGCGCGATGCGCCCGGAGATACCCAGCTTGGCCGGTTCACTCATGATCGGATGTACTGCTGGTGTGGTGCGCGGCCAGCCAGCTCATCGCCGCCTGCGGGTCACGCGCCACCCGCTCGCCGTCGTCGAGCCCGGCCAACACCTCGACCTGGTCGCCGTCGCGGTTGCCCAGACGCACCTGGCGCAAACTGACGCCGTGATCGCCAAGCACATACACGGCTACCAGCTCGCCGCGCTGCACCAGCGCCGAAGCCGGCACCAGCAGGCGCGTCGCCTCACCGGTGGCAAACGCGACCTTCACCGTCATGCCCGGATACAGGCCGGTGTTGCCCGCGGGCAACTGCAAGCGCACGTTGAAGGTGTGCGTCGCCGGATCGGCGTAGGGAAACACCTCGACCGTGCTGGCCGTGACGCGCCGCCCGCCGTCCGGCAGCACCTCGGCGACGTGGAACTTGCGGATCGCCTCGACCGCGCTTTGCGGCACCTGCACGTTGACCCGCAGATCGTCCAGCGCCTGCAACTGGATCAACGGTTGTGGCGAAGGCGGGCCGGCCTGCACCGCCTGCCCCACATGCACGAAGCGATGCGTGATGATGCCGGCAAACGGTGCGCGCAGCACGGTGTAGTCCAGCTGCTGGCCGACCTCGGCCAGGCGGGCACGAGCCGCCTCCAGCGCAGCCTTGGCCGCGTCGCGGGCGGCGCGCTGCCGATCCATCTGCGCGGTGGACACGTAGCCCTGCGCATAGACTGCCGCGATGCGCTCATACGAAGCCTGCGCATCGGTGTAGCTGGCCTGCGTCGAGGCAATCTGCGCCTGCGCCGCATTGCGTGCGGATTTCTGCTCCACGTCGCTGAAGCGCACCAGCACCGCGCCCTTGGCCACGACATCGTTGACCTCGTAGGGCAGCGCGAGCACCCGCGCGTTGGTCTGCGCGGTGATCGTGACCTGGTTTACCGCCTCGACCACGCCATCCCACACCTGTTGGCTCAACGACGGTTGCGCGTGCACCACGATTCCCGCCAATGCCGGCGGCGACGCGGCAGCGTCGGCGCCGGATGGCTTGCCGCCACAGGCGGCGAGCACGGCCACCGCGGCGGACAGCGCGAAGAGGCGCGGGTTGAACTTCATGGGCGAAACTCGCTACCGGCAGGGAGGGATCAGGATCGGAACGCACAACCGGGCTTCACGCCCGTCCAGGCAAGGAATTTCGCCAACGGGCAGAATCCGGTGAACGCCGACTGCAGCTGGTTGGCACCGACGAACACCGCCAGCAGCAGCCACCACGGCGAGACGAAGTAGCCAAGCGCCACACTCAGCAGCACCACGCTGCCGGCAAACGCAAAGACGACACGGTCGATATTCATGGTCATGTTCCTCAGGTGGGGTGGGGTTCGTGGGTCGTCGCGTGGTCGTCAGCGCGCTTCGTCGATCATCTCGCGCGTGGCGCGTTCGACCTCGGCGGCAATCGTGGCCAGGCGCGGATCATCGGACAGCTGGGCCAGCATCTGCTCGGGCCGGATCATGCCGATGTAGGTCTTGCCGCCCTGCGAATACACCGAGATGCGGCACGGCAGCGCCATGTTGAGCTGCATGTCGATGGCCAGCACCTTGGCTGCCTGCTGCGGGCTGCACACCTCGAACACCTGGCACTGATCGGCAAATTCAATGCCCTTGCTGCGCAAGGTGGTACCGAGGTCGTGCACATGCAGGACCCCGAACTGATGACGTTTGACGGCGGCATCCAGATCCGTGGCGGCCTGCTCGAACGATTTGTCGGTTTCAACGGTGTAGTACATGGAAAGCTCCTGGCCTGATCAGGCCACAGGTGATACCCGGTCAACGGGCGATGCCGGCTTGGCAGTCTTGCGCCGGGGCAGCATGCGCAGCAACGCGAACGGCAGCGCCTGCACCTGCGGCACCTCTCGGTTTGGATTCAACAGCAATCACATCGCCTGGAGCTGCTGACAGGATGACCGCTCGTGCCGCGCGGCCACTTGACGATGATCAAGCCGGAACTAATCAATGGAAATCTAAATTAGGCGTATCTTAATTAGATATGCATGTTAAAGTCAACCCGCAAGAACCATGTCGGGCACTGCCCTTTGGGAGATCACGCCGTGTCGCTACCCGCCAACGCGAACCTGAGCGCCATGCAGTCGCAGGTTGCGGACGCTTCGCGCCTGCTCAAGGCACTGGGCAACGCCCAGCGGCTGCGCGTGCTGTGCCTGCTGGTCGACCGCGAAATGTCGGTCGGCCAGATCAACGAGCAACTGCCCGACCTCAGCCAGTCGGCGTTGTCGCAGCACTTGGCAAAACTGCGCGAAGAGGGGCTGGTACTGACCCGCCGCGAAGCACAAACCATCTGGTACACGCTCAAGCAGGGCCCGGCGGAGCAGATCATCAGCACGCTCTACGGCATCTACTGCGCACCCGGCAACCAGAGCGGCCAGATGTACGCCGCCGAACCGGCCAGGAAGGCCATCCGCGAGAAAGCCGGCAGTCGGTAGCAAGCGCCGGCTACAGGCGCACATCACGGATGGGTACCCGCGTTCTGCCATCGACTGCGGGGGGCGCGTGCAAGGCCTGCGACGATTGCTGCGCGAGATAGCTCGCCACTGCCACACACGCCACGATGCGACCGTCCCGCATGGTCGCCACCTCGTCAACCAGCTGCGCCAGGTGGCCCAGCCGATGAGTGACCAGCAACACGCTGCGACCATGCATCGCCGCGTCCAGTGCCGTATAGAGCTGCGCCACCGTGCCGGCATCCAGGCCTTCGGTCGGCTCGTCCAGTACCAGGATCGGTGGATCGACCAGCAGGGCGCGTGCGATCGCGATGCGGCGGGCCTCGCCACCGGAGACGCGGACGCCATCTTCACCCACCCAGGTGCGCAAGCCTTGTGGCAGCGCTACCACGTACCCGCCGAGCTGGGCCAGCTGAATGACCCTTTCCAGCTCCGCCTCGCTCGCCTCGGGACGCGCCAGGCACAGGTTGTCGCGCAGGCTCGCGTCAAACAGATATGGACGCTGTTCCACCACCGCGATCTGCGCAAGCAGGTCGTCGCCGCGCCAGGCGTGCAGCGGTGTTCCACCCAGGGTGATCGAACCCGTGCAGGGATAGAGTCGGGTCAACGCAGCCACCAGAGAGCTCTTGCCTGCCCCTGACGCACCGACCAGCGCGATGCGCCGCCCCTGCGGCAAGTCGAGGTCGACGCCATCGAGCGCCCACGGGCCATTGTCGGCATAGCGCAGGCGCACGGCGCGTAGACACAGGTCGTGTTGATGGATGGTCGGGGATGAGGCGACTGGATCGGGCACCGGTACCGGCGTGTCGGCCAGGTCGAACACGCGACGCGCCGAGGCCAGCGTGGCCCCCAACTGCGCCCAGGCCTCAGGCAACGGGGTGACGGCCTCGAACGCCGCCGGCACGAGCAAGACCAGCATCACCAGGTCCGGCCCGCCGAGCCCACCGCCACGCAACGCGGACAGCCCCAGGATCAAGCTGCATACCGCAGCGAGCTGGGCAGTCAACAGCACGCTGGCGCTACCCAGCGCCTGCAGTCGATCCAGTTGCCGCTGCGCCTTGCGCTGGCGCGCCGCCACCGCCGTCATTTGTGCAGCGTGCGCATCTTCAGCGCCGTATAAGGCCAGCTCCGCGCGGCCACGCAGACCGTCGCTGACGAGCTCGCGCATGGCCTCGTCGCAGGCCACCACGATTTCGCCCGGCGCCCGCCCCCGCCGCAAGGCCCAGCGCGGCAACCAGACAGCGCCAAACAGGAAAAACAGCAGCAACGGCAGGCCGAGCGCAGGCAAGTACAGCGCACTGACGACCACCACGACCAGCACCACCACCAGTGCCCCCAGCAACGGAATCAACACCCCGAGATAGGCGTGCTCCAGCGCGTCGACATCGCTGCGCAAACGCGAGAATAACTCCGCGCTGCGCAGTTCGCCCAGCGCCGCCGGCGCCAGCGGTACCAGCCGGCCAAACAGCCACACGCGCAAGCGGGCCAGCATGCGCAAGGTGGCCTCATGCGTCACCAGCCGCTCGGCATAGCGGCCGCCGGTACGAACAATGGCGAACAGGCGGATCAGGGCCGCCGGCGTGTAGTAGTTGATCGCCGCGCCGCCGGCGCCGACCAGCGCCATGCTGGTGATGAAATGGCCGGAGACTGCCAACAACCCGATGCCGGACAAGGCACTGAGCACGGCCAGCGCCAGTCCCAGCAGCATCCACCGTCGCTGCTGCCGCATGAGGCCGAACAGGCGTCGGCACAAAGCCCAGGTACCCACGCCGGGCATGCTCGCGCCGCTCATGCGGCAAGGTCCGCCGCAAGCAGGCGGGCAAAGGCGCCCCGCGCGGCGCGCAGCTCTGCCACGCGCCCGCTCTCGACGATCAAACCGTCCGCCAGCACCGCCACGCGCGCGTCCTCGGCCAGGTGGTCCAGCCGATGCGCGATACGAATCACCGTGCGCCCCACCGCCAGCGCCGCCACCGCCGCGTCGATCAGCGCCGCGGTGGCCGCATCCAGATGCTGGGTCGGCTCGTCCAGCAACAACACGGGGGTATCGCGTAGCCAGGCGCGGGCCAGTGCCAACCGCTGTCGCTCGCCGCCGGACAAGCCGTGGCCATGCTCGCCCAGCGGCGTGTCCAGCCCTTGGGGCAGACGCGCCACCACCTCGGGCAACGCCGCCGCCTTCAGCGCGCGGCGCAGGCGCGTCTCGTCGCTGTCCGGGGCCGCAATCATCAGGTTGTCGCGCAAGCTCCCGTGAAAGACATGCGCGCGTTGCGAGACCCAGCTGATGTGCTTTCGCCACGCCAGTAGGTCGAGCGCCGCCAGATCCCGACCATTGACGAGGATGCGTCCAGCTTGCGAAGTGGCAAACCCCAGCAGCAGGTTGAACAAGGTGCTCTTGCCACTGCCGCTGGCACCGACCAGGGTCAACATCGTGCCGGCTTCCACCACCAGATCCAGTTCGCGCAGCACTTGGCGATCCGGTTCGTAGCCAAAGCTCACCCCCTCGAACGTCAGCGCGATGTGCTGCGATGCCAGGCTCGCCCGCGGCGGCGATGTCGGGCCCGACGCTGTCCCGGTCACCGGTTCGGCCAGCAATGCGACCAGGTCCTCGGCCGCTGCCGCCGCTTCCATGCGTAGATGCCGCTGCGTACCCAGGGCACGCAGCGGCAGGAACAACTCCGGCGCCAGCAGCAGCACAAACAGGCCCTGCTCGAAACCCAGCGTGCCCCACATCAGCCGAAAGCCGAGCAACACCGCCAGCACCGCGATGCTGACCGTGGCAAAGAATTCCAGCACCAGCGCCGACAGAAAGGCGATGCGCAGCACGGCCATGGTTTCCTTGCGATAAGCCTCGCCGGTGGCGGCCAACAGCGCCGCTTCCCGTCCAGTGGCACGGCACAGGCGCAAAGTGGTCAAGCCGGCGAGCGCATCCATGAAACGCGCGCCCAAGCGGCGCAGCCGCGACCAGCGTCGCTGGCTGGCACGCTCGGCGGCGCCACCCACCAGGATCATGAACAACGGCACCAGCGGCGCGGTCAGCAACAGGATCAGCGCCGACCAGGGATCGGCCGGCAACGCCGCCAGCAGGATCACCACCGGGATCACGGCCGTCAGCGCCACCTGCGGCAGGTACCCCGCGTAATACGGCACCAATGCCTGCACACCATCGACACTGCGCGTGACGATGTCGCCACGGGACTGCTGCGCGGCCCAGCCCGGACCCAACTGGCGCAGGCGCTGTTCCAAGGCACGGCGCACACGCTCGCCGACCTGCGCACCAGCTTCGAAAGTGGCTCGACGCTGCCAGAGGCCGAGGGCAAACCGGGCCAGTGCAATCGCCACCAGCGCGGCCACCGCAGACCATAAGTCACCGAGACCGCGCCCGGCCAGCACGGCGCGCGCAAGCACCCAGGCGATCAACCATGCCCCCACGCACAACAGCACTGCCTGCGCGCCTCCTGCCGCGACGCCGGCAGCGAGCAGTCGGCGCACCGGGCGTGCCTGTTCACGCAGCCAGGAGGATGTCGAAACCGTCATCGTGCCCTCCACCATGCGAGGCCGACGCAAGGCCGATCCCGTCGCCAGGTTCAGTCGCAGGTCGGGCTCATGTGCGCCCGTTGCCAGAGCGCGCTTGCGCCTCGAGCGCTGCGTGCTCATCCTGGGTATCGAGCAGCACCCCGCCCGTGGCGGTGACCAGCACGATCATGCCGCTACCGACCAGCCAGGCAAAGTACCAGGCGCCAGACTCACCGAGTATCACCGCCAGCACGATCACCAGGATCGCAATCAGCATGAACAACACGAACAGCAGGAACGTCTTCATGGGCAGTCCTCAATAACTGTGTTCGCTGGTCTCGACCTGCTCGGCCTTGACCTTGCCGCGCATGACGTAAAAGGCCCAACTCGTGTACCACACGATCAGCGGCACGAAGACCACGGTGAAACCGAGCATCCAGGTCAGGGTGAGCTCGCTGGAGGTGGAGTTCCACACGGTCAGGCTCTGCGCCGGCACGCTGCTCGAGGGCAGCAGGAACGGGAACAGTGCCGCGCCGGCGGTGGCGATCACGCCTATCCACGCCAGTACCCCAAACCACCAGGCCACGTGTGATCGACGCGCGCCGGCCGCGAGCAAGCCCACCACCATGCCGACAAAACCGAGTGCTGGCAGCAGCCACAAGAGCATATGCGCGTGGAAGTTCGCCAACCACGCGCCGCCAGTCAGCGTCACCGCCTGTTGCAGCGGCGTCTGCGCCACCCCGGCACCGGGACTCTGCGCCAGCACATAGCCGTCCATGCCGTGCACCCACCAACCGCCACCAGCAAACAGCACGATCGCCAGCAGCGCGGACAGGCGGGCGAGGCGGCGACTGCGCGCATGGATCACGCCTTCGGCACCGTTCATCAAGGTCACCGCGCCCATGAACACCGACAGCGACGCCGAGAGCAGGCCACACAGGATGGCAAACGGGTTGAGCAGGGCCAGGAACGAGCCGGTGTAGGTCGAGGTGAGGTTCCAGCTGAAGTGGAACGGTGCGCCCAGGAACAGGTTGCCGAAGGCGGCGCCGAAAATCACCATCGGCACCAGGCCGCTGACCAGCAGTGCCCAGTCCCACATGCCGCGCCATCTGGCCGACGCCAACTTGCCGCGATACTCGAAGCCGAGCGGGCGCAGGATCATGCTCCACAGCAACAACAGCATCACCACGTAAAAACCCGAGAATGCGGTGGCATAGATCAGCGGGAACGCCGCAAACACGGCACCCCCGCCAAGCACGAACCAGACCTGGTTACCCTCCCAGTGCGGGCCGATGATGTTGAGCGCCACGCGGCGCTCCAGGTCGGTGCGTCCGACATAACGCAAGATCGTGCCCACGCCCATGTCCATGCCCACCATCACGGCCAGGCCGATCAACAGGACCCCGAGCAGGAGCCACCAGACCATCTGGAAAACGGCATACATTTCCATCGCTCAACCCTCCGCGTAGCCGGCCAGCCGGCCGCCATCGGTGCGGCCATCGAAAACGGGATCGGCATCGTCAGGCGGCGGGCCCTGGCGGATCGCGCGCAGCATCAAGTACATCTCGGCAATGATGAACAAGGTGTACAAGCCCACGAAACCTGCCAGCGAAAAGATCATGTAGCCGACGCTGTGGGTCGAGGCGGACATCCACGTCGGCAAGATGCCGTAGACGGTCCACGGCTGGCGCCCGAGTTCGGCCACCAGCCAGCCGAACTCGCAGGCCAGGAACGGCAGCGGAATCGTCCACACCGCGATTTTCAGGAACCAGCGCTGGTGCTGGATGTCGTTGCGCAAACTGAAAATGACCGCGAGCACGAAGAACGCCAGCATCGCCAGGCCCATCGCCACCATCAAGCGGAACGACCAGAAAATCGATGACACCTGCGGGATGGTGTCGCGTGCCGCCTGGCTGATCTGCGCGTCGGTAGCGGTGCCCACATCCTCGGCGTAGCGCTGCACCAGGAAGCCGTAACCCAGGTCTTTCTCATGCGCGCGGAACTGCGCCAGGGCCGCGCTGTCGCCCGGCTTGCTCGACAGCGTGCGCAGCGCTTCCACCGCGGGGATGCCGTTCCTGATGCGCGCCACCGCCTGTTGCTCAAGCTGGTCAAGCCCCGGCACCGTGCCATCCAGCGAGTGCGTAACCAGCAGCGACAGCGCATATGGCACCTGCACCTGCGCGCGGTTGACCTGCTGCTCCTGCGAGGGGAACGCGACCAGGTTGAACGGCATCGGGGCCGATTCGCTCTTCCACAAGCCTTCCATGGCAGCGAGCTTGGTCGGCTGCGCCTGGCCACCGACGAAACCCAGGGCGTCGCCCAGCGTGATCACCCCGGCGGTGGAGAGCACACCGAACAGCACGGCCATGCGGAATGAACGCCGCGCCAGCTCGACGTGACGGCGCTTGAGCATATACCAGGCGCTGATGCCGGCGACGAAGATCGCCCCGGTGACATAGCCGGCAATGCTGGTGTGCACGAACTTGGCCTGGGCGTCGGGGCTGAAGATCAGCTCACTGAAACTGGCCAGCTCCATGCGCATGGTGAGCGGGTTGAAATGGGCGCCTTCCGGGTTTTGCATGAAACTGTTGGCGATCAGGATCCACAACGCCGACAGGTTGGAACCGAGCGCCACCATGTAGGTCACCGCCAGATGCTGGCCGCGCTTCAGGCGGTCCCAGCCGAACACCATCATGCCGACGAAGGTGGCCTCCAGGAAGAACGCCATCAGCCCCTCGATCGCCAGCGGCGCGCCGAAGATGTCGCCCACGAAGCTGGAATAGAACGACCAGTTGGTACCGAACTGAAACTCCATGGTGAGGCCGGTGGCCACGCCAAGCGCGAAGTTGATCAGGAACAACTTGCCCCAGAACTGGGTCATCTCCCGGTAGATCGGCTTGCCGGTGGTGACGTAGACCGTCTCCATCGCCGCCAGCATGACCGACAGGCCCAGGGTCAGCGGCACAAACAGGAAGTGATACAGCGCGGTGGCGGCGAACTGCCAGCGCGACAGGTCGACAACGGTGATGTCATGCATGGCGAAGGCTTCCCGACGGTGAGCGGCACGGGCCCGAGGATGGTTTTCCTGTCGTGGCAGAACTCAACATGTCTTTCTCCGAACGGTCGGCATGGCCGGCGACGGGCAAGGTTCAAGCCAGGACGGGACAAGTACGCCAGCAGCCCGTCGATCTTGCAGCGAACTTAGCGGGGGGATGCGGCAAGAAATTTTGATGATAGTCAATATCAGAGGGCCCTGGCATCGGACTGCGGCAACTCGTCACAACCACCACCACGCGGCGCAATCATCCAGCTTCTTCAGTCGGCGGTTGACTCCCCGTCGGGAAATTGCAGCAACGCGGCGTTGCACAGCGCAGGCACGTGGCAGAGATTCCCACCTTGCATATCGCTTGCTCCCGCACAGCTCAGGCGGCGCGCCGCTCGATGCGATACGCCACGGTGGCCAGCGCCGTGAGCCCGACCGCGGCGAAACCGGGCTGTCGTGCCAGCGTGTCCTGGCGGCTCAACACGCTGGCGGTCCACGCCTGGCGGTACAGGGCGTCGACCTCCGCCTCGGGTACCGAGAACGGCGGCCCCGACATGTCGCCTTGTGCATACTCGAATGTGATCAGCAGTCCGCGACAACCCGCCGGAAGCTTGCCGTAGACGTCGGCGGCGTAACGTTGGCGCAGCGCCGGCGACAGCGCGACCAGGGCGGCGCGATCAAACACGCCGCTACAAGTGGACAGGAGCTCGGCATCGAGCCCGAAAACGTCGCCGCAGATCAATTCGATGCTGCCAGCGCCACTGCCCGTAGCGAGGTAATGGCGGCCATAACGGGTATCGCGGGTTACCGGTGTCAGGCACTGCTCGGTGAAAAACTGTTCCACCGCCAACGGCGAGAGTTCGACGCCCAGCACGCGATGGCCTTGTGCTGCCAGCCATGCCAGGTCACGGGATTTGCCGGCGAGCGGGACGAAGACGCGGCTGTCCGGCGGCAAGGCAAGCGCGGGCCAGTACTGTTCGAGCAGCGGCGTGACGCGGTCCTGATGGAACCCGGTGCGACCTTCGCGCCAGAGCTCTCGCCAGAATTCAGGTTCCATGAGCTGCTCCGACTGGTGGGTGGCCGATCCCGCTGGCGATCCGCGCGCGCAGTCCAGTTGCCGACCGCGGCATCCTGTGGACAGGCAGCTGGCGCGTGACACGGATCGCCGGCCACGTTACCACGCATGCCTCGATCCGCGCGTGCATCATCGGGGCGTGGATCAAGGCCTGTCGGCCGGTGTGCCCAGCAGATGCCCGTTGACCTCGGTGCCGTACAGCGACATCGGCGAGTCGTGGTACTTCTTGCGCGTCGCGCTGACGCTGCCGGCGTAGCGCGGGTCCTGCGGCCGCTCATGCGCGTCCATGAACATCGCCACGTCCCAGGCGTCCTGGTCGCTCAGCGTGTCGCCGCGACTGAACGGCATGTTGGCCTTGATGAAGGCGGCGGCGTTGTCGAGCTGGTGCATGCCGGCACCCCAGTTGAACGACTGCGGACCCCACAAGGGCGGAAACACGTTACGCCCGGCGACCTGCTGGCCCTGGCCATCGCTGCCATGGCACAGCGCGCAGCTCTTCTTGAAGACCGCCTCACCGCGCGCATAATCGGGTGGCTGCGGTGGCCTGAAACCCTGCTTGGGATAGCCGGTACCTTTGAGCTTGACGCCGACTGGCGCCCCCTTGCTCATCCACCACGCATAGGTTTCCAGCGCAACCAGCGTGGCGCTGTCCAGCGGCGGCGCCTTGCCGTTCATGCTGTATTTGAAGCAGCCCTGCAGGCGCTCGCCGAAGCTGTTCACGTGGCCGTTCTTCTTGCGATACTGCGGATACACGCCCCAGGCGCCCCACAGCGGCGCCGAGTTGGCGCGGCGGCCGGCATCCAGATGGCAGTTGCTGCAGCTCAGGTCGTTGCCCAGATACGCCTTCGCGTGCGCCGGGGTATCGGTGAAGATGG
>SCRO01000098.1 GCA_004298505.1 Rhodanobacter sp.
CTTAACCAGAGTCCGATGGCGCAGACGTCCCAGCCAGTGCCAGCCCATTGCTTCCACGGCACGGAACCATGGCGCACGAAACCCAGCGTCGGTCACCAAGATGGGCTGCACGCCTTCGGGAATCACCGTCGCCAAGCGCTGCAGGAACTGCTTCTCCGCAGCCGGTGAACCTTGCTGTCCATCAGGAAAGACCATGTCCAGGATCGTCAGTGTGCGACCACCCACCGGCACGGCCGCTCGCAGCAGATGCCAGCGCCGATCCGCCTTGAGATCGCACCAATCCAACACGATTACCGGATGCTGGCCGCGCAGCAGCCAGCGCGCCATGGCCGCATGCAGATGCTCGCGCTCCGCGTGCAGATGCCGGTTGCCGAGCAGCCGATCCAGCGCTTTCAGCGGGGCGCGGATACGCTCTGCTCCCGGCCATGCGCGGGCGACATCGATCAGCGTCAAACGACGGCCCTGGATCAACGCTTCCACGGCCCGCAACAACACGCATCGGCGTAGCGCATGCATCGGCTGGAGTGCATCGCCCAAGCATTTTTGCAATACTTTGGTCGCGCGCATGGTGTGGTCTCCTCTGGCTTCGTAACCCGTGAGGAATGACCACATCATGCGCGCACTGTTCCTTCAATCAGAACGCAAGCTCCTGATTGATCTAGAAGATTCGTGGGGAAACCTCAGGGACGGGGAGAATTAAGCTCCCGCTCCGCCCAGTTGACTATCCCGGCTTTGCGCTCTGCCGCGTTTCCTGAGCTTAACGCGGCGTCCGAGCGCCTTTTCCACCATCACGGAAAGCAGGGGTCCGGGTGCACTTTCCTGAAAAGTCGGCTTAAATCCCTGTTTTGGGTGGTGATGGAAAGCGTCAAGCTTTGTGCGTACCACCCGTGGGGTGCTTGCGCCGACGCCCTGCCAAGCCCAGGCCCAGCAGCGCCAGCAGTCCGATGCTGAAAATGCCGATACTCGAAGGCTCCGGGACGGGTATGCCCGTTCCGGCGATGACGGTGGAGTTTACCGACGCAAGCTGCTGGCCTGCGCAATTACCGGTATTGCATGTAACCGAGAACAGGAATTTGTACGCGTTGTTCTGGTTCATGCTGTATCCGGAATCGCCCAACGCACTGGCGATCGAACTGAAGGAGAGTGCTTCGGCGTTCTGAAACCCATAGTCCTTCGTGGCGTCCAGCGGATTTGAAGAGGAGCCGCCATCCCTGCCGGAACTGCTATAGCCGTAGTTGTCGGAGAGGAGCAGGGCATCGAAGCTGCCGGTCGTACCGTTCGCCATGTCCTGCATCTGCAGCGATGTAGTGACGTCGTTGAGTACCAGGCCGGCGCCGTTCAGGTTGAGCGAAAACGCGAATCCCCAAGCCGAGCCGCTCTTGCCCGTCACCGTGGTCGCTCCGGTCGGGACGTAGTAGACGTTGCTGTTGGTTGGCGTTGGTACGACGGAACCGGTATAGCGGATCAGTGTTTGGAGGCCGATTTCCACGCCGTTCGCGTTATCGACGACCCAGTGTGTGTTGGGGTTGCCGGAGCCGTAATAGGTCCCCGGTGCCGCCAGGCCTGAGTCGTAGGTCATGGTGGCTTGGGCCGGTCCCGCAATGAGCAGGAGGGCCGCAACGGCCAGGCTCGCCATCCCCAGGCGTCCCGAGTGCACTCGTTGCCAGACAAAAAGGGCCCGAGGGCTATGAACTGAAAAGATCTTCATCTTTTACTTCCTCTTGGTGATGGTGAACTTCCCGTGGGTGCGGTTTCGCACGTCCGACTAGTCGAAGCAAAATTGATGCCATATCCAATAAGTCATTGATATCCAGTTAGTTACGCCGCAATGCGAGGCGTCCATTCAGCGCATGTGTAAGGACAGCTTTACAACTGAGCTTGACCTCACATCAGGAATTTCAGACTTTTCAGTCTGAAATCAGCTAGTTAGTGGCATTCTTGTTGATGTAAAGAATTTCGACATCATCAAAGAGGGACATTAAAGAGGGGACGGAGGGATTAAGCTCCGCCCGGTCGACTGTCCCGACTTTGCGGTCTGCCGCGGCTCCTGAGCTTAACGGGGCGTCCGAGCGCCTTTTCCACCATGGCTTGGAACGTGGTGTCGCCGAGCGCGCGTTCCTGTTGCAGGTGCGCGTGGATGTTTTCCAGTTCGTCGTCGCCGACGCCTTCGCGCAGCCAGGTGCGATAGGCGTGCGTACGTATTTGTGGGTCGATGTCTTGGGCGAGGAAGGACGGGTGAGGGGTTACGAGCGGGTCGTCAATCAACCGAAGGTTCGCAATTCCCTCCGTCCCCTTTGCGCGTCGGCCTGGCGCCGTTGTCGCGCTGTTGCTGATGCTGATGCAGATGCAGTGCCGTGCAACGCACTCGCCGCAGCAATAGTCATAGTCAATGGCTATTGACTCAATCAGAACAATTCATTTCCATCAATGGCGATACTGCCGTAACGTCATCCATGCACAGCGCACCAGCGCGTCATCCGCCCGCATGCCCCTCGCACAGAGTTCCGCTCATGAAACATCCAACCACTCCACCTTGACGATCGACCGGCGGCGCTCGTGTACACGATGACGCCAACCACCCTGCGCCGGACAATGCCGGCACCGAGCCGACAAACCACCACGCTGCTGACGCATCACCTGGCGTCATTGGCAAGCACGATTTCAGATAGCACCGCCCGGACGCCACAGCGGACCGAGCCGTTGAATCCAAACGACCAGAGGTAGCTGACACATGTCAACCGAATCGAAATGCCCGTTCAATCACGGCGCCGCCAGCGGCCCCTCAAACCGCGACCGGTGGCCGAACCAGCTCAGCCTGAAAATCCTCCACCAGAACTCGCCCGTGTCCGATCCCATGGGCAAGGACTTCGACTACGCCGCGGAATTCAAGAAGCTCGACCTGGCCGCGGTGAAGAAAGACCTCCATGCGCTGATGACCGACTCGCAGGACTGGTGGCCGGCCGATTACGGTCACTATGGACCGTTTTTCATCCGCATGGCCTGGCACGGTGCAGGCACCTACCGCATTGGCGACGGTCGTGGCGGAGCCAGCTCGGGCCAGCAACGTTTCGCGCCGCTCAACAGCTGGCCCGACAACGTCAACCTGGACAAGGCGCGCCGTCTGCTGTGGCCGATCAAGCAGAAATACGGCAGGCGCATTTCCTGGGCCGACCTGTACATCCTCACCGGCAATGTCGCGCTGGAATCGATGGGCTTCAAGACGTTCGGCTTCGGCGGCGGCCGCGCCGATGTCTATGAGCCTGAAGAAGATACGTACTGGGGCTCCGAGACCACCTGGCTGGACGGCGATAAACGCTACTCCGGCGACCGCGATCTGGAAAATCCGCTCGCCGCCGTGCAGATGGGTCTGATCTACGTCAATCCCGAAGGCCCGAACGGCAAACCGGATCCGCTTGCGTCGGCCCGGGATGTTCGAGAAACGTTCGCGCGTATGGCCATGAACGACGAGGAGACCCTCGCGCTCACCGCTGGCGGTCATACTTTCGGAAAATGCCATGGCGCTGGCAGTGCCGCACTGGTCGGGCCCGCGCCCGAAGCTGCCGGCATCGAAGAGCAGGGCCTCGGCTGGAAGAGTAGCTATCGCAGCGGCAAAGGCGGCGATCAGACCGGCAGCGGCCTGGAAGGCTCGTGGACGCCGACGCCAACGAGGTGGGACAACAGCTATCTGGACGTGCTGTTCGGTAACGAGTGGGAGCTGACCAAGAGCCCGGCCGGGGCCAATCAGTGGACGCCGAAGCAAGCGACCGACGACAACCTTGCGCCGGCCGCCGACGATCCGTCCAGGCGGGTTCCCATCATCATGACCGATGCCGACATGGCCATGCGCATGGACCCCATCTACGAACCGATCGCACGGCGTTTTCATCAAAACCCGGATGAGTTTGCCGACGCCTTCGCCAGAGCATGGTTCAAGCTGACCCACCGCGACATGGGCCCGCGTGCACGCTATCTCGGCCCGGAAGTGCCGGCCGAAGAGTTGCTCTGGCAAGATCCCGTCCCCGCCATCGACCACGCGCTGGTGGATGATCAGGACATCGCCGCCCTGAAGGGCAAGATTCTGGCGTCGGGCCTGACCGTCGCGCAGTTGGTGTCGACCGCCTGGGCCTCCGCGTCGACCTTCCGTGGCTCGGACAAACGCGGCGGTGCGAACGGTGCGCGCATCCGTCTGGCCCCGCAGAAGGATTGGCAGGTCAACCAGCCGGCGCAACTGGCCCAGGTGTTGAAAACCCTTGAAGGCATCCAGAACGACTTCAACGGCGCGCAGTCGGGTGGCAAGGAGGTCTCGCTCGCCGACCTGATCGTGCTTGGCGGTTGTGCCGGCATCGAGCAGGCGGCAAAAAATGCCGGCCATGCGATGACGGTCCCGTTCACCCCCGGCCGCATGGACGCCTCGCAGGCGCAAACCGATGTCGAAGCCTTCGCCCCGCTCGAACCGCTCGCCGACGGCTTCCGCAACTACCTCAAGGGTAACTACAGCATGTCAGCCGAGGCGTTGCTGGTGGACAAGGCGCAGCTGCTGACCCTGAGCGCCCCTGAAATGACGGTACTAGTAGGCGGCATGCGCGTGCTCAACACCAATGCAGGCCAGACCGGGCACGGCGTCTTTACCGGGCGCGCGGAGGCATTGAGCAACGACTTCTTCGTCAACCTGCTCGACATGGGCACGGTGTGGAAACCGGTGTCGGAAACCAACGACGTCTTCGAAGGGCACGAGCGCAACACCGGCAAGCTCAAGTGGACCGGCACTCGCGTTGATCTCATCTTCGGCTCACACTCCCAGCTCCGGGCGCTGGCGGAGGTCTACGGCAGTTCGGACGCACAGGCGAAGTTCGTCCACGATTTCGTGGCCGCCTGGGACAAGGTGATGAATCTCGACCGCTTCGACCTCGCGTGATACGGCAACCCGGAGCTGGTATGGCATAAGGCCGAACCGGCGGCCCGGGTAACCCCGATGGCGGACATTCCCCTGCAGCGTATGCAGTTGCGGGTGGGATGTTCGCCTTCGTGTCGCTGAGGCTCCGCAAACGCGACACGCCGGTCGCCGGCTCACGTTCACCACAGCAACTGACTGCCATCGCCAGTAGAACGGGCTTGGCTCGCCAGCAGCGCTGAGCAGCGAATTGAACCGGACGACGACTTCGGCCAGGGGCTGCCCCGCAACAAGTTCACTCTGCCCGCGTTTCCTCGAATTACCTGCCTCCATCTTGTCATCTCTGCGAAGGTGGGGATCCAGGGACTGCGTCACCTAGAGGCTGCGTGAGGTCTTTGGGGCCAGAGCTTTCACCCTCCTGCGGAGGGCGAGGCACTTCTCTTTTGCTTGTCCAAAAACCGGGGCAACACATCCCGCAAATGATGCGCGAACTCGCGCGCCGACCACGCTAGGTGCTCGATGACCTGAAATTGACCGCAAACTCAGCGGGCGTCGCCGGCTCGGCAGGGTGAGAACAAATTTGCCTTGGCCCATCTGCGGATTGACGCTTGATAGCGATTGAAGAGTGCTACAATCGCGCGGTGGATAGTTCGATTGAGAGTACGATCATGAACGAAGTGACCGCCAACGACCTGAAGACCAAGGGCGTTTCGTCTCTGGAAACCGCACTGAGCGGCAAGGATGAGGTTTTGATCAGCGTTCGCGGCAAGGCGCGCTATGTGGTGATGGACATCGCGCACTACGAGCGTTTGCGCGAAGCGGAACTGTTCTCTGCCTGGCAGGAGGCGCGTGCTGCAGTATCGAGCGGAGAGTGTTCGACCGAGACCGCCGAGGGGCACATCGCCCGCCTGAAAGAGGAACTGGCGTCCGATGCCGTTTAGGCTGATTTTTCCCGAGCCGTACAGGAAGCGGGAGAAAAGGTTTCTCGGCAAACACCCCGACGTGCGGCAACGCTATTTCAAGACACTTCTGCTGCTGGAGCAGGACCCTTCGCACCCGTCGTTGCGCCTGCATGCCTTGCAGGGACGGCTTGCCGGACTGCATTCCGTTTCAATCTCGATGCGCTATCGCATCACCCTGGAGCTGGAACTGCGGGAACAGGAAATTGTCTTCGTCCATGTCGGCAGCCACGGCGACGTATATTAGGGGTCTTCAATTTTTCGGCTCCTCCGCAGAGTTTGTGGGTAAAAAAGTGGCGCCGGAGCGACCGATGGCGGTGATGCTGGGTCTGCGGGGGGCGGATACAGGAGCATTCCGGCCCCGCGTCTGAGAAGATGAAATCTGCGACAACCCATCT
>SCRO01000099.1 GCA_004298505.1 Rhodanobacter sp.
GGAGCGGATCACGCGTGCCTTGCCGGCACCGATTTTCTGGCCGATCGAGCGGCCTTCGGCCAGCACCTTGCCCTTCTCGCTGAGGTGGAAGCGCTCGCGCTGGGTGGCGTGCGAGCGCGACTTCACCGTTTCCGGACGCGCCTGCACGATGTAGATCTTGCCGGTGTTGCCATCCTTCGCCCATTCAATGTCCATCGGGCGGTCGTAGTGCTTCTCGATGATCAGCGCCTGGCGGGCAAGTTCCTGCACGTCCTCGTCGTCGATGCAGAACCTGTTGCGCAGCTCGACTGGCGTGTCTTCCGTCCTGACGCGCTCGCCGGGAGCGCTGGAGTAAACCATACGCAGCTGCTTGGCACCGAGGTTGCGGCGCAGGACGGCAGGCTTGCCGGCGCGCAATGTTGGCTTGAACACATAGAACTCGTCCGGATTGACTGCGCCTTGCACCACCATTTCGCCCAGGCCATACGAGCCGGTGACGAACACCACGTCGCGGAAGCCTGATTCGGTGTCCAGAGTGAACAACACACCGGAGGCGCCCAGGTCCGAGCGCACCATCAGTTGCACGCCGGCGGAAAGGAACACGTCCTCGTGCTTGAAACCCTGGTGCACGCGATAGGCGATGGCGCGGTCGTTGTACAGCGAGGCAAACACTTCCTTGACCTTGCGCAGCACGTCGTCGATGCCGATTACGTTGAGGAAGGTTTCCTGCTGGCCGGCGAACGAGGCGTCGGGCAGGTCCTCGGCGGTGGCCGAGGAGCGCACCGCAACAGCGATGTCCATTGATTTTTGCGGTCGTCCCTGATCACTTGAATCAAGAACCGGCCGCGCATGGCCGGACTCTTCACCAAGAGCGTCCTGGCAGAGCTTAATGTAGGCCTCGCGGATCGCCTGCTCGAGCTCGGCGGGCAGGGCGGTGTCGACGATCCAGCCGCGGATCTCCTTGCCGCTGGCCACCAGCGCATCGACATCGTCAACGTCGAGGTGTTCCAACCGGTCGCGGATACGGCTGGCCAGGCCGCTTTTTTCCAGGTAGTGCTGGAATGCGTCGGCCGTCGTCGCAAATCCACCCGGCACGGAAACGCCCAGTTTGGCCAGGTTGCCGATCATTTCGCCGAGCGAGGCGTTCTTGCCGCCGACCTTGCCCAGGTCAGTCATGCGCAGTTGGTCAAGCCACAGCACCAGATCGTTCAAGGGGTGTCTCCTCGGAAAGGCTGAAAGTCAGGAAAATGGAGTGTCGCGCTGGCGCCGGGCTGGCTCCCAGGAACTGGTATTGTCCGCTGCCGATGGTGCGCAGCACAAGGAGACCAATGCCGCGCGATGTCATTCCAAACAAATACCAGTCAGCGGGCAGTCAAGCGGCGACAGCGTGTTGACGCTTGCGCTAAGGTTCCGACAAGAGCACCCCAGCAGATGGAATCCCGTATGCCACGAACCGTGTTTTTTATCTCCGACTCCACTGGTATTACTGCCGAGACGATCGGCAACAGCATCCTGGCGCAGTTCGAAGGCGTGAAGTTCGACAAGCACCGGCTGCCGTTCACCGACAGTGCGCGCAAGGCCGAGCTCGCCGCGTTGCGGATCAAGACCAACTACGCGCGGAGCGGCAATCGCCCGATCGTGGTCAACACCATGGCCGATCGCACACTGTGCGACATCGTGGCGGCCAGCGGAGCGCTGATGCTGGACGTGTTTGCGCCCTTCATCGGTCCGCTGGAAGAGGAACTGCGTACCCGGCGTTCCGGTGCGGTCAACCGTTCCCATGGCATGGTCGACTTCGACAAGTACGAGGCGCGCATCAACGCCACCAATTATGCGTTGTCGCACGACGACGGCATCAACGTGAATTACGCCGGTGCCGACTTGATCCTGGTCGGCGTTTCGCGCTCGGGCAAGACACCGACCTGTTTGTATATGGCCTTGCATTACGGGGTCAGCGCCGCCAACTATCCGCTGACCGACGAGGACCTCGAAAAGCTGGAGTTGCCGGCGCGCCTGCAGCCGTACAAGGATCGGCTCTACGGACTGACCATCGATCCGGTCCGCCTTGCGCAGATTCGCGAACAGCGCCGGGCCGGCAGCCGCTATGCCACGCTCAAGCAATGTCGCTGGGAGCTGGAACAGGCTGATCGCCTGATGCGGCAGGCCGGCATTCCCAGCCTCAATACCACGCACGTATCGATCGAGGAGATCGCCAGCAAGATCTTCGACCGCTTCGGTATCGAGCGTACGATGTTCTAGACAATCGACCGGAGTTTGCGCGCCAACCATGAGTGCCGTACTGGACAATCGCTACAGCCTGTTGCCGGGACGCTTCGAGTTCCTGATGGGCTTGTACGCGGAGAACTATCATCGTCTGGCCCGGCTGTTCGCGCCGCAGGAGCTGGCGCCAGGGCGCTATGTTTCGCGCGTGGAAGATGGCCTTGACGTGCATCTTCATGTGCAGGAGCGCCACCCCTACACGCTGGAGCTGGAACTGACCTACGACTTCGTCGACGCACATACCGGCCGACGAGCGCCGTCGGCGCAGTTGCGCATGTATACCGATGCGCATGTGGCCGAGGCGCTGCACTGCCATCCAGGTCGGCACCTCTGGCAGGTCCTGGGGCCGTTCTCGCCGGCGCACACGGTGTTCCAGCATCGACTGCGCATGAACCGCTTTCTCTCGCGCTGGCTGGAATATCTCGCCGAACAGCGGCACTCGGTCAACACGCTCAGGCGCGTGTGAGTCTGCGCAGTGTGCGGTTCCTTGCACAGACAACCAGAAGCCCGCACAAGGCGGGCTTCTGGTTGAAATGGTGGCGGAGTGGACGGGACTCGAACCCGCGACCTCCGGCGTGACAGGCCAGCATTCTAACCAACTGAACTACCACTCCGCAGTTGCAACTTGTTCCAGCTTGTACGTACCAACTTGGCGTCCCCACGGGGATTCGAACCCCGGTCGCCACCGTGAAAGGGTGATGTCCTAGGCCTCTAGACGATGGGGACGTTGCTTTTCCGAAAAATCCGCACATGGAAGTGCGGGCTCTCGCAAAGGACTTGCGTTGAACAAAACCTTGGTGGAGCCAGGCGGGATCGAACCGCCGACCTCCTGCATGCCATGCAGGCGCTCTCCCAGCTGAGCTATGGCCCCGCCGCTGGAAGCCGAGAAGAATAGGTTGGGGCTGCCTTTCCGTCAAGCTTTTTTTTGACAGCGAAGGCCATGGCGTCATCAGGTTTGCGCCGTGCTCCTCCCGGTCCGAACGAGATCTTGCCCGGCACTCGTTTATGCTGCCGCAACGCACACGATTGCAAAGGCAGGCGATGCACGAAATCGGCTTTATCCGTGACCTTGCGGTAGTGATGCTGGTGGCCGGCGCCACCAGCATCCTGTTCCAGCGCCTGCGCCAGCCGGTGCTGCTGGGTTACATTCTGGCGGGCGTGCTGATCGGGCCGCATACGCCGGGTGTGCTGGTCGGCGATGCGCGGGCGATCGACGACATCTCCAACCTCGGTGTAGTGCTACTGATGTTCACGCTGGGGTTGGAGTTCAGCGTGCACAAGCTGCGCGAGGTAGGGATCGGGGTGCTGGCGGTGGCCGTGGGCGAAGTGGGCCTGATGCTGTGGATCGGTGTGGGCATTGGCAGCGCGTTCGGCTGGAAAGGTATGGATGCGCTGTTTCTCGGCGCGATCATCTCGCTGTCATCGACCATGGTGGCCACCCGCACCCTGTCCGAACATGGCCAGCGCCAGCAGCCGTTCGCACAATTGGTGGTCGGGCTCTTGGTGGCCGAGGACATGCTGGCCATCGTGATGCTGACCCTGCTCACCGCGGTCGCGATCGGCGGCTCGGTGCAGGCACAAACTGCATTCACGCTGATTGGTCACCTTGGCTTGTTCGTGGTGGTGGGCATGATCCTCGGCCTGCTCCTGCTGCCGCGGCTGGTGGATTACGTGGCCGGGTTCGGTCGCGACGAAACCCTGCTGGTCAGCGTGCTCGGGATTTGCTTCGGCGCCAGCCTACTGGCCGCGTGGATGGGTTTCAGCGTTGCCCTGGGCGCGTTCCTGGCGGGGGCGGTGGTGGCCGAATCGCGCAGCGTGGGGCGTGTGATGCATCTGGTCGAGCCGCTGCGCGACATGTTCGCGGCGCTGTTCTTCGTGGCGATCGGCCTGAAAATCGACCCGGCGATGTCGCTGCAATACGCCTTGCCGGCACTGTTGATCGCCGGCGTGGTTATCGTGGGCAAGACGGTGGCATGCAGCCTGGGCATTTTCATCGTCGGCCATGAGCCGCGAACCGCACTGCGCGCAGGGCTCGGCATGGCGCAGATCGGTGAGTTCTCCTTCGTGATTGCCACACTGGGGCTGTCGCTCGGTGTGATCAGCAGTTTCATTTATCCCATCGCCGTGGCGGTTTCGGTGGTGTGCATGGCTGTGTCGCCCTATATGGCGCGCTCGGCGGATGGCCTGGCCCGCGGATTGCGTGCGGCGACGCCGCGTTCGCTGCGCCTGCTGGCGACCAGTTACAGCGGCTGGCTTGAACAACTCAAGCCGGTCAAGGAAAACGCGGTGCTCGCGGCCATCTTTCGTCGCCTGCTGTGGCATATCGCGGTCAATGTGATGCTGGTCGTGACCCTGTTCATGATCGGCGCCTACGTCAACGCGCATAGCTGGACCTGGTTCTCGACCCTGGGCATCGGGCGCGAGCTGCGGCACACGCTGATCTGGGCCTGCGCGCTGTTCCTGTCCTTGCCCATGCTGATCGCGGTGTACCGCAAGTCCGAGGCACTGGGCATGCTGCTGGCGGAGATTGGCATACGCGAGAGTTTCGCCAGGTCTTACACGCAGTCCATCCGCAACGTGCTGGCGCGGGTGATCCCGCTGGCTGCGTTGCTGCTGCTGGGGGTGCTGGTCAGCGCATTGGGTTCGGCGATCCTGCCGCCACGCGGCATTGCGCTGTCCCTGCTGGTGGCGGGTGTGGTGCTGGCGGTGGTGTTGTGGCGGGGGCTGGTGCAGATGCACGCCCGCCTGCAGGCGGCCTTGAAGGACACCCTGCGCAAGCCGGAACCGCCGGCCGACGGGGCCGGCTGAACCTTTATGCCATCTGAGGGTCCTATCGCCGAGTCATTGCCAAGAGCTAGGTTGGCGCCGCACAATGCGTGGCCTGCCTCCACCGGGGGGCTCCGGTCGGCTATGCCGGCATTTCCATTTCATGAGGGAGTTACGAATGAAGCACTTTCTGCGTCCCACGCTGACGGCGGTCGCGCTGACCGTTGCGCTGGGCATGACCGCGGGCGCATACGCCCAGGCCGCCAAGACCGGCGCTGCTGCGCCCGTCGACAAGGCCAAGGCCAGCTATGTGTTCGGCTATTACAAGATGGGCGAAAGTGTGCCGCCGATTCTGCGCGAGGAAATGGATCCGGCAGCCGTGGCGCGTGGGGTGCAGGCAGCCCTGTCCGGTCAGAAATCGACCGTAAGCGAGGCCGACGCCAAGCAAGTGTATGCGGCCTTCATGGCCAAGATGCAGGCGAAGTTCGAGGTTGAGCGGGCCAAGGAAGCCTCGAAGAACAAGGCCGAAGGCGCTGCCTTCTTCGCCAAGAACAAGAGCGCCGCCGGCGTGAAGACCACCGCCTCTGGCCTGCAGTACAAGGTGATCACTCCCGGCACCGGCGCGCGTCCGGGCCCGAACGATACGGTGGAGATCAACTACACCGGCTCCTTCCTTGATGGCCAGGTGTTCGACGCGTCCGCCAAGCATGGTCCGAAGCCGGCGTCGATCGCGGTGGCCAACGTGATCCCCGGTTTCCGTGAGGGCTTGCAGTTGATGCAGGTCGGTGGTCACTACAAGTTGTTCATTCCGTCATCGCTCGCCTACGGTGCCGAACCGCAGCCGCCGATGCCGCCGAATGCCACATTGATCTTCGACGTGACCTTGGTCAAGACCGGTCCGACACCTGCTGGTGCTGCCCGTTCCGGCGGTCATCCGTAAGCGCAGGATCGCCATCCGGCACGCACAAGGGCGCGAAGAGATTCGCGCCCTTGTGTTGTTCCGCCAAGGCAAGCGCCATGCGGCTGCGCGCAGGTTAGAATAGGCAGTTCACGTTCAACGGAATTGTCACGAAGATGATGAAGGTCACGATCTTCGGTACCGGTTATGTCGGACTGGTTACCGGCGCCTGCCTGGCCGAAATGGGCAATCATGTGCTTTGCGTCGATGTCGATGCACCCAAGGTGGAGCGGCTCAAGCATGGCGATATCCCGATCTACGAGCCGGGTCTCGAATCCATCGTGCGACGCAACCATGCCGAGGGGCGCCTCGACTTTACCACCGGCGCGGACGCGGCGGTCGCCCATGGCGAGCTGCTCTTCATTGCGGTGGGCACGCCGCCGGACGAGGATGGCAGCGCCGATCTGAAGTACGTGCAGGAAGTGGCCAGCACCATCGGCCGACACCTGGATCGCTATGCCGTGGTGGTGAACAAGTCGACGGTGCCGGTGGGTACCGCCGACAAGGTGCGCGCGACCGTCACGGCAGAGCTGGCGGCGCGTGGTGCCAGCGTCGAGTTCGACGTGGTGTCCAACCCCGAATTCCTGAAGGAGGGCGCGGCCGTGGACGACTGCCTGCGCCCAGATCGCATCGTCGTGGGATGTTCAAGCACGCGGGCGGTGAACGTGCTGCGCAAGTTGTATGCGCCGTTCAACCGCAACCACGATCGCATGGTGGTGATGGACGAGCGTTCCGCCGAGCTGACCAAGTACGCCGCCAATGCGATGCTGGCGACCAAGATCAGTTTCATGAACGAGGTCGCGAATATTGCCGAGCGGGTTGGTGCCGACGTGGAACTGGTGCGCCAGGGTATCGGTTCCGATCCGCGGATCGGCTATCACTTCATCTACCCCGGTGCCGGTTATGGCGGCTCGTGCTTTCCCAAGGATGTGCAGGCGCTGGAGCGTACCGCACACAGCCACGGTTACCAGGCACAGCTACTCGGTGCGGTCGAGGCGGTCAACCGCGCGCAGAAGGGCAAGCTGTTCGAATTGATCTCGCGACATTTCGACGGGCAACTGGCCGGCAAGACGATCGCGCTGTGGGGCCTGGCATTCAAGCCGAATACCGACGACATGCGCGAAGCGTCCAGCAGGCCCCTGATGGAGGCATTGTGGGCCGCAGGCGCGAAAGTCCGCGCGTTCGATCCTGAAGCGCGGGAGGAAGCGGGCCGCCTGTATGGCGACCGCCACGACCTGGTGCTGTGCGAGGAGGCAGCGGTGGCCCTGCAGGGCGCCGATACACTGGCGGTTGTCACGGAGTGGAAGGCCTTCCGCAGCCCGGACTTCGCAAGCATCCGCGCCGCGCTGTCGGAGCCGGTCATTTTCGATGGACGGAATCTGTACGATCCCGCCACGGTGGAAGATGCCGGGCTGGCTTATTACGGCATCGGTCGCGGCCGCAGCCTGCGGGTAGCGCGATGAGCAGCGGTAACGATGCACTGGCCCGGCGGCTTGACGATATGGAAGTCAGGCTGACCTTCATCGACGATACGGTGCAGGCGTTGAGCTCGGCCGATGCCGACCAGTCGCAACGCATCGCCGCGCTGGAGCGCGCCTTGCGCGATCTGCGCGGGGAGATGGCCACGATGCGCGTAGCGCAAGGCGACGACCCGCATGACGAGCCGCCGCCGCCGCATTATTGACCCGGTTCACCCCGTCCACCGACCATGGAACACCCGCATGGCTGAATCCCTGCGCGATCAATTGCTCAAGAGCGGCATCGTCAAGAAAATCCAGCCCGAGCAAATTCGGGAGCCAAGGCGATCGTCTTCTGCGTCGTCCGGCAAACCGGGGCGGGCTGGCGGCAAACTGCATGCGCCGCCGGCAAAGCAGTCAAGCCAGCAGGACATCGATCTGGCCAAGGCCTACGCGTTGCGTACCCAGGCTGAAGCGCGCGAGCGCAAGCAGATCGAGCGCGAAGCAGCCGAGCAGGCCAGGTTGCGTCGCGAGCGCAAACTGCGCCTCCAGCAGTTGCTCGAAGGCAAGGCGTTGAACAAGGCCGACGTCGACCAGGTGCGCAACTTTGAATATGCCGGCAAGATCCGACGGATCCATGTTGATGCCACTCAGCTGGCGGCGCTCAACGCCGGTGAGCTGGGCGTGGTGCAACACGCCGGCCGCTATCTGCTGGTCACCCGCGAGGTCGCCGGGCAGGTGGGCGAAATCGAGCCACGCCAGCTCGCCTTGCTGGTCGAGCCGGGTACGGCCAGTGCAGATGACGACGGCGTCCCGGACGATCTGATGTGGTGATGTCGGCGTAGGGCGGGCAGTGCCCGCCCTACGTTTCAGCGATCCGTCGTTTGCGCCAAGGCAGGGTGGTCCCAGCCGTCCTTGGGCTTGAAACGGTCGCCGTAGCGCTGGGCCAGTTGCTGCAATTTCGACTTCAGCGTGTCCACACCTTCGCTGCGCACGTACTGGATAGGCCCACCACGGAACGGGGCGAAACCGGTACCGAAGATCACCCCGGCGTCGAGCAGGTCGGCATCGTCGACGACGCCTTCGGCGAGGCAGGCGACCGCCTCGTTGACCAGCGACAGGATCATCCGGTCCTGCAGGTCCGGCGGCGTCACGTAGTCCTTGTCCACCTCGGGTTTCTGCGCCTTGCCATCCTGCCACACGTAGAGGCCCTGGCCGTCCTTCTTGCCGCGCTTGCCGGCTTCGAGCTTTTCCTCCATGCCCGGCGGCAACTCAAGGCCCAGGAACGGCGCCAGCTCCTTGCCCACCGAGGCGCACACGTCCAGTCCGACTGTGTCGGCAAGCTCGATCGGCCCCATCGGCATGCCGAATTTCTTCGCCGCGCGATCGAGCACCGGCCCGGGTACGCCTTCGCTGTAAAGACGCATCGCTTCCAGCAGGTACGGCATCAGGATGCGATTGACCAGAAAGCCCGGCGTGCCCTTGACCGCCACCGGCAGTTTGCCGATCGCCTTGCAGAAGGCCATGGCGCGTTTTTCGATGGCCGGGTCCAGCATGTCGTGGCGCACCACCTCGACCAGCGGCATCTGCGCCACCGGATTGAAGAAGTGCAGGCCGAGGAAGCGCTGCGGCGCGGTCAGGTTCTTGCGCAACTCGTCCAGCGGGATGCTGGAGGTGTTGCTGGCGAGGATCTCGTTGGCCCGAAACTGGGATTCGATACCGGCGTACAGCGCTTTCTTCGCCTCGGCGTTCTCGTAGATCGCCTCGATCGCCAGATCTGCCGTGGCGACGCCCTTGCCGTCCACGTCGGCGCGCAGCCGGCGCGTGGCTTCCTCGACCTTCTCCGGCGTTTTCAGCTTCTTCTCGTACAACTGGCGGGCGCGATCCAGCGCCGGCTGGATGTATTTCATCTCGCGATCCTGCAAGGTCACGTCGAACCCCTTGAGCGCGATCCAGGCGGCAATGTCGCCGCCCATCACACCGGCACCGAGCACATGCACATGGCTGATCCCGGGATCGACGCCGCTGCCCTGGTTTTTCAGCCGCTCCTGCAGGAAGAAGATGCGGATCAGGTTCTGCGCGGTCGGCGTCCGTGCCAGCGTCGCGACCGAGTCGGCCTCAAGCTTCAGTCGCTGCTGGATGTTGGAGCCGCCACGCTTCCAGACATTGATCAGCGCAAACGGGGCGGGATAATGCTCCTTGCGTATCTTGGCCGCAGTCTGCTTGAGCATCACCGGCGCCAGGATTTGTCGCGCCAGCCAGGTATTGCTGGCCCATGCCTTGGCACGACGCATGAACGGCCGTGCCGGTGCCCGGCGCAGCAGCAGCCGCGCCTCGGCCAGCAGATCCTGCGGACGGGCTATCGCATCGACCACGCCCAGACTCAGGGCGCGGCGTGCCGAGAGAGGTTTGCCAGTGAGCATGACCGGCATGGCCTCGGTGGCGCCGATCAAGCGTGGCAGGCGCGCCGAACCGCCCCAGCCGGGGTGGATGCCGAGCATCACCTCGGGCAGGCCGATGCGGGTCTTCTCGTCATCCGCTGCGATGCGCTGGCGGCAGGCCAGGATCAGCTCGGTGCCGCCGCCCATGCAGGCGCCATGGATGGCGGCCACGGTGGGGCAGGGCAGCTGTGCCAGTGCCTCGTAGACACACTGGCCGTGCTTGATGTTCTCGCGCACCGAGTCCTGTCGGGCGTACTCGACGAACTCGCGCAGATCGGCGCCTACGGCAAACCCGGATGCTTTGGCCGAGTGGATAATGACGCCGACCGGCATGTCGATCGCCAGTCGTTCGACGATCTGCTCCAGCTCATCCAGTACCGCGCGGCTGATCGCATTGACGCTGCTGTCGGCACGGTCGAGCGTGAGCGTGACCACGCCGTCGTCTTCGTGGGTCTGCCAATGCTTGAAACGCAATCCTTCGAACATGGGGGTAGGGACATGGTGGAGGAGGTCTGAACCATACCGTCCCGCCGCCTTTATTGCGAGGTGTGACCGCCGCGCTTGACCCCGTCGTGATGCCGGTGTGAAATCAGCAAGTCGTTGAGGGTATTCTCCAAATACCAGTTGCGTACGGCAGCACGGCCACCGTTGGCGTTCTTGTGCAGGCAGCGCGGCCCTCTCATCGTGTTGGCATGAACTTGGACGGTCAGCGGTGGTCTGAGCGCCGGGTTCAGTTCCACTCAGGCACCCTCAACGGATGACAGCATTGACAATGGACACGGCCCGCGTGGGCGAAAACGAACTGGACCGTGCGCTGGTCGAGCGGGTCCAGCAGGGCGACAAGCGCGCCTTCGACCTGTTGGTGCGCAAATACCAGCACAAGCTGATCGGGCTGATTTCCCGCTATGTGCGCAGCCATGCCGAATGCGAGGATATCGCGCAGGAATCGTTTATCCGTGCGTGGCGGGCGATCGGTTCGTTCCGCGGTGACAGCGCGTTCTACACCTGGCTGTACAAGATCGCGGTGAACACCGCCAAGAACCACCTGGTGGCGCAGGGCCGGCGGCCGCCAGCGGGCGACATCGATGCCGACGACGCCGAGTTCATGACCGGTGCAGAGCGCATGCACGACAACGCCACCCCCGAGCACGAACTGATGCGCCAGGAAATTGAACAATCCGTGTTTTCCACTGTCGAAGCCTTGCCCGAGGAACTGCGGACGGCCATCACCCTGCGGGAAGTGGACGGCCTCAGTTACGATGAAATCGCCGAAGCGATGGGCTGTCCGATCGGTACGGTGCGCTCGCGCATCTTCCGGGCACGCGAGGCGATCGATACAAAGCTGCGGCCGCTGTTGTCTGGCCGCGAGGATCAGACATGAACCAGGCAGGTATGAACCAGGACGCCCGTGAAAACCTCTCGGCCGGTATGGATGGTGAGCTGCCCGTCGAGCAATTGCGTTTCCTGCTGCGCCGACTCGATCACGATACCTCGTTGCGGCAGGCATGGTCAGGCTATCACCTCGCCCGCGATGGCCTGCGCCGGGAAACTGCGCTGCTGGCGTCGTCCGGATTCGCGGCGCGGGTGATCCTCGCCATCGAACAGGAGTCGAATGTCACTAACCTGGTCAGCCGGCGCCACCATTGGCTGCGCTGGTCGGGTGGCGGCGTGATCGCCGCCAGCGTGGCGGCTGCCGCCTTGATGATCAGTCAGCCGGCGGGTGACCCTGGGCGGCTGGATCTCTCAGCCCATTCCGGTGCCAGCCCTATCGCGGTCACGACTGGGGCGATCCGACCGGTGGCACCGCCGTCGGTGCCGCCGTGGCTGAGCGGCAACTCGGCCGGCGCGATCAGCCAGCAGGCTGCGGCGACGCTGGGTGCGCCGCTGGACAGCAGCCAGGCACGGAATGCGCGACAGCTGTCGGCCTACCAGGCGATGCATCGTTACCGCACGCTGGACAACAACGACGGCAGCTACCTGCTGTTGCTCGATCCCGCGAAGTCCGGCGTGCCGGATGCGTCGCGTCAGGCGGGTGCGGGCGCGCAGTAAGCGGGGCTCGTACGTGGCGGTAGGCGGTGCCCCGTTGACCTGGTTTTCCTCGGTCGCCTCGCGGTTCCGAGCAGAGCGTAGCCGCCTGGACGGCCACGGTGCGCACCCGATGCGTGTCATCCATCAGCCGGCCGTGCCGGCTTGAGTACAACCCAAGGAGGAGTCATGAATCATTCGATCTTGCGCACCCTGGCGTGCTGCGCCCTGCTGGCACTGGTCGGTGTCGGCGCCGTGCAGGCGCAGACCGCTACCAGTGTTGCGGCGCTGCCGGATTTCACCGGCATTGTGCAAAAGAACGCCGCTGCCGTGGTGCATGTCGAGGCCAGGTACAGCGGTGAGCGGCAGCGTTCGGCGCAATCCATGCGTGGCCGGACGATGCCGGGGCAGGGCATGCCCAACGATCCAGGTGCCGAGATGTTGCGCCGCTTCTTCGGTATGCCGAT
This sequence comes from Rhodanobacter sp., assembly GCA_004298505.1. Lineage (GTDB taxonomy): Bacteria > Pseudomonadota > Gammaproteobacteria > Xanthomonadales > Rhodanobacteraceae > Rhodanobacter. The sequence goes on from SCRO01000099.1 coordinate 12,374, forward strand.
GATGCCGTCGCCGGAGGAACAGCGGCATACCTCGCTCGGTTCGGGCTTCATCATTTCCAGTGACGGCTACATTCTCACCAACAACCATGTGGTCGATCACGCGGACAAGGTGATTGTGCGTTTGCAGGATCGACGCACGCTGACGGCCAAGGTGGTTGGCACCGATCCCACCTACGACATTGCCCTGCTCAAGGTCGATGCAGGCGGCAGCCTGCCCACGGTGACCATCGGCGATTCGCGCGGGCTCAAGCCTGGCCAGTGGGTACTGGCGATCGGCTCGCCGTTCGGCTTCGATTACACCGTGACGCAGGGCATCGTCAGCGCGGTGGGCCGCAATCTGGGACAGCGCGACCAGCCATATACCTCGTTTATCCAGACCGACGTGCCGATCAACCGTGGCAACTCCGGCGGTCCACTGTTCAACCTGCAAGGCCAGGTGGTGGGCATCAATTCGCAGATCTACTCCAACACCGGCGATTACATGGGCGTGTCGTTCTCAATCCCGATCGACGTGGCGATGAGTGCCGTGCAGCAGCTGAAGACCAAGGGCTACGTAACACGCGGCCTGCTCGGCGTGACCGTGCAGCCGGTCAGCGACGATATCGTCAAGGCGTTCAAGCTGGACAATGGTGTCGGCGCTGCCGTGGTCGATGTGGATCCCGATAGCGGCGCGGGCAAGGCCGGCATCCAGGCTGGCGATATCATCCTGGCCTACAACAACCATATCTTGCAGCAGGCATCCGACCTGCCGCCGCTGGTCGGCATGACCAAGCCGGGCACCAAGGTACCGGTGGAGATCCTGCGCAACGGCAAGAAACAAACGCTGCAGGTGACCATCGGCGAAGCCAAGCGCGACAGCACTGCGGTGGATAATCGCTCGGCCAGCTCGTCGTCGGCGCATAGCGGATCGGCCGCATTGGGGCTCACCGTGCAATCGCTGGATAACGATACCCGCAAGCAGCTGGGGCTGAAGGCGGGGCAGGGTGTGGTGATCGGCGACGTCACCGGCCCGGTGGCGGTGCAGGCCGGCCTGCGTGCCGGTGACGTGATCTTGATGGTCAACCAGCAGAAGATCGGCAGCGTGGCCGAGTTCAAGGCAGCGACCAGGGACGTCAAGGCCGGTAGCACCGTGTTGTTGCTGGTGCGCCGAGGCGACCAGAGCCAATTCGTCGGACTGACCGTGCCGGCCGACAAGTAGCGGCTGGACGAGCCGGCCGGGATGGGCGCCACCACGTGAGCGCGGTGGCGCCCATGCGTTTCACTGTGATCGGACCGAAACGGCCGGGTACTGGCCAGCAGTTCCATGCGACAATGCGAGGTTAGCGTCGCTCAAAAGGTGACGCGTCGCCATGCATCGTGCGTGGTGCCAGATCCACTTCCGAAAGGCCACCGGCGCTCCATGGAATTGATCCGCAACTTCTCCATCATTGCCCACATCGATCATGGCAAGTCGACCCTGGCCGACCGCATCATCCAGATCTGCGGTGGCCTGGCCGATCGCGAGATGGAAGCGCAGGTGTTGGACAACAATCCGATCGAGCGCGAACGCGGCATCACGATCAAGGCGCAGTCGGTGTCGTTGCCGTACACCGCGCGCGACGGCAGGACCTACCAGCTCAACTTCATCGACACCCCGGGTCACGTCGATTTCTCCTACGAAGTCAGCCGCTCGCTGGCCGCATGCGAGGGCGCGCTGCTGGTGGTCGATGCGGCGCAGGGTGTCGAGGCCCAATCGGTGGCCAACTGCTACACGGCGGTGGAGATGGGCCTGGAAGTGGTGCCGGTACTGAACAAGATCGACCTGCCCACGGCCGACGTCGAGAAAGTAAAAGGCGAGATCGAGGCGGTGATCGGCATCGATGCCACCGACGCGGTGGCGATCAGCGCCAAGACCGGCCTCAACGTGGTCGAGGTGCTGGAGGCGATCGTGGCGCGCATCCCACCACCGAGGCCACGCGATACCGATCGCCTGCAGGCACTGATCATCGATTCGTGGTTCGACAATTATCTGGGCGTGGTCTCGCTGGTGCGTGTGATGCAGGGCGAGATCAAGCCCGGTGACAAATTACTGGTGATGTCCACCGGGCGTACCCATGAGGTGGATGATGTCGGCGTGTTCACCCCCAAGCGCAAGAAAACGGCCGTGCTGGGGGCCGGCGAGGTGGGCTGGATCAACGCCTCGATCAAGAATGTGCATGGCGCGCCGGTAGGCGACACCCTGACCCACGCCAGCAAACCGGCCGACAAGGCGCTGCCGGGTTTCCAGACGATGCAGCCGCGCGTGTTCGCCGGCTTGTTCCCGGTATCCTCGGATGACTACCCGGCGATGCGTGAGGCACTGGACAAGCTGCGCCTGAACGATGCCGCGCTGTTCTTCGAGCCGGAATCCTCCGAGGCGATGGGCTTCGGTTTCCGCTGCGGCTTCCTCGGCATGCTGCACATGGAGATCGTGCAGGAGCGGCTGGAACGCGAATATAACCTGAATCTGATCACCACCGCGCCGACCGTGGTCTACGAAGTGCTGATGAGCGACGGCAGCATCCTGCAGTTGGACAACCCGGCCAAGCTGCCGACCAACTCCAGTCTGGTGCAGGAGATCCGCGAGCCGATCATCGTGGCCAACATCCTCACGCCGCCGGATTACATCGGCAATGTGATCACGTTGTGCGAGGAGAAACGCGGCGTGCAGCGCACAATCCAGTACCTGGGCACGCAGGTGCAGATCAGTTATGAATTGCCGCTGGCCGAGGTGGTGATGGACTTCTTCGATCGGCTGAAATCCGTTTCGCGCGGCTATGCGTCGATGGACTATCACTTCGACCGCTTCGAGGCCGGCCCGTTCGTGCGCACCGATGTGCTGATCAATGGTGAACGCGTCGATGCGCTCTCGCTGATCGCCCATCGCAGCCATGCCGATCGCCGCGGTCGCGAGCTGGTCGAGCGGATGAAGGAGCTGATCCCGCGCCAGCAGTTCGACGTGGCGATCCAGGCGGCGATCGGCGCGCAGATCATCGCCCGCTCCACCGTGAAAGCCCTGCGCAAGAACGTGCTGGCCAAGTGCTACGGTGGCGACGTCAGCCGTAAGAAGAAGTTGCTGGAAAAGCAGAAAGAAGGCAAGAAGCGCATGAAGCTGGTCGGCCGGGTGGAAATTCCGCAGGAAGCCTTCCTGGCGGTGTTGAGAGTGGATAAATAGTTTTGGCCGGGCAAAGTAAATCGGGCATCGGGAACAGCAGCCTTGGGCTGTTGCGAATCCCGAATCCCGAATTTCGAATCCCGGCTCCCAACGGAGCCCCACATGGAATTTGATTTCGCCGCGATCCTGCTTGGCCTCACCGTGCTGTTCGGCGTGGTGTGGGGGCTGGATCGTCTGTTCCTGTACAAGACGCGCAAGGCGCGGCTGGACGCAGCGGGCGAGGAATACCGTGACCCGGTGCCGGTGGACTGGGCGCGCTCGCTGTTTCCGGTGGTGCTGGTGGTGTTGTTGCTGCGTTCGTTCGTGGCCGAACCGTTCCGGATCCCCTCCGGTTCGATGATGCCTACGCTGGATGTGGGCGACTTCATCCTGGTCAACAAGTTTGCCTACGGCCTGCGCCTGCCGGCGTTCAATACCAAGTTCCTCGACCTGGGCGAACCCAAACGCGGCGACGTGGTGGTATTCCGCTGGCCCGGCTTTACCTGTCACCGGGCGGACGGGACGGTGCTGCATGGCGGCAACGCCGACTGCAGCGTCCCGGTGCCGAACCAGAACTGGATCAAGCGGGTGATCGGACTGCCCGGCGACACCATCCAGATTCGCGACAGCGAGATCGTGATCAACGGCAAGCCGGTCAAGGCGGAGGAAATCGGTCCGTTCGTGGGCAGCCACGCACGTCCCGCCGATGAGGAGCTGCTGGCGTACGGCGCCACCATCTGGAAGGAACATCTGGGCAAGGTCACCCACCTGATCGCGCGCATGCCCGAGCGCATGCCCACACCTCCGGTACCCAACCCGAACATGCCCTCGGTGGTGCCGCAACACTGCTATCTGGTGATGGGCGACGACCGCGAAAACAGCGAAGACAGCCGCTGGTGGGGCTGCCTGCCGGAGCGGGACCTGGCCGGCAAGGCGTTCCTGATCTGGATGAGCTGGAAAGGCTGGGGCACCGGCGGCGTGGACTTCTCGCGTATCGGCACCGTCATCCATTGATAGGCGGTGGCGGTCGGCCAGCGGCGGGAAAAACGTGATGCCATCGTGCGCATCAGTTCCCGCATGCGGTCAACTAATGCGAGAATTCGCAGGTAGCATCAGCGCACCGGACAGGCTCCGGCGCTACGGGAGCATCCATAGATCGACAGGCCGCAGCGTCGGCATAGCGAGGGGACTATGAAATCGAAGCAGTCGGGCATCACTCTGATCGGGTTTCTGATCATCATCGTGGTGGTGGGCTTTCTGGCCTACATGGCCATGCGCCTGCTGCCTTCGTACTCCGAGTACATGGGCGTGACCAAGGCGATGAACCAGATTGCGACCGAAGGCACCAACGGCAAGACGCTCAACGATATCCGTCGCAGCCTGATGTTCAAGCTGGGCTTCCAGTATGTAGACGACTCCACCGTCAAGCCGTCCGACATCACGATCAAGCGCGACGCTGGCGGTAGCAGCCAGTTGCAGGTCACCTACGACAAGCAGGTTCCGTTCATGTACAACATCGACTTCCTGATGCATTTCAGCAAGACCGTGCCGCTGCAGGGCAATGTGGGCCAGTAAGCCTTGAAACTGAGCCATCGTTTCCGTGACCCGGCGCTGGCGGAGCTGGCGCTCACCCACCGCAGCGCCGGCAGGCCGAACAACGAGCGGCTGGAGTTCCTCGGCGATGCGCTGCTCGGTGCGATCATCGCGGAATTGCTGTACGAGGTGCATCCCAAGGCCAGCGAAGGCGAGCTGTCGCGCCTGCGCGCGCAACTGGTCAACGGCCAGGCCTTGGCCGTGCTGGCGCGCGAGCTGGAACTGGGCGACGGGCTGAAGCTTGGCACCGGCGAGCTCAAGAGCGGCGGTTTTCGGCGCGATTCGATCCTTGCCGATGCGTTCGAGGCCCTGGTCGCCGCGGTCTACGTGGATGCCGGGTTCGATACCTGCCGGGCCATCGTGCGTAAACTGTTCGACGGGCGCGTCAGCGCGCTGCGGCGCTCGTCCAAGGACGCCAAGACGCGCCTGCAGGAACACCTGCAATCGGGTGGCTGGCCGCTGCCGCAGTACAAACTGGTCGCCAGCCATGGTGAGGATCACGCCAAGACCTTCGACGTGAGCTGCCGCATCGACGAACCGTTGCCGCTGGCCGCCCAGGCGACGGCCGGCAGCCGCCGCGCGGCCGAGCAGGATGCCGCCGAGAACGTACTGAACCAGTTGCTGGAACACGCGCGCGAATCCTGAGCGTGGTTTCATCGGTGGCGGTGGCCGGCAACCCGAGCAACCCCCAGCGCACTACACTGGCCCTCCGACCTGCCGACCTTCAACGCCATGAATCTCTCCCTGGACTCCGCCGACGGCAGCCTGCCGCACGAGAACTTTCGCTGCGGTACCGTGGCGTTGGCCGGGCGCCCGAACGTCGGCAAATCGACCCTGCTCAATGCGTTGATCGGTTTCCGCCTGTCGATCATCAGTCCGCGGCCGCAAACCACCCGCCATCGCATCCTCGGCATCCACACCAGCGGGGCCGGGCAGATTCTCTATGTGGATACACCAGGCCTGCATCGCGGTGCCAAGCGGGCGATGAATCGCAGCCTCAATCGGGCGGCGCGTTCGGCGATCAGCGACGTCGACCTGGTGGTGCAGGTGATCGAGGCCGGCCGCTTTACCGATGAGGACGAGGTCCTGTACACCGCCCTGGTCGAGCAATCCGCGCCGCGCCTGCTGGTGATCAACAAGGTCGATCTCAACAAGGACAAGGCGGTGATGCTGCCCTTCGTGGCCGAGCTCACGGCCAAACACCACTACGACGAAATCCATTACGTCAGCGCCCTGAAGGAGCAGGGCCTGCAAGCGCTGGAGCAGGCGATTCTGCAGCGCCTGCCGGTGCGCGTGCCACTCTATGGCGCGGATGAGGTCACCGATCGCAGCGAGCGCTTCCTGGCCGCCGAGATGGTGCGCGAGCAGTTGATGCTGCGGCTGGACCAGGAACTGCCGTATGCCACGACGGTGGAGATCGAGCAGTTCAACGACCGCCCCGACGGCATCGCCGAGATTCACGCCATCATCTGGGTCGAGCGCAGCGGCCAGAAGGCCATCGTGATCGGCCAGGGCGGTGCCCAGCTCAAGGCGATCGGCTCCGGCGCCCGCCGTCACATGGAACGCATGTTCGAGCGCAAGGTGTTCCTGAAGCTGTGGGTCAAGGTGCGCGAGGGCTGGGTCGACGACGAGAATATGCTGAAGAAATTCGGGTATACCGACTGACGCGGGAATCGGGAGTGGGAAATAGGGAATCGTTGGAGCAGGTCCCGCTTTTCCGATTTCCGACTCCCTATTTCCCATTCCCGATTCCTCCCGCCATGCGCCTCGAACAACAACCCGCCTTTGTGCTGCATGCGCGCGCCTATCGCGAGACGTCGCTGCTGCTGGAGTGCCTGACCCGGGAGCATGGCAGGCTTGGCGTAGTGGCGCGTGGCGTGCGCGGCGAGCGCTCGCGCTTGCGGCGCGCACAGCTGGAGCCATTCCAAACGGTGTCGATAGGCCTGCTGTTGCGCGGCGAGATGGCCACGCTGACTGCGGTCGAGGCGGTTGGCGCGCCGCAGCGGTTGACCGGGGATGTCGCCCTGGCCGGGCTTTATCTCAACGAGCTGGTGGTGCGTCTGACCGGGCGGCAGGACCCGTTGCCGACTTTGTTCGACGCCTATGCGACGACGCTGGCGCGCCTGGCTGTGGGCGAATCGCCAGCCTGGAGTCTGCGTCGTTTCGAGCGCGATCTGCTGGAGGGCACCGGCTATGGCTTGCAGTTGCTGCACGAGGCTGATACTGGCGAGGCGATCGAGCCGGCCGCGTGGTATCGCTACGTGGTGGAACAGGGTGCCGTGCGTTGCGCTGCCGGCAGTCCGCTGGCCCTGCGTGGCGACGATTTGCTGGCGCTGGGCCAGGATCGCATGCCGGACAACCGCGGCCTGAAGTCGTTACGCGACCTGATGCGCGACGTGATCCGTTTCCAGCTCGGCGGCGGCGAGCTGCGTGCATGGCGCGTGCTGGCGATGGCCTTGTCGCAGCGGCCGAATACCAAGGATCCCTAGCAGCCTGTCGGACTTTGCTGGTCGAGGCGAGAATTCGGCTGTGCGAGGACAGATTTTCGACGGTTCGCCGGCCCATGGTGGTTCCATGGGCCAAGAATCGGCGGAAATATGGACCG
>SCRO01000012.1 GCA_004298505.1 Rhodanobacter sp.
TTTTGTTGCGCCTTGGTGCGCAGCACGTCGACGAAGAACGCGTTCTTCCATTGATCGTTTTCCTGCTTCAGGCCAAGCTTGGCGTCGATATTCTGCGAACGGGTGTTGCCGGTGGCCGAGGCGAAACCGAACTCGCCCGAACCGCTCCAGCCGCTACGGTTGGCGCTGGTCGTTGAAGAAGGGTCGGTCGCGGCGTCCTGGGCCTGGGCGGTGAAACTGGTGACGCCGGCCAGCAGCAGGCCGGCGAGCAAGGTCTTGTTCATCGCGGGGCGTCCGTTTGTTAAAGATTAGTAATGCGCTACCTTAGCCACAAGGCTTGAACTCGCAATGAATGAGGCACTTTTCCGCTGCCGCAGGGCGTGCGCTACTTGCGACCGCGGCAGGCGGCCAGCATGCTACGCAGGGCCCTTTCTTCTCCAGGTCGTCCCCGATGGATCATCGCTACGAACGGATACTGAGCCTGCATCGCCTGCTGAAGTCGGCGCACTACCCGGTGCCGCTGTCGCGCCTGCTGAGTGAACTGGGCTGCTCGCGTGCAACGCTTTATCGCGACGTGGCCTTTCTGCGCGACGCACTGGGGGCACCGATCGAGAGCGCCGGCACCGATCAGGCAGCGTTCCGCTACGAGCTGGGCGAAGGCGAGAAATTCGAGCTGCCCGGCCTGTGGTTGACCTCGGACGAGCTGGCCTCGCTGCTGGTCCTCAACGAATTGATCAGCCGCTCGGGTCCGGGCGTGTTGGCCGGTGCGCTGGCGCCATTCAAGGCACGCATCGAAGCTCTACTGTCGCACCACGACAGCGGCAAGGCGCTGCCGCTGGAAAGGATCCGGGTGATCCCATGGGGCGAGCGCAAGCTCGACCAGCAGGTGTTCCGCGTAGTTGCCGGCGCGGTGCTGGAACGCCACCAGCTGCGCTTCCGCTACCGCGCGCGCACCACCAACGCCGACAGCCACCGCACCGTCTCGCCGCAACGGCTGACCCATTATCGTGACAACTGGTACCTCGACGTGTGGGATCACGACCGCGAAGCCCTGCGCAGTTTCGCGGTGGACCGCATCGCCGAGGCACACGTACTGGACAGCGCCGCGTTGGACGTCGCCGACGCCGATCTCAACGAGCTGCTCGCTTCCAGCTACGGCATCTTCGCCGGCAAACCCAAGGCCTGGGCCACGATCCGTTTCTCCGCCCACGCCGCGCGCTGGGTCTCCGACGAACACTGGCATTCGCAGCAAAAAGGCGAGTGGCTGTCCGATGGGCGCTACGAATTGAAAGTGCCCTATTCCAACTCGAAGGAACTGCTGATGGATGTGCTCAAGTACGGCCCGGACGCCGAAGTAATCGCACCGCTGCCGCTGCGCGAGGAGATGAAGATCCTGCTGCAGCTGGCCCTGTCAGGCTACGCCTGACAGCAAAAGATGGATCTCCATCGGCTCCGTCGTGTTCCCACCGCCCCGATGCACGAAGGCACCAACCTGGACGGCACGTTTGCCTCCTCTCCCGCTTGCGGGAGAGGAGGCAAACACAAGAAGCGCGCTGCTTGATTGGAGCGGGTCAGCCGGGAATCGAAAAAGCTGGAGCGCCGCGCGATAGCCGGTGCTTTAACCATTCCCTATTCCCAGCTTTCAAGGATAAAACGGCCAGAACTTCGGAATCAGCCACATCGACAGTGCACAGAACATCAGGATCAGCGGAATGCCGACTTTCATGAAGTCGGTGAAGCGGTAGCCGCCGGCGTAGTACACCATGGTGTTGGTGGGGTAGCCGACCGGGGTCGCGAACGAGGTCGCTGCGGCAAACGCCACCGCGATCACAAACGGGCGCGGATCGGCATGCACCGCGTGCGCCACCGACACCGCGATGCCGACCATAAGCACGACCGACGGGTTGTGCCCCATCAGCTCGGTCAGCAGGGCGGTCAGCAGGTAGATCATCAGCAGCGCCGCCAGCGGGCCATGACCGCCGACCAGAACCATGCCAAGCCGCACCAGCTCGGTCGACAGGCCGGTCTTCTCGATCGCGATGCCCAACGGCAGGATCGCGCCGAGCAGGATGATGATTTTCCAGTCGATGCCTTCGTAGACGTCCTTGCGACCGAAGCAGCCGGTCAACGCCATCAGCGTGGCACCGCAGATCGCAGCGATCGGGATGGGCAGCCAATGCAGGCCGGAGAACACCACCACCGCAGCCATGATCGCCACCGCGACCAGCGCCTTGCGTGGCATGCGGCGCGCATCCGCGCGCTCGGACAGCACGATGAAGGATTCCTCGTTGCGCAGTTGCTGCATGCGATCCTCGTTGACCAGCATCATCAACACGTCGCCGACCGCCAGACTGACATCGCTGAGCTTGTCGCGCAGCACCTCGCCGCGGCGGTGGATCGCCAGCAAGGTGGCGTTGTAGCGCCAGCCGATGCCTGACTCAGCGAAGCGACGGCCCTCGATCGAGCTGGCTGGCGCCACGATCAGCTCGGCCAGCACGCGCGGCTTCTGGTTGCCCTGGACGTAGTGCTGCTCAGGCGCGTTGCGCAACTTGGCATTGCGACGGAACTCCTCGATTTTCTCCCAGTCGCCGCGCACCAGCAGCACGTCACCGGCGGCAAGCTGCTGCGAACGCGGCGACCACATGCGCCGTTCACCGCGCAGCAATTCCAGCGGATATACGCCAAATTTCTCGCCCAGCTGCGCGTCGGCAATCATCTTGCCGATCAGGGGCGATTCCGCGCTCAGCTCCAGCTCGGTGACGTACTTGCCGATGTCGAGCTCTTCCGGCTGCTGCGTATCGATATGCTTGGGCAGCAAAAAGCGCCCGACCACCATCAGATAGACGATGCCGGCCACGCCGAGCAAGGCGCCCAGCTTGGTCATCTCGAACACGCCGATCGGCAGCAGCCCATGCTTCTGCGCGAGACTGTCGGCGAGCAGATTCGAGGAGGTGCCGATCAGCGTGCACACACCGCCCATCTGGGCCGCGTAGGCCATCGGCATCAGCACGCGCCCCGGCGGGGTATGGGTGCGCTGGCATACGCGCAGCACCAGTGGCAGGAACAGGGCAACCAGCGCGATGTTCTTGATGAAGGCGCCCAGTGGGGCGATCACCAGCATCACCGTCAAGGTCAGCAACCAGGGTCGCCGGATCTTCATCAACAGCCGATTCAGGGGCTCCAGGGCCCCGGAGCGCTCGATGCCCAGGCTCAGCGCAAACATCGCCGCCACCGTCACCGTGGCCTCGTTGCTGAAGCCGGACAGCGCCTCGACTGGGCTGACGATGCCCAGGATCACCAACACCGCCAGCGTGATCAACGCGACCAGGTCGATGCGTACCTTTTCGCTGGCAAACAGCACCATGGCGGTCACGATCACCGCCACGGTAGCCCAGGCCTGCCAGGTCATGCGCGGACCTGCCTTGCGGACAGCTGGATCAACGGCTCGTCGGTGTGGCGCATGCGGGCTCCGGGGTCTTGCCGTGGCTCGGGTCGAGGCCCATCCTAACCGGCGGCGCGCGAGCTGTATTGATCGGCGTGCAGCCGGGTCGCGCTGTGCAGGTTGCGCAGCGTGCTCCGGCCAGTTTCGCGGGTCGCTGATCGGAGTCGTTGCATGACACAAGAAGAAAATACCACGACAGCTACTACTTTCGCTGCCGTGGACGATGCCGACAAACCCACGGTGGCGCTGGCGCTGGGCGCCGGCGGGGCCAAGGGTCTGGCGCACATCGGCGTGATCGAGGAGATCGAGGCGCAGGGTTTGCGCATCGTCGCGATCGCCGGCAGTTCGATGGGCGCGTTGATCGGCGGCATCCACGCCGTGGGCAAACTGGATGTCTACCGCGACTGGGTCTGCGCACTGGCGCGGTTCGACGTGTTGCGACTGCTCGACTGGACGTTTTCCGGCGGCGGCCTGATCAAGGGCGAGCGCATCATCGGTACCCTGCGCGGGCTGATTGGCGACACCCTGATCGAGGAGCTGCCGCTGGCGTTCACCGCGGTGGCCACCGACCTCGATCGCGGGCGCGAGGTGTGGCTGAGCCGCGGCAGCTTGTTCGATGCAATCCGCGCCTCGATCGCCGTGCCCACCGTGTTCCGCCCGTACCGCCTGAATGGCCGCCGCATGGTGGATGGCGCCCTGCTCAACCCGGTGCCGGTCACGCCACTGATCCGCAGCGATGCCGATTACGTGCTGGCGGTCAGCGTGGACGGCCTGGCCGAGACGATCGTTGCGCCGGCGCCGGCCGAAACCGAACCGTTGGACGAAACCAGCTACCGGTACCGGATCGGCGAATTCATCAGCCGACTGGTCCCGCATGGCGAGAGCCAGCCGCGCGAACCCGGCACGCTGGATACACTGAACCAGGCGATGGACCTGATGCAGGCGAACCTGTCGCGGCTGCGCCTGGCCGCCTACGAGCCGGACCTGCTGATCGAACTGCCGCGCAACATCGCCAGCGTCTACGAGTTCTACCGCGCCCGCGAGCTGATCGAGCGCGGACGGGCGCAGGCGCGCAAGGCGCTGGCGGAATGGCCACGCTCGGGCGCGCCGGTCCGCTCCGGGTAGACGCGCTCAGCGTGGGCCGTGCGTGCGCAACCAGTTCTGCAGATAGTCACGCAGCACGATCGCGCCGTTGTGCTCCTCGTCGTGCGCGCTGTAGATCAGGGTGACCTTGTGTCGCACCGAGCGCTCGGCCAGCGGCTGCCAGTGCTCGACCAGGCCATCCAGTTCGCTCGCGTAGCGGTGGCGAAAGCCATCCCAGAGCGCGGGATCGTGGCCGAACCACTGGCGCAAGGCGGTCGACGGAGCGATCTCCTTGGCCCACTGGTCCAGCGGCACGGCTTCCTTCTTCAGGCCGCGCGGCCACAACCGTTCGACCAGCACGCGATAACCGTCGTCCTTCGCCGGTTCTTCGTAGGCTCGCTTGATCGCGATGCTCATGGCGTTCTCCTGCAGGACTAAACCTCGCCAGCATACGACTGCCGGGTCGGTGCGGCATGACCCAGATCAGAACCGCCTGGTCAAAGCTCCTCGACCAGGGTCACCTTGCCGCGGCGCATCAGCCAGGCCACGCCACGCAGGTCGGCCAGGCCTACCCACAGCCGATCCAGCATGCCGTATTTGGAAACCCCGGCAGTGCGCGGGCGATGGCCGACCGGCACGCTGGTGCTCTGAAACCCGGCGCGCTTGACCAGCGCCGGCAGATAGCGGTGCATGTGGTCGAAATACGGCAGGCGCAGGAATACTTCGCGCTCGAACAGCTTCAGGCCGCAGCCGGTATCCGGGGTGGCGTCCTTGAGCATGCGCGAGCGCACCGCATTGGCGATCTTCGAGGAGATGCGCTTGTTGAGGCTGTCGCGGCGGGTCGTACGCCAGCCGGCGAACAGGCGCACGTTGGCTGCTGCGCCGTCGCGAACGACAAGCAGTTTCGGGATGTCCGCCGGGTCGTTCTGGCCGTCGCCGTCGAGCGTGGCGATCCACGGCGATTGTGCGGCGCGCACGCCATTCCACACCGCCGTGCTCTGCCCGCTGCGGGTCAGGTGGTGCAATACCCGCAACTCCGGGTGGGCGAGTTTTTCAGCCGCCAATACCGCGCGGCTGTCATCGCTGGAATCGTCGTCGACATAGATCACCTCGTAATCGATCCGTCCGCGCAGCGCGGCGGCGATCTCGGCGAGCAACGGCGGGATATTGTCGCGCTCGTTGAACACGGGAACGACGACGGCAAGTTGCGGCATGGCGGAAGCCTTTCACAAGAACAGATGCTGCGTGCAGCGCAGCAGGAGCGCAGTTTAGCAACACGCGCTCCACCATCAATTGGCAGGAGGCGCCACGCCCGCCGCTCGTGGTGCGACGTCTCGAAGCGCCGGCGGGTAGTGCCCGCCCTACGACGTAACGACAGTGGGGCTCAGCGCATCTTGTCGAGGATGCCGTCAAGTTCGTCGTTGCTGTGGTAGTGGATCACCAGCTTGCCGCGGCCGCCCTTGCCTTGCGCCAGCTCGACCCGGGTCGCGAAGCGTTCGGCCAGTTCGCGCTCCAGCGCGCCGATGTTCGGATCGCGTGGCGGCGCACTCTTGGCCTTGCCCTTCGGCGCGGTCTGCGCGCGGCGCGCAGCTTCCTCCAGTTCACGCACCGACCAGCCGAACGTGACCGCCTGGCGTGCCAGCGGCACCGCGATCGCCTCCTCCAGGGTCAGCAGGCAGCGCGCATGGCCCATCTCCAGCTTGCCCTCGTCGAGCAGTTTCTTGATCGACTCCGGCAACTCGGTGAGGCGCAGCATGTTCGACACCGCCGCACGCGAGCGGCCCACCGCGTCGGCAGCTTGCTGGTGGGTGAGGTCGAAGTCGTCGATCAGCCGCTTCAGCGCGTCGGCTTCTTCCAGCGGAGTGAGATCCTCGCGCTGGATGTTCTCGATTAGTGCCATCGCCGGCACGGCAGCTTCGGAGACCTTCTTCACCAGGGCCGGAATCTCGCCCAGCTGGGCGCGCTGCGCCGCACGCCAGCGGCGTTCGCCGGCGATCAGCTCATAGTGGTGCTTGTCGATCTCGCGCACCACCACCGGCTGGATCAGGCCCTGTGCCTTGATCGAGGCGGCCAGCTCGTCCAGCGCCTCCTCGTTCCAGTGCCGCCGCGGCTGGTATCTGCCGGGCTGGATCTGCTGCAGCGGCAGCGTACGCAGCTCGCCCTCCTGCGCCAGCGGCGACGATGAAGCCTCCTCGTCGCCACCGAGCAGGGCATCCAGCCCGCGTCCCAATCCCCGTTTCTTCGCAGCAGCCATGTCTCATTCCTGATGATGGGCGGCAGGCGCCTTGAGCCGTGCGGCAGCTTCGCCATGCGCTGGTGACTCGATGGCGTGGCCTGGCTCGGCGGCGCCGGGCAGCGCGCGCTCGCGCCGGATGATCTCGCCGGCCAGGCCGATGTAGGCGATCGCGCCGCGCGAGCTGCGATCGTACAGGTGAATCGGCTGGCCGTGGCTGGGCGCCTCGGCCAGGCGCACGTTGCGCGGGATGATCGAGCGCAGCACCTTGTCGCCGAAATGCTGGGTGAGCTGGGCCGAGACCTCGTTGCCGAGGTTGTTGCGCACGTCGTACATGGTGCGCAGCAGACCCTCGATCTCGAGCTTCGGGTTGAGTCGGTGGCGCACCGCCTTGACCGTGTCGAGCAGGCTGGACAGCCCCTCTAGCGCGAAATATTCGCACTGTACCGGAACCAGCACGCCGTCGGCGGCGGTCAACGCATTCAGCGTCAGCAGGTTCAGCGACGGCGGGCAGTCGATCAGGATCGTCTGGTAGTTCGCCGCGACCTTGGCCAGGATGTCCTTGAGACGGTGCTCGCGCGCCAGTGCATCCATCAGCTTCAGCTCGGCGGCGGTGAGATCGCTGTTACCCGGCAGCAAGTCGTAGTGCGCCTCGGTCGAAACGATCGCCGCGCCGATCTCCACTTCCTCCAGCAGCACTTCACAGCCACTCAGTTTGACCTCGCGCTTGTCGATGCCAGAGGCCACGGTGGCGTTGCCCTGCGGGTCCAGGTCGACCAGCAATACCTTGCGCTTCGCTGCGGCCAGCGCCGCGGCGAGGTTGACTGCCGTGGTGGTCTTGCCGACACCGCCTTTCTGGTTGGCGACAGCGATGATGCGAGCCATGGTAGGGAGGGCTTACCGTGCGCGAAGGAGAGGGAGCCTGGGCGGTAGCAATCGTTCGGGCTGCAAGGCCCTGCCTGCGGTCCATTTTCCCGCCGCTTCTTGGCCCATAGAACCACTATGGGCCGGCGAATCGTCGAAAAACTGTCCTCGCCGGCAAGACTTTTCGCCTCGAACATTTTTGCCGTCCAGGCTCCTAGATTAGCATTGCTGCCGGGGCCTGCCCGCCGATCCGCTCACCGCTGGCGCCGTCGAACAGGTGCAAACGGTCGGCGATCAGGCTCAGCGGGCCGCGCAACAGGTTCATCGCCGGGCTGCCGACAAAGCCGGCCACGAATAGGTTGGCGGGCTTTTCATACAGCGCCATCGGCGTGTCGAGCTGCTGGATCACCCCGCCGTCGAGTACCACGATGCGCTGGCCCAGGGTCATCGCCTCGATCTGGTCGTGCGTCACGTAAATCATCGTGGCCTTGAGTTGGCGGTGCAATCGCGCGATCTCGACTCGCATCATAGTTCAGTCCGCTTAGGAGCCCCATGACCTCCAGCAGTTTCCGCTTTCCTGATGGCTTCCATTGGGGCGCCGCCACCTCCGCCTACCAGATCGAAGGCTCGCCGCTAGCCGACGGCGCCGGCGCCAGCATCTGGCAGCGCTTCGCACATACCCCGTGAATGATGGCCAATGGCGACACCGGCGATGTCGCATCGCCGCTACAAGGACGACGTGCAGCTGATGCAGTCGCTGGGCCTCAAGGGCTACCGCTTCAGCATCAACTGGGCGCGCGTGCTGCCTGAGGGCACTGGCCGGATCAACCGCAAGGGGCTGGATTTCTATTCGCGGCTGGTCGACGAACTGCTGGAGCACGGCATCGTGCCGAATGCCACGCTGTTCCACTGGGACCTGCCCGCCGCCCTGGACGACCGCGGCGGTTGGCTCAACCGCGACAGCGCGCACTGGTTCGCCGAGTACGCTGCGGTGATGTTCAAGGCACTGGACGACCGCGTGCCGCGTTGGACGACCTTGAACGAGCCCTGGGTGGTCACCGACGGCGGTTACCTGCACGGCGTGCTGGCGCCGGGCCATCGCAACCGCTTCGAGGCGCCGATCGCCGCGCACCAATGGCTCGGCGTTCTACGACCCGCCGGTCGCCGAAGGCGGCAGCGTGGACGACCCGCTGCGCTGCACCTATCTGCGCAAGCACCTGCGCGCGCTGCATCGCGCGATCGAGGCCGGCGTGAACGTGAAGGGCTATTACGCCTGGTCGCTGCTGGACAACCTGGAGTGGTCGCTGGGTTTTTCCAAGCGCTTCGGGCTGTGCCACGTCGACTTTGTCACCCAGCAACGCACGCCCAAGGCCAGCGCGAGGCTGTATAGCCAGGTGATCGAAAGCAACGGCGCCGTGCTGGATCAGTAGCCCGCGCGTGGGCAATACCTTTTGTCCGGGATGCGCAATTCACAGCTGCGTAGGGCGGGCATGGCCCGCCAGCTCCCCAACGCACGCCAGCCGAGAGCGGCGGGCGGTGCCCGCCCACCGATGAGTCGTGCGGGTCAGGCGCGACCCAGCACCAGCAGATGACGTTCGGCCGACAACCCCGGCACGGCCAATTCGTGGGTGCTGCGAACGGCGAAGCCAGGCGGGATGCCCGGCAACTCGTCATCCGGACGCTTGCCCTTCATCGCCAGCCAGACGCCGTCCGCAGCCAGCAGATGACCGCCCCAGCCCAGCATGTCGGCGAGGCTGGCAAAGGCGCGGGCGGTAATGCAGTCGAACTGCCCCTTTACGTCTTCGACGCGCGACTGCTCGGCGCGCACGCCCTTCAGCTTCAGGCTGCGGATCGCCTCGCGCAGGAAACGCACCTTCTTACCGTTCGAATCCACCAGCAGGACCTCGCGCCCCGGCGCAGCGATCGCCAGCACCACGCCGGGCAGGCCCGGCCCGGTGCCCAGATCGGCCAGGCTGGACCCTTGCACATGCGGCAGGATCGCCAGTGAATCGAGCAGGTGGCGAATGATCATCTCGGCCGGGTCGCGCACCGCGGTAAGGTTGTAGGCCGCATTCCAGCGTTCCAGCAACGCCTGGTAGTCGAGCAGGCGCGGTACCGCCGCGGTCGGCAGGTCAAGCCCTAACGCGCCGATGCCGTCTTCGAGTTTTGCTTGCAAGGCGTCGCGCGCGGCCATCATGTGGCTGTCCCGTGCATGATCCGGGCGGCAAGTATCCCGGCCGGGCGCGCTAAAAGAAAGCCCGCCGAAGCGGGCTGAAAGTGCAGCAAATCCCCTGCTGCGCAGGCGCTCTCAGGCGCCTCGCGCGATTCGATGGTTCAGGCGGCGTCGAGTTCGACCCGCGTAACCATCATGCCGCGCTCGCGCAGCACATGGTTCAACGACTGCTTGACCCGCGCGCCCAGGTCGCGACGGTCGAACGGTTTGTTGGCCGCCTCGCTGCGCAAGGCTTCCTGCGCACCGCGACGAATCAGCTGGTCAACCTGCTCGAACACCGCGTCCGCACGCTCGGGCTCCAACACCTGCCAGTAGACCGTACCACAGAGCTCGCACGTATCCGCCAGCGGCCCCTCTAGGCGCAGCGTCTGGCCGGCTAGGTTGATCTTGTGCGCCACCCGATCCAGCAGCGGCAGCACCATGTGTGTGCCCGCTTGCAGCAGGCGCACCGGCTTGCCGCGCCGATACAGGCTGTAGACCTGACCTTCCGGCACGTGCCTGACCGCACTGGCGAACAGTACGGCGAGCAAGGCAACGGATAGGGAAAACAAGATAATCATGGGTTTGAAATCAATAACCTGTAATAGTTTTATTCGTCTGTTACTGGAACTGAAGAATACAGTTGTTTGACTCTACAAGGATTAACGGCAGTTTAACGTGTGAGCAAATTTTTAACGACTGTGATCGAACAAGTCAAGCGCCACGACAATTGCCGAGAGATCTGGTCAGGGCCGATGTAGTGACCCAAGGCGACGCGGGTGGTCGCAATAGGTCAGTTCAAACCCGAAATGTCGGCGTGTGATTCCGCGGAACCGGCATAAATGAGTCTGCTGCGAATAGACAAGCATCGAGCTTGCCAACGCCGCACCTGCCATGGATGCGCCGAAGCGGTGTTGTGGTGCAGCAACTACGGTTCCCGGCGCTGAACGTGCTGCAGACCCATCCTCCCGCCGTTTCCCGCATACCGGCTGGTTTCCCAGGCAGAACCCTTCTGCGGTGCAGCAACGCCTGCCGTGACCAGCCCTTTACAAGCGCCCATGAAAACGTTTACGTTGCCGCCATCCAGGGGTTTCTCAATCCTGCGGGCAGGCCTGAATGTCGGCAGCAACGATCAAAGATGTGGCGCGCGAGGCCAAGGTATCGGCGGCCTCGGTATCACGTACATTGAACGGCGGCCCTGGCGTCACCGCCGCCACCAGCGAGCGCATCCGCGCCGCTGCTAATCGGCTGCGCTACATTCCGCATGCGGCGGCGCGCATGTTGATCACCCGCCGCACCCACACCATCGGCGCGCTGCTGCCGGATCTGCATGGCGAGTTCTTCTCCGAGCTGATTCGTGGCATCGACCTGGCGGCGCGTGCGCGCGGCCTGCACCTGTTGGTGTCGAGCTCGCACGACGGTATCGAGGAAGCGGCGGCGGCGATGCACTCGATGCAGGGTCGCGTCGACGGGCTGCTGATCTTGTCCGGTCGCGTGGATGCGACTTTCCTGCGCGCCAACCTGCCGGGAGGCTTGCCGGTGATACTGCTCAACAGCGCAGTAGCGATCACGCTGACCGACGAACAGCGAACCGAATTGCAGCGCTGCGTGCGATCTCAGACGATGGATGCGCGGGCGGTGTAACGTGCGCGCATCGCTTTGCTGGCGGCCGAGGGAGTCGACAATCACGAGATCGCGCGACGTCTGGAGATCAGCCGCAATCAGGCCATTGAGTGGCGCAAACGCTTCGCGCAGGACGGCGTCGCCGCGACCTCCAGCGATCTGCCGCGCAGCGGACGCAACCCACGCATCGACGCGCCCGGATCGTGCAGGCGACGACCCAGACGCTGCCCGAGGGTGCCACCCATCGGAGCACGCGCACCTTGGCCGCCGAGCTGGGTGTGCCCGATACCACCGTGCTCAAGGTCTGGCACGCCAGCGGGCTCAAGCCGCACCTGACCGAGACTTTCAAGGTCTCGCGCGATCCAGGTTCGTCGAGAAACTCGAAGACGTCGTGGGTCTGTATCTGATGCCGCCCGAGCGTGTTCTGGTGCTGGGCTGCGACGAGAAGGGCCAAGTGCAGGCGCTGGATCGTACCCAACCGGGACCGCCTATGAAAAATGAAGCACCACATTAGGCGGGATGCGAGCGTTGTTACGCCCTAGTCTTGCAGGTATGCCGCATCGCCGCAGCGAAAAAAATCATCACTGCACCAGATTTCGCAATTGCCTGTTGCGGTAAGAACTGCGCATCCTCCAACTAATACGTAAATCTTATCGTCGGCTTCCGGTCCACGCGATTTCAATGCGGCCTTTCGTGGAATTTACATGTCCTATTTCGATCACATTGCGCCGATCACCTTCGAAAACGCCAACTACGTGTTGTGGGGCGGCCGCGAAGGCTACGACACGCTGCTCAATACAGATCTGAAGCGCGATCATGCGCAATTGGGACATTTCTTCCAGATGGCGGTTGAGCACAAGCACAAGATCGGCTTCCACAGCACCATCCTGATCGAGCCCAAACCGCAGGAGCCGACCAAGCATCAGTACGACTACATGCTCGCACTGGCGCTAGAGGGTGCAGCCAAGATGATCGAGCGCGATACGCTCGCGCAAATGAAAGGCGCACGCTACGCCGACTGGGATGGCGAGTTCGATCAGCAGGTGCTCACTGGCAATTTCACGCTCGAGACTTTGGCCGCCGAAGCGGCCAAACGTGGTTTGCGGCCGCAACACGTCTCCAGCCGGCATGAAGCGCTGGAGAATCTGGTCAATCGTTATTCTACGATTGATCATTCGCTGGTGGCAGCAGAGTCGCGGGAGTAACGCCGCCCTTGTTCATTGGAATCGACTTGGGTACGTCGTCAGTCAAAGCGGTGCTGCTCGACCGCAAGGGCGACGTGCGTGCCAGCGCATCGACTGCACTGACCTTGTCGCATCCGTGGCCGCGCTGGTCCGAGCAGGATCCCGCAGCATGGTATCCGTTGTTCGGGAAGTTGTATCCGCAGTTACAGCCACTTTTTACTGGTGCCGGGGTCGGCGCTGATTCTGTCCAGTAAAGACGCACGTCAAGCGCATGGGGAATCTCATGAAAAGTAAAACGTTCCGTACTAAATGGCCCTTATTTAAGCCGCAACCCACTGATCTGACGAGCAAAAATGGCTGGTTCGAATGATAAGGTGGCATCGCCAGACATCCCGTCACCACCCGAGACGAGCCCTGATGCAGCGTAGCGGTCGTGTCACCCTCCAGCAACAGCAGATTCGCCGTCAACTCGGACAATCGGACGCCTTTACATTCTTCAACCTCCTCACCGGTCCGGCGTTGTTCGATCCGCTGGAAGCGCAGTTGCCCGCGCATCGCGAGCGCCGGTTTCCACCCACGGAAACACTAGCCATGTTCTTGCGCCAGGCGTTGAGCGAAGATCGCTCTTGTCAGCACGCGGTCAACGACACGGCCATGGCCCGCGTCGCAGGTCACCTCCCGCGATGCAGCACACACCCCGGGGCCTATTGTCGTGCGCGGCAACGCCAACCCACGCTACTGATCGCGTCGCTCATCCGCCATAGCGGGCGACACCTGACCTATCGCATGCCACCGGCGTGGCGATGGCGCGGTCGTGCGGTGCGCTTGGTGGATGGCACGACCGTGTCGATGCCGGATACCGCAGTCAATCAAGCGCAGTATCCGCAACCGCGTAGCCAGCAACCGGGATTGGGCTTTCCGCAGTGCCGCCTGGCGGCCCTCATCTGTCTGGGCAGTGGTGCCATCCTGGATGCGGCTAGGTTTGATCCGGTTCTGGTCGACAAAGCATCGGAGTCTCGGCAGGCCATTACCCATCTATGCAATCTGGGGCACCAGACAACTGCGTTCATCGGCCGCCACGAAGAGTCACCCCCGGGTCGGGCGCGATACGAAGGATTCCGAGCGGCGATACTGGCGAACCACCGCAAATTTGAAGGCAGTATGATTCAGGTCTCGGATTTTCGCGACGAAGGCAGATATCGGAGTACGACGGCGTCACTACGCCCAAAACAGCGTCCCACTGCCATCTGCCTTGCCAACAATCTCATGACCGTCAGTGCGTTGCACGCGATTAAAGACCATGCGATCTCAATCCCCGAAGAGATGCCGGTCATTGGCTTTGACGATTTGTCATTGGCCGAGCTACTGAATCCGCCGTTGGCGGTGATCCGGCGCCCCGGAATCGAACAGGAGGAAGTGTCGGCGAAGCCGTTGTTTGAGCAGATACGAAACGAAGCGGTCGAGGCGGAATCGCGCCGCATCGAACTCCAAGTTGAAATCGTCGTGCGCGATTCTACGGGCGTGCCACCCCAGCATGTGGACCAGAGGGCTCGTCATGCAATCTGAGTCGGCTTCAGTCGAGGGCCAGCTACCGGACCTTGAGAAGGGCGTAATCGTCGTCGGCAGCGTAACGGCCGACGTTACTTCGTTTTCTTCACGACTGCCGGCTCCCGGCGAAACGCTGTTAGGCGAAGCCCTCACCTTGGTTTTGGGTGGGAAGGGCGCCAATCAGGCAATTGCGGCAGCTTTTGCTGGCGTTCGATCGCACATGGTGTCCTGTGTGGGGAATGACCTATTCAAGAATCTCGTGCTTGACGGTCTTGATGCGGCTGGCGTCGACATCTCTCAGATGAGGATTCTTGCGAACGATGCCACCGGCGTCGCGCATATCCGCGTTGACGGTGCAGGCGAAAACAATATCGTCATCGTCCCACGGGCAAACTCGAAGTTGGATTCAACGCATATCACAAAATCGATTCAACTTCTTGCTCCGACGTCTGCCGTATTGTTGACTCAACTCGAGATCCCACGAGAGATTGCCGTTCGGGCCATCGAAGAAGCCGGAAAAGCGGGTCTGATTGTGGTGCTCGATCCTGCTCCGGCACTGGCCCTAGAAGAGGGGGTCTGGTCGCATGTCGACTACGTCACCCCGAATGAATCTGAAGCAACGGCCATAACTGGTATCAAGGTTTCTGACGACGAAAGTGCAATAACCGCCGGTCAATGGTTTTGTTCCCGAGGGGTGAAAAACGCGGTGATCACGCTAGCTTCGGCTGGTGTGGTGTTAGTTTCCTCCAGCCGCACAAAGAAATTCAAGGCATTCAAGGTCGAGGTAGCGGATACCACCGCCGCTGGTGACGCCTTCGCCGGTTATTTGGGGGCCGCACTTGCCAAAGGTTACAACCAAGACGATGCGATCCGCCAAGCCATGGCGGCGGGTGCGCTTGCGGTGACTAGGCGTGGCGCTTCGTCTAGTTTGCCCAAACGTGCGGACGTCGAGCGGCTGCTGGCGGCGCAACCCCATCCTTAAACTAACTGCGCCCGGAGGAAGCGTGAGAAAGACCAATACAACCCTGAACCCCCAGCTGTCGCGCGTGATATCGGAAACGGGCCACACCGACCTTATCGTCGTTACGGACGCCGGCCTGCCGATCTCCCAACACGTTGAACGCATCGACTTCGCCTACCGGCCCGGCCGCCCGCCCTTCCTGGACCTTCTGGACACAGTGCTCGATGAAATGGTGGTCGAGGGCGTCACCGTATCCAGCGAAATCGTTGAAGTCAGCCCCGCGATGTTCGATGAGATCAAGGCGCGATTCGACCGCCTGGGGATAGAGATCGAGTTGATCCCGCACATCCGGTTCAAGGAGCGGATGAAAAACGCACGCGCGGCGGTCCGATCGGGTGAATTCACGCCTTATGCCAACGTTCTGCTGCGTGCCGGCGTGGCCTACTAGGAGTTAACGTTGCGACTCGAGCTGCAAGATATCCGCAAGAGCTTCAACCGGATTGAAGTTTTGTCCGGGGTCGACCTCTCGGTGACGGGAGGAGAGATCCTGGCGATCGTCGGCGAGAACGGCGCAGGCAAGTCGACCATGGTCAGGGTCATCTCGGGAGCCCATCCACCGGATTCTGGCCAAATTCTTATCGATGGAGAGCCGGTGGCCCTGCGTCGGCCAGAGGATGCTATGCAGCGCGGTATCCACGTGATCTATCAGGAGTTTCTACACAACATCTTCCCGCATCTGTCGATTGCGGAAAACCTATTTGTTCGGGATGACGAAGGTCGATTCGGAAGTCTCTTCGTTGACAAGCGAAAAATGCGAAACGAAGCCATGCAGGTAATGGAGCAGATTGGACTAAAGGTCGATCCTGATGCACCGGCGCAGAGCCTGAGCGTCGCCGAGCTGCAGATGCTTGAGATCGTCAAATCCCTGAGCCATAACATCGAGCTTCTGGTTCTCGACGAGCCGACCGCAGCCCTCGATGAGAAGGAAGCCTCGCGGCTGTTCCTTCTCATCGATTCGCTGAAAAAAGAAGGAATCGCAATCGTCTATATCACCCATCGACTTGAAGAAGTTATGAGGATCGCTGATCGGGTCATCGTGCTCAGAAATGGCCGCGTGACGTTGGATCGCCTTACGAAAACGACGACAGCTTCAGAAATCGTGGCGGCGATGGTCGGGCGTTCCCTGGAGGATTTCTATCCCAAGGAATCTCATGTCACCGGGGACACGGCGGTGAAGGTCAGCAACGCCGCCTGCGCCGATAAGTTCAAGGATCTCAGTTTTATCGTGCGATCCGGAGAAGTCCTTGGAATCGGTGGTGTCGCGGGCTGCGGCAAGGGCGAAGTCCTGCGGGCGCTGTTCGGTGTGAATCCGCTCAGTGCAGGGGCGCTGGCCCTGGAGGGCCGGACGGTGGAGGTCAAGTCCCCCAAACAGGCAATCGAGCTTGGGATCGGCTACATATCGCCCGACAGACAGGCTGAAGGGCTGTTCCTGAAGCAACCCATATTCGACAACGTCTCAATCGTATCGCTCGATGAATTCGTGGCGCTGGGCGTCATCAGGAGCGCTGAAGAAAAGGAGCGGGTGGAGGCGGTCGTCAAAGGTCTCAACGTCAGATTTATTCATCGGGATGCGGAGGCGGGCAGCCTCTCCGGCGGCAATCAACAAAAACTGCTGTTCGGGCGTTGGATGATGAAAAAGCCAAAGATCATGCTGATGGAAGAGCCGACCCGGGGCGTCGATATTGGTGCCAAGGCAGAGATCTACAAGCTGATCAACGCCCAGGCAAAAAGTGGCACAGCCATTGTGCTCGTCTCTTCCGATCTTCCCGAACTGATAGCCATGTCGGACCGCGTCCTCGTCATGCGAGAAGGAAAAATCGTGGCGGAGCTGTCTGGAGTAGAAAACAACCAAAGCAACATCCTGCACTACGCTTTAGGTAGCAACACATGAATGCGACGATACTCAAGTTGGTCAAGGATGCCCGTGCGGCGATGATGCTGGTCATCGTGGCAACGGCCATCGCAATCGCGACGCCGATCTTCCTCACCACGGGCAATTTGCTCAACATCGTGTTGGCGTCATCCGTGGTGGCTCTGCTTGCCGCCGGCCAGACTTACGTGATCATCCTCGCCGAAATCGATCTTTCGGTTGGATCGATACTGGCTTTGTCAGGCGTTGCCACCGCGCTCGTTTTGCAGGCTCATTCGGTATTCATCGGCCTGATTGCCGGTATCGGCGTAGGTGTGCTGGCAGGCCTGATCAATGGCCTATTGGTGACCAAGGCGAGGATGCCGGCGTTTATCGCTACACTGGGTACGATGTCCGTGTTTGGGGGACTGACCCTCTACATCACCCAGGGCAACCCGATATCAGTCGACAATGGCCTGTTTCTGGATATCGGCCAGGCCAATCCGCTAGGGGTTCCGTTTCCGGCTTGGATCGTTCTGGCGGCGCTACTGTGTTTCGGGTTTCTATTGTCGCGCACCAGATTCGGACGCCACATTTACGCCGTGGGCGACAACCCCGAAGCGGCCCGGTTGTCGGGTATCAACGTCCACTGGATCAAGATATCCGCGTTCGTCATCAGCGGGATGCTGGCCTCCATCGCCGGTTTCATCCTGACGGCCAGGCTGAGCACCGCCGAGCCGACTGCCGGGATGGGTGAAGAACTTTCTGCTATCGCGGCGGTGATCATCGGTGGAACGAGTCTCATGGGCGGTCGCGGAGCATTGCTCGGCAGCTTTATCGGCGCCATCTTGCTGGGTGTCATCGACAACGGGCTCAACCTGCTCAACGTATCCCCATTCCTGCAGGGTGTGGCCAAGGGGCTGGTCATTCTCCTGGCCGTTTTTATCGAAAGAAATTCCGACGTCATGCAGCTTTTCTGGAGAAAGATCCAGAAAGATCCAGTAGGTCGGCGTTTTCCAGAAAAACCGGTGCCGGACGAGGGCAACAAACAGAAGGAGGTCAGGTATTGATACGAACGAAGAGATAACCCATCAAGTGTCGGCAATAAATCCTGTGTTTCGAAATTCTGCAAACAATCAACGTGCGAGGATAAGATCATGACCACGAAAGTTCGTTGTGTCTCAAACGGCGTCATCACCATGGCGGCAGTGGCAGTCCTCGGTTTTCCGATGATGGCGCTGGCGGCCAAGCAAGTGTCTGTAACTCTGATTACCAGCACCCTGAACAATCCGTTTTTTGTCTCCGTTGTCGACGGGGCCAAGGCCGAGGCTAAGAGTGAAGGCATCAACCTCGATGTTGAAAACGCCAACAACAGTGCTCAGACCGCGCTTAATCTCACGATGACCGCGGTAAGCAAACATCCAAACGTGCTAATCATAGACCCGGTCGGTAGCAATTCCGGCTCGGCAATGGTTAGACAGGCCAATCGCGCCAAAATCCCCGTGGTGGCATTCGATCGAGCGCCATCGTCAGGCCATTTGGATAGCTTCATCGGTTATGACGCCATCGCAGCTGGAAAAGCTGCGGCCAAGGCACTGGCGCAGTCACTGAACGGGAAAGGCAAGGTAGTAGAAATCCAAGGCATTATGGGAACTAATGTCGCCCAGGATCGTAGCAAGGGTTTTAATGAGGGAATTAAGAAATTCGCGTCCATCAAGGTTGTCGCAGCACAGCCGGCTGGTTTTGATCGTGGCAAAGCGCTGAATGTGATGACCAATATCTTGCAGGCCCACCCTGATATCGACGGAGTTTATGCCGCCAATGACGAGATGGCTATGGGAGTCATCGCGGCGCTCAAGGCGCGCGGGTTAGCAGGAAAGGTCAAGGTCGTTGGAAACGATGGTATTGCCGATGCGCTAAAGGCGATCGACGCTGGGACGATGTATACGACGCATGCGGAATCCCCGTTCGTATTGGGGAAGGCCGTGATGAAGATCGCTGCGAAGGTAGCCAAAGACGTCGTCGTTAAGAAAAACACGGTCCTCGAAGGCGAAAACGTTACCAAAAGCGACGTTCAGTCCTACTGCAGTTTTCTGCGAAAAGAGGGCGACGAGGCGACTTGTGCCAACATCCATTAATACGAGGGCAAGGGTTAGGTGGAAACGTGAGGGGTGTGCGCGGTACGCTCTGCGTGCCGTCCGCTTCTTTTATTTCAGAGATTCCGAGTTATGAGTTTGAAACGAAATAGTATGTCTGTCGATAGTCGGGCAACGGGTGATCTGGAGCCAGTCAAAGAGGTATTTGATGGTCATTCACCGACTGGAAGTTTGAAGCATTATTTGGCTGGACTACCGCGAGTTGACGGAGTCGGGTTGGAGCAGCGCGCGGCAGCCTTGTCGACCCGTTCGATCAAGACCTCGTCCAAGGTGTTGGCGCTTGACAAGATTATTGAACTGATTGATCTGACGACACTGGAAGGTGCCGATACGCCAGGGAAGGTGCGCTCACTAGCGACAAAAGCGATACAACCGGATCCAAGTGACCGGGGTACGCCGCACGTTGCAGCGCTTTGTGTATATGGTGATATGGTGCCATATGCGGTTGATGCGCTGCGCGATTTCAATCGATCTCGCAATGGCGATGCAATCCAGATTGCCGCAGTCGCGACCGCATTCCCGAGTGGCCGCGCCTCCTTGGAGGTCAAGTGCGCCGACACCGCGGAGGCGGTGGCCGCCGGTGCGGATGAGATTGATATGGTTATTGACCGTGGCGCGTTTTTGTCGGGCCGGCATGAAGAAGTCTTCGAGCAGATCCGCACGGTAAAGGAGGCCTGTCAGCGTCCGGACGGAAGCTACGCTCATCTAAAGGTAATTCTTGAGACCGGTGAGCTGAGCACTTACGACAACGTTCATAAGGCGTCTTGGCTCGCTATTTTGGCAGGTGCGGATTTCATCAAAACTTCGACCGGTAAGGTTGTACCCGCAGCGACGCTACCCATGACGCTCTTGATGCTGGAAGTGGTACGGGACTGGTATCGACTGACGAGCAAGAGAGTTGGGGTCAAGCCGGCTGGCGGGATTCGAAGTTCAAAGGACGCGATTCGTTACCTTGTGGCGGTTGCCGAGACCGCGGGAGAGGCGTGGCTGCACCCGAGCTTGTTTCGCTTTGGCGCGTCCAGCCTGCTTGATGACGTCCTGTTACAGCGGCAAAGAATGAAAACCGGTCATTATTCCGGCCCTGATTACGTCACGATTGATTAGGCTATACAAAATGACATTTCTGGAATATGCACCTGCACCCGAATCGAAGGGCATATTGGCTCTCGAGGTTGAGTATGGATTGTTTATCGGGGGTCGGTTCGTTAGTGGGCATGGGCAGTCTTTTCCGACGCTGTCGCCTGCCACAGAAGAGCCCATTGCCATGATCGCTTGCGCCGACGAGAAAGACGTGGATGCGGCTGTCGCCGCCGCACGTCGTGCCTACGAAACGGTCTGGTCAAAGTTGAGTGGCACTGACCGTGGAAAATATCTGTTTCGAATTGCCCGGCTGATTCAGGAACGTTCCCGCGAACTCGCTGTGGCGGAGAGTCTGGATAATGGAAAGCCCATCAAGGAAAGTCGGGATGTCGATCTCCCATTGGTGGCCGCATGGTTCTTCTACTACGCGGGATGGGCGGACAAATTGGACCATGCCGGGCTTGGGCTCGACCCACAACCGCTGGGTGTGACCGCACAAGTGATCCCATGGAATTTCCCGTTGTTGATGCTAGCGTGGAAGATCGCGCCTGCTCTGACGGCTGGCAATACCGTGGTTTTGAAACCGGCCGAGTCGACTTCGCTGACCGCGCTGCTGTTCGCAGAAATCGTTCAACAGGCTGATTTACCTCCCGGCGTTATCAATATTATTACCGGCGGAGGCGATACGGGACGTTTATTGGTTCAGCATCCTGACGTCAACAAGGTGGCTTTCACCGGTTCGACCGTAGTTGGCCGCGAGATTGCGCGCGCTGTGGCAGGCACACAAAAGAAGTTGACTCTGGAGTTGGGCGGAAAAGGCGCCAATATCGTCTTCGACGATGCACCCCTCGACCAGGCTATCGAGGGTATCGTCAACGGTATTTTCTTCAACCAAGGTCACGTCTGTTGTGCCGGTAGTCGTTTGCTTGTACAGGAAGGCATTCACGACGATGTAATCGAGCGGTTAAAGCATCGGCTCTCAACGCTAAGGTTGGGCGATCCCTTGGACAAGAACACCGATATTGGTGCCATCAATTCGGCTAAACAGCTTGCACGGATCGAGGCTCTGTCTTCGGCGGGTGAGGCTGAAGGCGCCGTGCGCTGGAGCGTGCCGTGTCGATTGCCGCCCAAGGGTTACTGGTTCCCGCCGACGCTGTTCACCGGTGTCTCGACTCATCATGCCATCGCGCGTGAGGAGATTTTTGGTCCGGTGTTGTCGGTGCTGACCTTCCGTACGCCGGAGGAAGCAATCGCCAAGGCCAACAACACGCCTTACGGCCTATCGGCCGGGATCTGGTCCGATAAAGGTAGTCGCATCCTCGCCGTTGCCGACAAACTCAGAGCGGGGGTGATTTGGGCCAACACCTTCAATCGCTTCGATCCTGCCAGCCCCTTTGGTGGATACAAGGAATCCGGGTATGGGCGTGAGGGTGGACGTCATGGGCTACTTGCCTATCTCCAGCCCAGAACATGGACGGGTGACGGTCCCGTAGGCCAGAGGGGAACAGTGAAGATGTCCTCGGTTAAGCCGGTTAAGCCGGTCGAACGATCCCGCAAGGCAGCAAGGAAGGCGTGAAATGAGTCGTCTGATGATTCCGAAAACCTACAAGCTTTACCTCAATGGCGCCTTCGTCCGCAGTGAATCGGGGCGCAGCTACAAGGTGTCCGACGACAATGGAATATTCGTCGCCAATGTGGCCATGGCTTCGCGCAAGGACGCGCGGGAGGCGGTCGTCGCTGCCCGGGTGGCATTCGCGGGGTGGTCGGGGGCCAGCGCGTATAATCGCGGGCAGGTCTTGTACCGGATCGCAGAGCTGATGGAGGGGCGGCGAGAGCAGTTTGTCGAGGAGGTCTACCGAGCTGAAGGCGGCGGCAAAGAGGCGGCTGCGTCACAAGTGGAGGGAGCCATCGATACATGGGTTTGGTATGCCGGTTGGGCTGACAAGTATGCACAGGTTGCGGGTAATGCAAACCCCGTCTCTGGCCCCTATTTCAACCTGTCTGTGCCTGAGCCGACTGGAGTGGTTGCCACTATCGCCGGTAGGCGACCATGCTTGCTAAGCCTGGTCAGTCTCATTGCGCCGGCGTTGGTGTCCGGAAACACTGTTGTCGCGTTCCCGAGTCAAGCACATCCGCTGCCGGCACTGAGCCTGAGTGAAGTGTTAGCCACCAGCGATGTCCCTAAGGGTGTGGTCAACATCCTGTCGGGGTCGCCGGCCGAGATCGCTCCGTGGTTGGCGTCACACGCAGACGTGAACGCACTGGATCTTACGGGGGCCGAAGATCTGAACTGGATTGAACTACAGATGTCTGCCGCAGAGACCCTCAAACGGATTATTCCCCCAGAGACAGCGGCATGGGCCGCGTGGAGATCGCTAGACCGGATTCTGGCGTTCACGGAGATAAAAACAATCTGGCACACGAAGAGCGTGATTTAGACGTCGTTGTGACGTTTTGCGCGGTTGCGGAATCTAGACCAACATGGGAGTCCCCCCGGCTCCAATGCAATGCCCCGAACTTAAGCGCTTCGGCCCTTAAAAACTGGCTTTTTGGTACATAGGCGATAAGATAACTGTATCGTAGCCCATTGTTTAATAAACACTATGAACTCAAATACTCGATCCCACATCTCTGCTGTCTGAGTTCGCTTCACACCCTGACGACCGTTCGCTCATCGAGCTCTTCCGGCTGCGTCCAGGAGGGCGTTCACCCGGGAACGCAAACTCACCGTGCCGGGCGTGCTGGCAATGATGTCGTCTGGCATATGCACCTCGGTGCAAGGTATGTGTCTGCTGTAGCCATCTTGTTGTCTTCGCCTAAGCCCATCACGCTGTGGCCTTTCTTGACGCGGGTGTGAGCGATGGCGATGAGCAAGGTGAGTCATGGGCAGAGCATGTCCGACGGTGGCGGAGTAGCGGTCTGACGCGGGCGTTTAGCCCGACCGCTCGTAAAGCGGCCGGGGAGCTTCCTTCTTAGCTCAACGCTTTCCCGCTCACCGCATCAACCCAGATGCCACCCAGCCCTGCCGATTGTGCGGCCGCATGGACGGCGGCAACGCTTCTAAAGCCGTCGTCCGCTGTCGGGTAATGCAGCACAGCGTTGCGCTCCTTTCGTCCAGATTGCCGCGCAAGCAAAGCCTCTGCCAGGCCCACGTATACGTTTCCAAACGCTTCGAAGAACCCTTCCGGATGCCCTATCGGTGCGCGCGAAGCGCTAAGACTTTCCTGCTCCAGATCAGACGCGGCGCGCTCAAGGGTTACTGTGGCGCCATTCACTGGAGACCACAACAGTTGATTCGGCTGTTCCTGTTGCCAACGTAGTCCTCCTTTTCCTCCGTAGACTGCAATGGTCAGTCCATGGGCTCGGCCGACCGCAACGGCGCTCGTCCACAGCCGTCCAACGGCACCGCCAGACATTCGGAACGCGAGCAGTGCGTCATCTTCCAGTTGGCGCCCCTCGACGGTTGAAGCGAAGTCGGCAGCGAGGGAGGAAACCTCCTGGCCAGTAGTGAAACACGCTAGGTGAAGTGCATGAATACCTGCATCGGCTAGGACGGAAGACACGCCAGCTTGGGCGGGATCGTATCTCCACTTGATCCGAGGATTGTCGGCTTGGGATTCGTCGGCGTGGTGTCCGTGCGCGAATTCCGCGACGACAACCCGAATCTTACCTAAATCACCACGTGCAACCATTGCGCGACACTGCCGTACCATAGGATAGCCCGAGTAGCCATAATTCACGGCACAGATTCGTCCTCGATTCTCGGCAAGAACAACAATCTCTCGCGCTTGCTCTACCGTCGTCGTCAGTGGCTTCTCGCACAGAACATCGAAGCCTTCCTGAAGAAAAGCCTTCGCAATTTCGTAATGTGAGTTGTTTGGGGTGGCAATGGTCACGAGATCTAGCCTGTCTTCTCGGTTCTTTTCCGCCTCCAGCATCTCTCTCCAGTCACCGTACGCGCGGTCAGCCGCAATCCCCAAGCGCTGCGCGAATGCTTTGCCACTGTCCCGGTCGATGTCAAGAGCTCCAGCCTTCAGACAGAACTTTCCGTCGAGTTGCGCCGCGATCCGGTGGGTACCACCAATTTGGCTCCCTTCGCCGCCACCGATCAAACCCCAAGATAGATATTTCATCGTTCCCCCACCAGTCCAACACTCTTTAAGTAAATGAGATTTTGCTTGGCGAAACCGAGCGCCGAACCAGCGTCGGCTGGATCGCAGTCTTGCTCCACCGTAGCCCAACCATTGAAGTCCTTCTCCTCGATCGCTACCCGCAACCCAGAAAAGTCCACAGCTCCGCGTCCGAGCCTACAGAACACGCCTGAGGCGCACGCTTCGTAAAAGCCGATACGCTCTCGAACAACTCGATCTCTTATCGATAAATCAACGTCCTTAAAATGAAGATATGAGACTCGATTGCTATAGCGCTTGAATACGCTGACGGGATCAAATCCCGCGTAGACACTATGACCGGTGTCTAGACACAACCCGAGCAGCGATTTGTCGATGTTTTCCATGACTAGGTCTAACTCGTCTTCGAACTCAACGTAACCAGCAACGTGAGCATGAAGTGATACCTTTAACCCGAATTCTTCTGTACCAATTTTTGCGACCGTCTTGATACGATCTAAGAACGCATTGAAATCTGCGCCACGAAGACGTGGTGCCTCATCGCTCCGACCCGCCGCTGCGGCGCGCTCTGGAGCGATTGAATCAATAAGGACAAGTTTGTCCGAACCGTGTGCCGCCAAGACGCGGCAAGTACGTATCGCCGCATCCTTCACGCTGTCCCATTTCGCAGGGTCATGGAGCGGTCGAAACAAAACGCCGCCAATAAGCGTAAGATCACGTTGCTTTAGCGCGTCTCCCAATAACGCCGGATCCTCTGGCATGAACCCTAGGGGGCCGAGTTCAATGCCGTTGTAGCCAGCCTCGCGGGCGTCGTCTAACACCTTGCTCCACGGAGGGTTGCGAGGATCGCCGGCAAATTCAACTCCCCACGAACACGGTGCATTTCCAATCGAAAGATTCATTAGATACTCCCATAAAATTTAAAAATTCGACAGTTTTACCCATCGGCCCTCTCGCCACGAAGCGAAAGACGCGACGACCAGCCGGCTGGCCTCCAGCCCATCCCTAAAGGTCGGGAAGATTGCATCACCGGATTCGATTGCAACTAGGAAGTCTCGGGCCTCAATAACCAACTGGTCCCCGTAGCCGGTGCCGTGACCTGGTCCAAGGCAGAATGCTTTATAGTCGGGATGCTCAGGTCCAGTCAGGATCTTAGTGAAGCCTCGCCTCCCTTCCTCTGCGCTCCCCTTGTAAAACCACAAAGCGTTTTGATCTTCTTGATCGAAACGAAGGGAACCCTTAGTCCCAAAAATCTCGAACGCGTAGCCGAGCTTCCTTCCCAACGCAACACGACTGAAGGAAAGGGTCCCTATTGCTCCGTTTGCGAATCGGCACAGCACGTTGGCCTGATCGTCGTTGGTCACCGCCTCATATCCTGTTTCCGACGGTCTAGACGCATGCACGATCTGAGCGTCGGCTACCAGGGACTCGATGGGTCCGACCAAGCGAAGGACGCTATTGAACATATGTGGCGACAGGTCCCCCAAGGTTCCTGAGGCATCGCCCCTGGTGCGCCAGTTAGCGGGAGCACTCGGATCAGCCAAGAAATCCTCGTTATGTTCTGCCCGAACGTGAACGATTTCCCCAATTTCACCGGATTGAATTATCTGGTAAGCCAGCTGGCTTGCCGGCGTCCTCATATAGTTGAAGCCAACCATATTAACGACGCGTGCCTCGTTGGCCGCTGTGCACATGGCTCGCGCATCGTCCAATGACGCACCAAGGGGCTTCTCACACAACACTGGCTTCCCAGCCGCAAAGGCAGCGAGGGCGATCTCGCGATGAGTTGTCTGCGGAGAAGCAATGATAATTGCCTCGACGGCGGGATCATCAACCAGCTGTCGCCAGTTGCCGGTCGAACGATGGAAGCCGAGGGCGGCCGCCATTTTCGCGGCGCCGTCGTCAGTGCTCGTGCACAGAACCTCGCAGGTCGGGCGTAGTGAAGTGTTGAAGACGGATCCTACAGATTGCAGGGCGACCGCATGGCGTTTCCCCATGTAGCCCGAACCAACCACACCAAAACCGATAGATTTCACTGTTGATCCTCTCATCTTAGTTATTGCAAGCGCTTGCAACTAGAGTTTCATTGGTTTAGGGTGCTACGTCAAGCCTCAGTTTCCTTGAGGGAACGCCTCTAAGGAAATGCGACAGGCGGAAAGCTCCGACGTAAGTTTCGCAAGACGGCAGGAGGGGACGGAACGTGTCAACAGCTTCCCAACACCCGGCGAGAGATTTTTATGTAACAACTTCCGGCAACACGGTGTCGACCGGGGTGACGCCAGCGCGTAGAGCACCGGCGGTATGGATGAGCTGCTTGGCACCCATGGTGAGAGGTCGGGGTTGATGTGGACTGCGATGGGCGGCAAGGCGACGGTTGGCGCGCCTTTGACGTAGCGCTTAGGAAGCGTAAAGAAACAATATAGCTTTTATTAGTTCGGTGAGATGAGGGTAAACGTCTGCCGCAGCCATCTTGTTGCCCTCGCCTAAGCCCATCACGCTGCGGTCTTTCCTGACGCGGGTGTGAGCGATGGCGATGGGCAAGGTGGAGTCATGGGCAGAGCATGTCCGCCGGTGGCGGAGTAGCGGTCTGACGCGGGCGGTGTACTGCGCTGAGCATGGGGTGAAGGCGGCGACGATGCCACGTGCGAGCTGTCATCCGAAGCGTTCGCCTGGCTGTGTGCGGGGGTCGACTGGCGACGACTGAGTGATCGCGTCATGCCACGGCACGTGGTGTGATCAGCAATTCTCTATGGCTACCGGATCGGAACCGCTGGACAAATGCTCGCTAATCGGATATGGGAGCATCGGGCCCGACTGATGGATGTTGGCCATTGGCGGCACGGGCGGACACCAACGCAGGCAGTGGCTTGGGTTTCGATGACCTGATCGGTGAGCTGCGGGCGCTGGCGGGCAGCTTTCAGGACAAGCGCACCGGGCGCAATACCCGTTACAGCATCGAAGACATCGTGCTGGCGGCGTTCTCGGTGTTCTGGACGCAGAGCCCGTCGTTCCTGGCGCACCAGAGCACGATGCAGCAGGTGCGGGGCCAGAGCAACGCCGGGACGCTGTTCGCCATGACCGCGATCCCTACGGACAACCCCATCCGGGACCTGCTGGATGCGGTGCCGCCCGAGGCCGTGTTTCCATTGTTCAAGCGGATCGTGGAGCGACTCGATGCTGCGGGCTATCTCAAATCCTATCGCGTGCTTGAGGATCAGCTGCTGATCGCGCTGGACGGCACCCAAACGTCCGGTGAGGCCGTGCGATTCGGTAAACATCTCGTCGAGTGCGGCTTGCACCGCGGTACATATGCCAGACAACATCATCGCGAGCACGCGCCGCACGGTGAGTTTGCGTTGCCGGGTGAACGTTCCCGGACGTAGCCGAAAAGGTGCGATGAGCGAAGGGTCGTGAAGGTGCGACGAGAACTCAAACAGCAGTAATGCGGGATCGAGTATTTGACTTCATAGCCGTTTTTATCAATGCGTTACGATGCAAGTATCCTCTCGTACGCGCGCCGAAGAAGTCAGTCTTTTCTGGGGGAATCGCTTAGGTTCGGAGTATTGGTCACTATCGGGCTCTTTCCGCAATCCTCCAGCAAACGGAGCGTGCCCCGCACGACCGGCACACATTCGAATGTTCGAGTTAGACCACGTCGGGACAGTTCATCGATTGTTTTCAAGAGGAACTCGACTGAGTATTCGATGATAGATGATATTGGCTGGCGAATTGTCGTCAGATTGTATGCCGACCAACTGGCCATCGCGATATCGTTGAATCCTAGGATCCCGACCTCTGCCGGTACTCCCACCCCTCGTTCCCTGCAGGCGTCAATGGCGCCCATAGCGATGATGTCATCGCCACAGAAAACGGCCTCGACGTTCTTGGATTCCAGCAGCTCTTGCATGCCGCGAAACCCGGATTCATGCGAGAATGACTGGCTGAATAGGACAATCTCAGGCTTCAGGTGCGACTTCACCAGGCCAGCCGTAAGCCCTTTCAAGCGGTCGATGGTCGAAGTAGCTCGTTCTGGACCGCCCAGAAAAGCGATCTTCCTATACCCACGCTCGAGCAACAGGTCGGCAGCGAGACGACCGCCTTGGAAGTTGTCAGCTCCGACCACGCTAACGGAACTGTTCTCGACCGGTCGGCCAAAGGCATGAACTACCGGAATGTGAACTTTTTTACACGCTCGCACAAATCCCGACGGAAGGCTCGAAGAAGCTACGATGACCCCGTCGACACTGTATTGCAATAGCATCTCCAGCGCGCCGTTTAGATTTTTCGCTTCTGACAGGTTAGCAATCAGTGGCCTCAAGCCCCGTTGTTGCAGCTTGCGCGCAAACAAGTCAAAGATTTCCATGAACGCTGGGTTATTGAAGTTATCAGCCACAAGCCCGATCAGTTCCGTGCGACGCGTCATTAAGCTGCGTGCCAACGCATTAGGCTGGTACCCCAGAGCTTTCGTCGCAGCTAAAACTTTCTCTCGCGTCTTCGGTGAGACACTCGCCCCTTCGGTAAAAGCGCGCGATACTGCCGATATCGACACGCCGGCGAGTTCCGCTACTTCTTTTGCCGTCGCACGACGACCCACTGGCGAACTTCTAGCGGTTTTTTCCATAATGTTGGACACCGGTACGCTCCCTTTTGCAATATTTCGCATATTATGAAAGCGCTTGCATTGCTGCAAGCGCTTCCGTACGTAGGTGGAGCGGTTCTTCGACTGGATCAAGCGCCAGTTCCAGCGCCAGGGTCTGTTGCCCAGCAATCCATTCACCAAGGCACTGGCCTATGCGCGCGAGCGCTGGTTGGGTCTGGAAATGTTCCTCACCGATCCGGATGTGCCGATCGACACCAAGGAAGCGTAAAGAAATAACATAGCTTTTATTGGTTTGGTGAGATGACATAGTTCCACTCGCCATGGAAGTCATCGCGGGAGAGGCGGATGGCGGCGAATGCTTCGTCAGAGACCTTGACGCCCTTGGTGTACAGCGCGGGATCAAGTGCTGCGCGCACCTTGAGCCCTTTGCGGGTCGTCGTTGCGGCAATCAGATTGACGATGACCTCGTGGCTCACCAAGGGTTGTCCGCGCCAATTCAGGCTGAGGTGAGAAAACAAACGATGCTCAATCTTGTTCCACTTGCTGGTGCCCGGTGGAAAGTGGCTCACCCGGATGGACAAACCCAGCTCATCGGCGAGGCGTTGCAGCTCCAGCTTCCACAGCCGCACCCTTGAACCGTTGCTGCCACCGCCAGCGGCCATGATCAGGAGTTCCTTGGCCGCCGGATAAAGGGGCTGCCCCATGGCCTGCCACCAGCGCCGAATCGTGGCTACGGCAAAGCTGGCGGTGTCGTGATCGGTGCCCACGCTCACCCAGCCGGCGTTGTGGGCGACATCGTAGACGCCATAGGGATTGGCCCGCCCCAACGCGGCATCCACAAAGTCATGCACCTTGACGGGCTCGGGCGCGCCTTGGGGCATCCACTCCTTGCCGGCGTTCTTGTGGCGCCCCACCAACTCTTTCTTCTTCGTATCCACCGAAATCACCGGCTGTCCCGCACTCAGAGCCGCTTGCGTCTTGTCGTTGATGTAGTCGAACTGGGCGTTACGGTCCGGGTGGCTGGCACCCTCCAGCGTCTTGCGATTACCTTGCAGGCTGTACCCCAGCTCTTTGAGCAAGACACCGACCGAAACATGGCTGATGGCATGCCCTTGTGCGCCCAGTTCACACGCCAGTTGCATCAAGCTCTTGCACGTCCAGCGCAGCGGGGACTGGGGATCGCCGCGGGCGGCAGGCTCGACCAGGCGCTCCAGCGCTTCGCGTACGCCCGGGTTCCGATCTACCAGCTTCTTGCGCCCGGCCCCGGCACGCCTCACGCGATGCGGCCCATCCACGACCGGCTGAGGTGCAGCCAGCTCCTTGAGTCCGGCCAGTATGGTGCCCCGCGCCACCCCTGTAGCCTGGCTCACACGCTTGACGCCGCCATGACCCAACACCTTCGCTTCCACCGCCACATGCAGTCGCCTTTGCCGCTCATCAAGGATCCCTTTGAGCGCTTCATACCGGGCCGTAATCAATACATCTGCTTCCATTCGGCAAGTCTATAGCTTGATGCTACAAAGTACGAATTATATATTTACGTTTACCAACCATCTGGAGCGTGCGCTGCGGGTGATACCGATGGGCCGCAGTAACTGGAATTTTTGTTGGGTGGAACTCGGCGCCAAGCACGTTGGCATCATGCAGAGCCCGATCGTCACCTGCCGTCTGCACGGCATCGATCCCTATAGCTATCTGGTCGATGTGCTGCAGCGTGTCGGTCAGCATCCCGCCTTGCGCGTTGCCGAACTCACCCCGCGCCAGTGGAAGCCGCATTTCACGCAGAATCCGCTGCGCTCGGCTCTTTACGCCATAGATGCCGGGTACGTGCAACAACACCGCTGAGTTACCGCTTACGTTACTACCGCACCCCGTACAAAGCCGTCGCACCACTCGGCTGTAAGCCAGATCCAGTGCGCGAAGGGCTCACTTGCAGGCCACGCGCCCTAACTTTTGTGTGCAAGCGCTTGCAATCGATGCGATGTTCGTCCAGCATGTACCAACAGGTAGCCGGCTCGAAAACGAGCGGAGGGAACGCGTCATAGCAGTGGCGCCCTATTCGACACACCTGCGACAGAAACAAATTAGGAGGAATACACTTGGCAACTACCGAAAATCGCTACATGCGGCTGACTACCGCGCAAGCACTCGTCCGGCACATCCTTGCTCAGTATATTGAGGTGGACGGTGCCGAGGTAGCACTTTTCGGTGGTGTCTTTGCGATCTTTGGACACGGCAACGTGTCGTGTTTGGGCGAGGCGCTGTACGAGTGCCGCGACATACTGCCCACCTGGCGAGGTCAAAACGAACAATCGATGGGCCTGGCTGCCGTAGCGTATGCCAAGGCAAATTTGCGACGCCGCATTTGCGTCGCCACGTCCTCGGTGGGACCGGGGGCGACAAACATGGTCACTGCCGCTGGGGTCGCTCATACTAATCGCCTCCCCGTTTTGTTCATAGCAGGAGACGTATACCATCACAGGCTCCCTCATCCAGTGCTGCAGCAAGTTGAGCACTTCGGGGACCCTACGATTTCTGTCAACGACGCCTTCAAACCGGTGATGCGCTATTGGGATCGCATCTCACATCCGGCCCAGCTCATACAATCGTTACCAACGGCAATTGCTACAATGCTCGACCCGGCAGATTGCGGCCCAGTGTTCCTGGGGTTGCCGCAAGACGTGCAGGGTCTCGCCTATGACTTTCCTTCACAGTTCTTCGAGCGGCGGGTCCATCGCATTCGTAGGCCACGGCCAGAGCAGGCGGACGTCGTCGCCGCAGCGGCGTTGCTACGGAAGGCCAAAAAACCGATCATCATTGCAGGTGGTGGCGTGCATTATTCTCTCGCTCAACCGGCGCTGAGCGAATTCTCTGGTCGACGAAATCTGCCTGTAGTGGAAACCATTGCCGGGATCTCATCGGCGCCCATCTCTTCGTCGCTCGTTTGCGGAACGGTTGGCGCTACCGGGGCTGACAGCGCCAATACGCTTGTCGGAGAAGCGGATGTCATTCTTGCAATCGGAACTAGGCTTCAGGACTTTACGACAGGATCATGGACCATCTTCAACTCGGACGCGAAAATCATCAGTTTGAACGTCGGCCGCTTCGATTCGATGAAACATATGGCGCTGCCCTTCATCTGCGATGCTCTCGAAGGGATTCAGGCGCTCGACGCGGAGCTCGGCGACTGGCGCACCGAAGCGAACTGGTCCCAGCACGCGGCGACATTAACGAAGGCTTGGCAGGGCCGCGTATCGAGTAGGTCCCAACCCAACACGGAAATGCCATCCTACGCACAGGTCATCGCGAAGGTCAACCACATTTGCTCCCCTGAAGACAGGGTCCTTACCGCGGCCGGCGGCATGCCTGCCGAGGTGTCGGCCAATTGGCAGTCGACCGGAGTCGGTAACGTCGATATCGAGTTCGGATTTTCTTGCATGGGTTATGAAATCGCAGGCGGATGGGGATCCCGGATCGCTCAGGTGGAGAAACAATCGAAAGGCGACACCTTTGTATTGGTCGGCGACGGTTCGTACCTGATCTTGAACTCGGATATCTACTCCTCGGTGCTAAGCGGCCATAAGACAATCATTGTTGTTTGCGACAACGGCGGATTCGCCGTGATCGACAAGCTGCAGCGAAATACCGGTAACGAGTCGTTCAACAACTTGATCAAGGACTGCAGGACGGCCGTCGAGCCGTTTGGCGTGGACTTTGCAGCTCATGCTCGTTCGATGGGCGCGAATGCAGAATGGGTCCGTTCGATTTCCGAACTTGGCGACGCCCTTGCCAGAGCAAGAGTCTCTGACCGGACCTACGTCATTGCGATCAAGGTCGATCCGTACTCGTGGAGCGACGAAAGCAATGCGTGGTGGGAGGTAGGGATACCGGAAATCAGTAGTCGCCCGCAAATTCGCGAGGCTCGGGAAAGACTGGAAATTGGTCGCAAACGGCAGCGCCGCGGGGTGTGACATGAAACTTGACTTACCACGGGAGCGCCCCCTCGCTGCCCTTGTAATCGGACGAGCCGGTATGGATTTCTATACGTATCCGGACGGCTCTACCATCGACTCTGCCGAAATGATGACTGTAGACGTTGGCGGGTCTGCAGCCAACATCTGTGCAGCCGTCGCATCGCAGGGCTTGCGCTGCGCGATCTCAACGGTGCTGTCCGACGACGCTATCGGCAGAGCCGTACTGCAGCGGCTGAAAGACCGCAATGTGGACGTCTCCGGTTGCAGGCTTGTAACTGGTGACTATCGAACCAGCCTAGCTATTGCGGAAATGCGTTCTACGGAGTGCGAAGTGGTGATCTATCGGAATCAGGCGGCAGACCTCTTGCTTGCCCCGGCGGACATCCGGTCGGACCTAATTGCAAGGGCTTGTATTTTAGTGGTCACAGGAACATCTCTTGCTTCGCAATCATCGAGGTCAGCAGTCCTTTCCGCACTCAAGATCGCCAAGGTCCATAAAACGTTCTCAATCTTTGATATCGATCATCGCGACTATTCTTGGCTATCGCGCGAACATGCGGGCGAACAGTACAGAGAGGTCGCAGA
Source organism: Rhodanobacter sp. (assembly GCA_004298505.1). Taxonomy (GTDB): domain Bacteria; phylum Pseudomonadota; class Gammaproteobacteria; order Xanthomonadales; family Rhodanobacteraceae; genus Rhodanobacter. The sequence goes on from SCRO01000012.1 coordinate 33,564, forward strand.
TTTGGTGGACGCAGTTGTTGGGAACGAATTGGAATTTCTCATCTTAGGCGGTAACGCCCGACGCCCAAGTGACACTGCTCAGGCTTTGGTGCAGAGGGGGGCGAGCTTTACCATCCTCAAGCAAGGTGCCGAAGGCTCTATCAGTTACCTGCAATCCGGGATTTTCAGGAACGGTACGTTTACCGTTGAGGCCAAGAAGCCGTTCGGCGCCGGCGACGCGTTTCTAGGCAACGTGGTCGCGTGGCTTGTCCGCGACGCGGAATTCGAGCAAGCGGTTAGATTCGGTTCTGCGGCAGCCGCCTATGTGGTGGCACGTCGAGGTTGTTCGTCCGCCATGCCGACTAGAGACGAATTGGAGTTATTCATATCTGAAAATTAATCCTAGTGAGGAAACTATGCATATTCCGCCCTATTCAAACTCAAATCGCCCCATTGTCGACATTGACGACGTCGACGTCTCGTTGGCGTATTTGAATATTGTGAAGCTTGAACGCGGCGAGCGTTTCATATCGAACGTGCCGGGTTATGAAACCTGCATCGTACCGGCTTCCGGAACTATCGACGTCTTCACTGGCAGCATGAGGTTTAGTGATGTCGGGGTGCGCGGCTCAGTATGGGACGGCGACCCATCAGCGGTATACATACCGCTCGGTGCGGAAGCAGAGATAGTCAGTAAATCAGATCGGACGGAAGTCTTTGTAGCCGGCGCTCGTTGCACTGAGGTCTTTCAGCCGTTCGAGGTGCGGCCGGATCAGATCGATCAATTGCAATACGGCTCTGACGACACGAAGACCCACCGAAAGATCAAACATATCCTGGGAAAAAGTTCCGCGGGAAAGGTCAGTCGTCTCCTAGTCTCGGAACTGTTGACAGTAGGGGCTGGTGGTTGGTCGGGATTTCCTACTCACAAGCACGACACGGATCGTCCTCCCATTGAAACCAAGCATGACGAGATCTACAACTTTCGTTTTAGACCTGAAAACGGTTTTGGAATGCAACTGCTTCAGGAACACGAAGACGATATCGGCCATGCGTTCCAAGTCGTCAATGGATCGACTGTAAAAATCGGCAAAGGATACCACCCCAGTGTCGCCGCCCCGGGGTATGAGATGTACTACTTCACCATTTTAGCGGGTCAAAGCCAGAGACCATTAATTCAGTATTTCCAACCTAGCCACGCATATCAGCTAGAAACGATTCCCGGCATCAAGGACATGATCGCTAAATTCAAATAACGATCTTCCAATGAGGTTATAGTATGCTCACAAACCTGTCGACACTATTGACGCCAGCGTCAAACTCACCGTATAGCGTTGGTTGCTTCAACGTGTTCGGATGGGAAGACGCATTATCAGTGGTTCAAGCCGCTGAGAATTTCCGTGCACCGGTAATTCTTAGCGTCAATCTAGATTTCAGAACATTCGTTCCTCTTGACGTAATCGCCAGCATGCTGCTTCCGCTAGCGACGAGGGCTAGTGTCCCGATATGCGTACATCTGGACCACACGTACGACGTTGAAACCATTTTCCGCGCCATTGACCTCGGTTTTACCTCTGTTATGTATGATGGTTCGCAGTTGTCTCTCGACGAAAACATCGCCGGTACTAAAAAGGTTGTCCAATACGCCCACCGCAGAGGATGTTCCGTAGAGGCCGAGATCGGCTCAGTGCCTTATGCCGAGGGCCGGGATCATATCAAGTCGGCTTTAACGGACCCGAAAGAGGCGGCCCGCCTCTGCGTTGAAAGTGGCCTGGATGCACTCGCGGTATCAGTCGGCAATGTGCACAGATTGACTTCCCCCGGCGCAACGATTGACTTCGGCCGACTTGAGGAGATCGAACGCATAGTGTCCGTACCTCTCGTCATCCACGGGACCTCGGGAATTCTGGAAAGCGACATCCGCAAATTGATAGGCACCAGAGTGTCGAAGTTCAATATCGGAACGAGCCTCCGACAGGCATTCGGTCGTGGGCTCAGAGCAGCGCTCGACGGTCGCCCCGATCTATTCGACCGGATCGAGATCATGAAACAGGTCATGCCGATTATGTCTGTGGAAGTTGAACGATTGATATGTCTGCTCGGATGGGACAGCAATAACGACAATCTTTGTCGTTGACTAAGAACTTATCCGTAAATAATGTTGACCTTCAAAGGAACCTTTCGAAACGCGATGATCACCGCCGCAAGGTGGTTAAGGCCGAGGAAACTTCGTTCAAGCTTCTCATACCGCACCAAGAGCTTACGAAAGCGATTGAGCGTAAGCGTCTGCCGTCGCCATCTTGTTGCCCTCGCCTAAGCCCATCACGCTGTGGTCTTTCCTGACGCGGGTGTGAGCGATGGCGATGAGCTAAGGTGGAGTCATGGGCAGAGCATGTCCGCCGGTGGCGGAGTAGCGGCCTGACGCGGGCGGTGTACTGCGCTGAGCATGGGGTGAAGGCGGCGACGTTGTCGTACTGGGCCTGGCGACTGGACAAGGCGCAACGTACCGCCGCTGCACCGGCGCCGATGGCGTCGGCCTTCGTCCCGGTCCAGGTGGTGGCGGGGCGTATGTGTTGACCAGCTTCGCTGTTGTGAAGCGCTCGCAACCGGTCCGGCACGCGCATCAAGGTGTTGTGCTGTGATGAAGGGGTATGGTTGTGCGTGCGGCGGCTGTCGAAGGATACTGCCCGCCGGCAGGCGCGATGCCTTCGTACGTCGCGACTCTACGCAAGCAGCGCTACCACGAACGTACGATCTGCGCCTACCTGGGCAGTCTCGCCCATTTCAGCTACTGGATGCGGAGCGAGTCGATTCCGTGGTCGCGACCGATCGCCACAGCAACCATTGATCGATTCCTACAGCGTCATTTACCTGCTTGCCGTTGTCCGGCTCCACGCTACGCCACCGCCGCTAGCGCGGGCGCCGCCCTGAGGCACCTGACCAGACAGCTACCGAAGGGTGATGGATCTGCACCTACGACGGCAGCGGGCCTGCTGGCTGCGGAGCTGCAACGTTTCGGCGCGTATCTCACCCGTACGTGTGGGCTGGCACCCTCCACTGGTGACAAGCGTGTGCGCCACCTTGGTGGATTCCTCACCCGGCAAGACGTCGCTCAGGGGCCGGTGTTACCGCGCCTGACCGTCGCACGTCTGGACGCCTTCATCAAAGGGCAGTGCCAGCACCTGCGACCCGCGTCAAAAGGAGACGTCTGCAACAGTTTCCGCAGCTACTTCCATTACCGGACGATCTGCAGGGACGGCAAGTCGGGACGGATTCTGGCGGCGGCACTGCCCCGGATCGCCGACTGGCGGCGCGCCACCTTGCCCAAGGTTCTTTCTGAGACCGAGCTTGCGGCCTTCCTGGCTGCCTTCGATCGTACCGATCCGGTGGGGATGCGGGATTACGCCATCGCACCTTGTCTGGTGGATCGTAAGCGACTGCCGTAGCCACCTTGCCCGGCGGGCAAGGTAGCTACGGCAGTCGCTTACGATACGTCAAGAAAGCCATGCAGAGTTTCCGTCGGAATCGGTGAACTCGGGGCTGCACTGCTGCGCCTGAAATTGTTTGGGAGTGAGGTTATATTCGCGACGGAATACGGCGTACATGTATTGTAGCGAGGTAAAGCCGCAGCTCACGGCGATATCGGCCAGTCGCAGCGATGAACTGGTCAGCAACTTGGTGGCGTGTTCCAGCTTGTGCTGGAGCAACGCCTGATGCACGGTCCGCTTCAGTTCGCGGCGAAAATGCTCGTCCAGCGCCGTGCGCGATACGCCCACGTACTCGGCTACCTGTTCGGCCTTGACGCCGAGGCAGCCGTACTGGCGAATGTAGTGGCGAGCGCGCATCACCAATGGACTGCGCAGCGGCTGATACCGGCTCGACGACTGGATGTTGATGCCGGCTGGCGGCACGACGATCCGCGTTTGGGAGTGGTTGGCACCACACAGTACCTGCTGTAGTAGATGTGCCGCCGTGCGACCTATTCCCACGGCACCATGTATCACGGATGTGAGCGGTATGCGCATCAGCACTTTGGTCAGCGCATCGTTGTCGATACCGACGACTGCCACCTGCTCGGGAACGGGGATCCTCGCCAGCTGGCAAGCCTGCACCACCTGCCGCGCGCGCGCGTCGGTCACGCAGAGAATGCCGACGGGCTTGGGTAATCCCTGCAGCCATTCGACCAGCTGCTCGGACGCATTGTACCAGTCGCTGGCGCTGGTCGACTGGCCGCGAAAAATGGTTATCGCCAGCTCGTCTGCCTGCAACTCCTGGCGATAGGCGTTTTCGCGCTCGGCGGCCCATGCGATGTCCGACGCTGGCGGCAGACCGTAGTACGCAAAGTTGGACAGACCCTGATCGATCAGGTGGCGATAGCCCAGCTGCACTAGCTTCGCATTGTCGGTAGCGATATAGGGAATGTGTTGGGGATACAGCGAGGCATCTGCATACGAACCACCAACGGCGACCACCGGCATGGCAGATTGGCTCAGTGCCTGGGCCACTTGCGGATCACCAAAGTCCGCGATAATGCCGTCGCCGTGCCAGTGCTCAATGCCCTGCACACGGGTGCGAAAATCCTCTTCCAGATACAGATCCCACTCGGAGCGAGTCGATTTGATGTACTGGCCGACGCCTGTGATCACATCACGGTCAAATTTTTTATTGGCATTAAATAGCAGGGCGATGCGATGCGGGGGTGGAGAAAGTCCCATGGGTGCTTCAATAACCAAATATGGCGAGTTCGCCAGAATTTTTCGCTGAACCAACACGCGAAGAACTCAAGGCCTCGCGGCGGAGTTACTGATCTAGCAGTCTGTCAGGTTGACGAATAAATTCGTCAACCGTGCTTTTCCTGCCGCGCGGATTCGAGTGCGTTGTTCAAATCGTTTCATGACGTGTGTGTTCCCGGCCATCAAAAACCGGCTCGTGACTAGCGCTGAAGTTAAGCCGCAGTCCCAGCCTATGCGACGGACTTGAGTGACGCTGCAGCCTCCATCAGAAAGGTCAGACTCATGGCTATGAATCGTGTCTAGTTTCAGCTCGGTCTGTCGTTGGCCGGCTTTTTCGATCAGTATGGTACGGAAGCGGCGTGCGCTCGCGCGCTGCACCGAACGCGTTGACCGAAGGGCTTTGTTTGCCCGCGCCACCAGCATCGGCGTTACAGCCGCTGCACCAACCGTCACGGCGAGCGTTCGTGGCAGTGTCCGGCCTGTCGGCACCAGATCAGCCTGATCTCCGACACGCTGTTCGCCAGCACCAAGCTGCCGCTGACGCATTGATTCCTGTCGTGGTATTTGGTGATGCAGAGCAAGCCCGACATGGCCGCGTTGGAGCTGATGCGGCACCTGGGCGTGTGCTATCGCACGGCTTGGCGCACCAAGCACAAGATCATCAAGGGTATGACCGAACGTGAGGCGAGGCGCCAGCTTGACGGTATCGTGACGATGGATGATGCGTATCTTGGAGGGGCGCGTAACGGTGGCAAAGCGGGACGTGGCTCGAAAAACAAGGTGCCTTTCGTGATCGCCTTGGAACTCTCCGATGCGGGGCACCCGAAGCAGGGGGTGATGACGCCGGTACCCGGCTTCACGCTGAAGGTGCTCGCGACGTGAACGTAGCAGCATCCAGTCACCGAGGTCTACAGCGACAGACTGAGTGCCTTCCGCTCCGTTATCGCGGAAGACCACGCGCACACGGTCGTTGAAAGTATCGGCGGCCGTGCCGCCACCGAAGTGGGTGAGAGGCCCTAGCTCAACACGGTACTGAGCAACGTCAAACGGTCCCTCGACGGCATCTATCAAGCGTTCAAATTTTCGGCCTATATTCATCGTTTACCTTGCCGAAGCCCAGTGGCGATTCAACCGCCGCTTCGACCTTAAAATTCTTGTGCCGCGGTTGCTAGCTGCCCTCGCATACTGCAAACCTTGGCCAGAGCAGCGTTTGCGGGCCGTTACGCCGTTTCGACCGGCCTAGCTTCAGCGCCAGTCAAGAACCAGCTTCACCAAGATTACTACGGTTCTGTCGTGCTGGATCACCCGGGGAGTTTATCCATTGCCTCAAAACGTGGCCAATTCGATCACCTGTTGGCGCTCGGCACTGAGCCGTGCGGCGTCCAATATACGGGTGGTTTCCAGGGCGTCCAGAGGATCGACCGGTACCGGCCCCTGGCCTTGCACGGCTGTTTGCAACTGGCGATAAAACTGCGTCCAACAGCCCTTCTCCAACGGCACCCGCTCACGCTCCGGCCCTTGCTCGAACCAGCCCCAACGTCGGTGTTCTTCAGCGCCCCAGTGCTCGCCTTCGCTTTTCGGCGACTTACCGGCCATCAGCGACTCTTCCTGGCCATCCAGCCCCTCGACGGTGTAACAGCCCAAGGTGCCACTGACCCGAAAGCGTGGTGCCTGGCTGTTTTGCAGCGCATGGCCCCCCAAGTGAGAAACCACGCCGTTGGCATGGGTCAGGGAGACGAAGAAACCGTGGCCGTAGCCGACAAATCCGATTCGCATGGGGCAGTCTCTTGGGTAGAACTCGACGCTGATAAAGCATAAGAAGCTTAAATTCCAAACGGAATGAAGCACTACACTCGACCAACGTGGGAGTCCCCCCGGCTCTGCCGGGGAGGTAGTAGCAGTTTAACGTTTATGGAAGTGGTCGTCGGCATGGAGGTAGTTCAAGCGTAGATATCGAACCGACGGCGCATTCTTGCTTGGAATGGTGAAGTCGATGCATCGAGGGTGGAGTGACGGGCTCTTGACTTTCGATTGCGAAAAGGCCCCTTTGAGGGGCCCGCAATCGTTAATGCCTCCGGCTTTGCCGGGGGCTACTTACCCATGGAATCAGAACGTGAAGCTGGTATTCAGGCCGAGCACGAACGCATTGCTGTTTTCGCGGGTGCCACCCGGATGCAGAATGTACTGCAGGTTGGGGCGCAGGAAGATCGATGGAATCGGCGACCAGCTGTAGAACAACTCGGTGACGTACTCGTTGCCGTCGCCGACAATAACGTGTTCTCCCGTACGGGCATTGTTCTGCTTAATGAAATCGGCATAGCGGCTGTTGGCATTGGTTTCGCCGACGGCGAAGCCGATCATGTCATTGGCACGGGCAAACGGGCCCTTGTACTCCATACCCAGCGAGACCTGACGATCGGTAGCTGCAGTGTTGCGATCAGCCTGCGTAATATTGAGGAAGATCGACGCACCGCTGCTGCCGGCATCGCCGCTGACCTGCTGCAGAAAATTGATGTGGGCGCCGTACTGCGCATCACGCTGCAGCGCCGGCAGGCCGGTTTTGCCGGCAGGGTCGTGATTGACGTCGTAATAGAGATCCTTGCCCTTGGATGTGTTGTACCAGACGCCGAATTTGTAGCTTCCCGGCAGGCCGCCAGCGCTAGGTGCCCAGCCAAATTCCAGTGGAATCAACACACCGGTGGTACCGCTGGGGAAGTCTGGAATCAGGCCGTTGTGACGTGCATAGTTATCGTTGATATACTTTGGATTGACCTGATAGGCGCCCAACATCACGTAGGTTTCTTTAGTAGTGTTAAGTTTGATGTTGGCCGCCCACTGGCTGGTCGGCCAGTTGACCCAATAACCGCCCACGATATTGCCCGGCTGGGCGCCGCAGAAAGTAAGGTTCTGGAAGTCGCACGAGAACGCAGCGAAGTCCCCACCCACCCGAAGACGTCCTGCCTTCACCGCCAACGCGCCATCGAAGAACTGCTGTTCGAGAAAGAATTCGGTGAGGTGCCAGGTCTGACCACGCCCATAGACTTCTTGGATAAGTTGGTTGTTACCGATATGCGCGTCAGCGCCTAGGTTGCGACCATTGCGATCTGTAATCAGCATGCGAAAGGTCGCACCCTTCCAGCCCCAAAGCTTGGCTAGATCTAGCGTTACCCCGCCTATCCACTGATCGGTGTAGCGGGTCAGATGCGAAGTACCGCCAGTAGAGTTACGCCCGCCAGTAAAGTTGTGTGCTGCGTTACCACCGTAGCCCAAGTCGAAAGTGATGCCTTCATCGGCCAGTCGAGTCCGCTCACCATTCCAGTCGCCGAAAAGATAAGGGCTGGTGCGAAGATTATCAGTCGCGCGCGCCTGTGGTGCGACCAGACCCATAGCCAGACCCAGGCCAGCGAATGCTACCGCCCAAGCAAGCGGTTTTTTGCGAAGTGTTGAAACCATGATGCCATCTCTCCCAATGGTGATGCGCCGAATGGTGAAGCGATTTCAAGCGTTTTTACGTTTAACCTTACTCAACAGACAAAAATGAAAATTCGTCTGCCCTCTTTTATACTATTTTATAGTTGACGCCATTTTTAAACGAAAGGTGACCGCGTTCAATGATCAAGCAGGCAATACTTATTGCGTTTTTTCATGCTGCACTGCCAAAAAGTGCTTGCTGTATAACGCAGCAAGTACCCGTCAATGCGTAGGCATCGCAAACTCGGCGCCAGCACTCTCGTTATCAGCCAGCCAGCGCTGCGTCACCGCTTTCTGACGAGTGTAAAAGCGCACCGCCTCGGGGCCATGCGCATGGTGGTCACCCATCAAACTTTTTTTCCAACCACCGAAACTATGAAACGCCATCGGCACAGGAATGGGTATGTTGATACCTATCATGCCCACCTGCACGCGATGAGCGAACTCGCGTGCAACATGACCATCGCGAGTAAAAATCGAGGTGCCGTTGCCATATTCGTGCTGGTCTACCAGAGTCAACGCACTGGCGAAATCCGGCACGCGCACGACGCAAAGCACGGGACCAAATATTTCCTCTTTATAGATGCGCATCGATGATGTGACGTGATCGAACAGGGTACCGCCGAGAAAGAAGCCTTTTTCACACCCCGTGACGCGATGACCGCGGCCGTCTACCACCAGCTCAGCACCGACCGCTTCGCCGTCATCAATATAGCTGGTGATCTTGTCGCGATGCTGGCTGGTCACGACCGGGCCCATCTCAATCGTGTCGTCCATGCCATCGCCGATGCGCAGCGCGCGCACTTTTGGCGCCAATTTTTTCACCAGCGTGTTGGCGGTTGCTTCACCCACAGCAACAGCTACGGAGATGGCCATGCAACGTTCGCCAGCGGCACCATAACCGGCCCCTATCAATGCGTCGACGGTTTTGTCCATATCAGCGTCGGGCATCACGATCATGTGGTTCTTGGCGCCGCCCAGCGCCTGTACGCGCTTGCCCTGGGAGGTACCGCGGGCATAAACATATTCAGCGATCGGCGTTGAACCGACGAAGCTGATGGCGCGAACGTCCTGGTGATCGAGCAGCGCGTCAACGGCGGCTTTGTCACCTTGCACCACATTGAACACGCCATCGGGCAGACCGGCTTCGGTAAGCAAAGCAGCAAATAGCAGTGCCGTAGACGGATCACGCTCAGAGGGCTTCAACACAAAAGTGTTGCCGCACGCGATGGCCATCGGGAACATCCACATTGGCACCATGGCAGGAAAGTTGAACGGCGTAATGCCTGCGCAAACGCCCAGCGCCTGACGCATGGTCCACGCGTCGATACCGTTGGCGACCTGTTCGGTGTGGTCGCCCTTGAGCAACTCGGGAATGCCGCAGGCGTATTCGACCACCTCCAGGCCACGCATCAGTTCGCCCTTGGCATCGGAGAGCACCTTGCCGTGTTCGCGGGTGATCGTCGCGGCGAGCTTGTCCATGTCGCGCTCGAGCAACTCCTTGAAGCGGAACATTACACGTGCACGCTTCAATGGGGGCGTCTGCGACCACGCAGGAAATGCCACCAACGCGGACTGCACGGCCACATCGACTTCATGCACATCGGCCAGTGCCACAGCGCCGATCACTTCACCGCTGGCCGGGTTGAAGCTTGGCACGGTCGAGCCTTTGCCAGCCTGATGTCGGCCGCCGATGTAGTGGCCAATATGGACGCAAGCAGGGGAAGGAGAAAGTTGAGTAGACATAATGAGTGGTTCCATAAAAAGCATTGTTAAAACAAAACTGTCTGATTCATCGCAAAAGCAATCAGTGCGGCATCAGCCAATCGTGCGCCGGGTCGTTCTTGAAATGCCATTCGCGATGCGTGCCGGCCATCACGTTCAGGTAATAGCCTCGGTAGCCATGCGGCATCACCACTGGGTGGTAGCCACGCGGAACCATCACTACGTCGTGGTCACCCACTGCCATCGATTCATCGATATCGCGCTCGTCGGTATACACGCGCTGAAATGCGAAGCCCTGCGGTGGATCGATGCGGTGGTAGTAGGTCTCCTCAAGCGAGCTTTCCACGGGCAGGTTGTCGGTGTCGTGCTTGTGCGGCGGGTAGCTGGACGAGTTGGCGGCAGGTGTTACCACCTCGACCACGAGCAACGATTCAGCCGCTTCGGTTTCCGGCAGCACGTCGCAGACGTAGCGCACGTTGCTGTCCTGGCCACGCACCATGCGCTTCATGCTTGCCGCAGGAATCAATCGCGTAGGATGTTTGCCTGTAGCCGGTGCGCTAGCCAGGGCCAGCTCGGCGGCTTCGTGCGCATGGATTACGAACGCAGAACCGGGCGGGCCGTAGACCGCATCGGGCGAGCGATCCTCGAACACGCTGGCGCGACCGCCGAGATTCGTCCAGCTCTCGTCCCCCACCGTGACGTCGACACGACCGGTAAGTACCACCAGGCAGCCTTCGCGGTCGAATGGTAAATCGAAATTCAGCGATTCGCCCGCAGCCAGTCGCGCGCATTCGAAACCCACGTGCTTCCATCCAGCCGATTCCGGTGTGACCTTGACGATGACACGGCCTTTTGACGCGCCTTTGACCAGCAGGCTCATGCGGCCTCCTTCGTGCGAACGCCATTGACCAGTCCGCGCAGCGTTTGATAACCCAGGTTGGCACAGGCGTAGCTCGGGGCAACAGCAGGGTCCTGCTCGGCCTCCACGACAAGCCAGCCCTTGTAATGGTGCTTTCGCAGCAGCTCGATGATGCCAGCGAAATCGATGGCGCCGTCGCCGGGCACGGTGAACACGCCGTTCAAGACCGAGTCGAGAAAACTCCACTGGCGATTGCGCGCGTGGCGGATGATTGCCGGCCGCACGTCCTTGCAGTGAACGTGACAGACGCGGCCGATGTGCTTGCCCAGAATGCTCAGCGGATCACCGCCACCGAAATACGCATGACCGGAGTCGAACAGCAGGCCGACTTCCTCTCCAGTACAGGCCATTACGCGATCAATATCGTCCGGCGATTCAACATAAGCACCCATATGGTGGTGATAGGCCAACCGCACGCCACGCGTCAGCAGATATTTTCCGAAAGCGGTGAGATGCTCGCCGTAGCGCTTGAACGACTCGTCGTCGAAACGTGGACGCTTGTACAGCGGGGCCGTGCGGTTCCCCTGGATGGCATTGGCGACTTCGCCATAGACCATCACCTTGCAACCGTTCTCGGCGAGCAGGTTGAGGTGGGACTCCACGGCGACGATTTCTTCAGCCACCGATTGCGTGGCCAGGCGGCCAGAGTACCAGCCGGAGACCACGTCCAGCTTGTAGTCCGCCATCAACGCGCGCAGCGCGGCCGGGTCCTTGGGAAACTTGTTGCCCAGCTCGAAACCCTGATAGCCGATCTCGCGGCCTTCGCTCAGCACGGTGGATAACGGCGTCTCACCGCCCAGTGAGGGCTGGTCGTCGTTGCTCCAGCTGATCGGGTTGATGCCAATCTTTACTTCCAGAATGTCAGACATCGGATTTCACCTATTCGGAAGGTGCTTGCACTGCGTGGTGCCGCTGTTTCTGTTTGGCCAATTCGTAATCGTGGCGCGCATCGTTCACCGCAGAGCGTGCCGATACTTCGGGTACGGCGACCTCCCACCAGCTGCCACCTTCTTCCGTGGTGCGGCGGTGATCGGTATTGATCGAGATCAGATACGTCCGCGTGGCTCTACGGGCGCGCAACAACGCCTGCTCCAGCTCGGCGAGGTTGTCGACATGCTCGGCTTCGGCACCCATCGCACGAGCATGTGCGGCGAAGTCGATCGCAGGAGCGCCGTCGGCCCCTTGTATGCAGTCGTCCCACATATTGTTGAATGGCGTACCACCGCAGGCTTGCTGCAGGCGATTGATGCAGCCATAACCGCGGTTGTTGAGCACCACAATGAGCAGCTTCATGCCCAGCATCACCGAGGTGGCAATTTCGGCACTCAGCATCAAATAGCTGCCGTCACCCAGCATCACGATGACCTCGCGATCAGGTTTGGCCATCTTTACGCCCAGACCACCGGCGATCTCATAGCCCATGCAGGAATAGCCATACTCCATGTGATAGCCACCGGGGGTCACCGTTCGCCAGAGCTTTTCCAATTCGGCCGGCAGCGTACCGGCGGCGCAGACCACGATGTCCTTTTGCATCGACTGCGGATGCGAGCGTTGCACCGCACCGATGATCTCGCCGTCGTAGGGTATGGTGCGGCCTGGTAACTCGCGCGGACTGGTGATCGTGCGGACAATGTCGCGCCAGCTATCCGCTTCGCGCTCGGCATGGGTGCGCCACTGGCTGTCGGTACGCCAGCTGTTCAACGCCCTGGAAAGCGCATCGAGGCCAAGTCGCGCATCGGCAAGAATTTCCAAGCCGCCGCCCTTGAGAGTGTCGTAGCCGTTGACGTTGAGAGTGACGATCTGCGCCTGGACGAACAGCGCGTTGGAACCGGTGGTGAAATCCTGTAGCCGCGTGCCCACCGCCAGCACCAGATCCGCATCAGCCAACAAGGTATTGGCTGCGGTGGAACCACAAACGCCGGCAGGTCCCAGCTGCAGTGGATGATCCCAGGCCAATACGCCCTTGCCCGCCTGCGTCTCGGCCACTGGCACATCGTGGTTTTCGGCAAAACGCCGCAATGAGTTGCTGGCGTGGCTATAGAGCACACCGCCACCGGCAATCACTACCGGACGCTTGGCTGCACGCAGCGCAGTGGCTGCAGCAGTGATCTCATCATCTGCCGCGGGAGTCGCGCGGAACTCGTGAACGCGCGGCGCAAAAAAGCTCTCCGACCAGTCATGGGCTTCCGTCTGCACGTCCTGCGGCAGTGCCAGCGTTACCGGTCCGCACAGGGCTGGATCGGTTAGTATGTGCAGCGCGCGTGGCAACGCGGTGAGCAACTGCACCGGCTTCACGATGCGATCGAAATAGCGAGACACCGGGCGCAGGCAGTCGTTGACGCTGACGGTGCCATCGGAGAAATCTTCCAGTTGCTGCAGCACGGGATCGGGCGCGCGCGAGACAAAGACATCGCCGGGTAATAGCAAAACAGGCAGGCGATTGACGTGGGCCAGCGCGGCCGACGTAACCAGGTTGGTGGCGCCCGGCCCGATCGAGCTGGTCACCGCCATCATACGACGGCGCATGTTCGCCTTTGCGAAGGCGATGGCAGCATTAGCCATGCCCTGTTCGTTGTGCGCGCGGTAGGTCGGCAGGTTGTCGCGCTGCTCATGCAGTGCTTCGCCCAGTCCAGCGACGTTACCGTGACCGAAGATGGCGAACACGCCGCCGAACAGCGACACGATCTGGCCGTCGTCATTGCGAACCTGCTGCACGGCGAGGTAGCGCACGAGCGCCTGCGCCATGGTCAGTCGAACGGTATTGCTCATGCGGTGGCCTCCACCCCATGTGCATTTTTGGTCGGGGCGCTCTCCATCGCTGAGGTCGATACCGTGCGCTCACTGCGAGCCTGCCGCCACAGCGCAGCGAGTTCGGCGAAGCCGTTGCTTGCACGCTCGACCAATGCTGCATCGTCAATGTCATCGCGCAGCCACGCACGCGCCGGTTCGACAAAAATACTGCGCCCCACCGCGAAACCACGACAGCTGTGGCTGCGTGCGGCAGCGGCAAAACCCGCGGCGAGCTCGGCAAACGACGCGTTCAGGCCAAGCAGCAATACGCCACGGCAGAGAGGATCGCGTTCGGCAATCAGGGCATCGAGCGCCGCCCAGTCCTGGGCCGGCGGCGGCGCCAGCTTCCACCACTCGGGGCGGATGCCGAGATTGTAGATGCGCTTGAGCGAACGCAGTACGCGCTCACCCTGACTGGCCTGCATGGCGGGGTTGGCCGGTGGAATGACTTCCAGCAACAGTTCATGACCGCTGGCGCGGGTGGCCGCATAAAGCGCGTGCAGCTGGGTTTCCTGCTCCAGCCGCTGTTCCGCCGTGCCGTCGGGATCGAACGGTACCAGGCACTTGACCACCTGTTCGACCGGCCAGTGGATCAGTTCACTGCCCAGTGCACGCCCAGCCTCGAATTCCAGCGGCAGCGAATCAGGCAGTTCAACCGGGCGGCCAATCCACCAGCCGCGGCCGGTGGCGTCATTGAGTGCATCCTGACCGTAACGACCGTCGCACAGCAGGCCGATGCGATGGGTCAGTCCTAGATTTTTTTCGATCCGTGCCACGGCTTGCACCAGCAACTGCTTGAGCCGAGGCAGGCGCGACTCGTCGGCACCAGCTTCGCGCGCCAGCTCGAACAGCTGGCTGCGATGATCGAACGCGAAGATGTGCAGGTCGTCCCAGTGTGGCCGTGCCACGCTGGCGCGATGCAGGTGGGCAAGCTGCTCATCGCGATCCGGTCGCTGCAGGTGTTCGGCGTGGGCGAGAAAATAATCCAGCTCGGCGCGGCTGGGCATCGCTGGCGCGCAGCCGTGGCGCGACACTACGATCGCACCGCAGGCATTGCCATACGCGCAACAGCGTTCGATCGGCTCGTCACACAGCCAGCCAGAAAGAAAGCCGGCGATAAAGGCGTCGCCAGCACCTAGTACGTTGAGCACTTCGACCTGGGCTCCGCGAAACGTGGGTGCGTCGTCGATGGCGACAGGAATGGTCGACTCGATCACGCTGCACCCCTGCGCGCCGCGCTTCACCACCAGGCAGGCTTGGCTGACCGCGCGCACGGCTTTCAGTGCAGCGATCAGATCCTTGCTGCCACCGGCGATATGAAATTCCTCCTCGGTACCGACGATCAGGTCGAACTGACCGAGCTCGCCCTGCAGGTGCGCGGTAACGCCATCGTCGGCGACGAAACGGGTTTCGCCATCGCTGCGACTGGTCAGCCCCCACAGCACCGGGCGATAGTCGATATCCAGCACCGTGCGCACACCGTGCTTGCGCGCAAACGCCAGTGCCTTGCGGCTGGCCGCCAGTGTGCCGGGCGTGGACAGGTGCGTGCCGGTAATTGCCAGCGCCTTGCTGGAAGCAATAAAACTTTCGTCGATATCGTCCACCGACAGCGCCATGTCGGCGCAGTTTTCGCGATAGAAAATCAGCGGGAAGGTTTCGCGGTCCTTGATGCCGAGCAGCACCATGCCGGTCAGTCGGGCTGGGTCGACGACGACATGGCTGACGTCGCAGCCTTCCTTGCCCAGGGTCTCGGTGAGGAAGCGGCCCATATGGTCGTTGCCCACCCGCGTCAGCATCGCCGAGCGCAGCCCGAGTCGCACCGCGCCGAAGGCGGCATTGCCGGAGGAGCCACCGAGATATTTGGCAAAGCTGGAGGCATCCTCCAGGCGCGCGCCGTGCTGTTGGGCATAGAAATCGACAGTGAGGCGACCCAGGCAAATCAAATCATAGCGGTGTTCAGTCATAGTGCAAAAACTCAGCGTGGCAATGGCGAAAGGCGGTATTGCTCAGTACTCAGGCGGCTTGGTGGCCTTCGAGCTCGTCGACCAGACTCTGGATATCGGTGCCGCCTGCCATCATATTGAGCACTTCCTCCTTGCTGATGTCGTTTTTGGCGAAGGTGCCCATCGACTGTCCGCGATTGAGCAGGGTGAAGCTGTCGCCGATCGGATACGCGTGATACACGTTGTGGGTGATGAAGATCACCGAGATGCCGCGCTCGCGCGCCTTGTGCACCAGCCTGAGCACATTGCAACTCTGCTTGACGCCAAGCGCCGCGGTTGGCTCATCGAGAATCAGAACCTTCGCGCCGAAATGGATAGCGCGGGCGATCGCCAGACTTTGCCGTTCGCCACCGGACATCGTACCCACTGGCTGATGAGGTGAGCGCACGTGGATGCCCATCTCGGCCAGCTTGTTGGCGGCAGTGTAGGCGGCGAGCCGCATGTCGAGCACAGGGATCACGCCGAACAGTCTCTTGGTAGGCTCACGGCCGGCAAAGAAATTGCGTGTCACGCTCATCAGCGGCACGAGCGCCAGATCCTGGTACACCGTGGCGATGCCGCAATCCAGCGCCTCACGCGGCGACTCGAAACTGACCTCGTCGCCTTCGACCAGATAGCGGCCTTCGCTGGGTTTGTGGACTCCGGCCAGCGTCTTGATCAGCGTCGACTTGCCCGCGCCGTTGTCGCCGAGTAGACAATGCACTTCGCCACGACGCAAACGCAGCGTCACGTTCTTGAGCGCAATCACCGTGCCGAAGAATTTGCTGACGCCTTCCATCTGCAGGATATAGTCATTGCTACCGCTGGGAGTTTTCACTTGAGTGCCCATCAGTCGATCCTCACTTGCCGGTCGTTGCGCGCGAGCGCATGTAATGGTTGAACAGCACCGCAAGCAGCAACATGGCGCCCAGCACCACGCGGTACCAATCGGAATCGACGTTGGTATAGGAAATACCGATCTGCACCACGCCGAAGATCAGCGCGCCAAAGCAGGCGCCGAGTACCGAGCCGTAACCGCCGGTGAGCAAGGTACCGCCAATGACCGCGGCTATGATCGCCTCAAACTCTTTCTGCAGGCCGCGATCCGATGCAGCGGAACCGACATCGGAAACCTGCAGCACCGCAAACAGGCAGGCGCAGAAGGCGGTGAACACGAACAGGCTGATCTTGACCCGGCGCACCGGCACGCCGACATTCTTGGCCGCGTTGGCATCACCACCGGCGGTGAAGATCCAGTTGCCGAAACGTGTCTTGGATAGGACGAAGCCGGCAGAGCAGGCCACCAGTGCCCACCACAACAGCACCTTGGGCAGGCCAGCGACGACCGGGTTTCCACTGGGCAACTTATCGATGACACCAACATGCGCCATCCAAGTGAACAGCCAGTGCAGGGTGGTGCCCTGAAACAGCGCATGTGTCACCGGATCCCGTGAAAAATGGGCGCCTACACCGCTGACGATCGTGCTGCCACCAAACTCGGTGGACAGCACGATGGTCAACCCGCGCAAAATAAACATGAAAGCGAGCGTGACGATAAAGCTGGGCAGCTTGGTGCGCATCACCAGATAGCCGTTCAACCAGCCCAGCGCCATGCAGCCACCGAAAGCGAACAACGTGGCCAGCCACATGGGCCAGCCGAAAAATACCGATGGCACGGCCAGCATCATGCCGGCAAAACCGATCATTGACCCCAGCGACAGGTCGAACTCGCCGGCAATCATCAGCAAGCTGGCACCGACCGCGATGATCCCCAAGTAAGCAGCCACCTGCGACCAGTTCATGATGCCGTCGAGGTTGAACATGCCCGAGTCACCGGCGAACACGCCAAAGAATACGAAGACGAGAACGGTGGCGGCGATCGATCCCACTTCGGGGCGATTCAGCAACGCGCGCCACGGCGAGATGTGTCGCACGCGCTCGTCACCCGGGACGGAGGGGGGCGCGCCAGGAGGTGTCGCGCTCGGCTGCTTCAGTGTTGTATTCGCGGGAATAGTTTTGGCAAGAATCATAACCATATCGGAAGACGTGCTGCTCATGAAATCTCCAACGCTTGCACTAGGAATGATTTGTCGATCGTTGGACCGATCGCCCCGGGGCGACCGGTCCTCAGCGAGCCCTAGCGATACTGGCCGGCGTACTTTTCGACCGCGGCCACGTTGTTCTTGGTGACAAAGGCCGGGCCGGAACTGACGCCGTCGGCGTTGTAGACCGGTACCAGACCATATTCCTTCAGGCGCATCTGGAACTTCGGATTCGCCTTCAGCGTGGCGATGATCTTGTCCTTGTCCGTCGTCTTGTCTTCATGCGCAATCACCAAGGCAGCAATCGCCATATAGCCCTGCAGGTACGGCTGTTGGTCGACGGCGAAATTAATCGTGCCACCCTTGATCGCCTTGATGATGCCAGGTGACAGATCAAACGTGCCGAAGTAGATCTTGCCGTTCAGATGCATCTGCTTCAGCGCCTGCACGGTCGGTTCGGCTGAATTGGGGCCAAGCGCCAGAATCGCTTGCGTCTTGGGGTGGTTGCGCAGGTAGGCCATAACCTTGCTCTTGACCACGGTAGGATCCATGCCGCTGTCGATCATCGAACTCTTGGCGTCCACGCCGATGGCATCGGCAAAGCCTTTGCAGCGCTGGAACAAGCCCTGGTTAGTGACGTAGTGGTTCACACAAACGAAGGACTTGATGCCCCGCGCCTTGGCACGATCGCCGGCGGCTTTACCTGCCGCGTATTCCTGCTGACCGATATGCATGATCGCACCGAGCTTTTTGCTTTCTTCGATGGTACCGGCGTTGAAGGTAACTGTTGGGATGCCCTTGGCAGTGATTTTTGCAGCGGCCTTGGACAGTACGTCATAGTCGGCGATGTCATAGGCGACGCCGTCGTAATTGCGCGCGGCCGCCTGCTCCAGCAGACGCGCCATATCGGCCAGGTCACCGTTGGGCGGATTGTGGTAGTCAACCTGTACACCGAAGTCTTCACCAGCCTGTTTTATGGAATTCTTGATGGTGTTCCACCAGGAATCGGAATCGGCGGCGTGGCTGACCATGACGTAACGTTCGTTTGCGTGCGGGCCATCGGCGGCCCGCAGAGCAGGCGTCAGGATCATACCGGCCAGCATGGTTGCCAGGCAGAGGAAACTTTTCCGAAGTTGCATAGCACTCTCCAGTCGTGGGGGCCGGGTTTGCCGGCTCGGTTCAGATCGGGCCATGTCTGTTGACAGGCTGGGGTTAGACGTTGATCCGAGCGTGGCCCCCTTTTTCCTGAAATGCAATGTGCATTGCACAATAAAAAAACTAGAACAAAAATTCCATTTCATGCATAAGATGTGCTTCTCCGTCACGCTTGCAGTGACAAACCTTCCTTGACGAGTGGATCCGCACACATGACCAAAAGCAGCGGTGTCGAACAGTTGATGCAACGAATTGCCGAGCAGTTCGATGCCTTGCCGCGGCAACAGCGGAACGTGGCGCGTTATGTCGAGGAACAGCGCGCCAATATCATGCTTCAGCGCGTCAACGAGGTCGCCGAAGGTGCCGGTGTGCATGGGTCAGCGGTGGTGCGATTTGCGCAGCGCTTCGGCTTCTCCGGTTACAGCGAGATGCAGGCCGTGTTCCGCAGCGAACACACGGCGCAAGTCACACCGGCACGCAGCTACCAGCAGCGTATTCGTCAAGTCATCGAGGACGAACCCGAACAGATGGCGCCGGCGCAGATGGCACTGCGTTTCATCGAGGCCAGCCGGTCTGGGCTCGACGATCTGGCCAGCGAATTCGACGCGAAAAGTTTCGAGGACGCGGTGGATCTTCTGGCCAAGGCGGAAACCATTTACGTGGTTGCCGTGCGCCGTGCGTTTTCCATTGCCAGCTATATTGCTTACGCCTTGCAGCACACGCACAAGCGGGTGTTGCTGGTGAATGGGCTGGGTGGCATGTATCGCGAGCAGATGCACAGCATTGGCAAGAAGGATGTGCTGATTGCAATCAGCTTTCCGCCTTACAGCAAGGAACCCCTCTACTGCGTCCGTGTGGCGACAGAGCGCAAGGCGAAAGTGCTGGCGATTACCGAAAGCGGCATGGGTCCGCTGGCTCGTCGCGCCAGCGTATTGCTCAAAGTGCGCGAGGGCAGCGCGTTCGCGTTCCGCGCACTGACCAGCACCATTTGCCTGTGTCAGGCGCTGTTCGTGGCTCTGGCCTACAAGCTTGAGCTGACTGTTGAAGAAACTACCCCACCTGGAGAATACGATGATTGAAGTAGCCGTTTTTGGTGCCGGCCGTATCGGCAAGATCCACGCAGCCAACGTGGCGCGCCACCCGCAGGCAAAACTTAAATACGTGGTCGACACGCACGTGCCGTCGGCCGACGCGCTGGCCGCCGAATCGGGGGCCAAGGTGGTCTCGGTGGAAGAGGCTCTTAGCGATCCGGCCATTGGTGCGGTGGTGATCGGTTCCAGCACCGACACGCATGCCGACCTGATCCTGCGCTCGGCGGCTGCCGGCAAGGCGATCTTCTGCGAAAAGCCAGTGGACCTGGATGTGCAGCGCGCTCGTGAGTGCGAGACCGCAGTGAACAAGGCCGGCGTAGTATGCATGGTCGGTTTTCAGCGCCGCTTCGATCCAACGTTTGCTGCGCTGAAAGCACGCCTGGAAGCCGGCGAAATCGGTGATGCCGAGATGTTGGTGATTACCAGCCGCGATGCGGCGCCACCGCCGGTGTCCTATATCGAACGCTCCGGCGGTGTGTTTAAGGACATGCTAATCCACGACTTCGACATCTTCCGCTGGATTCTCGGCGGCGAGGCGGTAAGCCTGTATGCTACCGGCGGCAGTCTCGGCTTTCCGGAAGTGGCCGCTGCCGGTGACATCACCCAGGCCACCGTCAGCATCCGCACCAGGAGCGGCGGTCTGTGCCAGATCAATGCGTCGCGCCGATCTGCCTACGGCTACGACCAGCGCTTCGAGGTGTTGGGAAGCAGGGGCCTGCTGCAGGCCGGCAACGTGCGGCCGACCCAGGTAGTTGCATGGGGCGAGCAGTCGATCAGCACCGACAAACCGGAGCACTTTTTTCTCGAGCGCTACCGCGACGCGTATGCACTGGAGATCGCACATTTCTTCGACGCACTAAGCAACGGCACACCGGTGCGCACCACGATTGCCGACGGCATCAAGTCGCTGGAGCTGGCCGAGCTGGCTACGCGCTCGTGGAAGGAAGGCAAAGCTCTTGACTGCTCTATTTGAGAGCGGGTGCCGGGCCAGAGATTGAATTGAGCGTTCCCTGCGAATTGTGCTTCGCATCACCATCAAAAATCGTGGGCGTGCTTGCCCACCTTTTCACCGGCAGAGCTAACGGAGCTCACGTATGAATCAGAACATTCTCACCATCGGTCTGGCAGGGCTAGGTCGGTTGGGACGACATTATGCGCGAAACCTCGCGTTCAATGTCCCGCATGCAAAGTTGGCAGCCGTCTGCAGTCCGCTGGAAGACGAAGTTGCCTGGGCACGTGACACGCTGGGGGTCGAACGGAGCTACAGCGACTACGCCAAGATGCTTGCCGATCCAACGTTGGATGCGGTGTTTCTGGTTACGCCGACGTCATTGCACGCCAATCAGATTGCGCAGGCGCTCGATGCCGGCAAACATGTATTCTGCGAGAAGCCGCTGTCGCTGGAACTGGAAGCCTGCCAGCGTACAGTGGCGCACGCCGCGCGTTCTCCGCACCTGCGTGCAATGGTCGGTTTTGTCCGCCATTTCGATGCCAGCTATTGCGACGCCAAGGCGCAGATCAAGGCGGGCGCCATCGGCAAACCGTTCATGGTGTATTCGCAGACAGCCGACCTGCTCGATCCCAGCGGCGCCTTTGTCAAGTTTGCACCGACCAGTGGCGGCCTTTTTCTCGACTGCAGCGTGCATGACGTTGATCTCGCGCGCTGGCTGCTGGGTCGTCCCAAGGCCATTCGCGCCTATGCCACCGGCACCGTGGCGGTGTATGACGAGTTGAAGGCGCTGGGCGATATCGACAACGGCATGGCGATCTGCGAATTCGAAAACGGCTGCACGGCGATGTTCCACGCCTCGCGGACACAAGCCCATGGCCATGACACGCATACCGAGATCACCGGCACCGCTGGCAAACTCAGCATCGGCCGCAATCCGCGTATGAACCGCTTGGAAATCGCCGATACACACGGCGTGCGTTCGCTATCCACACCCAGCTTCTTCGAACGCTTCGGCGACGCCTTTCACGCCCAGTGCGTGCACTTCGTGGACGCCGTGCTTGACAACAAACCATTCGACCTCACTCTTGAAGACGCCGCCGAAGCCACGCGCATCGCCATTGCCTTGCGCCAATCCATGCAGACACATCAGTCGGTCGCGTTGTAACAACAGAACTATTGATCGCCCCATTGTCATCACACGGCAGGGCAGCTCGATGCTTCGCTCGCCTTCTTAGTTCTGCTGTATTGCTAAAAGCATGGCATGATGACGCCATCGACGCCATCTTCGAGCGACACGTGAGGAGGTGGGTCATGGGCACGAGTCTGGAAGCACGCTTTGCGCGGTATGGTGAAACGATCGTGGCTGCGTTTCAAAGCACCTGCCGTACCCGCAGGCTTCCGCCCGCGCGGGGCTGGGGCCGATGCAGCGCCATCAGCCGTTCTCGATCGCGACCTTACGTGCGGACGGCGGTTGTCAGACTCGGCGGATCGTCGCAGACCAGGGGCATAAGTGCTGTCATCCAGCCGCCCCAGCGTCACCGTTATTCGGTCGCAGACGACTACCGCATGGCCGAATCGATCTACCCGGCCTCGACGGTTGCCGCCTTGAACTGTCCGCCGTGCCGGCATGAGCGGGCGCGCTCCCACCCCGGATGCGCTCACCAGCGCAGATCGGGTTCGCGGCTGCGCTGGACGACGTGCGCGACGTTGACCATGTCGTTGTCGTGGGCACGTCGCCGGGCGCCAGCCTCGTCGTAGCCGTGATCCCGCCAGCGCTGTACCAGCCGCGCCTCCAGCACCGCGTCCGGCACGTTCAAAAACACGGTGAGGTCGAAACACCCCGCCAGCGCACTCCACGGCGCTTCGTCCAGCAGCAGGTAGTTGCCTTCGGTCAGCACCACGCGGTGCTGCGGCGTCACCAGTCGCGCGCCGGCGCGGGCCAGATCCAGATCCCGATCGAACAGCGGCACCGCGATTTCGGTGTTGGCTGCGTCGCGGATACGCCGAATCAACGCGTGATAGCCAGCGAAATCGAAGGTGAACGGCATCCCCTTGCGCGCCCGCTGGCCGCGAGCATCCAGCACCGCGTTGTCGAAGTGAAAGCCATCCATCGGCACCACCGTGCAGGCCAACGCCGGGTCGTCCCGCTCGATTGCGCCCTGCAACTGCTCGACCAGTGTCGACTTGCCGGCGCCGGGCGCGCCGGCCACTGCCACCACCACCCGCGGCCGCGCCGCCGCCAGCGCCCGCACCCGCTGGACCAGCGGCGTCAGATCCTCGCCCATCAGCCGGACCTCACGCCGCCGCAGATTCCGGCGGCGGCGGCTTGGCGCCGGTCATGATGGCCACCGCGTCCGACGACGAGATCTGCCTGGGATCCACCACCGCCGCGCGTCGACCCAGGCGGTGGATGTGGATGCGGTCGGCCAGCTCGAACACATGTGGCATGTTGTGCGAGATCAGCACGATCGGCAGCCCGCGCTTCTTCACGTCCTTGATCAGCTCCAGCACCTTGCCGGACTCTTTCACGCCCAGCGCCGCGGTCGGCTCGTCCATGATGATGACCTTGGCCGCGAAAGCGGCTCTCTCTCAATCCGTGTGGTTGACTTCCGCCTGACTTGCGCAGTTTGCAGCGTACCGGCAAGCTTCGCCGATGGAAACTCTCTTCACTCAAGCCCTCGGGCTCAGCGCGCCGTGGCG
>SCRO01000100.1 GCA_004298505.1 Rhodanobacter sp.
GCTAGATTGCGTGCGTACATACACGGGACAAACGCTCCAAGGAAAGGGGGTTGGGTGCGTTATGGCTGGGGTGGCCGGTGGCGGCGTTCGGGAGCGTCTCGATACGGCGCGCGCGCAAGGCACCGTCCACTGGTTCGCGCCGTGCACGTGCATGAGGGATTGTTTTCCGTAACACCGGCAACGACGCATCTGCGCGTCGTTGCGCATGCATCACCAACACACGGCCGTTGCGGCCATGGGGAGACAAGTCATGGTTCGTTTGTCTGCGGTTCGTCACGCTGCGCTGGCGTTGGCGGTCGCGGTCGCGCTCGGCGCGTGGATGCCTGCATACGCGCAGGGCCGACAGTCGACCGTGGAGCAGTTGAAGGCGATGGTGCAGCAGCAGGCAGCCGAGATTTCGCAACTGCAAAAGCGCGTGACGGAACTGGAGTCGCGCGCGACGCCAGCGCATGCCGCCGCCGCACAGCCTGCAGCAAGCCGAAGCGCCATTGATCGGCTGCAGACTGATGTAACGCAGCTCAAGGCAGCGCAGGCCAGTCAGGCCGGCAGCAGCATCCGGTGGAAGTCCAACGGGATCGGATTCAGCAGCCCCGATGGCCGCAATACGATGAACCTGACGGGTCGCATCCAGTACGACGTGTCCAACACCGATGGTTCCAATGACGATGCGCTCAACATCCATGGAACGGAGGTGCGCCGGTTGCGACTGGGCGTCGATGGAACGTTCGATGAGTGGCTCGGCTACCGGATGCAATTCGATATCGCAAATAACAAGGTTGCCGTGCGCTACGCCTATTTGAATGTTGCCACCAAAGTGGGTGGCAACGAACTGGCGATCTTCGCCGGCAACAAGAAGAACGATCGTGGGTTGGACGGCACGACGTCGACCAACAACCTCTGGTTCATGGAAGCCAACACGGTCTCCAACGCGATCATCCCGGCCCAGGGCAGTTATGGCCTCGGCCTCAGCACGGCGCTGTACGGTGCCAGCCACAACTGGCATGCCTCGCTCAGTGTCACGGATGGCACCATGTCGCAGTCGAGCGGCCAGTCAGGCAATCCGACGTATGCGGTGCGTGCGCACTGGAACCCGTACTTGACCAAGACCGCCATGGTGCACCTGGGTGCGTGGGGGTTCCATGAAAACTTCGACCGGGCCAACCAACAGGTATTCGATAGCGTCAATATTGCGACGCACTTTGCGGGCGTCAAAGTGCGTGGTCCGCAGATCCCCAATGCGGATTCGAGTTCCGGCTATGGTTTCGAAGTCGCAGGTTTCGCGGGTCCCGTGGCGGTTGCCGGCGAATACGGCCGCCGCATCATTCAGCAGCGCCAAGGCGCAGGCGGCAGTAGCACGGACTACGATGCGTGGTCCGCTTCACTCAGTTGGTTCCTCACCGGCGAGACGACCCCTTATTCCAGCAAGACCGGCGTATGGGGGCGCCCCAGGATCCACAGCGCGGTCGGTGACGGCGGCATGGGCGCCTTCGAACTGGTTGCGCGCTACGACAAGCTCGACTTGAACAACTCGCTACTGTTCGTCGGCGGCACCGGGCACGGCGCCACTCTCGGTCTCAACTGGTATTTGAACGAGCATTCGCGCCTGATGTTCGATTGGATCCACTGGACCACCGATAACCCTACCGGCAGCTTTACAGGCCGCGATTCCGGCAATACGGTAGGTGCGCGTGCACAGGTCACGTTCTGACCCGGCGCGATCTTCGGGTTGCTGATCGATGCGCCGTTGACGAACGGTTCGATCTGGCGTTTGCAATGGGACTTGCCGCCGCGTTTTTCGATCAGGGGACGTCGCCTTTGGCAAGCCTGGTACCGGCATGCGGCTTCAGCATGTCGTACAAGGTTGGCGTGGCGACGTGATCGTGGAACTGGCGCGCGCGGTGCGTGGCGTTTCGGGCTTGCGGCTGACGTCGGCCATGCCGGCCGCACGAATCTTCTGTTTGACGTCTGGCATCTCGGGCGCGTCGCTCATCGTTCGACAGCCTCGTGCTGCGGCTCGTCACCCGGAGCGTCCGCGTGGCGACGGTTGGACGGGTGTTCGTGACTCAGCGGACAGCCCTTGACGTAGGCGTGCGTGCCGTCCTCGTACTCCTCGTACTTCCAGATCGCGACCTCGTGCTTGACGGTGTCGATGGCATAGCGGCCTGCCTCGAAGGCCTCACCGCGGTGCTCGGCGCGCACGACCACCAGCACGCTCATGTCGCCGATGGCCAGGTCGCCGATACGGTGACGGATTTGGCAGTGTTGGATGTCGAAACGGCGCATGGTTTCCCGCTCGATCTCCGCGATGGCCTTTTCCGCCAGCGGCTCGTAGGCGGAGTAGTTGATCGCGGTGACCTTGCGCCCATCGTTGTGCGCTCTGACAGTGCCGCCAAATACGACGAGTGCACCGGATTCCGGCGACTCTGTTGCCCGCAGCAGGGCCTCTGGGTCCAAAGGTTGATCGGTGATGTGTGGTTGCATGTTTGTCTTCGGTCGCTGGTCGGTGGGGCGCGGAACCATGGTTTCAACGTACGGCCGTGAACGCGGCGGGCAGGACCTGCTTGCGCATGCCCTGGAGCGGCCTGTGGCCACTCAGCCGCCACTGACGGGAGGCAGCAAGACGAGCATATCGCCCTCGTGCAAGTACGCGTCTCGTCCGACAAAGTGGTCACCTACGGCGCAGGCCGTATGGCCGAGGTGCGCGCTGAGCGCGGGTATGTCCTGTTCGAGTCGCTTCAGAACATCCGCGACCATGATGGGCAGTCCGGCCACCTGTACCTCCTGATTCGGTCCGCCGCACACCTGCTGCAGCATGCCGAAGCACTGCACTGTCACCCGCTGCGTCATCGTTGCACCCATGCTGACGACCCCTGAATCATGGTGTCAGCCTCCAATATAGGACATTTCAATTTTGCTTTTCTCCTTGAGTTCCGGCGTCTCCTGACTACGCAACTCGGAATAGCGATCGCGACGGCCATGCCAGACGTTCGAAATGCGCTCGACCATGTCGTCATCGCCCGCGCCGTTGCGCAGCAGGCTTTTCAGGTTAACGCCAACGCCGGCGAACAGACACGTGTAGAGGATGCCGTCTGCTGACAGCCGCGCCCGCGTGCAGCCGCGGCAAAATGGTTTGGTGATCGCTGCAATGACACCGATTTCACCGGCGCCGTCGCTGTAGCGCCAGCGGTTGGCGACTTCGCCCGCGTAGTTTGGCGCAATCGGCTCGATCGGCCAACGCGCGTTGATCCGGCTGACGATCTCGTCGGCGGTCAGCACATCGTCCAAACGCCAACCGTTGGAGTTGCCGACGTCCATGAACTCGATGAACCGGAGCACCTTGTCGCTGCCGCGGAAATATTCGGCCATCGCTTCAATACAGTGGTCGTTGGCACCGCGCTTGACGACCATGTTCACTTTGACCGGCGCGAGACCCGCCGCGGTCGCGTTGTCGATCGCCGCCAACACCCTGTCAACAGGAAACGCCACACCGTTCAGTGCCCTGAACGTCGGGTCGTCAAGTGCATCCAGGCTGATCGTGATGCGTTGCAGTCCCGCGTCGGCCAGCTTGAGCGCCTTGTCCAGGGTAAGCACTGATCCGTTTGTCGTCAGCCCGATGTCCTTGATGCCCGGAATCGGTGCCAGCTTGTCGACCAGCTGTTCGAGGTCACGCCGCACCAACGGCTCCCCCCCCGTCAGCCGCAGCTTGGTCACGCCCAGTTGTGCGAACAATGCCGAGAGCCGTGCGATTTCTTCGAACGTCAACAGGCTGGCCCGCGGCATGAACGCGTGGTCCGGGCCGAACAACTCCCTCGGCATGCAATACGTGCAGCGGAAGTTGCAGCGGTCCGTGACGGAAATGCGCAGGTCGCGCATGTGGCGGCCGAGAGTATCGAGTGTTTGTGTCGCCGGCATCTTTTGCTCGCTTGGCATTGGCACGGGCTCCTGAGTATTCATCATATCCGTGTTGGATCACCCGTCATACCCGCGGCGTTCCGCGTCAATCCGGTGGACACCTGCGGGCGCCCTGCAGCATACCGTGCTCGCGGTTGCAGCCGATGTAGCGCGAAGCCAATCTGGTTGGTGCCGCGCCGGGGGCGGTACTGTCGCGGCTCACGCTGGTCGGCGCCGATGTTTACGCTTTCGAACCGGGAGAACGTGACCGACTGCCGCCACGTGCAATACTTGCTTGCCGGGGTTCAACGGAATAGCTTGACGCGCGACATGCGCGGGTCCGGCGCATGCCGGGTTTGCTCAAACATGACTGCATGGTGATCGGTGATGAGCTCGGAGGTATCCCGCAGGCGGTCGGTCACGTTGCTGGTCGGCACCCGCAAAGGGCTGTTTGTACTGCGCTCGGATGCGGCCCGTGAACACTGGCGTGTACACGGACCGCAGTTGGCCGGCTACGAGATCCAGAGGGCTTTTCTCGACCACCGCAGGCCCGGTCGTGGTTATGCCTTGGCGGAGCATCCGGTCTGGGGCAAGCATGTCTATCGAAGCGAGGATGCCGGTCAAAGCTGGCAGCCGTTGCCCGAGATTCCTCGTCACCGCGAAGATGAGACTGCAGGCAGCATTACCCGTTTGTGGAGCATTGCACCGGGCGGCGACACCGAACCCGACACGATTTTTGCGGGGATAGAGCCGCCCGGGCTGTTCGTCAGTCGCGATGCAGGCGGGACGTGGACGCCGCTGCTGGCATTCAACGAGCATGCCACACGGCAGTCGTGGGAGCCGGCCAAGGGTGGGCACGCGGTGCATTCCATTCAGGTCGATCAACGAAACCCGCAACGCATGTTTGTGGCGCTGTCGGCGGGCGGCGTGTACCGCACGTTGGATGGAGGCCGCAGCTTCGAGCCCGTCAATGTGGGGGTGCGCGCACCGTACCTGCCGCAGGCACGGCCACTGAGTGGCCACTGTGTGCACCGGATCGTGCTGCATCCCCGCGACCCGATGCGCTTGTACCAGCAAGGCCATTGCGGTACCTACCGCAGTGATGATGGCGGTGATCGCTGGCAGGAAATCAGCGCTGGCTTGCCAAGCGATTTCGGCTATGCGCTGGCGAGCGACCCTGCGGACCCGGACGTGGTGCTGGTCATCCCCGAGCGCAGCAGTCAGTTCCGGGCCACCGTGGATGGGCGCATTCGCGTATACCGATCGCGCGACGGCGGTCGCCATTGGACCGCGCTGTGCGACGGACTGCCGCAGGGTGACGCGTTCGTTACCATCCTGCGCGATGGCCTGGACAGCGACGCGCTCGATCCCTGCGGGTTCTACTTTGGTACCTCCAGCGGGCACCTGTTCGCGAGCCATGATGGCGGTGAGCACTGGCGTTTGTTGTGCGGCTTTTTGCCCGGGATACTCTCGGTCAGCGCAAGTGTGTCGGTGGCGCCATGAGCGATGCGGATCTGCTTGACGCGTTGTGCGCGCACAGCGGCATCGTGTGCGCGGTGGGCGCAGGTGGCAAGAAGACCACGCTCTATCGGTTGCTGCGTGTACATCCGGGCACGGTGGCGTTTACGGCCACGACCTTTACGCCGGGGTTTCCACCTGATCTGCCCGCAGAGCCTGTGCTGGATCGGTCGGACCGGATTGTTGCGTCGGTGGTGGCCGCCGCCAAACGTGCGACCAAAATTGCCTACGCCTGCCCATCCGACAAGCCGAACCGGTATGCCGGGCTATCCCCCGCACAGGTCGCTGAGTGTCACGTCCGGGGCGGCTTCGATCTCACCTTGGTGAAAGCCGATGGTGCGCGCATGCGCCTGCTCAAGGCGCCCGGCGAGGGCGAACCCAATCTGGTGCCGCGCGCGTCGACGATCCTGGGGCTGGTTTCGGCACGGGCCGTTGGCTTGCCGCTTTCCAGCCAACATGTGCATCGACCCGAACGGATCGCTGCGGTGACGGGTGCAACGATCGGCGAACCCCTTGCGCCGCTGCACCTGGCGCGTCTGATCGCATCGGATGACGGGCTGCTGCATGAAACCGGCAGTGCGCGTGTCATCCCGGTGATCAACATGGCTGACAACGCCGGGCGCCGAGCTGCGGCGATGGAGGCCGCGCACATCGCGTTGGATTTGAGCGATCGCTATGACCGTGTGGTCGTGGCCGCGATGACTGCCGATGAGGCGATCGTCGATGTCGTGATGCGTCGGCGCACATGATCACTGCACGTGAGTCGGCGTGCTAGGCTTGGAGACGGCATAGGTGCGCGCATGCGGGTGGGTATTGATGACGAACCGGGTTTCGGTTGTGGCAGAGCGGGTGACCTTGCTCATTCCGGCGGCGCTGCGCATGCATTGTGATGGCGCGGACACGCTGGCGGTGAACGCCGGGACGGTACGTGCAGCGCTGGCGGCGGCGGGCAAAGACCATGCGGCGCTGGTGCAGCACATTCTCACGCGCACCGGCGAGCTCAGGCCGTTCGTGCGCGTGTTTGTGCGCAACAACGACGTGCGCGGCCTCGGTGGACTCGATACCGCGTTGAATGATGGCGACACGGTGGCGATCGTGCCGTCGGTGGCCGGTGGTTGAGATCCGGTGGTGGCGATGAAAGCGAAAGATCGGCGTTTACAGGTGTTGCGCGCGCAGATTCCCGAAGTGACCCCCGAGGAGGCGCGTGCGCTGCAAGCGGACAGCGCGGTCCTGCTGGATGTGCGTGAACGGGACGAGACGCTGCAAGGTGTGGCCGAGGGCGCGGTGGTGCTGGGCCGCGACTTTCTTGAATTGAACATCGAAGATGTCGCGCCCGACCCCGAACGCTGCGTATTGGTGATGTGCGGCAGCGGGGTGCGCTCGTTGTTCGCCGCCGAGGGGCTGCGGCAGATGGGCTACCGTGACGTGCGTTCGGTGGCCGGTGGGTTCAACCGCTGGAAAGACCAGGGTTTGCCGTTCCACATACCCAAGGTGCTCAGCGCAGACTCGCGGGCCCGCTATGCGCGCCAGATTCTGTTGCCGGAAGTTGGTGAGCGCGGCCAACAAAAACTCGCGGATGCGCGCGTGTTGCTGATCGGCGCGGGAGGGTTGGGTGCACCCGCTGGCCTGTATCTGACTGCCGCAGGCGTGGGCACCATTGGGGTGCTGGATCACGACCTGGTTGACCGCAGCAACCTGCAGCGTCAGATCATCCACACCGACGCCCGGGTTGGTCAACCCAAGGTCGAATCCGCACGCGAGGCGCTGGTGGCGCTCAACCCCAGCGTGCGGGTGCAAACCCACCCGGTACGCCTGAGCCGTGAAAACGTCGAGGACGTGTTCTCGGGCTACGACGTGATCGTCGACGGCTCTGACAATTTTCCGACGCGCTACCTTGTCAATGATGCCTGCGTGCACCTGGGATTGCCCAATGTGCACGGTTCGATCCTCCGCTTCGATGGCCAGGTCAGCACCTTCTGGCCGGCCGGTCCGGACGGCGGACCGTGTTACCGCTGCCTGTTTCCGTCTCCGCCACCGCCGGAGTTGGCGCCATCGTGCAATGAGGCGGGCGTGTTGGGGGTGTTGCCGGGTATCGTGGGGTTGTTGCAGGCTACCGAGGTGCTGAAGCTGATTCTCGGTATCGGGCATACGCTGGTGGGCCGGTTGCTGTGCTTCGATGCGTTGAACATGCACTTCCGTGAATTCAACTTCGACAAGGATTCGACCTGCGCCTATTGCGGGTCTGGCCCATTTCCCGGCTACGTCGACTATGGGAAATTCTGCGATGCATCGGCCTGACGCGACACCGTACCCGCGTGAACAGGTGACCGCCGGAATCCTGGCCGGGGGACGCGCCACGCGCATGGGCGGACACGACAAAGGGTTGCTCGAGCTTGCCGGGCGCCCCATGATCGAATACGTGCTGGACGCGTTGCGTGGTCAGGCGGCGAGGGTCGTCATCAACGCCAACCGTAGTTTCGAGGCGTACGAACGCTATGGCGTGACCGTTGTGCGCGATCGGCAAGACGGTTTTCTCGGCCCGCTGGCTGGCATGGCCGGGATGATGGCAGCTGTCGATACCGCGTGGCTCCTGACCGCACCGTGCGACAGTCCGCAGGTTCCCGCTGACCTGGGGCCCAGGCTCTGGCAAACCGTGGTGCGCGAGCGCGCCGACATCGGGGTCGCGGACAACGGCGAGCGGCTGCAACCGGTGTTCGCCTTGCTGCGCTGCGCATTGCTCCCTGAGCTGGAGGCTTGTCTTGCCGCCGGCGAGCGCAAGATCGACCGCTTCTACAGGCAGCAGCACATGGTGGCCGCGGATTTTTCGGATTGCCCGAAGATGTTCGTCAACGTCAATACGCCTGCCGAACGCGACGCGCTGGCTGCGGAGCTGCGGCACGGCGCGAAGCCATGATCCGCGGCTATCGTTTTCATACGCTGCATACCGCGACACGCCGAAAGCCACCGAGATCAGCTTGACTTTCGTCGACGCATGTCGTAGACGGGTGGACAGGCGACCGTACTATCCAAGCTCGGGGTAGTCTCACGTATGCGCATGTTGCGGACGATCCGTCTGGACGCCAGGGACGACGACCTTTTCCCTTGTGCTGCGCAAAATGATGAGGCGGCGGTACCCGGCGTCTTTAGCTTTGGAACCGAGGATCCTGCGAGTCTCAGCGGCAAGCAGCGTCGGGCATTTAGCAACGGCTTCCTCGGCCTGACCAGCTTCGGGCGCGCTTCGCTGGCCGTGATTTCCGAGTGCAAGCCGTCCGATACGGCGGACACGATATCTTGCAGTAGCGGCCGCCACAAGTAGTTGGTGACCACCACCCCCGCGAACTGGATGCCCGGCAGGGGCCACGGCGCCGCCTGGAGATCGGCCTGCAGCAGGGTCAGGCCCGCGTCGTCGCGCAGGTCGTGCAGCAGACGAACATCGTGGTCCACGGCCGTTACCGGGTGGCCACTGCCCAGCAGCAGACGCGTATGGCGGCCACCGCCACAGGCCAGGTCGAGCACGGGTCCGCCAGCCGGAATCTCGGCCATGAAGCGCGCCACCCATGGCGAGGCTGGCGTCGAGGTGTGTTCGTCGCCGGTTTTCTTGTTTGCAATCAATGTGTGTCAACATGCAGTTTGCGCTGCGCGTGTTCGTGTCCGGCTGTGGTCTCGCTGTTGCCCGACGGTGCGCGGAGTGTGTTCACTAGTTTGCAGCTGTGGGCATGGCGCGAGCCCTGAGCCGGCAACCTTGCAATCGGCGCTCGAAGGACGACGAACTCATGACAGAAGATGGCGTAATGCCGCCAGACCCGGGTGGGCGTCGGCGGTCGGGTCCCGGATTATCGCTGCAAGACGCGCGTGCGCGCCTGCTCGCACACCTGACACCGATCACGATGGTCGAGCGGGTAGGCTTGCGTGAAGCGCTGGGCAGGGTACTCGGCGAGGATATTGTAGCGCAGACCAACGTGCCGGCGCACACCAATTCCGCGATGGATGGCTACGCCGTTCGCGGCACCGACCTTCCCGCTGCGGATGAAGTCGCTCTGCGTGTGGTGGGCGAAGCTTTCGCCGGGCATCCGTTCGCCGGTGAAGTTGGCGCGGGTGAGTCCGTACGGATCATGACGGGCGCCGTCATGCCACGCGGCGCGGATACCGTGGTGATTCAGGAAGATGTCACCGAGCACGCCGGTGAAGCAAGGATCGGCAGCGGCCACCGCCTTGGTCAACATGTACGCAAGGCAGGTGAAGATCTGGCGAGGGGTACCCAGGTGCTCAATGCGGGCCGTCGCCTCACGGCCGCCGATCTGGGCCTGGTCGCGTCGCTTGGTGTCCCCGAAGTCAGCGTGTATCGCAGGTTGCGTGTGGCTTTTTTCTCGACCGGAGACGAACTGCGATCGCTGGGCGAGCCGCTGGGCGAGGGCGATATCTACGACAGCAATCGCTATACCCTGCGCGGCATGCTGACCCGCTTTGGTGCAGATGTGCTCGACCTCGGCGTGGTGGGCGATTCGCGGGAGGCGCTGCGTGCCGCATTCGAACGTGCCGGTGCCAATGCCGACGTGGTGATGACGAGCGGTGGCGTTTCGGTCGGTGCCGCGGACTTCGTGCACGACATCCTCAAGGAAGCCGGCGAGATCGGCTTCTGGAAGGTCAATATCAAGCCGGGACACCCGGTCGCCTTCGGCCGGCTACACGGCGGCGCGACATTTTTCGGTGTGCCGGGAAATCCCGTGTCGACCATGGTCACTTATTACCAGATCGTGCAGCCGGCACTCGACTATCTGGCGGGCGCCGAAGTACGGCAGAAACTGAGCTTGCGGGCGCGCACCAGCGAGCCCTTGCGGAAGGCTCCCGGTCGTTGCGAGTTTCAGCGCGGGTGTCTCGAGCAGGGCGAAGACGGAGAATTGGTGGTGCGCGCAGCGGCGCCGCAGGGTTCCGGGATTCTGCGCTCAATGAGCCTCGCCAACTGCTTCATCGTGCTCCCGGAACACAGTGGGCCAGTAGCAGCAGGTGAACAAGTATCCGTGGAGCCGTTCGCTGGCCTGATTTAGCTGGCCACAACCTCTCAGGAGAGATTGATGGTCCCGTCGACCTCGAACGGCTTGTCAAGCAGTTCGGTTTCGAGGCGTATGCGTACGCTGAAAGTTTCATCACCCTTGAGGCGACCGCTTTCGATACCGCTGCGGACGGCCTTCTCGAGCTGTTGCTGCGACGTGACGCCAACCGTCTTGAGAAACTTGCGTACAGAGGTATTGAAGGTTTCATCGTTCATGGTGCTGGCCGCCTCGGTGGTTGTGATGCGGAAAGGAAAGTCCAGCTTACTACTCGACGAGCCGGTGAATGACATTCGTCAAGCATGCCCATTACCCACCCGGGACGCTTTTGTTCCGTGCTGACAACCAAGGCGGTGTCAAGGCGTTGAGGCGGTTTGCTGAATCGGGTGCGCGAACTCGCGTGCCGACCGCGTCAGCTGCTCGATTACCTGAAGTTGAGCGCCAACTCAGTGGGCGTCGCCGGCTCTGCGGGATGAGAACAACTTTGCCTTGCCGATCAGGCTTGCGAGCCTGGTCGGGATATATCCAGCAGCGGTACGTCATGGGTCAACAGGTGTGACTCCCCATGCTGGATGATGAAATAGCGGAACGCCTCGGCAGCAGGTGACAGCTGCCGCGACTGCATGCGTACCACAAACCAGCTGCGCATCAGCGGCGTGTGCTCGATATCCAGCACTTGAAGCAGGTGGTGCTGCAATTCCAGGCCAACGGTGTGCAGTGAAAGCAGACTCAAACCCAGCCCCGCAATGACCGCTTGCTTGATGGTCTCGTTGCTGGAAAGCTCCATGCTGATGTTCGGCTCGACGTGATGCTCGACGAAGAACCTGTCCATGGCAGCACGCGTTCCGGACCCGTGTTCACGGGCAAGGAAGGAATACGGCGCCAGCGCCTCGACCGCAAGGTGCCCGATTTTGAGCAACGGGTGTGCTGGCGGGCAGACGAACACCAGCGGATGTGCTGCAAATGGTTCGGCGCGGGTAGCTATCTCTTGAGGTGGACGCCCCATCACCGAGAGATCGACCTCGCCATCCTTCATCATCGCGACCAGTTGCTCGCGATTGGGGGCGACGCGCAAGCGCACCTCAACACCCCGATGTTCCTCCTGGAAGCGTGCCAGCAACTGCGGTATGAAATATTTGGCGGTGCTGACCATGCCAATGGTCAGCAGTCCGCGATCCAGGTGCCGGAAGCTGTCCATGAAATCCTCGGCATCCTTCAGCGCAGTCAGCATGCGCTTGGCATGTACCAGGAAATATTCCCCCGCAGCGGAGAGCGTCAGCTTGCGGCCTTCGCGATCAAAGAGGGGCAGGCCGACCTGGGTTTCCAGTTCCCTGAGCTGCATCGACACCGCCGGTGGCGTGATATGCAACACCGTCGCGGCGCGCTGGCTGCTGCCTTGCCGTACCACCTCGGCGAATATCTGAAGCTGGCGAAAGGTGATGTGCATGATTAAGCATTTCTTTATGTAATAGAAAACATATTCTGACTATTAATTAATTGAAGACCAAATTACAGTCGGTTCATGTTCACGTCAACCGTACAGCACGTGGTTCCAGGGAGACTCATGAATCAGCCCGATAAAGCCTTCAGCACCGAAGTCACCGATCTCACCGCAGATGCCAGGAAGCGTTATACCGCTGGCGTCCTCAAATATCGTCAGATGGGCTACTGGCAGCCCGATTACCAACCCGTCGAGACCGACACGATCTGCCTGTTCCGGATCACGCCGCAGGAAGGAGTGGATCCGGTCGAGGCGGCTGCGGCAGTGGCTGGTGAATCATCTACGGCAACCTGGACGGTGGTCTGGACCGATCGCCTGACGGCGTGCGACAGCTACCGTGCCAAGGCCTACCGGGTCAAGGAAGTACCTGGTACGCCGGGACAGTACTTTGCCTGGGTGGCTTACGACATCATCCTGTTCGAGGAAGGCTCGATCGCCAATATCACGGCCAGCCTGATCGGCAACGTGTTCGGCTTCAAGCCGCTGAAGGCCATTCGGCTCGAGGACATCCGCGTGCCGGTGGCGCTAGTCAAGACCTTCAAGGGTCCGCCGACCGGGCTGGTGGTCGAGCGCGAGCGGCTGGACAAATTCGGCCGTCCGCTACTTGGCGCCACCACCAAGCCCAAGCTCGGGCTGTCCGCACGCAACTATGGTCGGGTGATCTACGAGGGCCTCAAGGGTGGTCTGGACTTCATGAAGGATGACGAGAACATCAACTCGCAACCCTTCATGCACTGGCGCGACCGTTTCCTCTACGTGATGGATGCGGTCAACAAGGCCAGTGCCGTCACCGGCGAGGTGAAGGGCAGCTTTCTCAATGTCACCGGCGCGACGATGGAGGACATCTATGAGCGGGCCGAGTTTGCCCAGGAGCTGGGCTCGGTGGTGATCATGCTCGACCTGGTGATCGGCTGGCCGGCGATCCAGAGCATGGCCAACTGGGCGCGCAAGCACGACATGATCGTGCATATGCACCGTGCTGGCCACAGCACCTATACCCGGCAGAAGAACCACGGTGTGAGCTTCCGCGTGATAGCCAAGTGGCTGCGCCTGGCCGGTGTCGATCATCTGCATACCGGCACCGCGGTGGGCAAGCTCGAAGGTGATCCGATGACGGTGCAGGGCTACTACAACGTCTGCCGCGACAGCTACACCCAGCAGGATCTGCCACGCGGCCTGTTTTTCGATCAGGACTGGGCCGACCTGAAGAAGGTGATGCCGGTGGCCTCCGGTGGTATTCACGCCGGCCAGATGCATCAGCTGATCGACCTGTTCGGCGACGACGTGATCCTGCAGTTCGGCGGCGGCACGATCGGCCATCCGGCCGGCATCCAGGCCGGTGCCGTGGCGAATCGCGTGGCGCTGGAGACGATTATCAAGGCACGCAACGAGGGCTGTGACATCAAGAACGAGGGTCCGGAGATCCTGCAGAAGGCAGCGCAATCCTGTACCCCGCTCAAGCAGGCGCTGGAAACCTGGAAAGACGTTACCTTCAACTACGCCAGCACCGACACCAGCGATTTCGCCACCACGCCCAGCGTGGCCTGACAGGAGTGCGCCAACATGATGACCAACCCCACCGGCAAGATCACCCAGGGCCAGTTCAGCTTTCTGCCGGAACTGACCGACGCCGAAATCCGCCTGCAGGTCGACTACGGCCTCGGCAAGGGCTACGCCTGGAGTATCGAGTACACCGACGACCCGCATCCGCGCAACACCTATTGGGAAATGTTCGGCATGCCGATGTTCGACCTGCAGGACGCCGCAGGTGTGTTGATGGAGCTGGCCAGCTGTCGCAAGACCTTTCCCCATCACTACATCCGCCTGATGGCGTTCGACTCGACGCGCGGCGTCGAAAGTATCGCGATGAGTTTCATCGTCAACCGACCCGAGAACGAACCCGGCTTCGGCCTGCTCCGCCAGGAAGTGCGCGGACGCAGCATGCACTACAGCGTGCACGGCTACGCCAGCGACCAGCCGGAAGGTAACCGCTACTGAGCCTGCTCGTGTCCGCCAAGTTCACCCATGAGGTCGCGTCATGCATCGTATTGCCCCATCGATTCTTTCCGCCGACTTCGCGCGACTGGGCGGGGAGGTGCGTAGCGTCATTGCGGCCGGTGCCGATTGCTTCGTCGCCGGTTCAGCGATCTTCGGCCAGCCGGAGTACCGTGCCGTGATCGACGCGATGCGTGCCGAACTCGCCGGAATCGGCTGAGATGAATACCCCCGATTACCACATTCCCGGGAGCATGGCGGCATCCCAACCGGCGGCGAGCGCGGCCCAGGAAGTGACCTCCGCGCGCACCGTCAACGAGGTGTTGGCGCAAAGCCAGGTCGAGTCGGTGCTGGACGAACTCGAGCATGATCTGGTGGGCCTGGCACCGATCAAACAGCGTATCCGCGACATCGCCGCGTTGCTGGTGATCGACAAGCTGCGCCTGAATCTCGGCCTCGCGGCCGTGGCGCCCAGCCTGCACATGAGCTTCACCGGCAACCCAGGCACCGGCAAGACCACGGTGGCGCT
>SCRO01000101.1 GCA_004298505.1 Rhodanobacter sp.
CGGACATCCTTGGCAGAAAAGGTGTCAGCATATCGTCTTAAGATTAAGCTCACCTGATTGGCGAACCACGCCGTTTCGGCATTCGAGGTCCGACAGGCTGCTAGCATCAAGGTTTGGGCGCAGGACGATGCCCCTCATCGCACTTTGTCTCTTGATCACATCTTGCATTGGTGCAGAAGAGCCGGCAGGCAGTGCCCGCCCGTCGTTGCCGCGGTATTCAATCGAAGTCTGATCAAGAGACAGCATCACACCGGAGGCACTAGTGGGACATTTCTCGATGTGGGCCGATGGCGCCCCCTGGTTTGCTGGCTGGGGCACCTTGGCATTGATCAATGCAGCGCTCGCACAAGGCAAGAACCGCAGCGGCCCACTGTGGTTCTTGCTATCGCTGCTGCTGGGGCCACTGGCGACCTTGCTGCTCGTGCTGCTGCCGAAGGTACGGTCGAAGATGTTTTGACGGCGGGGCTTGGGGGTAACCAGCCGTTCGGCTGTTGAGAGCCGGGATTTGCTAGGAGTGTGGGCCGTAGAAACTTTGGAGAGCGAGATGATGCTATCGCCATAGGGTGCGTCTAGCGGAGGGTGCGCATAGTCATGCTATGCAAGCCCGACGAGAGGCGCACCCTATGGATGACGTGGCACCGGTGGCACTGGTGTTGTCCTCGCCGGCTCTGCGCGGTTGGGAGTCGCCGCGGATGATCCGCCTGGCCGGCGTGCTGAGTCGCTTCCTGCCCAACCTGCCGCTGCGTAACGGACTGGATGCCGGCAAGCTCTCGCACGATGCGCTGGTGGTGGCCGACTATCGCAGTGACCCCTTGCAGCATGGCTGGATCACGCTGCGGCTGGCCAACTTCATCTTCCAGGACGGTGCCGCGTGCATCGCCGACGCCGCCCGACTGGACGTGCTGGCCCTGCTGCTGGCTGCCTGCGGACCCAGCCACGATGGCTACCCGCCGGTGTTCCAGGGCACCCTCGCTGCGGCCAGCACGACCACCCATCCGGCGGCCTCCGACTTTGCCCCGGTCTCGGCCAGCTCGAAAACCAGCGATTCGCGCACGGCACTGACCTTGCGTTTCAGCGCAGCGCTGGCCGCGGCGCAGACCTCGACGACCTGCTTGCCGTGACCGGCCCGAAGGGCGAGGTGATCAGCGGCAGCTGGAGCCTGCTGGGAGACGGCAAGGCGCTGAGCTTCCCGTTCGTGCAGGCCGGTGCTGGCCACGCCCTGGCTCAGCGTCGATGACGGCCGCGCCGCGGCCCTGCCACCGCTGGCCCAAGGCTGCGCGGCGGATTCGCTCGATGTCGCCAGCCCAATCCGCATCGCCAGCCTGAACTCCGGCGTCACCCTGCGCCGCGCGCCCAACAGCGATCAGCCGCTGCGGGCGACCTTGAATGCGCTGGGTGCCCCGGACCCGGTGCAATGGCTGCTCAACGATCGCCTGCAAGGCAGCAGCGAGGGCGATGCGCTGATGAAGATCCCGTTGCCGCAGCGTGGCGATTACCGAATCACCGCGCTGGCCCGTGACGGAGCGTTTGCCACGCTGCGGTTGAAGGTGCTGGGTCCACCGGATATTCCACAGAGCCGTTGACGAGCCAATCAATCGGTAGGCCTCGCGTGGACGGTTCTTGACCACCAAAGTCCGACAGGCTCCCAGGAAGATGTGGCCGTTGCCACGGAGGAGGCCGGTATCGAACCGGCCCCCCGACGCAATGCTGTCCAGACCATTCGTGGCGGCCTGGTCGTCGATCCTGCTACAGCGTCTTTTCGAATTCCTTGACCTGTCGCGCCGCCTCATCCCTGGCGATGCCGTAGCGCTCCTGCAGCTTGCCCACCAGATACTCGTGCGTGCCTTCGGCACGCGTCAAGTCATCGTCAGTGAGGTCGCCCCACTTGGCCTTGATCCTGCCAGTGAGCTGTTTCCAGTTGCCTTGGATGCGGTCGTCGTTCATGCGGAATCACTCCGTCGTTGGGAGGGGGTGACAGGCGCATGTGAAGCACCTGCCGCACTCCACTCTCCGGAAATGATGTCAACGTCAGGTGGTCAGGATGTATATGGCCGTGGCTGCCGTTCACGAACGGCGTCGGGGCCAGGCTTGGCTGCGCCGCGCGCAGAGCACGTGAGGTGAGCCAGATATCAGATCAGTGTGGGGCCGCCATCCACCAACAGTGCCTGCGGGGACATTTCCGTCACAGCAGTGAGGCGGTCATCCGATAGCCCATGGCGCGGTACCCACGTCGACGCTTGTGCCACATCCGCGAAAGGTTTCGTGCAGGTGGCATGCGCCATTCGATCCGGTGCGCTTCCAGCAGCGCGACAAGTCGGGCATTCTCTGCCTGCAGCGCGGTGAGCGTATCAAGCATCTTCATGAATCCTACCCGGATCAGGGAGGGCCACGCATTATCCAATGCTCCGAACTTGAGTCTCTCACAATCAACGGCACAGCTTATAAACGGCATACGCATGCCGCTTGATTCGTGGGGGGCGCAGATAGCTGCGACCCGATTGCATGCCGCAACGGGTGCGTGCGATGACTATCGAGTGCGCGGATGACGCGTCCATGCACGCGCTCACGCGCAAGCTCCGCTTGAAAGCCTCTTCGGCGCGCCAGCGGCGGTGGTACAGCACGCCGAAGTTGGCGGCGGGATCGCGCGCTTCGTCGAGCAACGAGGTCATCAGGATGCGCACCGATCCGCTCGGTGTAGCGTAGTGTTGGCGCCATGGTGTTGCCGATCAGGCCACGATCGAGCACCAGCAGGTCGTCCGGTTCGGTGGCATCGAGCGCCTCGAACAGCATCTGTCGCTCCGAGCCATCGGCCGGATGCAGCGCGGCATGCAGAGTCAGTTCGGCGCCGGGCAGATACAAGGCAAACGCGTAGTGATCGGCGTCGAGTTCGGCACCGCGGCGCGTGGAGACGCGCAAGCGCGAGCCGTCGGCGGCGACCACGCGCCATCCGTGCCAGCGATGCGCATCAATGAGCGGCCGGGCCAGCTCCAGCAGCGTCACATTGAGCTGGTCGAACACTTCGGCGGAAAAGCCGCGACGCATCTTCGCGAAGGCGCGATCGCTGCATTCACGCAAGCGTCCGGTGAGGCCGTGCGATGGGGCAAACATCTCCTCGAGTGCGGCTTGCACCGAGGTGCACATGCCAGATAACATCATCGCGAGCACACGCGGCACGGTGAGTTTGCGTTGCCGGGTGAACGCCCCTGGACGCAGCCGGAAGGGCTCGATGAGCGAAGGGCCGTGAAGGTGTGAAGCGAACTCAGACAGCAGTGATTCGGCATCCCTCTACACGAGACACCGATGTTACTGCGCGCGGGTAGGCAACATTCGCTGAAGTACGCCATCGTGCCGCAGGAAGTGGTGGTAAAGCGCGGCGGCCGCATGCAATCCGATCAGCACCGCCAGGGCCCACATCATGTAGATGTGGACGTCGCCGGCGGTGAGTGCCCAGTGTGCACGTGGCGCGGCAATGCCAGGCAGCGAGATGATGCCGAACACATTGACACGAAGCCGGTGCGCCGATGCCGATGCCCAACCCAGAAACGGCCCGACCAGCAGAATGAAGTAAAACAGGCGGTGCGTGGCGAGGGCGATCCAACGTTCCCACACCGGTGAGCCGGGCATGTCCAGTGGCACCGGATGCAACAATCGGTGGCCAAGGCGGATCACCATCACGATCAGGATCAGGACGCCGAACGAAAAATGCAGGTTGATCAGTGTTCCCGCCACAGTGTGCGGGCCGATGTCAGGC
The DNA here is from genome assembly GCA_004298505.1 of Rhodanobacter sp. Classification (GTDB taxonomy): domain Bacteria; phylum Pseudomonadota; class Gammaproteobacteria; order Xanthomonadales; family Rhodanobacteraceae; genus Rhodanobacter. Next base: position 3,752 of record SCRO01000101.1, read on the forward strand.
ATCAATATGGCGATCCCCAACTGTGCCAGAACCAGCAACAGAATCAACCAATGCAGCCATTTTGCAGCAGAGTTGTAACCACGCATGGGTGAGAAGGTGCCCTAAAGTTGGTGGAAATTCTCTACGAGGCAGAAGAACGCCAAGTTCAGACTTGGTGCATGTCGGGAAAGGCGAATTGATCACGACAACGACCTCAACTGACAAGAGCATACGCCAGAGAAGCTGATGCGCGTACCTCGACTCCGCTCGCTACGCTGGGTCAACCCGTTTTCGGCTCGTGGCAGGGCCCAGCACGAACGGCGCGGCGCCAGCCGGCCAATGTCGCCCTGCTGATGTGATCATACGCGCTCAACGGTTCGGCGAATCTCCATCCAGCCGCGAGCTGGCCATCCCGCAAGCAGCCGTTCGCGACCTGCTGAATTGCGCCTTAATGCGGGGTGGGTGAAGTAAACCCAACGCCGGTGGAACAGCTCGACAGGGGGTCTGCCGGCACCCGCCCCGAGACCGTAAGATGACGCTACGGTGACATCCGGCCCTGCAGGGGGGCGTCCAACTCATGCCTCGAATCACTTTGCGTCACGCGCGTGTCCCGCTGGTATGCGTCGGTGCGCTGATCCTGTTTGCGTTCTGCCTCGCATTCACCGCATGGCAGGAGCCGCTGCCGGTGCAACGTGCCTTCATCGCGGCGCTGATGGTGTGCACGGTCGGCATATTGCTGTGCGTGTTCGCGCGGTTCGCCAGCACCCTGTTGGTGGCTGCCGGCTTGTTCGCGGGGCTGAAGTTCATCGCGGTGATGAAGTTGCGCTATCTTGAGACGCAGCTGATGCCGTCGGATTTCGTCTATTACGTGCGCAGCAGCCTGTTTGGCACCTTGAAACATTATCCGCACCTGTACAGTCTGGGTATTGGCCTGCTGTTGCTGCTGCCACCGCTGCTGTACCTGACCTGGCGTTGGGATTGGCGCCTGCTGGCCGGATGGCGTCCACGTACCGCGCGGCTGTTGCGCCTCGGCGGTCTGTCGCTCGGCGTGTTGGCGTTCTGGTGGTGCATGTTGCCGAGTGGCCCGTTTGCCCAGGTGCATGCCCGCAATGTCTGGGAGAAGCTCTCCGATGACGCGCAACTGACCAATTTCTTCGTGAACTTCCGCGACTCGGCGGTGCGCTTGCCGGCGCTGAGCAGCGACGCGGTGGCGGCGCAGGCGTGGGGCAGCACCGCGCAGGGTTTGCCGGGCAGCCCGCCGCCGTACCCGGATATCGTCCAGGTGTTGGAGGAAAGCACCTTCGATCCATCGATCTATGCACACTGCACGGTGCCGGCCTGTCATGTGGCCATGCTTGAGGCCGACGCGCGCACCCGTGGCACCGGCGTATTGCGCACGCATACCTTCGGCGGCGGTACCTGGGTCAGCGAGTTCGCCGTCCTGACCGGCATGCCGCAGGACATTTTCGGCCCCGGCGGTATGTACGCGCCGTTCGTGCTGTCACCGCATGTGCACGATGCGTTGGCGCTGCAGTTGCGCCGCCTCGGATACCTCACCATCGCGATCTATCCGACTGCGGGCGACTTCATCAACGGCCGCAATGCATACACGGCCTACGGCTTCGATCACCTTTACGACGTGAACGAGCTCGGCCTGGATGAGTGGGAGGAAAGCGACCGGCAGATGTTCGACGCGGCCAAGCGCGTCTACGACAAGGTGAAGAAGCCGGGTCAGCCGGTGTTCGTGATGATCCTGACCCTGAACCAGCACGGCCCGCACGACGATCCGATGGCCACGCTGCCGCCAGCGTTTCGCAATCTGCTGCACGGGCTCGATGCGCAGACGGCGTTGAACTTCGATACCTATCTGTCGCGCCTGCATGACTCGGACGTGGCCATGCACGGGTTGGAACACGATTTTCTCGACCGTGCGCAGCCGACCGTGCTGGTGCACTTCGGCGATCACCAACCCTCGTTCGATGGCCTGATCCGCGGCCTGCGGCGCACGCTACCGAAACCGTTGCGGCCCTACCGCGATTTTCTCACCTACTACATGATCAAGAGCAACTTCGCCGGTCCGTCGCTGCCGCAGTACCCGATGCTGGACGTCGCGTTCCTGCCCAGCATGCTGCTGCAGGCGGCGGGCCTGCCGCAGGATCCATACTTTGCGGCGCTGACCCGGCTGCGCGAGCGCTGCGACGGTCGCTACGACGATTGCATCGTGCCGGGCTTGCTCGCTTCGTATTACGGCTGGATCTTCGGACGGCTGGATGAGTATCAGTGAGGGCGTGATTTCGTTCCGGCCCATGCGGCGCCGTTGACCCTGCGCGTCAGCAACCGACCGCATCGAGCCGCTACTGGATGTCAACCGCGGGAGCGACGGGGAAGCCTTGCTCGGCGCGTGCTGCATATGCCGGCTGCGTTCCGGCCGCTCATGTGTATCGCCCCGACTGACGCCTTGCGCGCAGCGTGGCGCGTGGATACCGCCTATGCTGGGTCATCCTTCCCGTTGCTGGAATGTCATCCGTGCCAGTCACCCACAGCCATCGTGAAAAGCCGCGCGCTAGCCAGGTGCTGGTGATCGGTCATCGCGGCGCGCCGGCGTGGCGGCCGGAACACACGCTGGCGTCCTACGCCAGGGCCATCGTCGATGGTGCGGACTTCATCGAGCCAGATCTGGTGATGACCAGGGATGGCGTGCTGGTGGCGCGTCACGAGAACGAGATCGGTGGTACCACCGATGTGGCCAGCCATCGCGGGTTCGCCAGCCGCAAGGCCACAAAAATTATCGACGGCAACGCGGTCAGCGGCTGGTTCACCGAGGATTTCACGCTCGCGGAGTTGAAGACCCTGCGCGCCCGCGAGCGCCTGCCACGGTTGCGTGGCACGCAGCACGACGGCGAATTCCAGATCGTGACGCTGCAGGAGATCATCGATTTCGTCGCTGCCGAGTCGACGCTGGCCGGGCGTCCGCTGGGACTGATTCCGGAGATCAAGCACGGCACCTACTTCCAGACAATTGGCTTGCCGATGGAGGATCGGCTGCTGGCGACGCTGGCCGCGCATGCGTACACGCGCACTGCGCCGGTGGAGATCCAGTCATTCGAGATCGGCAATCTCAAGTACCTGCGCGCAAACCTGGGCAAGCATCATCCGAACATCCGCCTGTTGCAGTTGCTGGGCGCGCCCGACGCGCAACCGTACGATTTGGCTGTCGCCGGTGGCGAGCTGGATTACGCGCGCATGCTGACGCCGACGGGACTGCGTGAGATCGCCCGTTATGCAGACGCGATCGGCCCGGACCTTCGCCTGATCATTGCGTGGACCGCCGACGGCAGCCTGGGCCGGCCGACCCGCCTGGTGCATGACGCACACGCAGCGGGACTCGAAGTGCATCCCTACACGTTCCGGCCGGAGAACCAGTTCCTGGTGAAAGACTTCTGGCAGGGCAATGACCCACGCACGTGCAACCAGGCCGGCCTGGTTGCGCAGATCCGGGCCTACCTCGAGGTCGGCATCGATGCGTTCTTCACTGACGATCCGGCGAGTGGACGCAAGGCGGTCGACGCGCGTTGAGCCGTGCCGGAAGGGCCTTGGGCAGGGAACGCGCGCGGGCGTACGGAGCGCGCAAAAGATCGTTGTGATCAAACCATCGTCGCCACCTCGCCAGCGCATGCTCGCCATGTCTGCTTCGGCCGCACCGTCATCGCTCGCGAGATCGCGCTCGCCAGCTGTGGTGCCGCGGCGTCGCCATCCTCGTCGGCCGGTAATTTCTTGGAATGAAACCATATGGACGGCTAGACGTCCATATGTACAAGATGCAAAGCGGCGGCGATAGCCAAACGTCGACGACTTGTTATGCTGTACCCTGTTTTCACGGGGAGCTGCATATGGGTTTCTTCAGCAAACTGGTTCGCCACAAGTCAGTCGAGCAGCTGCAGTCGGAGGCTGGTGCCAGCACGGATTTCCGCCGCACGATGGGCGTGTGGCAGCTGACCGCCATCGGTGTGGGTGCGATCGTGGGCGTGGGTGTGTTCGTGCTGGCACCCAACGAGGCAGCGCTGAACGCGGGGCCGGCGATCATCCTCAGTTTCCTGGTGGCCGGCATCGGCAGCGCCTGCGCGGCGCTTTCCTACGCCGAGTTCGCCGGCATGATTCCGGTAACCGGCAGCGCTTATACCTACGGTTACGCCGTGTTGGGCGAATTGCCCGCCTGGATCATCGGCTGGGATCTGCTGGTGGAATACGCGCTGATCGTGGGCGTGGTGGCGGCCGGCACGTCGAACTACCTGCAATCGCTGATCACCCAGGTTACCGGCCTGCACCTGCCGGTGTTCCTGCAGGCGGCATATGACCCGGCGCATCCGGATAGCGGTCGCGGCATCAACCTGATCGCAATGGTGGTGGCGATGGGCATCGCCGGGTTGCAGGTGGCACGCACCGAGGTGGGCGCACGCTTCAATACCGTGGTGGTGGCGATAAAGGTGATCGGCGTCGGCATCGTGATCGTGGTGGGCGCGTTCTACGTGAATCCGGCCAATTGGTCGCCGTTCATTCCGTCGCTGGTGCATGACGCCACGGCGAGCGGCGGCATGCGCTATGGCGTGGACGGCATGCTCGCCGCGGCCAGCATCGTGTTCTTTGCGGTGTTCGGCTACGACACGCTGACCACCGCCGCAGAAGAGTCGAAGAACCCCCAGCGCGATCTGCCGCTGGCGGTGATGGCGTCGCTGGGCGTGGCGATGACAATGTACCTGGCCATTTCGCTGGTGCTCACCGGCATGGTGCCGTACAACGGCTGCATGGACCCGACCCAGATGGCCGGCCAGTGCCAGCAGATGATTTTGGCCAGCGATGCGCCGGTTAGTGCGGTGTTCGCCGCGCGCAACCTGCACTGGATCAGCGGCATCATCGATATCGCCGCAGTTGCCGGCATCGCCAGCGTCGTATTCGCCTTCATGTTGGGCGCGGCGCGCATCTGGTTTGCGCTGGCGCGCGACGGCCTGTTGCCGAAGTGGTTCGCCAGGCCGCATCCGACCTATGGCACGCCGTATCGTCCGACCATGCTGCTGGGCGTGTTCACCGCGCTGGCGGCGGGCCTGCTGCCGATCCGCGAACTAGCCGAGCTGGTGAACATCGGCACGCTGTCGGCGTTCATCGTGATCTGCGCTTCGGTGCTGATCCTGCGCATCCGTCAACCGGAACTTGAGCGTCGTTTCCGCACCCCGATGCTGTGGCTGCTGGCGCCGCTGGGCATCGTGTTCTCGCTGTTCCTGATCATCGGCTGGCCGTGGGTCACCGACGGACATTTCCACATGATTGGCGGGCTGGACATCGTCACCATGTGGCGCTTCGTGATCTGGATGGCGATCGGCCTGGTGATCTATTTCTCCTATGGCATGCACAACTCCAAGCTGGCGACCGCCGGGAAACCCTGAGTGAGCTCAGGCTGACATGATGGCCGTGACCACCCGGTCGCGGCCGTCGCGCTTGGCCTGGCGCATCGCCTGGTCGGCGCGGGCCAGCAGGGTCTCGATGCTGTCATAGCAGCCTGGCGCGCATGTCGCGATGCCGATGCTGGCGCTCAGGTGCCCGCCGGGGTGGTGACTTGCCCGCACGGCCAGGCGCAAGTGCTCGGCACGGATCAGCGCCTGGTCGCGATCGACGTCGGGCAGCAGCATGGCGAACTCCTCACCACCGATGCGCCCGATCAAGTCGCCCTTGCGCCCCTGTGTATGCAGGCGTGCGGCCAGCGCGACCAGCGCAACATCACCGGCGGCGTGGCCGTATTCGTCGTTGATCCGCTTGAAGTGATCAGCGTCAAGGAACAGCACGGACGCAGGTCGCTGCTGGCGATGGCTCTCGCGTAGCGCGATCCGGCCCAGGTCGAGGAAACGGTTGCGCAGCAAAAGGCCGGTCAATCCGTCGGTTTCTGCACGCTCACGCAGCCGCTGCTCGAGTTTGAACTGTTCGAGCAGGGTACGCGCCATGAAGGTGCGCAGTACCGTCGCCAGCGACACCGCAATCGTCATGTACAGCGCGAACTGCAGCGTCTGCGAGCCATTACCGATGTGCAGCAGCAAGGGCAGCGGCCCGAGCGCACACAACGCCATGGCGACGAGAAAGTCCCAGCGCCCGAACCAGATCACCGACGATGCCACGGGCAACAACAGGCCCGGCAGCGGCTCGGGTGCGCCAGGGAGACTGCCGATGCCAGTGAGGTTGATACCGATTTCCAGCAGCATCACGCACAGCAGCGCCAATATTCTCAATGGCAGCGGCTCGCGGCACTGCCGCGTGGCGAGGATCACCAGCAACAGCGGCAGGGCGGGAATCAGCTGCCATACCAGCTGTGCCGGCGGCGCACCGACGAAGCCGCGGGCCACCACGCCCAGCAGATAGGCGCACAGCGCCACCACCATCAGCGCATGGATCATCGGGCCCATGCGCTGCGCCAGATAGTTGGCGTAGTCGCGGCGGAATGCGGCGCCGTCAATGAGTTGCCAGTTTGCGGATGGGAGTTGCATGAGGGCGGGTGTCGACGACGGTGAGGGTAGTGGCTTGGCAAAGCACGATGAGTGCCAACACAGCCACGGGTAGCCGATGGGTCCATCCTGGGTTCCACGGTCATGACCTTCGGCAGGCGTGCCGCGCCCCTGCTCAGGGCTAGGATCGGAAACCCGGGCGAGTCGCGTGTGGCCATGCAAGCCCTGCGCTGTCCCGGGTTTTTCCACTTGCAGTGGGTTCCCGACACGCCTGGCGCCCGGCGCCAGCCTTCGCGCTCTCGCTGTCTTCTCCTGGAGCCACTCTTGAAATTCACTCGTTTTGCCACCGCCGTCGTCGCCAGCGCTTTTGCTTTGGCCAGTTTCAGCGCGCTTGCTGATGTCCCGGCGCCGCAGAATGTGCCGTACCAGGGCAGCCTGAAGATCGCCGTAGATGCCACCGACGTGGTCCATCGCATCTTCCGCGTGCACGAAGTGATTCCGGCGCAGCCTGGTCCGTTGACCTTGCTTTACCCGCAGTGGATTCCCGGCCATCACTCGCCCACCGGCCCGATCGACAAGCTGGCTGGCCTGGTCGTCAGCGCCAACGGCAAGACCCTGGCGTGGAAGCGCGACCCGCTGAATGTGTACGCCTTCCAGCTCGAGGTACCGGCCGGAGCCACCCAGGTAGAGGCGCAGTTCCAGTATCTGTCGCCGCAGGATCGGCGCCAGGGCCGCGTGGTGATGACGCCGGAGATGCTCAACCTGCAATGGAATGCAGTGACCCTCTACCCGGCTGGCTATGACGCCCGCCAGATCAACACCGAGCCCAGCGTGACGTTGCCCACCGGCTGGCAGGCCGGCACCGCGCTGGAGGTGGCCTCGCATGATGGCGACACCATCCACTTCAAGCCGATCGACTACGAGAACCTGGTCGACTCGCCGATCTACGCCGGCAAGTACTTCAAGCGGCTGGATCTGGATCCGGGCGCCAAGGCGCCGGTGCACATGGACATCGTCGCCGACGCGCCGAAGTACCTGAGGGTGAAGCCGGAGCAACTCAAACTGTTTCGAAACCTGGTGCAGCAGATGTATAAGCTGTATGGCGCACACCACTACGACCACTACGACTTCCTGGTCTCGCTCAGCGACAAGATGAGCGGCAACGGCCTGGAGCATCACCGCTCGAGCGAGGACGGCACCTCGGCCGACTTTTTCACCGAGTGGAAGAAGAACGCGCTGGGCCGCGACCTGTTCTCGCACGAATTCAATCACTCCTGGGACGGCAAGTACCGTCGCCCCGCCGACCTGGACACGCCGAACTACAACGTGCCGATGAGCGACACCCTGCTGTGGGTGTACGAAGGCCAGACCCAGTTCTGGGGTTATGTCATGGCCGCGCGCGCGGGCCTGTGGGATGGCGAGCAGACCCGCGACATGCTGGCCTATGTGGCCGCCACCTACGACAAGGGCCGCCCCGGCCTGGCCAGCTGGCGCAACGTGCAGGACACCACCAACGACCCGGTGATCGCCCAGCGCGCGCCACTGCCGTACCGCAACTACCAGGGCAGCGAGGACTACTACTCGGCCGGCCAGCTGATCTGGCTCGATGTCGACGGCAAGCTGCGTGAGCTTAGCCATGGCAAAAAGAGCATCGACGACTTCGGCAAGGCGTTCTTCGGCGTCAACCCGGGCAAGTGGGATGTCGACACCTACACCTTCGCTGACGTCGTGAAAGCCCTCAACGACATCGCGCCGTTCGACTGGGCCAGCTACCTGCGTACTCGACTCGATGGCCACGGCCCGCTGATCGCCGGCATCGCCGCGCACGGCTGGAAGCTGGTCTACACCGACAAACCATCCGACGCAGTCAAGGCGGTCGAGGCACGCCGTCACTATGCCGATCTGATGTATTCGTTGGGCCTGTCGATCAGCAAGAACGGCAGCATCGGCGACGTGTTGTGGGACAGCCCTGCGTTCAAGGCCGGCCTCTCGCCCGGCATGAGCGTTATCGCCGTCAACGGCCACGACTACGACGCCGACGAGCTCACGGACGCCGTCACCGCCGCAGCGAAGGACCACAACCAGGTCATCGAGCTGCTGGTGAAGAATTTCAATGAGTACAAGACCGTGCGCATCGACTACCACGGTGGCCTGAAATACCCGCATCTGGTTCGTGACATCAGCAAGCGTGACACCCTGGCGACGCTGCTCAAGCCCGTTCCATAGAACAACGCGCTCCTTAGCCTTTGCCTGCTCTCCCCTGCGGGGAGAGGATTGTGACCAGAGGAAATCCCCTTGCGGAAGGTGAGACGCGGGCGCTCGCCACCAACATGCGTTTTCGCCACTCCTTCTCCCATTTGCCGAGAAGTTGGAATGAGCGCAGCCAACGCGCCCCGAGCTACCTCTCACCTGCCTGCCTGCAAACCACCAACTCGGCTATACTGCGCTCCCCGCGGGGCCGGCCATCGACCCACCCCGCGCGCGGCCACACAATGCGCCCGTAGCTCAGCTGGATAGAGTACCGCCCTCCGAAGGCGGTGGTCGTGGGTTCGAATCCCGCCGGGCGCACCAAATCAAGGGTTTGCGAGCAGTACTGACGCCCTCGACACTTTCTCTCCGGCAGCGGTACTCCGCGTTCCGTGCAACCCGATGACCACATCTGCGTTTCGGGCACAAATCGCCGTTTGGGCATAATGCCCATCCTGTGCCCACGCTGTGCCCATCCCGAACGGCCGCGTCTTGCATTGACCACATCTCTCCGTGCCCATGCATCTTCCGACGCCGGGTTGTTGCCTGGCAGAACGTCCCCGGATCAGGTTGATCACGCTCGCCTCTTTTCAGCCGAAACTCCGCCCAGCGATCACGAAGCAGCGTGGGCCTATGAGTCTTCAGCTTTGTTCGCATGTCGGCGCCAGAGTCGCAGCCGGTGCGACCATGGATTGGTGAAGTAACGAGTCTTGAGAGGTGTTGCAAAACTCGTATAGCCGCCTGAATTTCTTCGCTGTGGGCGCGAAAAAAGCTAAATACCGTTGTTGTGTCACTTCTGCCTATCTCAGGATAAGCGAATCAATGGCTTGCGTGATTAGCTGCGGAATTTGAGCGACCTGCGCATAGGGGTCGGTCTCCGAATGTCGCAGCTTGCCCGGCCATCATCGAGCCTGCAAGGGCAGTCATCGGCGACAAGCGAACTTCAGTCGGATGGTCAGCTGGCTGGCGACGCTGGTCCAGTTGTCCGGCGAGACTGGTCAGCTGGGTTGGAAAGGATTGGTCAACAGGCAGGCAATCCGCATTGTTCTGGGCACCTTGGAAGAAGACTGCATTCCGGGCGCAGGCTTTCTCTGCGCCGCGGAACGGGTCTGCCTTGGCCTCAGGCCGCTTTCTTGGCGGCAGTCTTTGCAACTTTCTTGGCTGCGCTCTTTTTGACGGCCTTCGCCACAGCCGCTGTGGGTGCGCCATCGATTAGGAGGCTCTCGGCCGTGATGCCGCGCTTCTTCAAGGCCTGCACAAACCACAACGGTCGCTTGCCACGACCTGACCACGTCTGGCTCGCGTTCTCAGGGTTGCGATACTTGGGGGCTACTACCGACTTTGGCCCCTTGGCGCCTTTGCCGCCACGGGTCGGATACACGTCGGCCAGGGTCAGGTTACTGCTTTTCAGCAAACGCTCGATTTTTTCCCGGACCTCTTTCACGTGATTGCCGTGAGCGGCCTGCATCTGCGATTGAGCATTTGCGATGAGTGCCTTGAGTTCAGCGGGGGACAGCGTTTCAAGATTAATGGCCATGATTGGTCTCTTTGCAGTGGATGAGAAACGAGAGTCTATCCGAGCTGGTACGAATTTACCTACAAGTGGAAAAGAAATTTCCTTACATATCTATATGCTTACTTCACCGCATGAGTGGCTGCCTGACCAAGGCCGCCACGGGGGACAGACCGGACCACGTCACTCATGCTTGATCGCTGCTTGCCAGATGTGCTCTTGCGCCTGTTTACCTTTTTGCGCCCGTCAGAAAGGCGTACCTAGGAGTCTGTCGGACTTTGGTGGTCGAGGCGAGAATTCGGCTGTGCGAGGACAGATTTTCGACGGTTCGCCGGCCCATGGTGGTTCCATGGGCCAAGAATCGGCGGAAATATGGAC
>SCRO01000102.1 GCA_004298505.1 Rhodanobacter sp.
GCTGTGCGAGGACAGATTTTCGACGATTTGCAGGCCCATAGTGGTTCTATGGGTCAAAAAGCGGCGGAAATATGGACCGCACAGATGGATTTGCAGACCGACCGAGTAAAGTCCGACAGGATCCTAGGCATTCCTCGCGTCATGGGGGCGATGTTTCCGCTTGTGGTGCTGACACGGGGACGACCGTGGCGCCATTGGGCGCCGGGACAACGGAAAAGTCGTCACGACGGTCTAACGGATGACTAACGGTGCTCGCCGGACCCTGTCCGGGATCGCGTGCGACAAACGGCTGGCGGATGGACGGCCGCCGCCGCTATAGATGGCCCACCCCGATGCGGTCAGGGTTGCCGCGGCGCGCGCCGATCCCGGCCGTTCGGATGCAGTACCAGTGCATCGACCTTGCCGCTGACATCGCGCTCGAAATCGAGCTGTGCCTCGACCACGGTGTAGAAGAAATGATCCTTCGACTTCGCATACACAGGGAAGGCAGCCTGGCCGGTCAACTAGGCATACAGCTGGTCGTGCTCGATGCTGATCGCGAATTGCACACCGGGTGCGAACACGTAACGCCCGTCATACTCACAAAGCAGTGCGGGGTCCAACCGAATGCTGTGGCTCTCCTGCGCCGCGATGGCACCCTTCGTGCGTACCGCCCGCTGCACCTGCGGCAGCGGCATGGATGGCAACAGTGCCGCAAAACCCAGCTTTGCGCACGACCGGGAGCGATTTCGGATTGGGAAATCCGTACGCCACGCTGCGTGGTTCGCAACTGCTCAAGGTCAGCCCTAACCCACGGCCAATCTGAACGGCCACCATGCTGGATGAGGCGGCGAAGGTCGCCGCGATTGACCGCCCAGCGCGACGCCGGGATCATGCGCGGATGCCTGCCCTGCTCCGCCGCCTCGTCTTCGTGCTGCTTTGTCTCGGCAGCTTCGCCCTGCCTGCCCAAGACAGCGACTCGGTGCCGGCTGCCGCCTTGTCTGCCGCGACTCCGGCGCAAGCCCTTGACCAACTGGACAATCGGCTCGATTCGCTCAAGGCCGAACTGAAGAACAAGCACCCGACCACGCCGCTGGCCGATCTGCGCAACGCCGCGCTGGAAGTACAGGACCAGGCGCGCCAACTGGCTGGCAGCCTGACCCCCCAGATGGCCGCGCTGCAGGCGCAACTCGCGGTACTGGGTCCGCCGCCAGCCAAAGGATCGCCGCCGGAAGCACCGGAAGTCGCTGCCCAGCGGCGACAGCTCGACAAGGCCCAGGTCGCTCTGGATGCCCAGATCAAACAGGCCCAACTGTTGAGCCAGAGCGCGCTGCAACTGGCGGCACAACTTACCGGCCTGCGCAATGACGAATTCCAGGCACGCCTTGCCTCGCGCACCGCCTCGCCCTTCACACACGCGTTCTGGGCCGACCCTGTGCGCACTTTTCCGGATGACATCGTCCGGCTGAATCGACTCGACGCACGCAGCGCCGATGCCTGGCGTACCGCCTGGCAACCGCCCAATCAGAAACCGTTGCTGGCGTGCCTGATCGGCGCGGCTCTGTTGCTGGGCGTCGGCCGTTGGCTGCTTGATCGGCTGCTGCTGAGCCTGGCGACCCGGCACGTGCCGGATGGTCATCTGCGCCGCAGTGCGATGGCGGTGGCGGTGGCGCTGACCGCCGTGTTCACCACGGGCCTGGCCGCGCAGTTGGTCTACGTGGGACTGAACTGGAACGACATCCTCGATCCGGACCTCGATGCACTGGCCAGGGCGGTGGTACGGCTGGTGCTGTTCGCCGCGTATGTCACCGGCCTCGGGCGTGCGCTGCTTTCGGTGCGCCGGCCTTCGTGGCGCCTGCCGGCGCTGTCGGACCGCGCCGCACAGCGTTTGCGGCCATTCCCGTGGTTGCTTGGCGCCGCCGCCCTGCTGTTCGGCCTGATCGAACGGATCAGTCGCACGATCGGCTCCAGCCTGCCCGCCACGGTAGCAACGCGGGGCCTGATGGCGCTGGTGATCAGCGGCCTGATCGGCGCGGCCTGGTTGCGCCTGCGACGTGCGCGGCCGGAACAGGTGGCCGGGGCTGCGGTGGAGCCTCGCCCGCTATGGATCGGCCTGCTGGGTGCGGTCGCCGTGCTGGGCGTGCTGGTCAGTTGGCTGGGCGTGGCCACCGGATATATCGCCCTGGCATTTTTCGTGGCCGTGCAGATGCTGTGGATAGGCGTGATCGTGGCCAGCGCCTACCTGCTGTTCCACCTGTTGAACGACCTGATCCACACCTTGTTGTCGCCGCGCGGACGCGGCGGCCAGCGGCTGCTGGCCACCTTCGATTGGCCGCCGCATGCGCTGGATCAGGCCGCCACCCTGCTCGCCGGTGCCAGCCGGGTGCTGCTGACCGTGCTGGCCCTGGCCATCGTACTGACCCCCTTTGGTGCCGGTCCCGGCGACTTGCTGGCCAGCGCCAGGCGAAGCTTCAGCGGCCTGAAGCTGGGTGACCTGCCGATCGATCCCGGCAGCATCTTCAGTGCACTGCTGGTCCTGTTGGCAGGCGTGTTTTTGCTGCGCATGATCAAGCGCTGGCTGCGCGAGCAACTGCTGCCGAAGTCGACGATGGAACCGGGCATGCAGGATTCCATCGTCACCCTGCTCGGCTACCTCGGCGGCCTGCTGGTGATGGTGCTGACGCTGGCTGCGCTGCATGTGAACCTGACCAGCATCACCTGGATCGTCAGCGCGCTGTCGGTCGGCATTGGTTTCGGCCTGCAGGCGATCGTGCAGAACTTCATCTCCGGCCTGATCCTGCTGGTGGAGCGGCCGGTGAAAGTGGGCGACTGGGTCAGCTTAGGCACGGTCGAAGGCGATATCCGGCGGATCAACGTGCGCGCCACCGAGATCCAGCTGTGGGATCGCTCCACCGTGATCGTGCCGAATTCGCAACTGATCACCGAGAACGTGCGCAACGTGACCCAGCCCAACGCGCTGGGGCGCGTCCACATCAAGCTGCCCATGCCACTGGACACCGACCCCGGCAAGGTACGCAGCCTGGTGCTTGACGTGCTGAACGCGCACCCTGGCACGCTGGCCACGCCGGCTCCGTACGTGCAACTGGCGAACCTCGACGATGGCGCGATGACGTTCAACTGCGTCGCCTACGTCAACAGTCCGCGTGACGCCAATGGCGTGAAGAGCGAGCTGTTGTTCGAGACCCTCGAACGCTTGCGCGCGGCGCGCCTGCCGTTGATCCGCACCCAGTTGGTCCGTACCCTGCCGCCTGTAGCCGAAAACGACGAACACACCGGTTGAACCATCGGGCCCGGGCCACTGCCTCAACACGGAAACACGATGCAAACCATCGACTTTGAACTGGAAGGCGACTACGTCGAACTCAACATGCTGCTGAAGCTAGTCGGCCTGTGCGATAGCGGCGGGGCCGGCAAGGCGATCGTGGCGAGCGGTGCGGTCAAGGTCGATGGTGCGATCGAACTGCGCAAGACCTGCAAGATCCACGCAGGTCGGATAGTCAACATCGACGACACCGAAATCCGCGTCCAGGCCGACCCGGAAGGCCTGGCAGACGGTCGTCCGCAGGCAAGTCGATCACCGTGACCCCGCCCGCGGGAAACTCTGATTTCGCTCGTCATCCCGGACTCGTGAAGCGCTATCCGGAAGCTGTTTGCAACGGGTCAGCAGGTGGTCGATCCAGGGCGTGGGTCGCAACCCGAACAACAGTTCGTCGAGGTGGGGCTGCACTGAAACGTTTCGACTTGCGTGCGGCGGTACGGCCCCCATGTCGGGGACTTCGCGCCCTGTCGCGCGCCTTCTGACATTTACCCCACGTGCCGCCTCATGCAGCCATTCCAGCCCCCGAACCGGCGGATGTCACCCGCGGCTTCCTCGGCGTGTTCCGTTACAGCGGGCGCGCCCTGGTACTGGTCTGGAGCACCAGCCGCGCACTGACCGTCGCGCTCGCGCTGGTCACCCTGATTGCCGGTCTCCTGCCCGCAGGTATTGCCTACGTCGGCGCACAGATCGTCGACTCGGTAGTCGCCGCAAGTCGTCTCTGGGCTGCCGATGGGCACGCATCGCTGCGTCAGGTATTCGAATGGGTGGCCCTGGAAGGCGTGCTGGTCGCGGCATTGGCAGGCGCACAGCGTGGCCTGTCGCTGTGCCAGTCGCTGCTGCGCGCCCAGCTCGGCCAGCGCGTCAACGTGATGATCCTGGAGAAGGCGCTGACCCTGGAGCTGGCGCACTTCGAGGATTCGGAGTTCTACGACAAGCTCACCCGTGCGCGGCGCGAAGCGTCGACCCGGCCGCTGTCGCTGGTCACGCGCACGTTCGGGCTGGGCCAGAACGCGATCTCGCTGGTCAGCTACGGCAGCCTGCTGTACCAGTTTTCGCCGTGGGCGGTTGCCGTACTGGTGCTGGCTGGCCTGCCATCTTTCTTCGCCGAAACGAAATTCTCCGGCGACGCATTTCGGCTGTTCCGCTGGCGCTCGCCGGAAACGCGCATGCAGTTGTATCTGGAGACCGTGCTGGCGCGCGAGGACCACGCCAAGGAAGTGAAGCTGTTCGGCCTCGGCCCCTTGCTGCTGCAGCGCTACCGCGACATCTTCCATACCTTGTACAGCGCCGATCGCCAATTGGCCGTGCGCCGCGACAGCTGGGGCTTCGGGCTGGGCCTGCTCGGCACGCTGACGCTGTACGGTGCCTACGCCTGGATCGCCGCCAGTACCGTAATCGCGCGCATCACCCTGGGCCAGATGACGATGTACCTGGCATTGTTCCGCCAGGGCCAGTCGGCGGTGTCGGCGATGCTCTCCGCGATCGGCGGGATGTACGAGGACAACCTGTATCTGTCGACCTTGTACGAGTATCTGGAAACACCCGTGCCGCCGGCCACCGGCGCCGTGCAGAAGGGCGCGAAACCCGACGACGGCATCCGCTTCGAGCAGGTCGGCTTCACCTACCCCGGCACCAGCACACCAGCACTGCGCGAGATCGACCTGCACATCCGCCCGGGCGAATCGCTGGCCCTGGTCGGCCAGAACGGCTCGGGCAAGACCACCTTGATCAAGCTGCTCACGCGCCTGTACACGCCCGACCACGGCCGCATCCTGCTCGACGGCACCGATCTGCGCGAATGGGACGAGGCCGTGTTGCTGCAACGCATCGGGGTGATCTTCCAGGACTTCGCGCGCTACCAGATGCGCGTCGGCGAGAATGTCGGTGCCGGCGACGTGACCCATTTCGATGACGAAGCACGCTGGCGCGAAGCCAGCGACAAGGGCATGGCCAGCGACTTCATCGACAGCCTGCCGGCCGGTTTCGAGACCCAGCTGGGCAAATGGTTCAACAACGGCCGCGAACTGTCCGGCGGCCAGTGGCAAAAGATCGCGCTCGCGCGCGCGTTCATGCGCTCACGTGCCGACATTCTGGTGCTCGACGAACCCACCGCCGCGATGGACGCCCAGGCTGAAGCCACCATTTTCGAACACTTCCGCGAACTCTCCGGCGGGCGCATCGCGATCCTGATCTCGCACCGCTTCTCCACCGTGCGCATGGCCGACCAGATCATCGTGATCCAGGACGGTCGCATCATCGAGCGCGGCAACCACGAGCAACTGATGGCACAGGACGGACACTATGCGCATCTGTTCTCGTTGCAGGCGCAGGGGTATCGGTAAAGCTTCCAGCACGCCTCGCCGGCGCCTCAATCTGAGCTCCAGTCAGGTTCCGAAAATCTCGCCCATCTATCCACGCCGGTCGCTTGTCGTGCTGGCATCCAGATCAAGTTCCACCTTGACCGAGCTCTCACCACCCAGCCTGCCAACCCTGAATCCCAGCTTCTCGGCCATGTGCAGCATCGCCCTGTTTTCGAGGAGCACGTCACTGAACACCCGGCCGACGCCCCGCTGGCGCGCGTAGTCGAGGATGCTCAGCATGAGGCAATGACCGAGGCCGACACCTTGCGTATCCGAGCGCACCATGATCGCGAATTCGGCGCTCCCACCATCGGGATCGGAGATCAGGCGCACTACACCGAGCACTTCCGCGGCGCCAGGATCGAGCGCCACCAACGCCATCTCGCGGTCGTAGTCGATCTGCGTCAAGCGGGCCGAGAAGCCGTGACCGAACTGCCTCCTTGGCGCAAAGAACCGCAAGCGCACGTCGTTCTGCGACGATTGTTCGAGCATGTGGGCGAGCGCGCGCTCGTCCTCGGGGCGGATCGGACGCAGGGCGAAATGCCGGCCGCTTTTGGTCTCGACCTCCTGTTCAAGCTCACGTGGGTAGGGACGGATCGCAAGCGGCCGCCTGGTCGTTCCGCGTGACCTCACCACGACGCGCGCATCCAGCGCGATCACGCCGTTCGCACCGGCCAGCAGCGGGTTGATGTCGAGCTCGGCCACGCGGTCGAGATCCACCACCAGATGCGAAAGTTTGACGAGGGTCAGCGCGATCGCCTCGAGATCGGTCGCCGGCCGGTCGCGATAGCCACGCAGCAGGCGAGCGACCCGGGTCCGCTCGATCATGTCATGCGCCAGGACCGGATTGAGCGGGGGCAAGGCGACCGTACGGTCACCGATCACCTCGACCGCCGTGCCACCTTGCCCGAACACGATCACCGGACCGAACGTCGCGTCCTCGGCAATACCGAGAATCAGCTCGTGGGCACCAGGCCAACGAATCATCGGCTGGACGCTGAAACCATCGATCCTCGCGTTCGGTGCTTTCTGCCGTATGGTCTCCAGCATGTCCGTCGCCGCTTGTGCCACCGCAGCCGGAGAGGCGAGATTGAGCACGACGCCGCCGACGTCGGATTTGTGCATGATGTCGGGTGAGACGATTTTCAGCACCACGAGGCCATCCAGGCGCTCGGCGAACCGCGCGGCTTCGACCGGGTCCCTGGCCACGAACGATTCCACCGTCGGAATGCCGAACGCCGAGAGCAACTCCTTGGCTTCAGGCTCGGTCAGGACCGTGCGGTCGTCGGCGAGCACCGCATCGATAATCGCCTCCGCCTTGGCATGGTCGATCGAGATCAGGTCCGACACCGAGGGCGGCGTCTGCACCAGCAACAGCTGGTTACGCCGGTAGCGCAGCAGATGGCCAAAGGCCTGGACGGCCTGCTCTGGACTCTCGAACGAGGGCAGCTTCCGATCCGCGAACAGCCGCCGTGCCTCGACGGCCGCACCCTCACCCAGCCAGCACGTCAACACAGGGGATCGGCGACCTTCCCACGTTTTCACCACGGCTTGCGCAGCATCGAGGCTGTCGGCCACGGCGGTCGGACAGTTGAGCACGAAGGTCGCGTCCACCTCGTCCGCCTTAAGCAGGATTTCCAGTGCAGCGGCGTAGCGCTCGCCCGAAGCGTCACCGAGGATATCCACCGGATTCGCGTGCGACCAGGGCGCCGGCAGGATCTTGTCCAGACACGCGATCGTCTCGTCTGAAAGCACCGCCAGGCGGCCGTCCACGTCGGCCAGCTGATCGACGGCGAGAACACCGAGGCCACCGCCATTGGTCAGGATGGCCAGCCGGTCACCCCTGACCCGGATGCCGGTGTCGAGCGTGCCAACCGCCTGAAACAGTTCGTTCGAGGTCTGTACCCGCAACATGCCGGCGCGGCGAAACGCGGCATCGTAGACGGCATCGGAACCTGCCAGCGCACCCATGTGGGAAAGCGCAGCCTTGGCGCCGGCGGCGCTGCGACCGGCCTTCACCACGACCACCGGCTTGGTGCGCGAGGCCATTCTTGCCGCCGACATGAACGTGCGCGCGTGGGTAATGGCTTCGACGTAGAGTAGGACCGCGCGGGTCCTGCCATCCAGCGCCAGATAGTCGAGCAGATCACCGAAGTCGACATCGCACATCGAGCCCAGCGCCACGATGTGCGAAAAGCCGATGCCACGCGCCGACGCCCAATCGAACACCGACGTGGCCATTGCCCCGGATTGAGTGATGAAGGCGATGTCTCCGCTTTGCGGCGTCAGATGCGCAAAACTTGCATTGATACCGATGTGCGGCGACATGAAGCCGAGGCAGTCCGGCCCGACGATGCGCAACAGGTGCGGACGCGAGGCATCCAGCATCGCCTGCTTCAACTCCTGCCCGTCCGCGCGGTCGCCCTCGCCGAAGCCCGCGGTGATCACCACCGCGGCGCGGCAGCCGCGTTCGCCCAACTCGCTGATGATTCCCGGCACGGCCTGCGGCGGCGTGCTGATGATGGCAAGATCGGGCGCGAGCGGAAGTTCGGCCACGGAGCGGTAGTTCAGGGTCGAGCGGATCGCCCGCTCATGCGGGTTGACCGCCAGGATCGGTCCCTGGAAGCCGCCCTCGAACAGGTTGCGGGCAAGCACGGCGCCGACCGATCCAGGCCGGTTGCTGGCCCCGACGAGAGCGATCGTGGACGGTTCAAAAAGTGCGTCGAGATTGCGAGTGGACATGAGTACCGCCTCCAACGGTGCCGCGCAGGCAACTGGCTCAGTGAACAGGAATCACCTCATCCAGGCAACTTCTCCATGAGGGGACGTGAAACAGGCGTGCAGCGACCCTTTCTTTACACGCAGACCCTCGAGGTCAACGGCGAGCGGATTCATGCTGCCTGGAGCGCCGTGATCCGGCCGCACCGATGGCGATGGTCGGAGGCCTGTCCCGCTGCGCCAGACACGGCATCCTGGTGAAAGTGCGCGTGGCACACGAACGGGGCATTTCGCTGGACACTCCCAGTAGCGTTTCCGAGGAACCCGGGGCGGGTTTGCGCGGCGAGGTCGACGGTCACCAGGTGGCGCTCGGCAGTCACGCCTACGCCGCCCGCGACACCCTTCCCGCCACCTGGGTGCAGGCCTTCCTGCGCAAGATGGATTATGACGATACAAAGCATCGTCGTGGGGATGGGGCTGTCGCTGCTGGCCATGCTGGCCGCCGCCATGGGACAGCTGCCGCCGCTCGCCGGCGCGATCGTGCAGGAAGTCATCGATGTGGCGGTCATTGCCAATGCCTTGCGCGCAATTGGTGCCGGCCGCGGTGCCACCGTCCCACCTGCCCTCGGTGCCGGGGCGCTGGCACGCATAGAACGTGAGCACGCTGCCCTGGCACCGCTGCTTGCGCGCACGCACGAACTCGCGCACCGTCTGCATGGGCTTGCCGACGACACGGCACTCAGCGAGTTGGCGCCCCTGATCACCCAGTTGCAGCACGACTTGTTGCCGCATGAACACAGCGATGAAGCGGAACTCTACCCGGAACTGGCCGCCAAGCTGGGTGGCGACGACCCCCTCGCAGCCCTGAGCCAGAGCCACCGCGAGATTTTCCGGCTGGTACGCCTGCTGCAACGCATGACCGCGGACAGAACAGGCGGTAGCTCGTCCTCGGCTCCCACGAGGCGCGACATACACGGCGTGCTGCGCCGTCTCGATGTCGTCCTCGACCTCCATTTTGCCCAGGAAGAGGAGCTGTTTCGCAATTTCGACGCAACCACGTGAGCGCGACCCGGTCTGCCTCGCGGATGCCGCAAGATACTGACCAGGTGCATGACGCGAAGCCGCCGGACCAATCCTTGACCGTGCCCGCCCCGGCGCCTCATGCTTCACCGTCTTTGTCCAGCTGATCCATACGCATGAGCAGTCGCTACAACGCCGTCGATATCGAAGTCCTGTCCGGACTGGATCCGGTCAAACGCCGTCCCGGCATGTATACCGACACCAGTCGCCCGAACCATCTGATCCAGGAAGTCGTGGACAACTCGGTGGACGAGGCGCTGGCCGGCTACGCGACCACCATCGAGGTGGTGCTGCATCCCGACGGCTCGGTCTCGGTCAGCGACGACGGCCGCGGCATGCCGGTGGACCTCCATCCCGAGGAAGGCGTTTCCGGGGTCGAGCTGATCATGACCCGGCTGCATGCGGGCGGAAAATTCAGCGGCAAGAATTACAGTTTCTCCGGCGGCCTGCATGGTGTGGGCGTGTCGGTGGTCAACGCCTTGTCCGACCGCGTCGAGGTGACCATTCGCCGCGACGGTTCCGAATACGCCATGGCGTTCGAGCACGGCGACAAGGTCAGCGCGCTGCAAGTGATCGGCTCGGTCGCGAAAAGGCGCAGTGGCACGACACTGCGTTTCTGGCCTGAATTGAAATATTTCGACTCGCCGAAAATCTCGCTGGGCAAGCTCAAGCACCTGCTGCGCGCCAAGGCGGTGCTGTGCGCCGGCCTCAACATGAAGCTCACCGACGAGAGCACCGGCGAAGTCATCGAGTGGCATTACGAGGATGGCCTGCGCGACTACCTGCGTAGCGAACTCGACGGCAACGAGGTGTTGCCCAACGAGTTGTTCGTGCACCAGATGGCGCGCGATGCGGAAGGCGTGGAAGTCGCCCTGGCCTGGTTGCCCGAAGGCGAGCTGGTGCAGGAAAGCTACGTCAACCTGATCCCCACCATGCAAGGCGGCACCCACGTCAACGGCCTGCGCACCGGCCTGACCACCGCGATCCGCGAGTTCTGCGACATCCGCAACCTGTTGCCGCGCGGCGTGAAGCTGGCGCCGGAAGACGTGTGGGAGCGGATCTCGTTCGTGCTTTCCGCACGATTGCAGGACCCGCAATTCGCCGGGCAGACCAAGGAGCGGCTGTCTTCGCGCCACGCCGCCGGCCTGATCGAGAATGTCACCCACGATGCCTTCAGCCTGTGGCTGAATCAGAACGTGGCCACCGGCGAACGCATTGCCCAGCTCGCGATCGAACGCGCCAGCGCGCGCCTGAAGGCGGCCAGGCAGATCGTGCGCAAGAAGATTACCCAGGGCCCCGCCCTGCCCGGCAAGCTGGCCGACTGCACCGCCACCGACCTGACCCGTACCGAGCTGTTTCTGGTCGAGGGCGATTCGGCCGGCGGCAGCGCCAAGCAGGCGCGCGACAAGGAGTTCCAAGCGATCCTGCCGTTGCGCGGCAAGATCCTCAACACCTGGGAAGTGGAGTCAACCTCGGTGCTCGGCTCCGAGGAAGTGCATAACCTCGCGGTGGCGATCGGTTGCGATCCGGGCAAGGACGACCTGTCCGGCCTGCGCTACGGCAAGGTGATCATCCTGGCCGACGCGGATTCCGACGGCTTGCACATCGCCACCTTGTTGTCCGCCTTGTTCCTCAGGCATTTCCCGAAACTGGTCAGCGAAGGCCATGTATTCGTGGCGATGCCACCGCTATTTCGCGTCGACGTGGGCAAACAGGTGTTCTATTGCCTCGACGAGGGCGAGAAGGAAGCGATGCTGCAACGGATCGAGCGAGAGAAGATCAAGGGCGCGGTCAGCACCACGCGCTTCAAGGGCCTGGGAGAAATGAACCCGCCGCAGTTGCGCGAATCCACCATCCATCCCGATACACGCCGCCTGGTGCAGTTGACCATTGCCAACGATGACGGCACCAGCAAGCTGATGGACATGCTGCTGGCCAAGAAGCGCGCAGGCGATCGCAAGGCCTGGCTGGAAGAAAAAGGCGACCTGGCCACGCTTGAGGTCTGAGCCACCGGAAGCGGCGACCGGCGTTAATAATGAAGGTCGGGCAAGCGAGCACAGCCATGACCCTCACACCGCCCATCAACCTGCAACGCTAGATCGACGAACACCGCCACCCGCTGAAACCGCCGGTGGGCAACAAGTTGTACGAAGAATATTCCACCCTTGAGAACATCGAGCACGGAAGTGGCTTGAAACCGGTCGCGGCAAGGTTCGCCGCACCTTGAAAGGAGCTTGTACAACCTTTGCTGCATGGGATATGTTGGCCCGCCATTGCCCAGCCTGTCGATCCACTCGCCACGAAGCGGACGCAGGCGACAGAAATCACTTGAGGGGAGCTCGATGATCAAAGGTCTTTTTGCCACCCACGGCATCGAGGCGATGCCTCATGTTGACGCCGGCGAACCCGTCGAGGGCAGCGGTACCGGCGAGGTGACGCTGAAACGCGCATTGACCGCACGCCACCTGGTGATGCTGGGTATCGGCGCGGTGATCGGCGCCGGCATCTTCGTGCTCACCGGCACCGCCGCCGCACAGTTCGCCGGCCCCGCGCTGGTGATCAGCTTCCTAATGGCCGGCTTCGCCTGTGCACTGGCGGGCCTGTGCTACGCCGAGTTCGCCGCCATGCTGCCGGTGTCCGGCAGCGCGTATTCGTATTCCTATGCCACGCTGGGTGAAGTCGTGGCCTGGTTCGTGGGCTGGAACCTGGTGCTGGAATACCTGTTCGCGGCGTCGACCGTGGCGGTGGGCTGGTCGGGCTACTTCAACGAACTGCTGCGCATGATCAGTGACTGGATCGGCATCAACGTCGCGCTACCGGCGGCACTGGCTTCGGCGCCGCTGACCTTCGACGAAAGCGGCCATCACATCATCGCCGCCGGCACCCTGATCAACCTGCCGGCGGTGGCGATCGTCGCGGCAATCAGCTGGCTGTGCTATCGCGGCATCTCGCAATCGGCCACGGTGAACGCCGTTATCGTGGCAATCAAGGTGGCGGTGATCTTGCTGTTCCTCGCGGTGACTTTCCATTACCTCAATCCGGACCTGTGGCATCCGTTCATTCCCGAGAACCAAGGCGGCTTCAAGTACGGCTGGAGCGGTGTGATCCGCGCGGCCACGCTGGTGTTCTTTGCCTACATCGGCTTCGATGCGGTCTCGACCGCCGCCGGCGAGGCCAAGAATCCGCAACGCGACATGCCGATCGGCATTCTCGGCTCGCTGATCATCTGCACGGTCTTGTACATCGCCATGGCAGCTGCATTGACCGGCCTGGCGCCCTACGCCGACCTCAACACGCCCGAACCGGTGGCCACCGCGCTCAACTACGTGCTGAGCACGGTGCCGGCAGGCAGCAGCGCCAGTCACATCCTGGGCACGCTGAAGATCCTGGTGGTGTTTGCCGCGCTCGCGGGCTTGAGCTCGGTGGTGCTGGTGATGCTCATGGGCCAGCCGCGCATCTTCTACTCGATGTCGCGTGACGGCCTGATGCCCAAGCTGCTGGGCAAGGTGCATCCAAAACATCGCACGCCCTATGTGGGTACGATCATCGTCGGCGTGATTGCGGCGGTGCTGGCCGGCCTGTTCCCGGTGGACGTGCTGGGCGACCTGGTGTCGATGGGTACCCTGCTGGCATTCGCCACGGTGTGCATCGGCGTACTGGTGCTGCGTCACACGCGCCCCGATCTGCCGCGCGCCTTCCGCGTACCGTTCCCATGGGTGGTTTGTCCGCTCGGTGCCGCGGCTTGCCTGTTCCTGTTCTGGCAGGCGTTCGAGACGCGCTGGTGGCTGATCCTTGGCTGGACCGCGATCGGCTTCCTGATCTACGGCTTCTACGGCTATCGCCACAGCAAGTTGCGCCAGAGCGCTGGCTGATTCCTGATCCCCACCCGCGGCCGACGCCCACAGCGCCGGCCGCAGCGTTTTCGAGGCCACCGACGCCGCCTGATGTCGGCCCACCGAGACTTTCACTCCATGCTCAATCAGCTGTTCGCGCGCAAGACCGATTTCAGCAACGACGACCACGCGCACGGCCCGGCCTTGCTTCGCACGCTGGGGCCATGGGGCATCACTGCGCTGGGGATCGGCGCGGTCATCGGCACCGGCATCTTCGTGGTCACCGGCACCGCGGCGGCCGAGCATGCCGGACCGGCCGTGCTGATCTCCTTCATCATTGCTGCGATCGTGAGCGGCTTCAGCGCGCTGTGCTACGCCGAGTTCGCCACCCTGATCCCGATTTCGGGCAGCTCCTACTCCTACGCGTATGCCTCGCTGGGCGAGCTGGCCGCGTGGTTCATCGGCTGGAACATGGTCGCGGAGTACGGCATCTCGGCCTCGGCGGTGGCGGCCAGCTGGACTGGTTATTTCACCAGCTTGCTCGACCACATGGGCCTGCACCTGCCGACCGCCTTGACCGAGGCACCGCTGGCCTACACCGGTGGCCGCCTGGTCGCCACCGGCCATCTGCTCAACCTCCCGGCGGTCGCAATCGTGTTGGCGCTGACCTGGCTGTGCTACATCGGCATCCGTGAATCATCTGGCCTGAATGCATTGATGGTGCTGGTCAAGGTCGGCCTGATCGTGATCGTGGTGGTCGTCGGTTACCGCTACGTAAATCCGGAAAACTGGCATCCGTTCATTCCGCAACCTCAGGGCGACGGCAAATACGGCTGGTCAGGCATCATGCGTGGCGCGGCCATGGTGTTCTTCGCCTACATCGGTTTCGAGGCCACCTCGACAGCCGCACAGGAGTGCAAGAATCCCCAGCGCGACCTGCCGTTCGGCATCCTGGTCTCGCTGGTGATCTGCACGGCGCTGTACCTGGCGATGGCCGCGGTACTGACCGGGCTGGTGCCGTACACCGTGCTGGACACGCCAGAGCCGGTGGTTACCGCGGTTGCGGCCCATCCGCAACTGGGCTGGCTGCGCCTGATCGTGGAGATCGGCGCGATGATCGGCCTGTCGTCGGTGATCCTGGTGATGATCATCGCGCAGCCGCGGATTTTCATGATCATGGCGCGCGACGGCATGCTGCCGCAGATGTTCGCCAAGGTGCATCCACGCCACCGCACGCCGTACATCAACACGCTGTTCACCGGCGGCATGATCGCCCTGCTGGCCGCCGTGTTTCCGCTGGACCTGCTGGCCAATCTCACCTCGATGGGCACCTTGATCGCGTTTTCGGCGGTATGCGCCGGCGTGCTGATCCTGCGCCATACGATGCCGGACCTACCGCGCACGTTCCGGGTACCGTGGGTCTGGTTCACCTGTCTGGCCGGCGTGGCCAGTTGCTTCGCCCTGCTGTTCAGCCTGGACTGGTTCAACTGGGCCATCCTTGGGGGATGGACAGTGCTCGGTTTCGCCATCTACTTTTTTTACAGCCGGCGACACAGCGTGTTGCGCCAGTCTGTGCAAGGTGACCCAGTGACGAAGTTCCGTTGATATCCTTCGATAATCGTCAAGAATCTACGATCATCTTGAAACACCGGCTAAAACAACATTTCGATGACGTACAACAAAGGTTGCGGACTTACTCGTAAAACTCGCGCTAGATCATTGATTTCATGCACGTTGTCTCCGCAGTTCCAGAGAAACCTCAGCCAAGGTCGCCCATTCGCCGGGCTCGGGAGTATGATCCTCAGTCCGAGGGTATATCACTTGGCAGTGGGCCCCGGATCGCGGCCCGGCGCGTCAGGCAAACAGCTCCTCAGCCTGATGTTGCCGGGCCGCATTTTGTTCGCGTTGCGACACCCCTGCACCGTCCCGCGATCACGCGCCTGCACGCTCCGCGATCGACTCCCGTTGCAATCAGGCTTTCTTGGGTGTGTGCGAGACGCACCAGCCCTTCGCATTCACCGAATGGCCGGGGAACAGCTGGCACGGGCCGCGACCGGTGGGACCGCCGGAATAGAACTGGCAATTGCTGCAGTCGTCGCCAGCCTTATGCTTGGCGTTGGTCGACTTGGTGTTGTCTTCCACGTAGTCCAGAGCCTTTGCGGTTGGATCCGTCGGTGGCAGCGGTGGCAGGTCGGCAGCGCGTGCCATACGGGGCAACCCACCAAGCACCACCGCAGCCGCTGTGGTGCCGGCAGCCACCTTGAGGAACCGGCGACGTGATTCGATATCTCGATCGTTCGACATGGACAAGCCTCCATCGTTTGCACCCGGCACACGCTGCGCCGGTTTCACGGCGATCCTACGCCCGCAAACGCAATGCTTCCTGACTTGCGAGAATGGATCTCATCTCCATAGGGACGCTCACTGCCGCATGCTATCATTGTTGCCTCATTTGGACGTCCAAACTGCATGAGCCAGACCCTGCCCGATACGATAGCCGCCAGCGTATTCAACGGCCGCGCCGACTGCATCGTGCGGACGGCCAGGGAGCTGGCAGCCCGCGGCTGGACTCCGGCAACCAGCAGCAACTTCTCGATGCGCGTCGATGCCGGTCACGCCGCCATCACGGTGTCCGGGCGCGACAAGGGAAAGCTTGGCCGCGACGACATCATGCTGATCGACCTGCATGGCAACGCCATCGGGAGCGACGCCCGCCCCAGCGCCGAAACCGCGCTGCACACTCAGCTCTACCGTCGCTGGCCGGCCGTGGGCGCCGTGTTGCACACTCATTCGCGCACCCAGAGCGTTGCCTCGCGCCTGTTCGCGGCCGAAGGCCTGATCAGGTTCCAGGGGTGGGAACTGCAGAAGGCGATCAGCGGCCACGACACGCATGAAGGCGTGCTGGAAATCCCCGTATTCCCGAACACCCAGCACCTACCCGAACTGGTGGCGTGTGTCGACGCCTGGCTGGATGCGGGCAAGCCATTGCACGGCTACCTTATCGATGGCCATGGTATCTATACCTGGGGCCATGACATGGCCGAGACCATGCGCCAGCTGGAGGCGCTGGAATTCCTGCTCGACTGCGAACTGGAACTGAGAAAGCTGAGGACATCATGAGCCGCCTGCGCATCTTCGACGAAAGCGAACCACAAACCGCACGCCGCACGCTCGACGAACACGCGGCGATCGCCGCCGAACTCGGCAAGGTCGGCGTGCGCTTCGAACAATGGGAAGCGAGCAAGCCGATCGTCCCCGGCGCCAGCCAGGATGAGGTGATCGCTGCGTACCGCAGCGACATCGACCGGCTGATGGGCGAAGCCGGCTACCAGGCCGTCGACGTGATCAGCCTGACTCCCGATCATCCAGACCACGCCACGCTGCGCCAGAAATTCCTCAGCGAACACACCCACCGCGAGGACGAGGTGCGCTTCTTCGTCGCCGGCTCCGGCCAATTCACCCTGCACCTCGACGGCAAGGTCTACGACATCCTGTGCGAACATGGCGACCTGATCGGCGTGCCCGACGGTACCCGCCACTGGTTCGACATGAGCGAGTCACCGTACTTTGTGGCGATCCGCCTGTTCACCAACAAGGAAGGCTGGGTGGCCAGCTTCACCGGCGACAACATCGCTGCGCGCTTCCCCCGCATGCAACCCGCGGTACGGCACCCGTAGAGCCCGCTCGCGGGCTCCTACACGCATACAGGCCGATAGTTCCGCCATGATCGAAATCCGCGCCATCATCACCGACATCGAAGGCACCACCAGCTCGATCAGCTTCGTCCGCGACGTGCTGTTCCCGTATGCGCGCAAGCGTCTGCCCGCCTTCGTCGAAACCCATCGCGACCACCCCGACGTGCAGCACTGGCTGCATGAGGCAGCACGGGAGGCCGGGATGATCGAGGCCGAACGTCAGGAAGTGCTCGAACTGCTGTTGCAATGGATCGAGCAGGACCGCAAATCCACGGCACTAAAGGCGCTGCAGGGCATGATCTGGAAAGACGGGTACGAAACCGGCGTTTACCTCGCGCACGTCTACCCCGAAGTTGCCGCCCGCCTGCGCGCCTGGCGCGCCGACGGATTACGCCTGTACGTGTACTCCTCCGGTTCGATACCCGCACAGCAATTGTTCTTCCGTCACAGCGAGGCCGGCGACCTGACGCCGCTATTCGCCGGTTACTTCGATACCGAAACCGGGCCCAAGCGCGAGGCTGAGTCCTACCGTCGCATCGCCGAGACCATCGGCGAGCACCCCCGGCACCTGCTTTTCCTGTCCGACATCGTCGAAGAGCTCGACGCTGCGCAGGCTGCCGGCTTCCACACCGGCTGGCTGGTACGCGAACCGCTGGCACTGCCGGTGTCGCCGCGCCATCCGGTCTACCGCGATTTCGACGACATCAACATTTCCACCTGACGCGCGAGCCCTGTCATGCGCACCGTCCTGACCATCCTGAAAGCGCCGTGTGGGCGCGACGAGCATGTGCCCGGGTCGAACACGCACAAGTGCAGCTACATCGGATTTCCCCGCCGTGTACGTGCGGTGGCAGCGGCCTGCACCATGTAGCATCCGACAGAGGGCATCCGTTCCCGCGAAAGTGCCTGTCCCTGAAACCGGCCGTACGGCTGAACTCGACGCTCGCCAAGCGCCAGCCGTTTCCCGCAATACAACCACGTTTGGTAAAATTGCGGGTTTACTCCTGGTAGCCGACCACACACCATGTTCCGTCCGGTCCCACCTAACCGAACCGCTGGTGATGCTAGCAGCCTGTCGGACTTTGGTGGTCGAGGCGAGAATTCGGCTGTGCGAGGACAGATTTTCGACGGTTCGCCGGCCCATGGTGGTTCCATGGGCCAAGAATCGGCGGAAATATGGACCGCACAG
>SCRO01000103.1 GCA_004298505.1 Rhodanobacter sp.
GCACCGCTTCTTGCTTGAATTCGAGCGTGTAACGCGCCCGTGTTGTCTTCGTCATGTCGTTCTCCTTGCGTGGATTGAATCACACGGCAAGGGATACGTTTCTCGGGGGCAAGGTCAAGGTGAAATTGTTGTTCTTAACGTTCTCAAAGTCTTTCAAAACCATATGTCGTTGTACCCCGTTATTGCGATGAAAAGCGTCATTGGCGCTTCAGCCAATCGACAGTTATTTCAACGCCATCTTCCAGGCCTACAGAGGGCGACCACCCAAGTTCAGTTTTGGCTAGCTCACAGGCAAGAATACTTGTGGGCACGTCAAAAGTGCGCCCCGGCACGTAGTTGCGAACAACACAGTATCCAAGCGCTCGCTCAAGCACCCCTAGCAGCTCGTTCAAGCTCGTGCCATGGCCCGAACTGATGTTGAACACGCTTTGCATACCATCGTACTGGACCGCCAACGCAAATGCGTTGGCCACGTCGCCAATGTAGATGTAGTCGCGCGTCACGCTCCCATCACCCCAGATATCGATGGCCTCGTGCTTCAGCGCCCTGTGCAGAAAAACACCGACCGCGCCCTGTGCCGTCTCGATTCGCTGCCGTTCTCCGTATGGGTTGGCGACACGAAGGATGACAGCCTTCAGCCCATGCATGCGCTGATACATCAGCAGATATTTCTCTATGGCAAGTTTAGTTATCCCATAAGAAACGCGTGGCTCCGTAGGATGCCTTTCGTCGATGGGGAGATATTCGGGAGTGCCGTACACCGTGCCACCGGAAGAAATGAATACAATCTTTGGTATCTTTTTCTGCACCATCAGGGTGAGCATCTGCAATGTCGCCACCAGATTGCTCTGCACGTCGTAGATGGGATCGTCGTTCGAGCTTTTGGGCAACGTCGTCGACACCAGGTGCACGACGACATCAACACCATCGATGGCCTCGGTGACGTCATGCGTGCTCAGCAGGTCCCCGGTTAGCCATTCCACATGCTCGGTAGATGAAAACGTGCGGTAGGGGGTAACTCTGGGTCGCTCGAAGATACGGACCGAGTGTCCGTCCTTGAGCAGCCTGTCAGTGATGGCTGAACCGATGAACCCGCCACCACCGAAAATCACCACCTTCATCACTAATTACCTCGTAACACCAGGGAGAGTCGTGGTAACCGCACGATAGCCTCCGCGCGACGCCATCACACCGAACAGGCGTTCGATCGCGTGCAACATCGTACCATCGTGATGAATAGGCTCTTGCGGATAATCATCCCAGTCGAGCTTCAGATCAAAGAATGGCCGTAAGGCATCAACACGCGCCCAGAACATGGAGCCCACCGGGAAAAGGAAATGATCCGGAAGATCCAACAAACCCATCTTTTCGGCCAAAGGCATCGCATAGCTTCTATTCTGATCCCAGCCATGCACCCCAGGATTATCCGGGAAAACTATGCCGATCGAGGCATCCTCAGCCAACCGACCCAGAATGATATCAGCCATTCCAACCGAGGCCCCTCCGAGCAGATTCTCCATGAGAAAATAACGCCACCTTTCGATGAAAGCCGGGTTCGGGCAGTGCGGCGAACGCTTCGTGTGCAAGTGTCCGACCAAGTCGTAGTTGGCGGCTATGGTGGGCCCAAACTCCGTCAGAAACGGCCCTACGTCACGCCCTCGATTGGGGACCTCGACCAAAGCTACGAGTTTGCCCGCGTAGCTGCCAAGCAACGAAGTGACTTCCTGCTTAACCTTAGCATTCGGCACACTGACCAACAGATCCGGACGTACGTTGTTTCGTCCAAGCTTTTCGAGAATCTCGGGCAAAAGGTCAGCGTAAAAAACGTGCACATGCAGCGCAACACGGAAACTCGGATCCAGTGCGTGTGGTCGGCTATTTTGGGTGAGGACCTCGTTTTTCCACGGACCCTGTGGCTGCCCGTGCCGCATATAATGCAACAGCGGATCGCTGAAATTCTTAGCCCCTATGTTTGAATCCATATAAATGCCCGGATGGAATCCGGCAAAGGGCTTCCTTGTGTAAATCTGACTAGTCCAGGCTCGCGTGTACATCCGAATTGCTTCGCCGTAAACCGTGCCTCGATTACTGTGATCCAGAAGAAACTCTGGATTCGCCAATTTCAACTTGATGATTTCCTCGATATCGGCGCGCTCCTGTTGAACACGAACCGCAGCGGCCTCCGCGAGCCTCACAAGCTTGTCGACATAGCGACCCATATTAAGTTCATCGCGAACGATACTAATGGACTTATTACCAACCTTTTCTCGCAAGGTGTCCGAGCGCATGAACGCTACGGTCTTATTCGCGAGATCGGCCGTGTCTAGATATGGTGAGACGCATTCCGCCCCAAGGCCGTTCTCGACAAGAATGTTTGCGATACCTGTCGCTCCCGCAAAACACATTACCGGCTTGCCATAAGCCATGGCATCAATCGCTACGTTGGGCAGCGGATCAAGGCGCGAACTGATCATCATAATGTCAGCTTCGCGATATGCCACTTCCAAGCTCAAAGTTTCCTTCAGAAAAACCACGTGCTTCTCGAGACCGGCGCGCCGTACCTGATCAGCCAAAAAGAGCGAATACGAGTCGTGTTCCGGCTCATATCCACGACCAACCCAAACAAACCGAAACTTTTGATCGGTTTCCATGCGTAAGATTCGGGCAGCGCAATCAAGGAAAAGATCCACACCTTTCCTAAAATGCACATTGCCAGCACCCAGCACGACTATGGCGTCGTCTCCCTTCTTCGGCCGCAACGCCTTAAGTACGCGATCCTTTTCTTTCAGCGCAGCCGCTGCGTCGATCTTCAGGGTTGGCAATTCACAACGCCCTTGAGGAATGACGTGAAACTTGGAAGCGACAATTGCCGACTCACTATCCAGCGCGTCCTTCAAAACTAACTGCGACGAAAAAATGGTTTCCGATGACCAGAAGGCCGCATCGCTGAACGCCCCAGGCGGTCTTGTGTACGCCGCAAACTCATGGATCAGGCTGATGGATGGCACAAAATTCCTAGCCAAGCCCTGCAGGGCCCAACGTGATTCGATGCTATTAGTAATGGCAAAACTAATGGGGCAATCCCGTACTAACTGGTCGATGACACTGGAAACAATCAAATAATTTCGACCATTTCTTTTTGGTTTAACCAATACATCGGCAACCTCGCGAAAAAAATCCGTCAACGGCCCTTTGTCGACATCAGTACCGCAATCAAGAAGCATCGCTATGACGTTGTAGCGTTTCTTCAACTCTTTAATGATATTGAAACTGAGTACCGGAACGCCAGAGAGGGTGGCTTCATGCGTCACAACCAGAACGGTCTTCCGTGTCTTATCGAGACTTGCCAGATCTCCGATGTACTCAATTTTGGGCGGCGCGCCCAGCCGGCCCTCGTGACGGCCATGATTGATGTAGTGCTGCAACGGATCAACGCCCGCCGCCGCAATGTCCGGGTACGCCCGAAGATAGAAGTCAGCTTCGAATAAAAAACCAGCCAATCCATCCGCGACCGCAATCGGGGGTTCTGCTCCATCGCCAGCGACCTCCTCCACGTGACGAGCAGTGCTTGATATATCCTCGATTCTTGAATTCCGCGCAAAAATCTTTGAAAAAATCCTTCTCATACCACCCTCTAAAACACGCGGTTAATAATTTTTCACTTCCGTGCCAACAGATCGAGACAGGCCGGACTCCACCTCCGGCAGATCTTTAGATCCGCACACCCGAGTTTACCCTACGCCCGGGGATAACGCGCTACTAGGGTGATTGGAGCATCGCCAATCACGGACTTACGCGGCAGGCTTGCCATAGCGGTAGAGGCGCCGCCTCATGGCGGCGTCCTCTTTAAGTCACTCACGAATCCGTTACTGCAAGACAATTTTGCGCTTGCTTGCACACACGTTTCCAGCATTTACAGGATCTGCAAGGAATACAGTGTAAGTTCCGGCAAGCACGCCCGTAAGAGACGCTGAAACGTTGAAGCCGGAATTGGCCATGCCGTCGCTGCTTAAAGCTTTGGCCACGTCCGGTCGGGCAATGCCGGTGTGCATTGACGCGGAATACGTCTTCGCTCCCTTCAGCAGGAGCAGGAATTTCTTCGCGGCGCTGCCTTTTCCATCGCCCGCCCATCCGCCAAACATCACGTCACTACCGACCGGCACCACTACGTTGTCACTTGCGGCTTGATTATTGACCGTATCAAGCGAGCACTGATTATTTTCATCTGTGGACGGGAGTGCACTGCTGTAGCTGGTAAAAGCAGCTGAAGCAGGACTGGCTGTTGGCGAGGAAGCCCCCGCATTGCTGCTGCCCGCCCCCTGATCCTGCGGTGTACAAGCCGCCAAGCCCAGCACCATTGCTGTGGCAAAAAAGAGACCGCAGCGACTTGGCTTACTACAATAGAATTCGGACATCATTGAAAACCTCTCCTGATTTGACATTTCCAGTCTCACCTTCAGACAACAGTCGAGAGACTAGCACCTAGGTGAACCACAAACATTCTCGTTTCTACATCCACAACAGCATGAAGATGTAATGTTACACGCAGATCATTGCCTACGCTCAATAATCTTAGTCAGCTTCGCACAAAGGGTCTGCTGGAACTCTCGCTGAAAGGCCTCGATGCGCACACGACGCTAAGCCACGCTGTCATTCATGCCACAACCGGACCAAGTCTGTTTGCCGCGCCTCGTCGAGGCTACGCAGTTGGTCTTGAGTATTGCTGGCAAGCTGCTGCTTGATCTTGAGCAATTCAGTATGTTGATTCTGCACCATCCTCGCATCCGCCGAGTGCCTTTCATCTAGGGAACGCCTGAGCAAGCTCTCATCGAATAGCCATCCAGACGTCCGGCAAGCTTGCATGACGATTACTCGTGAAAAATCTCGCCCAACCAGCTTGCATGCCACCGGACACGGCACTTTTGGCGCCCTGTCCGGGAGATTTCCCCGATCATGGACACACGTCTCCTGCAGCGGTCAGCAAAATGCGCCGCGCAATCCACAAAATCGATAGCGCTAACAGCGTCAGTATCTGCGCCGTATTCTTGGCGAGCCCTTTAAATCGCACCTTCTGGTAGACGAACTGACGCTTCATTACCCGCAACGGGTACTCCACTTTCGAACGCACCGCTGCTTTCATGTGCTCCTCGTGTTTGGCAGCGTCCTTCAACGCGCCCTCGGGCATCGCCTCGATGCTCCCGCGCTTGGCGGGGATATGCCAGGTCTGGCCTTGTTTCGTCATGCCTTCACGCTTCTCGGCGCCGATGTATCCGGCATCAGCATACACCGTCTTTTCCTTGCCGTGCAGCAGTTTGCCGATTTCGACCACATCGGCGAAGTTGGCCGCCGCGGTGGTCACCGTTTGCACAGGGGCCGATCTCCACATCCACGCCGATGTGCGCCCTCATGCCGAAGTACCGCTGGTTGCCCTTGCGAGTCTGTTGCATCTGCGGATCGCGCGCCTTTGCGTCGCTCTTGGTCGAGGGGCCGCGTGGATGATCGTGGCATCCACGATCGTGCCCTGGCGCAGCAGCAGGCCCTGGTCAGTCAGGTGGGCGTTGATCGCCGCCAGCACCTTGGGCGCCAGCGCGTGGCTTTCCAGCAAACGCAGGAAGTTCAAAATGGTGGTCTCATCCGGCACGCTGCCGCGGGTCAGTGACAAACCGGCAAAACGGCGCAGTGGCGGCACTTCGTACAGCGATTCTTCCATCGCCGGATCGCTGAAGTCGAACCAATTCTGCAGCAGGTGGATGTGCAGCATGGTCTTGAGCGCATAGGGGCGTCGGCCATTGCCAGCCTTGGGGTAGGCCGGCTCGATCAATCCTAGCAGCACCTCCCACGGCACCACCTGCTCCATCTCCGCCAAAAACTTTTCAGTTCGAGTCTGCTTGCGCTTGCAGGCACACCCCGCGTCAGAGAAGCTGAGCTGCGTCATCGGTCGTGCCTGTGCGTTTTGCGTTTGGACGTTTAATTGTAGCAAAATGCGGGGGAATTATTCAGAGTTCCCCTACCGACTACCTGCAAGTCATGCCAGGTAGATCATGGCAATGGATCTCAGCAAGTTACACACCAGGCGGGTGCTTCTTTGAAATCCCTTGCCGCAAACGCACCATGAACGATCGTCGCTGGAACTCGCTCAGCTCACGGAGCAGGGCTTTCATCGCATCCAGATTGGCCATGATGGCATCTTGCTGGCTGCTGATTTCATGCACCCGATGAGCAGTCACCCCGCAAAGACGGGCCTGTGTTTCCAGCTTGGATCCAAGGTCATCCAGACTGGCATCCATGCTACGTTGGGCAATTATTATATCTGACGTTTGTTGACGCAAATGTGGTATTTCCTGCGCATATTCTTGCGAGGATTGGCGTGCGGCTTCTATCAGGGATGCAATGGAATCCCGAATACCGCCTTGCTGGGCCGCCTGCTCGCCCTGCACCGCTGTCAGTTGGCTGGCCAGGGCCTGGCTGGTCTCGGCAAATCGCAACTCAATGGCCTCGAGCCGAGAATGGGTCGCCTGCTGATACGTGTGCAGTTCATCTCTTGTCGCCTGCTCCCGGGATGCAGCAGCCGCGTTTTGAACAGCACTTGTGTTGTGCTGGGCGACGAAATGCTCCAGCCGATCGATCAGTTGGGCCAGCGTTCTCTGGATGTTTGTCTCACGCTCGCCAAGGTGCGCCTCAAGTGCGTCGAGACGAGCTGCGCTCGCCTGCTGATGCGTGCGCAGCTCGTCCCTTGTCGCCTGCTCCCGGGATGCAGCGGCACCCGCGTATTGAAGAGCACTTGTGTTGTGCTGGACGACGAAATGCTCCACGCGATCCGTCACTTAGGTCAGCGCATTTGTGTGGTTTGTATCGCTTAGAGTCAATCGCTCTTCTAATGAGTAAAGTCGAGTGTGCGTGGCCTGCTGCAACCTCAACAATTCAGTCTGCTTGGCGGTATTGTCGTCTGAAGTGGCCTGCAGCGTTGCTTCAATCAACTGGCGCAACTCATCACCAGGAGTCAGCCTCTGACAGGTCAACTCAACCACCACCGCAGCATCGTACTGAATCGTCAGACTGCGGGCGTCGAGTTCCACGAACGGGTCACTGTCACTCGATGCAAACCGGCAGCCACCGGAATCATCGCGAACAATGAATTGATGAACCGTCGTAAAGCTATCCTCCTTGCAATCAATTTTGATTCCATTGATCTGCAAATCCTGCAATAAAAACTCGCCCGGAAATCCGGAGGGATCGAGCCGAATGAAGTCGAGTCCCGCTGGCGCTTGCAATCTCCATAGGATGCGGGTCGCGCCATGAAGGCCCTCATGAAGAAACTGGGCACTGTCTTCCTCGGAGTAGGCTCCGCTGGCGTGTCTGAAATAGACTTTGGCGACGTCCTTGAACTGACCACCTTGCAGCGGCCCCACCCGCATGAAATTTCGCGCCTCCATCTCTTTCAATGCCACCTGCAGGCCATCCACCCGTTGTTCAAGCTGCTGCAGTTGGTGGCTTTTTTGTGCCGCAGTAACTTTCAATGCTGCAAACTGGCTGACCGTTGCGTCGATTCCATCGAGAAACACTTTGGCACTGCGTTGATAAACATCACTGATCTTCTCGATTCGGTCCCACGAGGAATAGCCATTCGCCTTTTCAAGAAATACCTCATACACGCTGCGTGCAAGCTCCGGAAGTTCGGCCTCATCCGCCTTATCCGCTTTGTGGTGGCGTTCGGAAACGTTGATAAACGCCGCCACTTCGCTGCTTATCTCCTCGATGGCCACAGGCCATTGCAAGTGCAATTCGTGTTCCAATAGGCGCATGCACCCTGCCCAATCGTGTAATAGATTGTCGTAGGTGATCACGGCACGCACCAGATGGCGCGCTGCCAACTCACCCTCAAGGATGTATTGCAGCCACGAAAGATGCGTAAGTTCACTGGACAACCCATCCCTGTCCGCCAGGGATTGCGCCACTTCGGCTGGATTTCTCACAACAAAAACAGCACACGCCTCGACGTTCATATCGCCCAGTACCTGCAACCACAGCGGCAGAAGGCGTGAGATACGTGGATCCTTTACGGCCCACAAGGGAGAAGACGAAAACTCCTGGCTCAGCAAGTCGTAGAGCTTTTTACGGGCAATGGCCGCCGACTCGCTGGACAACCAGTCATCAGGCATAGCACGAACGTCTTGCCAGCTGCGGTCAAGTGCCCCGAGGAGCTCCTCGTGGATTGCAACCACTCCATTGTGTTCCCAGAAGCCCAGCGGGTTGTTGCCCTCAGCCGCCGGCATCAAATCATGGCCGAGATCAGCACCGAGCAGGTTTATTACCCGCATCGTGGCGGATGTGCCACTGCGGTGCATGCCCAGTAAAAGAATGGCCCGATTGGCCTTCGAGGGAATACTCATGTCACCAACACAGCCTCTGCGTTTATCTCACTCGCCACATGGAAATCGATGGTGCCTGTCGCCAGCCGCTGTTCATCCGGCATCACCCGGAACATCGCCACATCAATCAGGCGATCAAGATAGGTTTCGCCGTCCGCGTCATGGGCGGTCACACCGGCGTTGAGGAAATATACCCCCTGCGCCAGCATGGCGCGGAAGCGAAAGCGCGCAGTCAGCACATCCCCCGACCCTGTGATCAGTTCGCTCATGCCGGCCGGTGTACTGGCCGCACCCCCAAGCTCCAGTCCCGTAATCGTCTTGATCATCATGCCGAAGCGCACCGCGACGGCAGCGCGCTGAAAAGAAACAGTATATGTATAGACGTATTCGCCGCCCGGCTTCAGGACATTTACCCGGCGCCCTTGCAGAGTCTCGATGCGCGGCGGCGAGATGGTGGCGCCGCGCGTCTGATATCGCAGCGTGCTTTGCGGCACTAAGCCCTCGTCCAGGTAGGCGGCATCCTCGGGGCTGACAGATGGCTCCGGTGCTGATTCAGCCCCAGCCACGTCTTCCACGTGTTGGGTTTTCAAGCGTGTCGCAGTTTCATCACGGATGCCTTCACGAATTGCGGCGGCCTTTTCGACGGGTGCATAGATCAGCTTGTGGTAGCGAGATACCACGAACTTGGGGGTGCCGTGCGCCAGCACCTCGCCGCGGTCCATCAGGATCGCCCGATCACAAAGCTCGATCACGGTACCCGCTGAATGGGAGACGAAGAGTACGGTGGCGCCAGCGTCGCGAATTGCATTGATCCGCGCGTAACACTTGCGCTGGAAGGCCTCATCACCCACCGACAAAGCCTCGTCGATTACGAGAATATCCGGTGTGACATTGATGGCGACGGCAAACGCAAGGCGGATATACATGCCGCTCGAATAGCTCTTGACCGGTTGCTCAATGAATTCGCCGATGTCGGCAAATGCTGCAATGTCATCGAAGCGTGCCGCAATCTCGCTACGCGTCAATCCAAGTACCGACCCGTTGAGATAGACATTTTCCCGACCGGTGAACTCCGGGTTGAAGCCGGCCCCCAACTCAAGCAGAGCCGCCACACGTCCGCGCACATGGACGGTACCCGTGCTCGGTGCCAGCGTGCCACAAATGACCTGCAGCAATGTGGACTTGCCGGAGCCATTACAGCCCACGATACCCACCGTTTCGCCGCGGTGAACGGAAAAATCAACGTTACGCAGCGCCTGAAATTCCTTGTACCACCGACTGCTTGGGCCCGGTACCATCATCTGCAGGAGCCGATGGTGCGGTTTGTCGTACATCGGGTAGGCCTTGCCCATGCCACGCACTTCGATGATCGGCTCAGAGGACATCGGCGAATCCCCGCTGGGTTGCCATGAACCAGGCGTGCCCAAGCCAGGCCACGAGCCATCCGCCCGCCGTCGCCAATGCCAACGCTACCCAGTTGGGCCACTCGCCCATGAGCACAACTATGCGCGCCTCATCGATAAAGAAGGTCAAAGGATTCAGATGAAACAGCATCTGCAATTTGGGTGAAAGTATGCTTATCGGGATAATTGCCGAGGACAGAAACAGCATCGCCGTGACGACCACAGGCATGATCTGGCTGATATCACGCAAATACACACCCGCAGATGCCAGAATCCATGACAAACCCATCGCCAGCAAGCTCAACGGCAGTAAAATCAACGGCAGTAAAAGCAGGGTCGGATGCAAATGGTGTTCCAGTACCAGCATCATGATGACCAACACTACTGCGTTGATCAGCGCATGAAACAATGCCGAGAACATCATCGGCCACGGCAACACATCAAGGGGAAACACTACCCGTTTGACGTAATTCGGATTGTCGACGACCAGTGTCGGTGCACGCGTGAGACATTCCGCAAGAAAGCCGTGCATGATCAATCCCACAAACAGGATCACAGCATACGGATGATCGCCACCCGCCTGATGGGGCCAGCGGCTTTTCATGACCGTGCCAAAAGCGAATGCATAAACACCCAGCATCAAGAAGGGGCTGATCACCGACCATGCCAAGCCGAAGCTTGCGCCACGGTAACGCCCCAGCACCTCTCGCTTGCTCATCTCCCAAATCAGCGATTTGTTTCGAAGCAACGTGGCAAACGGACCCTCCCAACGGCGACTAATTTGCAACACCGTTGCATTGCTGCTCCCCAATGGCGGCACTGAACTCATCGAAGCGCCTCATCCAACTCGAGGCGCAGATCTGCAATATTCTCCACGCCTACCGACAACCGTACCAATCCATCACTGATCCCCAGCCGCTTGCGATTGGCCGCCGGCACCGACGCATGGGTCATGATCGCCGGATGTTCGATCAGGCTTTCGACGCCACCGAGCGATTCGGCCAGTGCGAACAGCGTGCAGCGCTCGAGCATGCGCTTTGCCTTTTTCAGCCCGCCTTTCACCTCGATGCTGATGATGCCGCCGTAGCCATCCATCTGGCGTTTGGCCAGGGCATGCTGCGGATGACTCTTGAGTCCGGGATAGATCACCCGCTCGACCGCCGGATGCTTTTCAAGCCACTTGGCCAGCTCCAGCGCGCTTTCGCAGTGCGCTTTCATGCGCAGATGCAAAGTCTTCAGGCCGCGCATGGCGAGGAAGGCGTCGAACGGGCCGGCCACGGCACCGACCGAGTTCTGCAGGAAGCCCAGCGGTTCGGCCAGTTCCTGGCTGCCGGCGACCACGATGCCGCCGACCATGTCGGAGTGGCCGTTGATGTATTTGGTGGCCGAATGCAGCACCAGATCGGCGCCGAATTCCAGCGGGCGCTGCACCATCGGTGAGCAGAAGGTGTTGTCGACCACCAGGATCAGGCCGTGCTTCTTGGCGAATGCGGCGACCTTGGCCAGGTCGACCAGCTTGAGCATCGGGTTGGTCGGTGTCTCGGCCCAGATCATCTTGGTGTTCGGCTTCAGGGCGGCCTTCAGCGCCGCGCCGTCGTTCAGGTCGATGAAGCTGAAGTCCAGCCCGGCCGAGCGCCGGCGCACCTTCTCGAACAGCCGGTAGGTGCCACCGTACAAATCATCCATCGCGATCACGTGGCTGCCCGAATCGAGCAGATCCAGTACGGTAGCCGCCGCGGCCATGCCGGAGGCGAAGGCAAACCCGGCCACGCCCCCTTCCAGATCCGCCACGCAGCGCTCGTAGGCCATCCGCGTGGGGTTCTGCGTGCGCGAATACTCATAGCCCTTGTGCACGCCCGGGCTCCGCTGCACGTAGGTCGAGGTGGCGTAGATCGGCGTCATGATGGCGCCGGTGCTGGGGTCGGGGTGCTGGCCGGCATGGATGGCGCGGGTGCCAAGGCCGCGGACGGGGCTGGGATTCGACTTTTGCATGCGCGGATCGTCCTGACTTGGTCAGGGCAAGTCATAAAAGAGCGTTATCTTACCTGTTTGGCCGGTATCGCCGGAACCCGGAAGCGTCGCCCGTTCATTTTCACGGCTGCTCCGCGGCACGATTTCCTGCCTCGGGGTGTTCCGCACGCGGCGATAGTGCGCCAACATGCAGGCGCTGGACCGTCGTGACTGACGGGGATTGCCGTGTTGATCGGAACCGCATGAAATTTCTCCTGTACGCCCAAGTTGACCGCCAAACCATCGGGAAGCAGCTCGGCTCCGCCGACTACAGCTATTTTTTCCTGCTGCGCGCGTTCAGCGGTGTGCTTGCGCAGCTGGGCGAGGTCATTCAACTGCAGGATCCCGCGCAGGCGGATCTGATCCATGCTCAATGCCTAAGCGACGGTGAGCGTTGCGTTTTGTTGTCATTTGCCCCGCCGCACAAGACCGCTTGGGGGCTTGCCTGCCCCACCATCCCGGTGTTCGCGTGGGAGTATCCCGACATCCCCGAGCGGATCGAGGAGGCCTGTTGGCAGGATGACCCCAGACACGATTGGCGACATGTGCTGGGCCGCACTGGGCGGGCGATCACGCTGTCCAGCCATACCGTCGAGGCGGTGCAGCGCAGCATGGGGTGCGGCTACCCGATCGTGGCGATTCCATCGCCGCTCGCCGCCGTGGTGCCGCCGCCCGATCCGGCCCGCATCCCGCCACCGCCCGCCGGCGCCGTGCTCAGGGTGTTTGCCAGCGTGGCCGACAGCTCGCGCATGGGGCTGGACGTGGACGGCCTGATCTGCCTCGACGAGGAGGACGGCACCCTGCATCACCCGGATGACGCCGCGACGCTGCCCGAGCGTGCGCCACCAGGCACCGACGACAGCCCCACCACGCCGCCCCGTCCACGGCTGGACGAGCCTTGCGAAGCAGACGAATCGGAGCCAGCCGACTGCGGCTGGGAGCTGCCGCCGGCAGCGCGCATCCGCACGCGCTTGCACGGGGTGGTCTATACCTCGGTACTGACGCCGTCGGCGGGACGCAAGAACTGGGAGGATCTGATTACCGCATTCTGCTGGGCGTTTCGCGACAGCGTGGACGCCACGCTGGTGCTGAAGCTGGCCGGTACCGACCTGACCTTGCACCACCACCAGTTGTTGATGCTGCTGACCAAGTTGTCGCCCTTCAAATGCCGCGTCATCGCCATCAACGGCTATCTTTCGGACGAGGACTATGCCGCCCTCGTCGACGCCACCACGTATTACGTGAACGCCTCGCTGTGCGAGGGTTTGTGCCTGCCGCTGGTGGAGTTCCTCAGCCACGGTATTCCGGCGCTTGCCCCCGACCATACCGCCATGGCCGACTACATCCGCGACGACCTGGCCTTTGTGCTGGCAAGCTACCCCGGCGTGCCCACGGTGTGGCCCCATGGTGACGGCGAGGTCAACCGTACCAGCTACCATCAGCTTGACTGGCAGTCCCTGCTGCAGGCGTATCGTCGGAGCCACGAAATCGCTGTGCATGACCCCCAGCGCTACCGTCGCATGGCGCGTCGCGCCAGCGAGGCCATGCAGGCGTACTGCGGCGTCGCGGCCGTGAAGTCGCAACTGCATGCGTTCCTGTGTCCGCAGCTGCCCTTGCCGCAGCCGGCAGGACACGGCGCGCCGGTTGCATGGCCAAACCCGCTACCGGCCGAATCGTGATACTGATCATCCATACCAGCACGGCAACCCGGGGAATCTCCGCGCAACTCGGGCGCCCCGAATACAGCTATCGCTTCGTACTGGCGGAGTTCCGCCCGCTGCTTGACGAGCTGGGCATCGTCATCGAGGTCGGTGATCCGCAGCACGAAGTGGATCCGATCTATCATGGCTGCGTGCGCCACGGCGAGCCCTGCGTATTCCTGTGCTTCATGCCGCCAAACAAGGTGCCGATCGGGCTGGCTTGCCCCACCATCCCGGTGTTCGCCTGGGAATATGAGACGCTGCCAAACGAGGCATTCGGTGGCAAGCCACGCAACGACTGGACCCGCGTGCTGACCAGACTCGGCGCGGCACTGACCCATTCCAGCTTCACGGTAGATCGAACACGTGCGGCCCTGGGTCCGGACTTTCCCGTTGCCAGCGTGCCAGCCCCGCTGTGGGATCGCATGCAGCCGTTGCGCGAGCCGATGCGTCACCCCGTGGTCCTGCCCATTGCCGGGCTGGTGATCGACAGCCGCCGCACGGATCTTTCGGTGTATCGCAAGCGCCTGCTGCTTGCGGCGCTCCCGGATATACTGCCGCTGCCGGAAAATGCGCACGAATACCAGGGCAGCATCACCCTGCAAGGCGTGTTGTACACCGCCATCTTCAACCCGCACGACTCACGCAAGAATTGGCTGGAAATGATCAGCGCGTTCTGCGACGGGCTGCGCGAAAAAGCCGATGCCACCCTGCTGCTCAAGTTGACCCATCACGACCCCACCGACCTGATTCCGGAGATGCTCGAAATCGTCTACAAGATGGGACCCATGGCCTGCCGCGTGCTTCTGGTGCACTCCTACCTGCAAAAAGATGACTACGACACCTTGCTGCGTGCCACCACCTACGCACTCAACACGTCCCTCGGCGAA
The DNA here is from genome assembly GCA_004298505.1 of Rhodanobacter sp. Lineage (GTDB taxonomy): Bacteria > Pseudomonadota > Gammaproteobacteria > Xanthomonadales > Rhodanobacteraceae > Rhodanobacter. The sequence goes on from SCRO01000103.1 coordinate 14,373, forward strand.
GGACAGTGCCTGCCCCTGATGGAGTACATGTCGGCCGGCAAACCCGCCGTCGCACCACGCCACACCGCCATGCTTGACTACGTCAACCCGGACAATGCGTTCATCATCGATTCCAGCGACGAACCAGGTACCTGGCCGCATGACCAGCGCCAGGCATTCCGAACGCTGCGCCAACGTATCCACTACCAGTCGCTGGTCAAGGCCTACCGGCGCAGTTACCACGTAGCTCGTCACGAGCCCGGCGTGTATGCGGCCATGAGTGCCGCGGCTACCGATTCATTGCGACGTTACTGCTCGATCGAAACGGTGCAGCCGATACTGCGACGCTTCATCTTCGACCAGCTGGACGCTCATGCGGCAACTGCTTCGGATGACTCCCATGTCGACCATGCCTGAAGCCGGCCATGCAAAATACGCGCGGACCAGCCTCGTCCGGTACATGATGCAAGATCCACCCATCGGATCCCTGCGGAGCCACCCAACCAGCGCACCACCAATCCCCCCCTGCAAAGCACGGTAATTCCCATGTCGAATCTCACCAAGAAGCTCCTGGGGTTGCCGCAAGATGCGACCACCGACAGGCAGCCCGCCGAAACGTCTCACGGCGAACCCGCCAGGCAAACATCCTCGACCGACGCCGCCGCCGACCTGACCGGCGCCACCGGCGTCGGACTGCACGACGCCGTGCTGAGCGGATGGTTCCAGAACGACACCAACGAAGTGTTCCGCGGCGTACCCGTAAGTCCGGCTGACACGGTGGTCGATGTGGGTTGCGGCGACGGTGGCAACAGCCTGTTCTGCCTGAAACGCGGCGCCCACGTCACCGCCATCGACATCGACCCCCAGGTGATCGCGGGCATTGAAGCGAGACTCGCGTCAGTGGCGCCCGGCATGTTCGCCACGCGCATCAGCAACGGCAACCCGCTGCCGCTGGCGGATGCCGTGGCCAGCCGCGTGCTGTGCACCGAGGTGCTCGAACACGTCGACGATCCGCAGCAGTTGCTCGGCGAACTCGTGCGTATCGGCAAGCCGGGCGCGCTCTACCTGCTGACCGTGCCGGACGCCCTGCAGGAAAACCTGCAGAAACACGTGGCGCCACCGAGTTACTTCCAGAAGCCCAATCACGTGCGTATCATCGAGCGCGCCGAGTTTGCCGCCATGGTCACCCGTGCCGGCCTGACCATCGAGGAACACACCCAGTATGGGTTTTTCTGGTCGATCTGGTGGGCACTGTTCTGGGCCTGCGAGGTGGATCTGGACAAACCCGATCACCCGGCGCTGGCGCACTGGACCGAGGCCTGGCGTGCCATCCTGGCGCTGCCGCGAGGGGCCCAGCTCAAACAGCAACTGGATCAGTTCATGCCCAAGAGCCAGGTTATCGTTGCGCGCAAGCCATGACCCAGACGCGTTTCTCTCACGCCATCTGGCAGCGGAATAACCGACTGAGCGGAGTGGCCGCCGCATGAGCCTCACCCTCACTCGCGCCCTGTGGCGCTACCGCGGCTTCATCCTGGGTAGCGTCAAGCGTGAATTCCAGGCCCGTTATCGCAACTCGCTGCTGGGCGCGACATGGACCGTGCTGCAGCCGCTGGCGATGATCACGGTCTACACCGTGGTGTTTGCCGAACTGATGCGCACGCGCCTGCCCGGCATCGACAGCCCCTACGCCTACAGCATCTTTCTATGCGCCGGCCTGCTCACCTGGGGGCTGTTCGGCGAGATCCTGCAGCGCGGACAGACGGTGTTCCTGGACAACGGGAACATGATCAAGAAGCTGAACTTTCCGCGTATCTGCCTGCCCGCGATCACCGTGATCAACGCCTTGGTGAACTTCGCCATCACGTTTTCGCTCTTTCTCGCCTTTCTGGCACTGACCCACAGCCTTCCGGGCTGGATCATCTTGTATGCGCTGCCGATCCTGCTGGTGCAGATCGCCTTCGCCACCGGCCTGGGTATCATCGCGGGCGTGCTCAACGTCTTTTTTCGTGATGTCGGCCAGTTCGTCAATATCCTGCTGCAGTTCTGGTTCTGGTTCACGCCGATCATCTATTCCACCGCTACCTTGCCGGCCGCGGCCAGGCCATGGATGAAGCTCAACCCGATGACGCCGCTGGCGCAGGCCTACCAGGGTATCTTTGTATATGGGAAGACGCCGCAGTGGTCCACGATCTGGCCAGTAGCGGTTCTTGCTGCGGGCCTGTGCGTGGTCGCGTTGTTGCTGTTTCGTCGCCGCGCGGGCGAAATGGTGGACGAACTCTGATGGGCGAGGTTCGCGTCAGCGGCCTGGGCAAGGCCTACAAGCAGTATCCCGGGCAGTGGTCGCGCCTGGCCGAGTGGATCCTGCCGGCCGGCAAACCGCGCCACACCGAGCACTGGGTGCTCAAGGACATCGATTTCCATCTGCGCGCCGGCGAGGCGGTGGGCATCGTCGGCGCCAACGGCGCCGGCAAGAGCACCCTATTGAAGATGCTCGCTGGCACCGTGCGCCCCAGTTGCGGCGAGATTACGATCGGCGGGCGCGTGGCGGCCATGCTGGAACTTGGCATGGGTTTCCACCCCGATTTCACCGGCCGGCAGAACGCCGTGATGGGCGGCCAGTTGCTGGGGCTTTCCCTGGAAGAGATCGCCAGGCTGATGCCGCAGATCGAGGCCTTCGCCGAGATCGGCGAGTACATCGACCAGCCGGTGCGCACCTATTCCAGCGGCATGCAGATGCGCTTGGCCTTCAGCGTGGCCACCGCCCAGCGACCGGATATCCTGATTGTCGACGAGGCGCTTTCGGTGGGCGACTCGTACTTCCAGCACAAGAGTTTCGAGCGCATCCGCGAGTTCCGGCGCGAAGGCACTACCTTGTTGCTCGTGTCGCACGACCGCTACGCGATCCAGACGGTGTGCGACCGCGCGATCCTGATGGAGGCAGGGCGCATCCGCATGCAGGGCGACCCGATCGAGGTGCTCGACTACTACAACGCGATGATGGCCGAACACAACCACCAGCGGATCCGACAGGAAACCCTCGCCGACGGCCACGTGACCACCATCTCGGGGACGGCCGAGGCGAGCATCGTCGAGGTGCGCCTGCTCAATCAGCGCGATCTCCCCGCCGACACGGTGGAAGTCGGCGAGCTGCTGCGCCTGCAGGTACGCGTCCGGGCCAACGCGGCACTGCCGCGACTGGTGCTCGGTTTCCTGCTCAAGGATCGGCTCGGCCAGGCCATCTACGGCATCAACACGCACCGCCTCGAGCAGCCACTGGAGCATCTGGCCCCCGGCGACGAGGTCACCTACTGCTTCAGCTTCCCCGCGCGGCTGGGCAAAGGCAGCTATTCCGTGTCACTGTCGCTGTCCCGCGCAGACTCGCATATCGACAAGAATTTCGAGTGGCGCGACAACGCCCTGATCTTCCATGTGTTCAATACCGGCAAGGAAGACTTCGTCGGCAGCAGCTGGCTCGGTGCCAACGTGACCATCACGCGGCACCCGTAGGGGCTGCGCCGGCATACATCCAGCGCAAGGTGTCGTGCAATGGGTGTTGCGGCAGCGGGCCGACACGCGCGCGCAGACGCGCGGGGTCGCCGATGAGGTGCCGTACCTCGTTAGCGCGCACGAAGGCCGGGTTCACCCTGACCTCGATCGTATACCCGGCGATCTCGGCCATCATGGCCAGCACTTCGCGCAGCGAGTGGCCGGTGCCCGAACAGAGGTTGAAGGTGTCGGCCTCGCTACGGGTTTCGAGCAGGCGGCGATAGGCCCAGGCCACCGCGCGCACATCCATGAACTCGCGCCACACATCGAGGTTGCCCAGCTCGATCCGCCGCGCGCGACGACGGAAGTGCGCGACGATCTTGGGAATCAGGAAGCGCTCGGCCTGCCCCACGCCGGTGTAATTGAACGGCCGCGCGAACACCAGCGGCAGGCGCCCGCTCCAGGTGCGCGCCATGTACTCCATGGCCAGCTTGCTGACCGCATAGTCATTGGCCGGCGCCATCGGCGTGCGTTCGTCCAGTGGACCCGCCTGGCCGGCGGCGTTGCCATATACGTTGGCGCTGCTGGCCAGCACCACGGCCGCCGGTGGCTCCGGCAGATCGGCCAGCGCCGCCAGCAGGTGGCGCGTGCCGAGGATATTGGTCCGATACAGCGCATCCACGTCGTCATGCGCAACAAAGGCAATCGCAGCGAGATGGATCACCGCCTGCGGGCGGATCCTCGCCACCGCGGCACGTGTTGCCGCGGCATCGAGCAGATCGACGCGCCCGTTTCCCGCGCCGGCATCCGCGAGGGACAAGCTGCATGCCTCGCAGCCGGCGCGTTCGAGTTCCGCCGCCACGTAGCGGCCGGTGAAGCCGTCGCGGCCGGTGACCAGCACCCGGCGCGACGCCGGTTCAGAAGGAACTGCCATGCTCGTTCCTGCGCAGGTCGGCCTCGACCATCATCCGGCACAAGGCCTCAAGCGACGTCGGCGCGGACCAGCCGAGCTCGGAACGCGCCTTGCTCGCGTCGCCGCTCAGCAGGTCGACTTCGGCGGGCCGGAAGAAGCGTGGATTGATGCGCACCAGGGTCTTGCCGCTGCGCTTGTCCAGCCCGTGTTCATCGGCTTCGGTGCCATGCCAGGCGAGCTCGATGTCCACCGCCGCGAACGCCATGCTGGCGAAATTGCGCACGGTTTGCGTGCGGCCGGTGGCCAGCACATAGGTCTCGGCAGCATCCATCTGCAACATGCGCCACATGCCGTCGACGTATTCCCGCGCGAAGCCCCAGTCGCGCTGTGCGTCCAGGTTGCCCAGTTCCAGCACATCGAGCTTGCCAAGCCTGATCTTTGCCACCGCGTCGGTGATCTTGCGGGTGACAAATTCACGCCCGCGCAACGGCGACTCGTGGTTGAACAGGATGCCGCTGGCCCCGAACAAACCATACGATTCGCGATAGTTCACCGTGATCCAGTGCGCATACAGCTTGGCAACGCCATACGGGCTGCGCGGATGAAACGGTGTCTGCTCGCACTGCGGCGTCTTGCGCACCTTGCCGAACATCTCCGAAGTAGAGGCCTGGTAGAAGCGAATCGACGAATCGACCACGCGTATCGCCTCAAGCAGGTGCAGCGCACCCACGCCGGTGATCTGGGTCGTGGTCACCGGCTGGTCGAACGACACGCCGACAAAACTCTGCGCGGCCAGGTTGTAGACCTCGCCGACCTCATACTTCTCCAGCAGGCGGATGGCCGCACCCATGTCGGTCAGGTCGAATTCGACCAGTTCAAGCTGCGGGTGCTGGTGGATGCCCAGTTCCTCGATGCGCCAGAAGTTGGTCGAACTGGTGCGGCGGTAAGCGCCCACCACGCGATAACCCTTGTGCAGCAGAAGCTCCGCCAGATAGGCACCGTCCTGCCCGGTGATGCCCGTGATCAAAGCTGCCTTCATGCGCGGTTCCTGCATACGGTTGGGTATGGACATGCTACGGGCAAGCCGCGCTCAGTCCAAGCGATCCTTGGCGAGCCCGTGAACAGCCTCATTCCGGAGCGGATCGGGTGCGCGGCCGCCACGGTGACAGCCACTGCGCGTGGCCTGGATCGAGCAGCATCTCATACAGCCGGCCGGTAGTCTCCTGCCAGCTGAGCAGGCTGGGCGTAGCCGGTGTATCCGCTGCCAGGCGCGGCCGTGCGGTGGTGCTCGCCTGGCGCAGCGCCGCGACGAGGGTGGACACATCCTCGCCGTCGAAGTAGCTGGCAAAGGCCGACGATACCTCGCGGAACACCGGAATATCACGGGCGATCACCGGCAATCCATGGCGCGCCGCCTCGACCAGCGGCAAACCGAAACCCTCCCCGGCCGAAGCGGCAACCAGCGCGCGCACCCGACCGAAGATCAGCTCCAGGAACTCGTCGCTGGCCTGCTCCATCCAGATCAGGCCGGTTCCGGCCTGCGCGTGCGCGCGCATCCGCCTGGCCACGGCCTCGCACATCCAGCCCTGGCGCCCGATCACGACCAGAGTCGCCGCCACGCCGGCTGCCCACAGCTGTTCGAAGGCCTCCAGCACCAGCGCATGGCCCTTGCGCGGCTCGACCGTGCCGACCATCAGAAACGACGGCGACGCAGCCAGCCGCGCCAGCACCGATGTGGCATCCGCCGGCAAGCCCACGGTGGGCCGGGTCGAGGCCGGGTCGTTGCCGGGATAGAAATAGCCCAGCGGCAAGGCATCGTGCCGCACGGGCGGGTGGCCGTCATACCAGCGGCGCAGGTCGTCGGCAACGCAGCGGGAGATACACAACAGCCCGTCTGCGTGCGACCCTACGCAGCGCAGCCAACGCGCGTGCATCGGCGCGATGCCTTCCGGAAACCATTGCGGCTCGCGCACCGGCAACAAATCGTAGACCACAAACAGCATGCGCACGCCGCGCACCCGCCAGGCGTCGAGCAACGCCGTATTGGCTGGCAGGTCGTCGGCCACCCAATCCAGGCCGAGCAGGATATCGCCCAGGCGTGGCTGCGCCTCGCGCTCCGGCAACTCGACCGGTCGATGCCCCAGCACCTGCAGGCCGTAAGCCGTGGCGTGTACATAACGTCTACCCACGAGCTTGACCGGCTCGACCCGGTAGCGGTCCTGTCCCAGCGCCAGCAAGGCCGACAGCACGCCGCGCACGACCCGCTCGATCCCGGTATGCAGGCCGCTGCGCGCGGTGGCCGTCACGTCGACATACAGCTGTGGTCGATCCACCCGCGGCAGGTTTGCCGCCATGATGCGTTGCCATTCCTGCCGAGCCGGCCCCGATAACTCCGGGTCGGATGACTTGCGCCGAACGTCGGCCAGCAAGCGCCGTTCCACCGCCACCGGTGACCGGCGCACGAAGTGCTCGATGGCGTCCCGATACAACAAGGCCACTTTGGCGGGATGATGCTGGCCGATCAGGTCGAGCGCACCGGCGGTGAGCTCGGCGCGCCGCTGCGGATCCTGTCGCAGCGACTCAAGCGCATCCACCAGCTCGAGCTCGTCGAATCGATCGGAAACCGCGAGCACCGCCTGCGTCGGGAGTTCGTCAGCCGAGCCGTGGGTATTGACGATGAGCGGCCGGCCATGCGCCAGGGCATCGAAAATCGCCGCCGAGGTCTCGCCGCGCGAGTCGGTGCGCAATTGCACCACCATGTCGGCGGCGTCGAGATGGTCGGCATAGCTCTGCGCACTGACAAAGCCCGTGATGCGGATGCGCGAGCCCAGGCCGGACGCCGCGATTTGGCGGGTCAGCGCCTGTCCGTAGTCGCCGCCGTGATTCTCGCCGACGAACAGCAGATGGCAGCGGGCATCGCGGGCCAGGTCCGAGTGCAGCCAGGCCGACAGCAGGCGCTGGTTCAACTTGGTCGGCGCCAACATGCCGAAACTGCACACCACTAAGTCCCCGGGCTCGATGCCAAGCAGGCGTCGCGCCAAACCACGGTCGCCCCCGGCGCGTTGCCGGGGGAACGGCACCACGATCATCTTGTCGGCGGCCGCCGGGCCGTAATGCAGGCGCGCCTGCCGCACGGCATAGTGTGAATGCACGATCACGCCGGTGGCCCGCTCGATCACGTCGCGATTGACCGGCAGCACTGCGAGAGTGGCGCCGCGCCCGTGCCGCAGTTCGTGCCGCAGGCCGGCATAGCCGTGGCTGTCATACAGTACGCGCGAAAAGCTGTCCGGCTCGTCCGCCTCGTTCGCCATCCAGTTTCGCACTGAGCCCAGGCATGAGTCGTGCAACATCACCACACCGGAATGCTGTTGCAGCATGCCGAACATGTGTGCATGGAACGGCGCATTACCGAAGTGGTAGAGGATCCGCTCCACCGCGCCTGCATGAGCCATGAACCAAGGCAGCGACCGGATCGGGAAGTTGGCCGACACCCATGGATCAACCAGCTCGGGTTGGTCGATGACGACGTCGATATCGTAGTGGCAGGCCAGTTCGCGCAGCAGGCGCGCGCTGTAATCGGCGATGCCCGAGCGTACCGGTGGCAGCGGCGAGACGTAGAGCAGGCGCGGCCGCACGGGAACGCGCCGTTGCCCGGCCCTGTTGGCGCCGACATGGCCCTCGATGGCAGCCCATGCCTGGCGCGCACTGAGCGGCCACGTGAAGCGCCGCACCTGGATCGCCGCGTGCTCGCGCAGGCTGGCCAGAAACCCGCCGTCCGCGAGTGCTTCATGCAGCTTGGCCGCGATCGAGCTTCGGCTGCGCGGGTCGAACAGGGCGTCGGTACGACCGATCACTTCCGGCAAACTGCTCGTGTTGGAGCCGATCACCGCGGCACCGCAGGCCATGGCCTCCAGCGCTGGCAACCCCAACCCTTCATGCAGCGAAGGCGCCACGAACACGGTGCAAGCGGAATACAACCTGGCCAGCTCGGTGTCCGCGAGCGACCCGGTGAAAACGAGCTGGTGCTCAGCCAGCCGGTGCTTGCGCCCGGCTTGGCGCAAGCGCTTTTGCGCGCTCTCGCTGCAGCGTCCCGCCAGCACCAGCTGATATGGCTCGCGCACACCACCCGGCAATTCCGCGAACGCCGCCACCAGGGTCTCGACGTTCTTGTGTGCGTCATAGCCCCCCACATACAGCACAAAGGCGGACTGCAGCTGCCAGCGCTGTCGCCACTCGTCGCGGCATGCCGGGTCGAGTGGGATGGGGCGAAACACCGGATCGGCGGCACCGGAGATGACCGCGATGGCATCGTCCGGCACCTGCAGCCAGTCGCTGGCCTCGCGACGCGACGACTCGGAAATGGCCAGCAGCAAGCCGCAGCGCTTGAGCAGGCCGAGGCGGCGGTAGTACCACTGACGGTAGCCGGCATCATGCAGATGATGGGCCGGGTTCAGCAGCGGAATCAGGTCGTACAGCGTGGCCACGTGGCGACCATCTTCACCGCCATCGCCCAGGGTCACGATCGAATCGTCACCCCAACCCTCGAACATGCTGCTGTGCCAGATGCAATCGGCGCGCAGGCCGGCCAGCAGGGTGGCCTGCGCCGCCGCGGCAAGGTGCATGCGCTGGTGATTTTGCGGATGACAACCGGCGATACCTGATGGCAACGCGTTGACGACGATCCGCTCGCGCGGGATCAATCCGGCAAATTGTGCGAGCAGGCTGGCGGAAGATTCATCCTGACAACCGTTCAGCATCAGCCACAACTCGTGGTCAGCAGCCTCCGCCGCAAACGCCTTGGCCATCGACAAGGTGTAACGGCCGATGCCGCGCAGGCGGCTATGCGACTGCGCCCCCTGCAGATCCAGCACGATCCTCATCGGGACGCCTCGCATGCCTGAGCGCACCGGTGGCTCGTCCCCGGCGTCGACCCGACCGGAACCCAGCGGCAGCGGAGTGGCTCAACCACGAGGGTAAAGCCTCGAGCGCAGACGCCGGTGCAAGCCAGGTACCGTGCGCGCCACGATGCCCGCTACCCGGCGCAGCCACGGCACGCGCAACATGGCCCGCAACAGGTTGCCCACGCCTCTTCGGCACGCCGACACCGAAGCGGACAGGCTGCGCAGCGGGCGCGTCAGGCGCCAGGAACGACTGCCCAGGAAGGATGCGCGCATGGCGGCATGTTCACGCGCCAGGTCGTCCAGCCGGCGGCCGAGTTTCACGCGGGCCCGATCGACCTCCCAGATTCGCTGCAACTGACTGTCGCTGGCCAGCAGCAGTTCGCGATACTCAACCTGCACAGCGTTCATGCGCTCACGCAAGACCGAGAGGTCGTGCTCGAGTTGGACCAGTCGGGTCAACCGCGCATCCGCCAACGCGCGCCAGTCGACTACACCTGGTGGCGTGCCCGGCGCAGACCGGTCGGTCTGAGCGTGCGCCATGCTGGCATTTCTGTTCGTCATACGGTCCTTTCATCCATTGCCGTGTTGCCCCCGCGGCGCCCCAATTGCAGCCGTGGGCTGATCGTTGATGGCTTACACCAGGCCTTCCGGTACGCTCCGTGGCCGGGCCTGCTCGACCGGTTCGCAATCCGGCAGCGGCAGCCGCGCGGCCAATACCTTCATGCAAGCTTCGACCGAAAAATCACGTGCCATGTCGCGCTTCGCCTGTGCACCCAGCCGGCTCGCCAGGCTACGATCCTGGTGCAGCGCCCGCATGTGCCGGGCCGCATGTCCGGGGTCGGGATCGGCCCACTGTTGCCCTTCCCCGTGAGGATAATCTCCCGGCTGCACGGCAATCATCCGATAGTCGACCAGGCAGCTGTTGTCTGCCGTCATGAACTCCATGTTTCCGGAGTACGCGGTCGCCACCACCGGCTTGCCTATGCACATGGCTTCGGCCATGCCCAGACCGAAGCCTTCGCAGCGGTGCAGCGAAACATACACATCGATGCAACGATGCAGTGCCTGCAGATCGGCGCGCTCAAGCAGGTCGTCGCGCACGACGATGCGCTTGTCGGCAGCGGCCAGGGCGAACAACTGCATAAGCAAGGCGAGATGACGATCCCCATTGCTGGACTTGATCAGCAAGGCGACCTTCTCATCCCCGCGCGGGAATGCCTGTCGAAACGCCTCGATGACCGCGCCGGGGTTCTTTCTGACGATCGACGAGTTGAAGTCAAACGAGCAAAAAAACACGTAATCGTCCTCGCGCAGGCCGAAATGCCGGCGTTGCAGGCCGCTGTCGTCGCCCATGACCAGCGGCAGCGGCACCCGCGTCACCGGCTTGTCGCAGACCTTGCGCACGGCCTGTTCGACGAAGGCCGACGAGACCATGATTTCGTCGACGTGGTCGAGCGCGGCAAGCCAGCCTTGCGGGAAGGTCTCCAACTCCCAGAACCAGTAGCCGATCAGGCGACCCGTAGCCGGGGCATGGCGCGCGATGCCGGGCAGCGCCTCCTCCCAGTGATCCGGGTTGATGAAGATCAGGTTCCACGCGAACGACGAGGTCACGCCCATGTATGGACCCAGCGTGGTGTCAAGCCGGGCGTGGGGGATATCGATGTCCACATCGTGCAAGGCCACGGCATGACCGGCGGCCAGCAACGCATGGGCATATAGCCGCGCGCATTCACCCAGGCCCATCCAGCGTGAAAAGTATCCGTACATATTGACCCCGTCGGGTGGGGCATCCCTCCGGGTTCTTGCAGCCGCCGCTGCCACGGCGACGGCTGGCGTGCTTCGCCTGTGCCAGTCCGGCGTGCGAGGAAAACCGAGATCCTGTCGCACCGGCTTCTCGATCGCGCCCAGTATCCATTGCCGCACCGCGGGCGGAAAGCCGTGACGCACCGCTGCAAGGCGGGGGCTCAGCAGCGCGCGAAGGATGAACCTTCGTGCCACCGGACGAAACGTTTTCAGGAAGGGAACGGGCACACCCACCTCGGACAAGAAAGAACTCAGCGCAACGTCTGTGCTTCCTGACGCCAGGTCCCTGGCCAACGCCTCACCGTCGTCCGCTCCAACCCACCAGCAGAGGTGTGGCAACAATGCCCGGCATGAACGGACTCCGCAAGCCCGCCCCAGCGGCCTGACCCGGTGCGACGCGGCTTGTGGCAAAATAAGCCGATTAACCTTGGAGAGTTGCATGCAGACGTTGCTGGTCACCGGCGGAGCCGGTTTCATTGGCGCCAATTTCGTGTTGCAGGCGGTTACCGATGGCTTGCGCGTTGTCAATCTGGACAAGCTGACCTACGCCGGCAACCTGGATACCTTGGCCGCGCTGCGGGGCAACGACCGGCACGTATTCGTGCACGGCGATATCGGCGACCGCACACGCGTGGCTCAGCTGCTGGCCGAGCACCGGCCCGATGCGATCGTCAATTTCGCCGCCGAGTCGCATGTCGACCGCTCGATCGACGGCCCCGCCGAGTTCGTGCAGACCAACGTGGTCGGCACCCTGGGCCTGCTTGAATGCGCCCGCGACTATTGGCGTGGGCTGGAAGGGGCGGCGCGCGACAACTTCCGCTTCCTGCATGTGTCGACCGATGAGGTATACGGCTCGCTGGGCGCCGCGGGCAAGTTCACCGAGACCACGCCGTACGCCCCGAACTCGCCCTACTCCGCGTCGAAGGCCGCCTCCGACCACCTGGTGCGGGCGTTCCACCACACCTACGCCCTGCCGGTGCTGACCACCAACTGCTCGAACAACTACGGCCCGTACCAGTTTCCCGAGAAACTGATCCCGCTGGTGATCGCCAAGGCGCTGGCCGGCGAAGCGTTGCCGGTGTATGGCGACGGCCGGAACATCCGCGACTGGCTGTTCGTCGGTGACCACTGCAGCGCGATCCGCCGCGTGCTCGAGGCCGGCCGCGTGGGCGAAACCTACAACGTGGGCGGCAACGCCGAGCGCGAGAACCTCGCCGTGGTGAAGACGATCTGCGGCCTGCTCGACGCACGGCGGCCGCTGGCCGGCGGCCAGCCGCGCGAAGCGCTGATCACCTATGTGAAGGATCGCCCCGGCCACGACCGGCGCTATGCGATCGACTCCGGCAAGTTGCAGGAAGAACTCGGCTGGCAACCTACGCACACCTTCGAAAGCGGCATCGCGCAGACCGTGGACTGGTATCTTGCGCACCAAGCGTGGGTGCAACGCGTGCTCGACGGCAGCTACCGCATGCAGCGGCTCGGCGCATGAGCGCACAGAAGGGCATCATCCTCGCCGGGGGTTCCGGCACCCGGCTGCATCCGATCACCCGTGCGATCAGCAAGCAGCTTTTGCCGGTGTACGACAAGCCGATGGTCTATTACCCGCTGGCCACGCTGATGCTGGCCGGTATCCGCGAGGTGTTGTTGATCAACACGCCGCACGAGCAGGAAATGTTCCAACGCCTGCTCGGCGACGGCTCGCAGTGGGGCATCGACATCCACTACGCGGTACAACCCTCGCCGGATGGCCTGGCCCAGGCGTTCACCATCGGCCGCGACTTTGTCGACGGCAAGCCCAGTTGCCTGGTGCTGGGCGACAACATTTTCTATGGCCACGGCTTCACCGAACGACTCAAGCGCGCCGCCGCGCGCGAACGCGGCGCTACCGTGTTCGGCTATTGGGTGAAGGACCCCGAGCGCTACGGCGTGGCCGAGTTCGACGCCACCGGCAAGGTGATCGGGCTGGAGGAAAAGCCCGCCGCGCCGAAGTCGCACTACGCCGTCACCGGCCTGTATTTCTACGACGAGCGGGTCTGCGACTACGCCGCGGCACTGCAACCCTCGCCACGCGGTGAGCTGGAGATCACCGATCTCAACCACTGCTATCTCGACGACGGCTCGCTGCAGCTGGAGCAACTCGGCCGCGGCTTCGCCTGGCTCGACACCGGCACGCACGAATCGCTGATGGAAGCGGGTAACTACATCCAGACGATCGAGAACCGGCAGGGCCTGAAAGTGTGCTGCCCGGAGGAGATCGCCCACTTCAACGGCTGGATCGACGACGAACAACTGCTGCGCCTGGCCGAACCGCTGGCCAAGACCGGCTACGGCCAATACCTGCAGCACCTGGTGCGCGAGGGCCACGCCCGATGAAGGTGATCGAGACCGCGCTGCCGGGTGCGCTGATCCTCGAGCCGCAGGTGTTCGGCGACGCCCGCGGCTTTTTCTACGAGAGCTACAACCAGGCGAAGTACCGCGCCGTCGGTATCGACCACCACTTCGTGCAATCCAATGTTTCGCGCTCGGCGCGTGGTGTGCTGCGCGGCTTGCATTACCAGTGGCCAAACCCGCAGGGCAAATTGGTCAGTGTGCTCGAAGGTGAGGTCTACGATGTGGCGGTGGATATCCGCCACGGCTCGCCCATGTTCGGCCAGTCGGCGGGCGTGATGTTGACGGCCGCCAACCATCGGCATCTCTGGATTCCCGAAGGTTTCGCGCACGGCTTCTGCGTGGTGTCTGAATTCGCCACCTTCACCTACCAGTGCACGGCACTTTACGATCCGAAGGCGGATGCCGGCATCCGCTGGAACGATGCCGCGCTGGGCATCGACTGGCCGGTCAGCGACCCGTTGCTGTCGGACAAGGACGGCAAGACGCCGCTGCTCGAAGACGTGCCGCCGGAGCGGTTACCGGTCTACGTACGGTGAGAACCCTGCTGCTCGGCGCCAACGGCCAACTTGGTCGTACCTTTCTGGAGCACGGCGGCCTGGCCACGCGAGGCAATCTGGTGGCGGCCAGTCGCGACGGCGTGTTGACTGGTGGCGGACAAGGCGAGATCGCCGACCTGTCGAACCCCGAGTCGCTGCCCGCCCTGCTCGACCGCGTGCTGCCGGACGTGATCGTGAACGCTGCCGCCTACACCGCGGTCGACCGGGCCGAGCAGGAAGAGGCGCTGGCCACCCGCGTCAACGGCGAGGCGGTCGGGGTGATCGGTCGCTGGGCCGCGGCGCATGGCGCGCTGGGGATCCACTACTCCACCGACTACGTCTTCGACGGGCGCCAATCGCAACCCTACGCGGTGGATGCGCCGACCGCACCACTGGGTGCGTACGGGCGCAGCAAACTGGCTGGCGAACAGGCACTCAAGGCCAGCGGCGCTGATCACCTGATTTTCCGCACCGCCTGGGTGTATGCCGCGCACGGAAACAATTTCCTGCGCACCATGCTGCGCCTGGGCGCCGAGCGCGACGAGCTGCGCGTGGTGGCCGACCAGCACGGCGCACCCACCGACACCGGCCTGATCGTGGCGGCCAGCCTGGCGGCGCTCGATGGCTGGCAGCGAGCGAACGCCACGCAACGCAAACAACTCCAGGGCACGCATCACCTGGTCGCCAGTGGCGCGACCAGTTGGCATGATTTCGCCACTGTCATCTTCGCGCAGGCCGTCGCTCGCGGGCTGCTCGCCCGCGCCCCGCGAGTGCTGCCGATCGCCACCGCCGATTACCCGACTCCGGCGCAGCGCCCGGCATGGTCGCTGCTGGACAATCACGGCTTCCAGAAAATGTTCGGATTCCCCCTGCCCGATTGGCGCGAAGGACTGAGCCACGTGCTCACCGATCTCGCCCGACAATCCCCCAACCAAGCGTAGGAGCCCACTCGCTGGCGATGCTTTTTGTTCGGGATTCGGGATTCGAAAAAGCATCGCCCGCGAGCGGGCTCTACAGGATATCGCGGCTGATCGACAGCAGAGCGGCGGGCACTGCCCGCCCTGCGCGACGGGGAAATGCGGCGTAATCCAATCAAACACGCCACTTGGAATGAGCTCAAACCAGCCATTCCGGTCCAAAACCAGCCGCCGGCAAATTTGTCTGGTAGTCAGAGCTTCAGGTCAGAATGCGAGCCGATGCGTTCGAGGCGCAGGATCTGCAGATCCTTGTGGCCTTTCCCCTTGTCGACCGGCTTCGCGTAGATCAGCACCAGATCAGGGTGTATGTGGATGTCGCCGGCAGCGCCCCAGTTCCTTGTCAACGCATGCTCCCGATAGTGCTCAGGCAGTTGGCTGTCGCTTGCCAGAAGCGTGATCGCCGCGCGCAGGTCAGCATCGAGCGTCTTTGCGTGGGAACCCTTCAATTCGCGCTTGTAGTCCGTCTTGAACTGGGACGATCGCTTAATCGTCCGCATTCAGGTCCGCCATCAGTTCGTCAACGCTGGCGAACATCGCCACGGCGCTGGGCCGGCGGGTTCACGTGGCGCTGGAAGCTGCCTGAGCCTGGCAACCTGGCAGCCTGTCGGGCTTCGGTCGGCCGGTCTGCGAATCCGGCCTATAAAGCAACGCTATGCCGCTTTTGCGTTCCAGCGCGCCGATAACGCCTCGCAAGCCAGGGCGACAACATGGGGGATCGGCCGGCTGCCAGTGCGGTAATGAGCCATCATGCGACGGCTCAAGCCCAGCGCATCAGCGGCACTATTGAGGGACAGACCGTGCAGGGTCATCCACGCGGCGAAGCGCTCATGGCCCCATTCGCCCGCCTGCTCCCGCGCCAATTCGTAGAGTTGATCCGCACCCATGTCCACTCCGCCCGGCCACAGCACGGCATGGCCCCAGGCATCAGCCTTGGCCTTGCGGAAATGCGCCGGGTCGCGCAGCGATGCATAAAGCTTGAAGCGTTTGATCAGACGCGAAACGTCTACCGGCAGGGTTTCACCGGTGCTCCAGGTGATCATGAGCGTCATCGACGGCTGCGTCTTGACGGTACGGATCAGAGGTGGTTTGTTCATCGCACGATCTCCTTCCACTTTGCCAGCAGCATTACCTTGTTTGCCGCGATCCACGCCATGGCCGATGCGAGCCTCGCTACCGGCCGTATGGTGCCCGACACACTCAGCGATTCGATCTCGACCGTGCAGCGACTGCCATCACGGAACTCAACATGCACATGCGGCGGGCGGTGATCGCGCGGGTAAATCGCGATATGACACCCGGCAAACTGCTTGAGTCTCGGCATGGTTTATCTTGGTGTAATGAGTTCACCATGTCAATGCAATGATCCAGCCCACAAACAAGTAGCAGAGCCGCCGGCGATGCTCTTGTTTGGGATTCGGGATGACCAGCCGTTCGGCTGTTGAGAGCCGGGAGTCGCAAGAGCAGGAGCAGGAGCATCGCCCGCGAGCGGGCTCCTACCGGTCCGCGCGGCCCATAGGGTTGGGGTGACGACCAACCGCGACACGGAGGGTGCGTTTAGTCCACAATCTTGTGGATTCTCTCCATGGCAACCGACGGAACGACATGTTGATCCCCCTTATCCTCAGTGGCGGCAGTGGTACGCGGCTATGGCCGGTGTCGCGCAAGAACCTGCCCAAGCAATTCCTGACGCTGACCGGCCACGGCACGCTGTTCCAGCAGACCATCGCACGCACTCGCCGGCTGCCGGACGTCGCCGCGCCGATCGTGGTGGCCAGCGAGGACCACCGCTTCCTCGCCGCCGACCAGTTGCTGGAGGCCGGCGTCGAGGGCGCCACCATCGTGCTCGAACCGCTGGCGCGCAATACCGCGCCGGCGATCGCACTGGGCGCGCTGCAGGCGCTTGCGCGCGATCCCGATGCGCTATTGCTGGTGTTGCCGGCCGATCATCTGATCGATAACCAGGCCGCCTTCGTCGATGCGGTGAAACAGGCGCTGCCGCTGGCCAAGCAGGGCTGGCTGGTCACGTTCGGCGTTCGTCCGGACCGGGCGGACACCGGCTTCGGCTATATCCGCCGCGCCGAGGCCATCGACGATCACGGTTTCCGCGTCGGCCAGTTCGTCGAGAAGCCCGACCAGGCCACCGCCGAGACCTATCTTGCCGATGGCGGTTACGACTGGAACTCCGGCATGTTCCTGTTCAAGGCCTCGCGCTTCCTGGAAGAACTCGCCACCCACGCACCCGCGATGCTGACCGCGGTGCGCGAGGCGCACGCGAAGGCGCACGCCGATCTGGATTTCGTGCGCGTCGATCGCGACGCCTTCGCGCAGGTTCCCGACAACTCGATCGACTACGCGGTGATGGAGAAGACGCAGCGCGCCGCGGTGATCCCGGTCAGCTGCGCGTGGAGCGACATCGGCTCGTGGTCGGCCTTGTGGCTCAGCGGCAACAAGGACGCCGACAGCAACCTGCGCGAAGGCGACACCATGGCGGTGGACACGCGCAACTCGCTGCTGCGCTCGCACCCGCGCCACCTGCTGGCCACCGTGGGCGTCGACGACCTGATCGTGGTGAGCACGCCGGATGCCACCCTGGTGGCACGCCGCGACGCCGCGCAGGACGTCAAGAAGATCGTCGAACAGCTCAAGGCCGCCGGCCGCAGCGAACACTCGCTGCACCGCATGGTGTACCGGCCGTGGGGCAATTACGACTCGCTGGAGGCGGGTGAGCGCTTCCAGGTCAAGCGCATCCAGGTCAAGCCCGGCGCCAGCCTGAGCCTGCAGAAGCACCACCATCGCGCCGAGCACTGGATCGTGGTCTCCGGCACCGCCGAGGTCACCTGCGACGACAAGGTGTTCCTGCTCAGCGAAAACCAGAGCACCTACATCTCGCTGGGCAGCAAGCATCGTCTGCGCAACCCCGGCAAGGTGGTGCTGGAACTGATCGAGGTGCAGTCCGGCAGCTATCTGGGTGAAGACGACATCGTGCGTTTCGACGATGTCTACGGAAGAGCCTGAGGCGTCGACGAACGTGCATCATCTGCAGGAGCGCTCCCTGTCGACAAGGGACTTCCTTCGGTTGTGCGCGGGGGTGGCCAACCACATGGGTGCCGACCTCGAACAGATGTACCGGCGCGTCCTGTTTACCATCCTGATGGGCAATCGCGACGACCACCTGCGTAACCACGGGTTCCTGCGCGAGGGTAACGGGTGGCGCTTGTCACCTGCCTTCGACATCAACCCGAACCCAGAGAAGGACGTCCACGCACTGGCGCAGCCCGATCGGCATCACCACCTGACAGCGTTTGGGCACAGCGCGAACGTCGTCGATGGCACCGGACCTGATAATCATGAGGAGGCGATACTTATGCACCATGAAAATCCATCATCAAATGAACGTTTTCCATGGTGGATCGGCAAGCTCACGGAACGTATAAGCTCACGAGACGTATTAAAAAAGCGGTTTCGATTTCATCCGAATTATTTCAGCGCGCAAGGCCAGTCCCGGTGAAGCGCGCCCGTATCGAGATTTGAAGCATGAACAATGATATGCCAGAACTTGATTTTAGCGGCGCCAAACGCGCAGCGGATGTACCGCAACTTGCTCGGATCCAAAAGGAAAACAAGGGCAAGGAACACATCACCATCCGGCTCGATGCCGACGTGTTGGCGTGGTTTCGTAGCCAAGTGGCTGGTGGCGGCAATTATCAGACCTTGATCAATGAGGCGTTGCGCGCGTACATGCACGAGCGCGATGGCTCACTTGAGCGCACCTTGCGTCGCGTCATTCGCGAAGAACTTCACGTCATCTGATTTCACAGGCTCAGGTCGATCGCCGCGCCCCAGGAGCGTGCCACGGTTGCAACTGGTGCACCATCAGCGCATCGGTGAGCAGATCCAGATAGCGCCGCGTGGTCGATTCGCGGACGCCGAGCGCTCGCGCCGGCTCTGCCGCGCTCCAGATCCGGCCCTGATCAAGGGCGGGCACGGCCCGCCGGCTCTTCTGCATCAAGGCAAGAGGTGATCAAGAGCCAGCGTCGGGAGAGGAGAGGGTTCGGGCGAAGCCTGCGGGCGCAGGATTCAAGATTGCGCCTGTACGCTCCGCCCGAACCCTCATCCGGCGCTTCGCGCCACCTTGGCGCCAAGCTGCCATTCAAGTCCGGGCCTTGTCGCGGCCACCCGCCGTGTGCATGGCGGATCCAGCGCGCTCTGCTTGGCTTGCATGCTTCCGTGCGCACCTCTCGGCTTCCTTTTCCTCAATGGAGCGACCATCCAGTGGCTGCTTGCGGTCGAAGCGTTTTTGAAAACATTCCTCGATGAATTGAGCAAGCGGCAGCTTCCAGGGCTCTTGCCGGTGGTTCGCGATGCCACCGAACTTGTTGGGATTCATCCCCAGTTCGCGAGCCATTTGAACCTGAGCATGCGACAGGTGATATCGTTGGCGGGCGTCAATCCACGGCTTGAGCTTGGCGGGAACAAACCCGGCTTTTGGCATGACCGACATCTCCTTCAAGACACTACTTTCCAACCCGAATGTTTGAATTCGCTGCTGCTCAACCGCCGACCCTCGACCTGCGATCGATGAGGCATGACCGGCTCGAAGCTGATTACGCGCCGCGTACCTGCCACGTCGCATTCGGCGTGGCAGATGCCGAAATGTTACCGCCGCGGTCGGGTGGCGTCCGCTGGCCTCGGTTAGTCGGGCATTGCCTGACGCCCTCGTGCTTGTACAAGATACTCGATCCGCCAGCGGACGGCCTCGTCGCCAGACATATATGCCTGACATCCAACTGACTCCTGCGGGCAACCTGCGCTGGATTGAGACGGAATCTTCTGACCGGGATCTGTTGGATCCGGGGGTACGCGACGCGTTCCTCCTCGACTGGCGCGAGGGCTTGTTCTTGCTGGCCGCGCGAAGGCCGGAAGCTGCGGCGTGGCCGAGCCTGCGCTATTGGCAGACCTTTTCCGAAATGTATGTCGCCGCCCTGTGCCATGTCCCGGCGGAGATGCCGGATAGCGTCATCCAGGCGCCGACGGCGGGGCAACTCGACGCCTGGATTCTGGGCGCGCCTCCGCTGCAGGGAGGCGAGTATCTGAGCGCCGGGTTGCTGGTCGACATCTGGCATGGCTTGAACGACTGGGTGCAGCACGCGCTGCGCGCTGATGGCGGGCTCGATCGCTTCATGCAGCAGCGTGCACCCAAGTGGCGCCAGGTCGGGCGCGTCTGGCTGCATCTGGCAGAAAACCGGAACGATCCCGAATTGCCTTTCGCCTTCATGGCGACCTACACCAGTGGGCTTGGCAGCGGTGGGCGACTCAAGCACCTGCCGCTGGGTACGGCGCTGCAGCAATACGCGGGTGCAAAGAACCGCCCGGCCCTGATCCGACTGCTGACTCCGGTACAACAGGCCGCCGCACGCTGTCCATGGATGAAGCGTTTGGTGGACAACGGCCAGATTTATCAGCCAACGGCATGGTCGGCGCAGCGCGCCCATGGGTTGTTGACCAGCTTGCCGCAACTGGAGGAATGCGGCCTTTCGGTGCGTGTGCCGGACTGGTGGAAGGCGCGACCGCGCGCCCGGGTGCGGGTAAACATCGACCGCCGCGACGCCGTGCGCATGGACACGGACGCCATGCTGGACTTCGATGTCGGCGTGGCGCTCGGCGACAGGTCGCTTTCAGCCGGGGAGATAGAAGACCTGCTGGCCGGCGACGACGGACTGGTCCTGCTCAAGGGTCAATGGGTCGAAGTGGACCGGGAGAAACTCCAGCAGGCGCTCGAACATTGGCGAGCGGTCGAAAAGCAGGCGCGCAGCGGCCAGATCTCGTTCATCGAAGGCATGCGCCTGCTCGCGGGCGCGCCGGCAGACTTGAGCCTCGGGCCAGAGATAGAGACCGAACAGGTATGGATGCAGGTGCAGGCGGGAAGCCGGCTGCGCGAGCTTCTCGCCGGATTGCGCAACCCGGGCCAGCTCAAGACCGTCGACGCCGGCACCGCGCTGCAGGCGACTTTGCGTCCCTATCAACGTGAGGGCGTCGACTGGCTGCGGTTCCTGTCCGGCCTGGGCCTGGGTGCTTGCCTGGCCGACGACATGGGACTGGGCAAGACCCTGCAAGTGCTGGCCTTGATGCTGTCCATGCGCCAAGGCGCGGCAGCGACACAAAAGCCCTCGTTGCTGGTGGTGCCAGCCTCCTTGCTGGGCAACTGGCGCAGCGAGGCGCAGCGCTTCGCGCCGACGCTGAAGCTCCAGTTTCTCCATCCTGCGGAGTGCGACGCAGACAAGTTGGAGCGCATCGCCGGGGCACCCGCCGCTGAACTTCAGGGTGTGGATCTTGCGGTCACGACCTACTCGATGCTGCACCGGCAAGCCTGGCTGCGCGACATGGGTTGGCACTTGGTCATCCTGGACGAGGCCCAGGCGATCAAGAACGCCGGGACGCGGCAAAGCAAGGCGGTCAAACAGCTCTCCGCACACTCACGTATCGCGCTCACCGGCACGCCGGTTGAAAACCGTCTCGGCGACCTGTGGTCGCTGTTCGATTTCCTCAACCCGGGTTTGCTGGGATCGGCCAGCGTGTTCAAGTCCTTCGTGAAGCAGTTGGAGCAGCGCGAGCAGGTTTCCTATGCGCCGCTGCGACAGCTGGTCAGCCCGTACATCCTGCGGCGCATGAAGACCGACCGCCGCGTGATCGCCGATCTCCCGGAAAAGACCGAAACCCGATGTTTCTGCGCGCTGTCCAGAACCCAGGCGCGTCTTTACCAGCAAACCGTCGAGTCCATGCGTGTGGCGCTCGCTTCGGCCGACGGCATCGCGCGGCGCGGGCTGGTGCTGCAGACCCTGATGCGGCTCAAACAAATCTGCAACCATCCGAGCCAACGCAGCGGCGACGGCGGCTATGCGGCGGTCGACAGTGGCAAGTTTCTGCGCCTCGCCGAACTGTGCGAAGAACTGGCCGAGCGCCAGGAGCGCGTCCTGGTGTTCACCCAGTTCCGCGAGATCATCGACCCGCTGGTAGGTCATCTCGCTGGCGTCTTCCAACGCCCGGGACTGTGCCTGCATGGCGGCACGGCGGTCGGCGCCCGCAAGGCCATCGTCGAGCATTTCCAGGCCGACGGCGGCCCGCCGTTCCTGGTGCTTTCTCTCAAGGCCGGGGGTACCGGCCTGAACCTGACCGCAGCCAGCCAGGTGATCCACTTCGATCGCTGGTGGAATCCGGCCGTGGAGAATCAGGCGACCGATCGCGCGTTCCGCATCGGCCAGAAACGGCCCGTGCTGGTGCACAAGTTCGTCACCGCAGGCACCATCGAGGAGCGCATCGACGCACTGATTGCGGACAAGCGCAAGCTGGCCGACGATATTCTCGGCGCAGATGGTGAAGTGAATCTGACCGAGCTTGCTGACGAGCAGTTGCTGGAGCTGGTGCGACTGGATGTAAAGCGAGCACTCATGTAAGGAACATCGATGTCATACGGTTACGAATCCTGGAAACCTTACGTGCCGGTCGCCGCTCGGCGCGCGAAGGCGGCGCAGCAAGTGAAGAAATTGATCAAGGCAGGCCAGGCCATACAGCCGGTGAGCCTGCAGGGCCGCTTGATTGCAACCAGCTTTTGGGGAAAGGGTTGGTGTACGCATCTGGAGGCGTTTTCCGATTTCGCGAATCGTCTGCCGCGCGGCCGCAGCTATGTTCGCAACGGATCGGTCTGTCACCTGGCGATCCAGGCCGGGCGCATTGATGCGCTGGTGATGGGCTCTTCATTGTATCGGGTGACGGCCACTATGGAGTCCTTGTCGCCAGCCGCCTGGGCCGCCATCAAAAAGAAGTGTTCCGGCGAAATAGGCTCTCTCCTGGAACTGCTGCAAGGCAGACTTTCCGATCAGGTGCTGAGGGTGGTGACCGACCGCCATGCCGGCTTGTTTCCGCAGCCCGGTCAAATGGCGTTCGCCTGCAGTTGCCCGGACTGGGCCGGCATGTGCAAGCACGTTGCCGCGGTGCTGTATGGCGTTGGCAGCCGACTGGACGAGCAGCCGCAGTTGCTGTTTCTGCTGCGCGACGTCGATGCCGCCGAGTTGATCGGCAGCAGTCTCGACTTGCCCACCGCCGCGGAATTTTCCGAGGGCCGACTGGCAGACGACAAACTTGGAGCAATTTTCGGGATTGACCTCGAAGCCGGCGACGCTATCGCGGCGGTGCCCGGAGCAAGCCGAAAGCCCCGATCCGCACGCGCCGCCCCGCCGCAACAATCCCCGCCGCGCAGCCGCGTTGCTGCTTCCTCCCGACGTCGAACGAACAAGGCCGACCCTGCGCGCGACTTCAAGGCCAGTGCAAAGTCCATCGCCGCGTTGCGCAAGCAGCATGGATTATCTGTATCGGAATTTGCGCAGCGGCTGACGGTGTCGCCCGCCAGTGTGCAGCGCTGGGAAGCAACCCGCGGCAGGCTCAAGCTCCACAGCCGTTGCCTCGCGGCTCTGGCAGCGTTGCATCGTGATGTGCGTGCTGTGAAGAAGTAACGCCGAGCCGATCCAGATAGCGCCGCGTGGTCGATTCACGGGCGCCGAGCGCTCACGCCAGTTCCGCCGCGATCCAGATCCGACCATGGTCGCCGGCGGGCACTGCCCGCCGGCCTTTGCCCTGGAGATCTGATCAAGAGACAGCTCACCCGCAAGGGGACCTCCCAGGGTCGCCGAGGGGAGAAGGACCAAATCAGCCAGGAGCCTGCACCATGGCTGACGAACGCTCCCGACCAGCATGGGTCAGCGTGATTCAGACTCGATACGTCCAGCTCGACTGGTTCAAGCACCAGCTGTGCGGGCAGCGAGGGCCGGGCGCCGCTGCCCGATCCCGCCCGGTAACGTAGCTCGACGCGACAGTTACATCGTTCCGTCGGAATCCAGCGTGCGAAGGAGCTGTTCGCGCAGCGAAAACTTCATGATTTTTCCGGTTGCCGTCTTGGGAATTTCGCCAAACACGACGATGCGCGGCAACTTGAACCCCGCCAGGTGCTTGCGGCAGTGGGCGATGATCTCCTCGGTGCTGGTGCTGGCACCGGCCTTGACCTCGACGAAGGCACACGGGGTCTCGCCCCAGCGCGGGTCCGGCTTGGCCACGACGGCGGCGGCGAGCACTGCGGGGTGTCGGTACAGCACATCCTCGATTTCGATAGAGGAGATGTTTTCGCCGCCGGAAATGATGATGTCCTTGCTGCGGTCCTTGATTTTCATGTAGCCGTCCGGATCCATGACGGCCAGATCGCCACTGTGGAACCAGCCGCCAGCGAATGCTTCCTCGGTGGCTTTGGGGTTCTTCAGATAGCCCTTCATCGCGATATTGCCCTGGAACATGATCTCGCCCATGGTTTCCCCATCGGCTGGCACCGGCTGCATGCTGACCGGATCGAGCACGCTGGCGGCATGCTGCAAATGGTAACGCACCCCCTGCCGTGCATTCAGGCGGGCACGTTCGCCGATCTCCATGGCATCCCATGCTTCATGCTTGGCGCACACCGTCGCCGGGCCGTAGACCTCGGTAAGCCCGTACACATGAGTCAAGTCGAAACCCAGCCGCTCCATGCCCTCGATCATCGCCGCCGGCGGGGCCGCGCCGGCAACCATGGCCTTGACCCCGCGCGGCAGGCGGCGTGTGATCTCGTCGGCGGCATTGACCAGCAGGCTGTGCACGATCGGCGCACCGCAATAATGGGTGGCGCCGTGCTCGCAGATGGCCTCGACGATGGCTTGCACCTCGACTTTTCTCAGGCACACATTCACGCCAGCACGCGCGGCCACCGTCCACGGGAAGCACCAGCCGTTGCAGTGGAACATGGGCAGGGTCCACAGATACACCGCGTGCTTGGGCATGTCCCATTCAAGGATGTTCGAAATCGCATTGGTGGCGGCACCGCGATGGTGGTAGACCACGCCCTTGGGGTCCCCGGTGGTGCCGCTGGTGTAGTTGAGCGAAATCGCGTCCCACTCGTCGGCGGGATATTGCCAGGCAAACAGGGGGTCGCCCTGACTGAGGAACGCCTCGTAATCGAGTGTCCCCAGCGGTTCGGCCGAACCCGCATATAACGGGTCGGCGACATCGATCACCCGCAGAGGCCAGGACGACTGGCGCAACGCCAGCGCTTTTTTCATGACCGGCGCAAACTCGATGTCGACCATCACCGCCTTGGCTTCGCCGTGATCGAGCATGAAGGCCAGTGTTTCCGGGTCAAGCCGCGTGTTCAGTGCATTGAGCACGGCACCTGCCATCGGGATGCCGAAATGCGCCTCGACCATGGCCGGCGTATTGGGCAACATCACGGCGACCGTGTCGCCCCTGCCGATGCCACTCAAGGACAGGGCGCTGGCCAGCTGGCGGCAACGCGCATACAGCTCGAACCAGTTGCGGCGCAGCGCCTGCGCGCCATGACCATGCACCACGGCCAACTTTTCCGGGTACACCGCAGCGGCACGCTCGATAAACGACAACGGCGACATCGGCGCGTAGTTGGCGCTGGTCTTTGGGAGGTCCCGATCAAAAATTCTTGCGATCATC
This sequence comes from Rhodanobacter sp., assembly GCA_004298505.1. Classification (GTDB taxonomy): domain Bacteria; phylum Pseudomonadota; class Gammaproteobacteria; order Xanthomonadales; family Rhodanobacteraceae; genus Rhodanobacter. The sequence continues at coordinate 39,895 of SCRO01000103.1, forward strand.
ATTTCCGCCATGCAGGTTGATTTGTCCCCGCAATATACGACATCGGGGGCGCACGCCAGCAACACCAGTACGAAGGCCGGGCGCGAACCGACCTGTTGCGCACCCGAACGCAAAGACGCTCTGGGCATCCTGCAAGGCAGGGCGTTCTACAGAGGACCCCGACCAGGCTTTTCGAGATTGCCTACTATCCAACGACCGTGTTCAGTTGTAGATTGCCGCGAGACCCGCGAGGAATTGCCGCCGTCCATGCCACGCGCCGTGCCGCTGTCGCAGCGCCCCGAAGTCGACCCGCCTGGGCGGGCCGCGTCTCAAGGTAGGTCACGACAGCCTCGGCGCGCCCCTCACGACACAAGGTTGAGCGCCGTCTTGTGGCGGAAAGCGGCTACCGGCTCGTTCCTTATCCAACTCAACGCCATGTCCCGATCACCGAAGGCTTCCGTGGCTGCTGAAAGCACCCGCAGGATAAGGCGACGTGCATAAACCGCACGCACCTTGACTCGGAAGTTGATGACCAACCATCCCGAAAGGGGGCAGTCTCCAGTGGCGGCAACAGGTCGACTGGTCTCCGCGCTTCCTCAACAGGAGATCTCAGACAGGAAACGCCCGGCAACAGCCCTTCGGGCAGCGCGACTGCGCGCCCGATGAGTTGAGAATTCTATTCGCAGCGAACCGGCTCACTTTCCTTCAAAGTTGGCGTTTCTATTGTTCAGTTGGCATCTTTATTAGGTTTTACCATGGCGCGAACGTAGTGCGCCTCTACTCCACCGTCACCGACTTGGCCAGGTTGCGCGGCTGGTCGACGTCGGTGCCGCGCAGCACGGCGACGTGATAGGCAAGCAGTTGCAGCGGCACGGTGAATACCGCCGGGGCGATGAAGTTGCCGCCGGATTCGACGCGCAAGGTGATGCCCTGGTCGCGCATATCGTCCATGCCGGCGGCGCCATCGGCAAACACGATCAGACGGCCGCCGCGGGCGCGCACTTCCTGCAGGTTGGATTTCAGCTTGTCCAGCAGCGGGCCGTTCGGCGCCACCGCGATCACCGGCATGTTCTCGTCGACCAGGGCCAGGGGGCCGTGCTTGAGTTCGCCGGCCGGATAGGCTTCGGCATGGATGTAGGAGATTTCCTTGAGCTTGAGCGAACCTTCCAGCGCCACCGGATAGTGCACACCGCGCCCCAGGAACAAGGCATGCTGGCGGTGGATGAAATCGCCGGCCAGTTCGATGATCGCCGGCTCCAGCTTCAGCGCATTCTCGATCGCCCGCGGCAGGTGTTGCAGCTCGGTGCACAAGGCCGCATAGCGCTGCGGATCGAGCCCGTTGCGATGGCCCAGTTCCAGCGCCAGCAGGGCCAGACCCGCCAACTGCGTGGTGAACGCCTTGGTCGAGGCCACGCCGATTTCCGGGCCGGCGCGGGTCATCAGTTTTAGGTCGGACTCACGCACCAGCGACGACTCGGCCACGTTGCAGATCGCCAGCGTGCCCAGGTAGCCGCGCCGGTGCGACTCGCGCAGCGCGGCCAGCGTGTCGGCGGTTTCGCCGGACTGGGAAATCGCCAGAAACAGGGTACCGGGCGGCACCACCGTCTCGCGGTAGCGGTATTCGCTGGCCACCTCCACGCCCACCGGCAAGTGCGCGAATTCCTCGATCCAGTACTTGGCAACCAGACCGGCGTGATAGCTGGTGCCGCAGGCGACGATATGCACCCCGCGAGTGGCCGCCAGCAAGGCGTCGCTGTCGATACCGAAGATGTTCGGCAACACGCCGTGCGCGCCGATGCGCGCTTCCAGCGTGTCGGCCACGGCGTGCGGTTGCTCGAAGATCTCCTTCTGCATGTAGTGGCGATACTCGCCGCGCTCGACCGCATCGGCGGACAGCTCGCTCTCGTGCACCGCGCGCTCCACCGGGGCGCCGTCGAGGCGGTAGACCTGCGCGCTGTCGCGGGTGATCTCGACCACGTCGCCTTCTTCGAGGTAGAGCATCTTGTGGGTGACCTGGATCAGCGCCTGGGCGTCGGAGCCCAGGAAGTTCTCGCCGATGCCCAGGCCGACCAGCAGCGGCGCGCCGCGGCGCGCGCCGACCACCCGGTCCGGTTCGTCGCAGCTGATCACCGCGATCGCGTAGGCGCCTTCCAGCTCGCGCACCGTGGCCCGCACGGCCTCGCGCAAACTCACCCCCGGCACGTAGCGTCGGTTGATCAGCGCCGCCATCACCTCGGTGTCGGTTTCCGAGCTGAACGCATGCCCGGCAGCCTGCAGCTCGGCGCGCAGGCTGGCGTAGTTCTCGATGATGCCGTTGTGCACGATCGCGACCCGGCCGGCCACGTGCGGATGGGCATTGGCCTCGCTGGGCACGCCATGGGTGGCCCAACGCGTATGCGCGATGCCGGTACCGCCGGGGAATGGATCGGCCAGGTACAGCGCTTCCATCTCGCGCACCTTGCCCTTGGCGCGCACGCGGCGGATCGCGCCATGGTCGAGTACCGCCACGCCAGAGGAATCGTAGCCGCGATACTCGAGCGCCTTCAGGCCCACGATTAGCAGTGGCGCGACATCGCGTTGGGCTACGGCAGCAACAATTCCACACATGGCAGTACTTCCCTGATTGGAGGCGGAACCAAAAACGGCTCCACCACGGTTGAACCTGTTCCAATTGTCGCCTCGAGACAGGCTTTGGCACCAGCGTCACGATGCCTGCTTCCCTTCCCCTGCGGAGCGGGGGAAGGGAAGCAGGCGGAAGGGGGGGGCGCTTTTGATCCTTGTCGGACCTGGCAAAAACGCCCCCATCAGCCCTTCGGGCAGCTTCCCCCGCCGGGCGGGGGAAGCGAATGGGACTCCTCGGGGCTGCCGCATTATTCGAGGAAGCAAAGGTGAGTTGATTTCAGACATGCCCTGGTCGCATCGACAACGCGAACGACCGTTCAGTTCACCTTGCGACGCAGCCAGTTCAACAGGTCGATGCGCGTGATCAGGCCGAGGAACTCGTCGCCGTCGACCACGATCGCCACGTGGCCGCTCTCGAACACCGGCAGCAGCGCTTCGATCGGCGAGCGCACGTCGAGTCGTTGCAGGTTGGCGATCATGGCGGTGGAGATCGGGTCGCCAAAACGCGTTTCGTCGGTATGCACGTGCAGCAGCACATCGGACTCGTCGACGATGCCGACCAACTTGCGCCCATCCATTACCGGCAGCTGTGACACGTCGTAGAGCTTCATGCGGTTATAGGCGGTGATCAGCAATTCGTTGGGCCCGACCACCACCGTGTCGCGCTGGGCGAACGGGCGCAGCAGCAGGTCGCGCAGGTCGCCGTGCTGCTCGCGCTCGATGAAGCCGTTGTCGAGCATCCAGTAGTCGTTGTACAGCTTGGACAGGTACTTGTTGCCGGTGTCGCAGACCAGGCTCACCACGCGCTTCGGTGCGGTCTGCTCACGACAGTAGCGCAGCGCGGCGGCGACCAGGGTGCCGGTGGATGAACCGCCCAGGATGCCCTCCTTCGCCAGCAACTCGCGCGCGGTGAGGAAGCTGTCCTTGTCCGCAATCGCATAGGCCTTCTTGACCCGCGTGAAGTCGCTGATCGAGGGCAGGAAGTCCTCGCCGATGCCTTCCACCAGCCAGCTGGTGGACTTGGTCGAGAGCGTGCCCTCGTTGATGTACTGCGCCAGGATCGAGCCGACCGGATCGGCCAGCACCAGCTCGGTCTGCGGCGATTGCTCGGCGAAGAACCTCGACAGGCCGCTCAGCGTGCCGGACGAGCCGCAGCCGACCACCACCGCGTCAACCCTGCCGTCCATCTGCTCGAGAATTTCCGGCCCGGTGCTAGCGAAGTGCGCGGCCGGGTTGTCGGGGTTGCCGAACTGGTTGATGAAATACGCGCCCGGGGTTTCGCGGGCGATCCGCTCGGCCATGTCCTGGTAATACTCGGGGTGGCCCTTGGCCACGTCGGAACGGGTCAGCACCACTTCGGCGCCCATCGCCTTGAGGTTGAAGATCTTCTCGCGGCTCATCTTGTCCGGCACCACCAGGATCAGCCGATAGCCCTTCTGCTGCGCCACCAGGGCCAGGCCCAGGCCGGTGTTGCCGGCGGTGCCCTCGACCAGGATGTCGCCGGGACGGATACGGCCGTCCTTTTCGGCACCCTCGATCATCGACAATCCGATGCGGTCCTTGATCGAGCCGCCGGGGTTGGCGCTCTCGAGCTTGAGAAACAACTCACACAGGCCCGTGTCCAGGCGCTGGGTGTGCACCATTGGGGTGTGTCCGATCAATTCGAGGACGCTCTGGTGCACCGTCATGAGGGCTCCGCCGTTTGGATGGCGACTTCGGCGCAGCGCCGTTATCGCGTAATTCCCATGATAACCGAGGCTGCCTGGGGCCGAGGGTGGTTGTTGGAAACAACGGCGTCGCCTGCAAGCAGACTCCTACGGGCAAGACCGGGCGGCGAGGTCGTGCTCTTTGCCCCCGACAGCGGACGCTGATCGGGTGAGCGGGGATCCACCCGGACGCTGAAAACGTGGCGGCCCCGGCAACCTTCCCGATGACGGGGGAAGGCTCCGGGGCCGCGCTCGCGCAACAGAAGAATCAGTGGACGAGGTGCGCCCGATCAGCCCACATACGTTCGAGTCGCGCCTTGGCCAGCAGTTTCTCCTTCTTCATGCTGGCAAGGGTGGCATCGTCGATGGGTAGCACGCCGATATCGGCATCGTGCACCTTGCTGTCGAGCTCCCGGTGGTGCTGGTAGAGCCGGCGGAATTCCACATCCGCCTTCATCAATGCCTCGACATCATCACGCTGCTGGTTTTCAAACATGATCCGACCTCCTGCGAGTGAACGGGTGGATGCCGCCTGGGCGACGATCCGCCGACGGTTGAACGATGCGCACGCCCACGACCCACGCCGGATGACCGGGACGCAGGTAGGGCTGTGAACGTGGGATAGGCGCATGATTCAGGTCAGTAACCCCGGTGGCGTAAATGCCTCCCGGTGGCTTGACCCTACTCCGCCAATCAGGACTGCGCAAGCCTGTCGCAGGGTGCCCGAGCGAACTTCCGTCCGCACATTAAATACCTGTCAAAACAGTATTTTGCAGATGTTCGACGGGATCATCGCGAGACCCTGCAGCGGCGCCATCCGGGGCCCCCGCCAAGCCACTCCCGGCGCCGCATCTCAGTGCTGATCGCGGTGCTTTTTCGCCGGCTTTTGCTTTTTGACCGGAGCCGACGTGGGAGTAGTGTCGCCGCTCTCCATCTGCGCGCGCAGCGCCTTGGCCGCCTGTGCGGCCAGCGCGGCTTCGCGGCGGGCTGCCCGTGCCACCTTACTCTGCGCCGCAGCCAGCTTGTTGGCGCGCTCTGCGTCGGCACGCGCCTGTTCGGCTGCCTGCGAGTATTCCTGGCCCTGCTGCTGCAAGCGCGCCGCTTCCTCCTGCGCCAGCTGGTTCTGCAGTCGCTGGCGCGCCAGTTCCAGTCGAGCCATCTCCGCCTCGCGCTGGCTGTTGGCCAGCAGAATCTGGTCGTGTTCGCGATCAAGCTGGTTCAGCTTGATCTGAGCGTCCTGCAATTGCGCCGCGGCCTTGGCGAGGTCCACGCGGCGTTCCGCCAGATACAGGGCTTGCGGCCGCTCGCGCCGACCGGCCTGGGCCAGTTGGGTGATCGCGTCGCGAGCGCGCGCCTGCTCGGACAGCGCGTAGTGGCCCAGGGTGGGGTCGTTGGCCAGCTGATCCAGGCTGCTGGTGAGCCGGTTGATGTCGATATCGTCCTGTCGCGCGTGTGCCGCGCCGGTGACCGCCAGCGCCAGTGCGACGGCGGCGAGCATGCTGCCAAAGCGGTTCATGGCTGGCCTCCCTGGGTGCTGGCACTCGAGGCGGGCTGCTGGTTGTCGTCGGGTACAGACCGGAATCCGCCGTCCGTGGGGGCGGACAGGACCGACGCCGAAGGCGCCGGCATGTCTTGCACGGGCGCCACCGTCGATGCCCCGGATGCCGGTGCCGGCGCTGCCTGCTCCATCTTCTGCTGGCGCGCCGCCAGCCGCTCGCCTTCCCGGCGCAAGCG
>SCRO01000013.1 GCA_004298505.1 Rhodanobacter sp.
GCGATCGGGTCAGCGCGGCGCGAAAGCCGGTGAGGTGAGTGCCGCCGTCGCGCTGCGGGATATTGTTGGTAAAGCAGAACATCGTCTCTTGGTAGGAGTCGGTCCACTGCAGCGCCACCTCCACCACGATACCGTCCTGCTCGGCAGTCAGGCTGATCACGTTCGGGTGCAGCGCGGTCTTCATCTGCGCCAGATATTGCACGAAGGAGCGGATGCCGCCTTCGTAGGCAAAGGTGTCCTGGCGCCCCTCACCCCGCTCGTCCTTCAACTCGATCGTGACGCCGGAGTTGAGGAAGGCCAGCTCGCGCAGACGCTTGGCCAGGATTTCGTAATGGAAATCGATGTTGCTGGTGAAGGTGGCCGGGCTGGGCAAAAAGCGCACCAGGGTGCCGCGTCGGGTCGACGGGCCGACCTGCTTCAGCGGGTACAACGGCTCGCCGAGCGCGTATTCCTGCAGGTATTCATGGCCGTCGCGGTAGATGGTCAGCCACAGGTGATCGCTCAACGCATTCACCACCGATACGCCCACGCCATGCAGGCCGCCGGACACCTTGTAGGAATTGGCATCGAACTTGCCGCCGGCATGCAGCACCGTCATCACTACCTCGGCGGTGGAGCGGTGCTCCTCGGGGTGCATGTCAACCGGGATACCGCGGCCGTTGTCGCTGACGCTGACCGAACCATCATCGTGGATCGTGACCACAACCTTGTCGCAGTAACCTGCCAGGGCCTCGTCGATCGAGTTGTCGACCACCTCGAACACCATGTGGTGCAGGCCGGTGCCGTCATCGGTATCGCCGATGTACATGCCGGGCCGCTTGCGCACCGCTTCCAGGCCTCTGAGGACCTTGATGTTGCTGGAATCGTAGTGGGATTCGTTGACAGGTTCGTTCATGCGGTAACCGTTTCCTGGCGCCAGCGACCCGCCCGACACGGCGCCGTGAAGGGCCAGACAGGGTTATGCAAGCCGTTCGGGATGCAACCCTTCGATTATAGCAGCCGTGTCAGTTTGCCGTGTTCCACGTGGAACACGCGTGCCGCCTGCCCATGTAGCGTCGACGGCAACTCGGTACCGGTCACCAGCACCTGGGCAGCCGCCACGCGCAACTGCGCTACCACCGACGCCTGATGCGCCTGATCGAGCTCCGTCGCCAGATCATCGAGGCAGACGATCGGCCATTCGCCATGACGCTCGGCATACAAACCTGCCTGCGCCAGTACGCATGCGAGCGCCGTCAACTTTTCCTGGCCACGGGAAAGATGCTCACGTTGCGGCGCGTGTGCAAACGACACCGACCAGTCCGCCCGATGGGCGCCCAGGGTGGTGTGCCCGCGCGCGCGATCCCTGACTCGCTGCTCGCGCAATTGCGCGGCCAGATCCCGCTCGTGTGACCAACCACGTCGATAGCGCAACTCGATCGTGCCCAGCTCCGGCAACAAGTCGGCCAGGCTGGTTTGCAATGCCGGTCGCAGCAAGTCGACATACGCGCGCCGCTGCAGGTCGATCTGATGGGCGGCCTGCGCCAGCTCGGCTTCCCACGGCGTGAACTGTTCGTCTGTCACGTCGATTCCAACCCGCAGCAAACTGTTGCGTTGCTTCAAGGCCCGTTGATAGCGACGCCAGACAGCGAGGAAATCAGGTTCCACGTGGAACACACCCCAGTCGAGATATCTTCGACGCTCCTCCGCCGCTCCGGCGATCAAGGCGTGCGAGCCCGGTTCGAAACAAACCACCGCGCATTCGCGCACCAACTGCCCGATCGCCACGCTGTCGCCATCTACCCTGGCCTCCCAACGGCCGCCCGTCCGGCCCAGACCTACCCGGCTCCCGCGGCCATCGGCGTGCCGCAATTCGGCAAACACCGACAGCTGCGCCATCTCCCGTTGCAGCAAAGCCTCCCGCGCCCCGCTACGAAAGGAACGCGCGTGTGACAACAGGAACACCGCTTCCAGCACACTGGTCTTGCCGGCACCGTTGGCACCCACAAACACATTGATGGCAGGATCGAGCGCGGGGCTTACGTCGGCAAGACAGCGCAGCCCACTGATGCGCAGTTGCTCCAACCTCATGCGTAGCGCATCCCCAAACAGCAACGCCGAGGTCCCTGCTGGAAACCCCGGCGTTCCGGTTCGACATATCGCACGAAGTGACCCATGCCGCGGTCGTCAGAGCCGGAGCGGCATGATCACGTGGCGGGAGTGCTCGTTGTCGTGCTCCTGCACCAGGCAACTTGACTGTGCATCACGCAGACTCAGCCGGGCCTTGTCTCCGCGCAACGCGGCCAGCGCGTCAAGCAGGTAACCAACGTTAAAGCCCACGGCCAGGTCCGATACGTGGGTTTCCGCCTCTACTTCCTCCACCGCCTCCTCCTGCTCCGGATTGTGCGCCACGATGCGCAGCTTGCCGGGTGAAAGTTCCAGGCGAACGCCGCGGTATTTCTCGTTCGACAGGATCGCGGCCCGTTGCAGCGCGCCGCGCAGTACTTCCCTGTCCAGGGTCGCGGTCTTGTCTGCGCCTAGGGGAATCACTGCCTCGTAATCGGGGAAACGGCCGTCGATCAACTTGGAGGTGAACGTCACGCCGCCGCGGCGCAAGCGTAGATGGTTGCGGCCAAACTCCAGCTCCACTTCACCGTCGCCACTTTCCAGCAGGCCGATGAGTTCGTTGACACCTTTGCGCGGAATGATCACCTGGCGCCTCGTGCTGACCGAGCTCTGCAGTTCGGTTTCCTTCATGGCAAGGCGGTGACCGTCGGTGGCGACGCAGCGCAGCGTGTGTTCCTGCAAGTCCAGCAGCATCCCGTTGAGGTAATAACGCACATCCTGGTTGGCCATGGCGAAAGCGGTGCGTTCCATCAGGTCGCGCAACACTTCCTCGGGCAGGCTGACCTTTTCCACCAGTTCAATCTGATCGACGGTGGGAAATTCGCTGGCAGGAAGCGTGGTGAGTGTGAAGCGGCTACGGCCAGTATTCAGCGCAACCCGGTCCCCATTGAGCTTGAGCTCGATGTGCGCGCCGTCGGGCAAGGCGCGCACGATATCGAACAGTTTTCGGGCCGGGATGGTGATCTCGCCGTCGCTGAGCTTCTCTGCCTCCGCGCTCGCCACCATCTCCACTTCCAGATCGGTAGCGGTCATCGAGACCTTGCCATCGGCGACCTTGAACAACAGGTTGGCCAGTACCGGTAGCGTCTGGCGTCGTTCAACCACTCCAACCACTTGCTGCAGTGGCTTGAGCAGGGCTTCACGTTGGATGCTGAATTGCATATGGGCTTCCCTATACCTGCTGTTCTGTCTTTAAAAGAAGTGTAGTTGTTGTTGTAGGGCTTGTGGAGAACCGAACTTCAAGACAATAAGCCTTTAAAATCAATGTATTGCACTTTATATTTGCTGTGCAGCAGTGGCTTGCCCGCCAGTGCATGGTTTGTGGATAACTTCATGTGGCAAACGATCCACCCATTATCCACAGCTTGAGCCCCCGCTTGCGCATGACATTGTGACGCATTCCTTCCGACGCTTCAGCCGGTCAGCGTGCGGATCAACTGTTCCCAATCCTGGCGCATGCGCACGTCTGTTTCGATGAACTTGCGAATCGTCTTGCAGGCGTGCATGACCGTGGTGTGATCGCGCCCGCCAAAGGCCTCGCCTATTTCCGGCAGGCTGTGTTCGGTCAGTTCCTTGGCCAGGGTCATCGCGATCTGTCGTGGCCGGGCCAGCGAGCGCACCCGCCGCTTGGAGAGCAGATCCTGCAGGCGCACGTTGAAGTACTCCGCCGTGGTCTTCTGGATGTTGGCGATGGTGACTGCCTGCGCGTGGGTGGCCAGCAGGTCGCGCAGAGTTTCCTCGGCGAAATCGGTGGTGATCGGCTTGCCGTAGAAATTGGCGCGCGCAGCCAGGGTGTTGAGCGCGCCTTCCAGGTCACGCACGTTCGAGCGGATGCGCTTGGCCAGCAGCATCGCCACGCTTTCGTCCACGGCCACCCCTTTTTCGTGGGCCTTGGCCAGCAGAATCGCTGCGCGCGTCTCGAAATCCGGGGGCTCGATCGCCACGCTGAGGCCCCAGCCCAGGCGCGACTTCAGGCGGGGTTCGAGCTTGTCGACCTCCTTCGGGTAACGGTCGCAAGTGAGGATGATCTGCTGTTTGGACTCGAACAACGCGTTGAAGGTGTGAAAAAATTCTTCCTGGGTCGTGTCCTTGCCGGCGAGGAACTGGATGTCGTCGATCAACAGCGCATCGACCGAGCGGAATCGCCGCTTGAACTCGTCCATGCTCTTGGCGCGCAACGCCTCGATCATCGAGCCCACGAACTGCTCCGAACGCAGGTACAGCACCTTGCAACCGGGATTGCGTTGCAGCATCAGGTTGCCAGCCGCATGCATCAGATGGGTCTTGCCCAAGCCGGTGCCGCCATACAGCAACAACGGGTTGTAGGCGCGACCCGGGTTGGTGGCCACCTGCATCGCCGCGGCCTTGCCGAGCTGGTTGGACTTGCCCTCGACGAAGGTTTCAAAGGTGTAGTGCGGATCCAGGTTGTGCGCGAAGGCCTGTACCGGGACGCTTGCCGGGCCCGTCCGGGCTGGCGCCACCGGCTTGGCGGCGGTCGATCGCGGCGAGTTCGATCCGACTTCCAGACGCACCGGCCACGCTTTGCCGACCAACTGCTGCAATACCTGTTCGATTTGTGCCAGGTAGCGCTGGCGCACGGTGTCGAGCGTGTAGGAATTGGGCGCAAACAGCTGCAGGCCGTCGGCATCCTCGCGCGCCTGCACAGGCATCAGCCAGGTATGCAGGTCTTCGGCGCTCAGATCGCCTTCGAGGCGCTCAAGGCAGCGCCGCCACAGATCACTCATGAATTTCAATCAACCACAGCTGGGGCGCTTGCGCGCGGGGTGATGGACTAGTCTAGCAGCAGCCCCCAGGGCCCCGCGGCAGGGAGGGTCCGGCGGATGCGCCGCACACGCCGCGTTCATTTGACAGTCGAGGCGCGAACCGGACATACTCGCACACCTTTTTATCCACATTCCCTTCGGAGCAGACCATGAAGCGGACCTTCCAGCCCAGCAAACTCAAGCGCGCACGCACGCACGGTTTTCGTGCCCGTATGGCAACCGCCGACGGCCGCAAGATCATCAACGCCCGCCGCGCCAAGGGCCGCAAGCGCCTGATCCCGTAATTACCGTTCAAACGTCGGGGACGAGCGCCATGTCCAGCGCCGGACTGCCGCGCGAAGCGCGGTTACGTCGGCCGGGTGACTTCGCCGCCTTGCGAACCAGCAGCGGACGCGCAGGCGGCCGCTGTTTTCATTTGCGTTATCGCAACAACGGACTTGGTCATGCGCGGCTTGGCCTGGCGATCTCCAAGCGGGTTTCCAAGCGTGCAGTCGAGCGCAACCGGATCAAGCGGTTGCTGCGTGAATCGTTCCGTCGCGTGCGCCACCAGTTGCCAGCGGTCGACTTGATGGTGATGGCACGCGAACAGGCTGCCGGCAGGCCCGGTGCCGAATTGCTGCGCGACATCGATGGCTTGTGGAAAAAGCTGCTGGCAGCCCGCGCCGACGAGACCGAACTATTGAAGCAGGCCGACCGGACCTTCACAATCAAACGTTGACCTTTCCTTTCCTGCCTCCGCGGCGAGACCCCAAGTCGTGGCGTTACCCGGATCTGCTACGCGATGAACCAAACGCGCAACTTCCTCTTGTTCGCCCTGCTCGCCGTGGCGTACATGCTGTTCACGGCCTGGCAAAAGGACTACGCGCCCCAGCCACCAGCCAGCACCACCAGCACCACCTCAACCCAGGCAACGGCGAGCTCGGTCGACGGCAGCGTACCTGGCGACATTCCCACCGCAACCACATCTGCCACCACCGCCGAGGCGGCGAAAATCTCCCCGCAAGGAACGCACGCCGCGCCAGCCCGCTCGGTGCTGATCCCGGTCGATACCGACGTCCTGCACCTGCTGGTAGACACACGCGGCGGTAGCCTGGTACGTGCCGACCTGCTGGCCTATCCGCAGACAGCCCCTACCCGCAAGGATCCGAACCCGCCACCGACGATGCTGCTGAGCAACGATCCGGCGCATTACTTCGTGGCGCAGAATGGTTTGGTCAGCAGCAGCGATACCGCCGCGCAGGACCAGCCCAACCACCTGGCCTTGTTCCAGAGCGAAAAGCCCCGTTACGCCATGGCTGCTGGCCAGAACGAACTGCAGGTCGAGCTGAGCTGGCACGATGCCGCCGGCCTCAAGGTCACCAAGACCTACACCTTCAAGCGCGGCAGCTACGTGGTCGGGCTGAGCCAGCGTATCGAAAACAGCGGCGGCCAGCCGTGGCAAGGCAACGCCTACCAGCAGCTGCAACGCGTGGCACCGCCCAAGGCATCGAGCTGGTTCAGCCACTACACCGACCCCGAACAGCGCAGTTTCGTGGGTGCGGCCTGGTATACGGGCGAAAAGTTCGAGAAGCTGGAATTCAAGAACTTCAGCGACAACAAGGATGCGCTTGACAGCCAGATCAAAGGCGGCTGGGCGGCGATGCTGCGGCTGTACTTCGTTACCGCATGGATCCCGCCGGCCAACCAGACCGATCACTACGTTACCCAGACGCTTGATCCGGACAGCGCCAATCCGCGCTATCTGATCCGTACGGTCGGCCCCTCGCTGAACGTGGCGCCGGGCCAGAGTCTGACCAGTCAGGCCCGGCTGTATCTCGGTCCGAACGTGCAGGGCACGCTTGGCGCGATCGCGCCCGGGCTCGACCTGACCATCGACTACGGCATGTTCAAGGTGATCGCCGTGCCGATGCACTGGATCCTGTCGCAGTTTCATGCGATCGCAAAGAACTGGGGCGTGGCGATCATCCTGCTGGTGCTGCTGATCAAGGGCCTCACCTGGAAGCTCACCGCGATGCAGTACCGCTCCAGCGCACGCATGCGCAAGCTGGCGCCACGCATCCAGGCGCTGAAGGAGCGCTACGGCGACGATAAGCAGAAGATGCAGCAAGCCACCATGGAGCTGTACAAGAAGGAGAAGGTCAACCCGATGGGTGGCTGTCTGCCGGTGCTGATCACCATGCCGGTGTTCTACGGCCTGTTCTTCGTGCTCGAGTACAGCCTGGAACTGCGTCATGCGCCGTTCCTGTGGATCCCTGATCTCAGCGCGCCGGACCCGCTGTACATCCTGCCGATCATCTACGCTATCGTGATGTTCGGCACGCAGTGGCTGAACCCGGCCGCCGCGGGCATGGATCCGACCCAGGCCAAGATGATGAAGGTGATGCCGTTGCTGTTCACGGTGATGTTTGCCTTCTTCCCTGCCGGCCTGTGCCTGTACTACGCGGTCAACGGCCTGGTCGGCCTCGGTCAGCAGTGGTGGGTGACCCATCACATCGATCGTGCGGCGCCGCTGACCACGGACTGAGAACACCGGCGAATCACGCACCCATGGCAGCTGCGAGCGGAACCGATCGCGGCTGCTTTCGTTCAGAGTCCCCGCCATGCCCGCTCACGCCACCGACACGATTGCCGCCATCGCCAGCGCGCCCGGTGTGGCCGGCGTCGGCATCGTGCGCGTGTCCGGTCCGGCCGTGCCGACGATGGCGCGCATCCTGCTCGGGCGCACGCCACAGCCACGGTTTGCGCACTTCACCGCGTTTCGCGACCCCGCCGGTGCACTGATCGACCGCGGCCTGCTGCTGCACTTCCCGGCTCCTGCCTCGTACACCGGCGAACACATCCTGGAACTGCAAGGCCACGGCAGCGTCGTGCTGCTCGACCAGTTGCTGCGCCGCTGCTGCGGACTCGGCGCACGGTTGGCCCGGCCCGGCGAATTCACCGAACGCGCCTTCCTCAACGGCAAGCTTGACCTGGCCCAGGCCGAAGCCGTCGCCGATCTGATCGCCGCGCGCTCTCAAGCCGGTGCGCGCGCCGCCCTGCAGTCGATGGAAGGGGTGTTCTCGCGCAAGGTGGAGGCCGTGCTGCACGAGTTGGTCACCTTGCGCGTGCACATTGAGGCAGCGATCGATTTTCCGGAAGAGGAAATCGACTTTCTGGCCGACCCGGCGATCCAGCAGCAGCTCGACCTTGTGCGGGCGGGCCTGGCGCAGATGCTGCGCGAAGCGCAACGCGGCCTGCGCCTCAACGACGGCTTGCGCGTGGCCATCATCGGCCGCCCCAATGCCGGCAAGTCCAGTCTGCTGAACGCGTTGGCCGGCCGCGATCGCGCCATCGTCAACGCCACTGCCGGTACCACTCGCGACGTGCTGCGCGAGCACCTCAACCTGGATGGTATCGCGCTGGAGCTGGCCGACACTGCCGGCTTGCGCGATACCGAGGACGAAGTCGAACGCGAAGGCGTGCGCCGCGCGCACGGTGAATTGCAGCGCGCCGATGTCGCCTTGCTGGTCACCACCAAAGCTGGCCACACCGCTGACCTCGGGCTTTTCGACACCCTGCCTGCCGGCGTCGAACGCGTGGTGCTGATCAACAAGATCGATCTCGATAACCTGCCCGCGCGCCACCACGAATGCGAGGACGTGCACTGGTTGTGGGCCTCAGCGAAGACCGGCGAAGGTCTCGACGCTCTGCGCGAACATCTCAAGCGACTCGCCGGTGCCGGCAGCGGCGAAGGCGCCTTCAGCGCCCGCCGCCGGCACGTACTCGCGCTGCAACAGGTAGGCGTCCATTTGCAATACACGGCAAACCAGCTCGCCGTCGGCGCCGGTGAGCTCGCTGCCGAGGAACTGCGCCAGGCCCAGCAGGCTCTGGGCGAAATCACCGGCAACTACACCAGCGACGATTTGCTTGGCGCCATCTTCGGTTCGTTCTGCATCGGCAAGTAGGCGGATGGAACGTCCGGTTCACGCGGAGCCGTGGTCTACTCAGGCCAGGTGCGTGTCCTGGCCCGCCAATTCTCGAGTTCGGCCCGGTGCGGCATGCCACCCTGTGCGCCGAGCCGGGTGACGGACAGCGCGGCGGCCATGCAGGCCTTGCGCACTGCGCACTGCGCGGGCCAGGTCTTCGTGCAGGAACACCGCCAGTGCGGCATTGAAGGTGTCGCCGGCGCCGGTGCTGTCGATCACCTCGTGCTGGTGGATTGGCTCGCCGTGTTCGCGATACCAGGCACCCTCGCCGCCGCGGGTCAGCACGGTCGGACACGGCGTGGCCTGCATCAGCTCGCGGAAGTCGGTGGCGGGATCGGCGCCCAGCAGGATCGCCAGCTCGTGCTGGTTCGGCGTGGCATAGCCGGCCAGCCTCAGCCAGTCGACGGGCAGCTTCTGGGCCGGCGCGGGATTGAGGATCACCGACACGTTCAGCCGCGCACCGAGTCGCACGGTGGCCTCGACCGTGTCCAGCGGGATTTCCATCTGCGCCAGCACGGCGTCGGCGCGCCGGACAAGCTCCTGCGCGTTCTGCACCTGCGCCGGCGTGACGCGGGCGTTGGCTCCGGCCACCACGATGATCTGGTTTTCGCCGCCGGGCCGCTGGCCTCATCGTCGAGGTGCGTGACGTGGTCCAGGTCGATGCCTTCGCTGCAGCTTGCGTGCAAGCGGTCGGGTCTGCTGCGGCGGGTCGGGACTGTGCATCTTCCTGGTGGGGCTACGTGCGGCGGCACGGATCGATGGCTCAGCCGCGGCTGATGCCGGTATCGCCCTGGCTCAGCGCCGGCGCGGGTCCGGCCACGGCGAGCAGGGACTGCGCATAGCTGTCCTCAATGCTGACGGTAGAGACCTCGTCCCAGCTGAAGAAGGAGCACTCGCGCATCCATTCCGCATCGGGGCTGAGCTCCTGCATGTTGAAGCCATCCTCCTCGACGCCGACCAGCCGGCCGATGTAGCAGACCTCCGCCTCGTCTTCGCTGTCCACGTGTACGCCGATCACCGGTGCCTGCGCGCCGGCGGCCTGGATCACTTCGCGGATGTTGTCCAGCGGAAAGCCGCGTGGTGGCCGCGGCAGGATGTGCTTCAGCGCCAGCGCCTTCTCGAAGAAGGCATGGTGCTTGTCCGGGGCTTCCAGCTCGGAGATGTCACGATGGCGCATCACGTACATGCCGTCGTAGGTGATCCCGTCGCCGACCACCCAGAGCAGGAAGAACTCACGCCCCACACCGCCCACGTAGCCGCAGAAACTGCCGTGCTCGAGCTCTTCGCGCCACAACCGAATCAGCGTCTGCTTCTGTTGTGCCTGGCGCAACTGGGCGCGCTGGCCGGTATTTTTCAGTTCGATAACGTTGTTCACGGCGCTCATTTTAGCAGATCGGGCCGATCCGCCGGCTTTACAGGATGTAGCGGCTGAGATCTTCGTCCCGCACCAGGCTTGCCAATGAATTGTCTACACGTTCGACGTCGATCAGGTATTTTTCGCCGGACTTGTCTGCAGCTTCGAACGAGATGCTTTCCAGCAGGCGTTCCATCACGGTGTACAGGCGGCGCGCGCCGATGTTCTCAGTGCGCTCGTTGACCTGGAACGCTACCTCGGCCAGCCGGTCGATGCCGGAGTCGGTGAATTCCAGCTCGACCCCCTCGGTGCCAAGCAGGGCCACGTATTGCTTGGTCAACGCATTATGCGGCTCGCGCAGGATCCGCTTGAAGTCGTCCACCGACAGCGCAGACAGCTCGACCCGGATCGGCAACCGGCCCTGCAGCTCGGGAATCAGGTCGGAAGGCTTGGCCAGCGAGAACGCGCCCGAGGCGATGAACAACATGTGGTCGGTCTTGATCGGCCCGTACTTGGTCGACACGGTCGAACCTTCCACCAGCGGCAGCAAGTCGCGCTGCACGCCCTCGCGGCTGATCCCGGCATGGCCGTGGTCGCTGCGTTGCGCCACCTTGTCGATCTCATCGAGGAAGACGATGCCGTTCTGCTCGGCGTTCTCCATCGCGTGGGCGCGGATCTCCTCGTCGTTGAGCAGCTTGCCGGCCTCCTCGTCGATCAGCAACGGGCGCGCGGCCTTGATCGCCAGCTTGCGGGTCTGCGACTTGGCACCGCCCAGGTTCTGGAACATCTGGCGCAGCTGCGCGCCCATCTCCTCCA
>SCRO01000104.1 GCA_004298505.1 Rhodanobacter sp.
CTGTCAGGTCCGCCTTACATGAGTCTTGCCCATCGCCGCATTCTGCTGGGAGTGTCTGGCGGCATCGCCGCCTACAAGAGTTGCGAACTGGTTCGCCGCCTGCGTGAGCAGGGCGCCGAGGTGCGCCTGGTGATGACCGAAGGCGCCACCCATTTTGTCAGCCCCATCACCTTTCAGGCGCTCTCCGGTCAGCCGGTGCGGGTGAGCCTGTGGGATACCCATGCCGAGGCTGCGATGGGGCACATCGAACTGGCACGCTGGGCCGAACGTATCCTGGTGGCGCCGGCCAGCGCCGACCTGCTGGCGCGGCTGGCGCATGGCCACGCCGCCGACCTGCTGACCACGCTATGCCTGGCCAGTGCCGCACCTTTGTACCTGGCCCCGGCGATGAACCAGCAGATGTGGGCGCATCCGGCGGTGCAGGCGAATATCGATCTGCTGCAACAGCGTGGCGCGCATATGCTCGGGCCAGCCGCTGGCGAGCAGGCCTGCGGCGACGTCGGCAGCGGCCGCATGCTGGAAGCGCTGCAGCTGCGCGACGCGCTGCGCGATTCGTTCGCCGACGGCAGCGGCGCGCTGGCAGGACTGCAGGTGGTGGTCAGTGCCGGCCCCACCTACGAAGACATCGATCCGGTGCGCTTCATCGGCAATCGCAGTTCCGGCCGGATGGGTTTTGCGGTGGCCGAAGCCGCGGCCCGGGCCGGCGCCACCGTGAGCTTGATCGCCGGGCCGGTGAGTCTGGCCACGCCGACCGGGGTGGCGCAACGCGTCGACGTGCGCAGCGCAGCGCAGATGCATGCGGCCGTGCTGGGTGCCGCCAGTCGGGCCGACATCTACATTGGCGCGGCGGCGGTGGGCGACTACCGACCGGCGGAAGTATCCGCGCTGAAACTGAAGAAGCGCGCCGGCACGCCATTGTTGCTGCAGCTGAACGAAAATCCGGACATCCTGGCCAGCCTGGCGGCACACACCGCGCACCCGTTCCTGGTCGGATTCGCCGCGGAGACGCATGATGTGGCTAGCTATGCGCGGGGCAAGCTGCGCAACAAGGGACTGGACATGATCGCGGCAAACCAGGTGGGCGACGGTCTCGGTTTCGAGACTGCCGACAATGCGCTGACCCTCTACTGGGCGGATGGCGAGCTGGCACTGCCGCGCGCCGACAAGAGCGAGCTGGCACGCCAGTTGATCGCACAGGTCGCCGTGCGTTATCGGGCCACGTGCCGATGAGTGATCAGCGTCAGCTCGGGGTCCAGCTCAAGATCCTCGACCCACGTCTGGGCGACAGCATCCCGCTGCCGCAGGCGGCCACCGCAGGCAGCGCCGGCCTGGATCTGCGCGCAGCACTGGAGCAGCCGTTGACCCTGGCGCCAGGCGAAAGCGCCCTGGTCCCCAGCGGCATCGCTATCCACGTCGGCGACCCGGGCTGGTGCGCGCTGATCGTGCCGCGCTCGGGCCTGGGCCACAAGCACGGGTTGGTGATGGGGAATCTGGTCGGGGTAATCGATGCCGATTACCAGGGACCACTGCTGATTTCGTGCTGGAATCGTGGTGCGCACTCGTACACCATCGAGGTCGGCGATCGCATCGCCCAGTTGCTGCTGGTGCCGGTGGCGCAGGCGCGACTGGAGATCGTCGACGAATTTGCGCCCAGCGAACGCGGCAGTGGTGGTTTTGGCTCCACCGGTATCCGCTAGGATTGGGCATTCCAAAGCAGCACGGTCGAGTCCCGGTGGATCGGGCCGATTCGCAGGTTCAGCCGCGGGGGCAGAACATGGCATCCAAAAAAGTGCGGCAACCGCAACTACAGTTGCGCATCGACTGGGCGGCGACCTTGCCGCTGGCCGGCAGCACGCTGCTGCTGTTGCTGGGCCTGTTCTGTGCCTGGCAAACCTGGCTGATTGCGGACAAGAACCATGCCAATGAGCGCGTGGAGGCGGCGCAGATGCAGGCGGTGAAGGCCGTGGCGGACGAGGTGGCGGTGCAGCGCAAGCGGGTCGAGAAGGCCCTGGCGCGGGTCGATCCGGCGACGGTGATGAACGACCCGGCGCAATCGGCCGCGCTGCTGCGCCTGAGATTGCCCAACGCCAGGCAGTTGGAGCTCTACAGCGGCGACCTGAAGGAAGTGCTGCACGCCAACTATCGCGAGTTCGGCTATGCCAAGGCGGCCCAGCTAATGGCGGCGCAGGCCACCGAGGGGCTGCCGCCGGTGCAGAGCGTCTATTACGGTAACGGTGACCGCCGACTGAGTATGGTGATCCCGCTGGGGCCCCCCGAGCAGGCCCAGGCCTGGGTTTGGGTCGAGCTGCCGTTCGCGCCCGTCGCGCAGCGTTTCGATGCGATCTCGCCGGCCGGCGGCCGCCTGGATTTGTGCCAGGGTGATGACCCGGGCAGCTTTCAATTGCTCTCCAACGGGAGTGCCTCGGCGCAAACCGCAGCCACCGGCGTGCCGATACCTGGCACCGCTTTCAGCGTGGGCGCGGGATTGCCGGATGCCTTCATCGTGTTGCCGGATTCGTGGTTGTTGAGCAGCTTGTTGAGCCTGCTCGGGTTGGCCGGTGCCGGTTACCTGTTGTGGCTGCGGCGACGCTGGCACAGCGTGGAGCCGGAGCGCTTTGATGAACCGGCGACGACGCTCGAAACCGCGCCCGCCCCACCGCCCTGCGCACCTGCTCCGGTGCCGCCACCGGTGACACTACCGACTCCTGCACCTGCGGCGAACATCGCGCAGGTGGACCCGAGCATTTTCCGCGCATACGACGTACGCGGGGTGGTCGGCAAGACTCTGGACAAGAGCGTCGCGCGCATGCTCGGGCGCTCGATCGGCACCGTGATGGGCGAGCAGGGCCTGCGCGAGATCGTGGTCGGCCGCGATGGCCGCAGGTCCGGGCCCGAGCTGGCCAGCGCGCTCGCCGATGGCTTGCGCGAGGCCGGCATTGACGTGATCGACCTCGGTGCGGTGCCCACCCCGGTGGTCTACTTCGCCGTGTACCGTTTCAACACCGGTTGCGGCGTGGCGGTGACCGGCAGTCACAACCCGCCGGACTACAACGGCTTCAAGATCGTGATCGGCGGCCAAACGCTGGCCGAAGGTGCGATCCAGGACCTGTACCAGCGCATCGCCAGCGGCGCGTTGACCCGCGATGGCCACGGCAGCCTGCGCCAGGTCGATGTGGCCGCGGACTACATCGAGAAAATCGTTTCAGACGTCCTGGCGGAGCACTCGCTGAAAGTGGTGGTCGACAGCGGCAACGGCATTCCCGGTGCCATCGCGCCACAGCTGCTCGAAGGTGTCGGCTGCGAGGTAGTGCCGCTGTATTGCGATGTCGACGGCAGTTTCCCGAACCACCACCCCGATCCGTCCGACCCGGCCAACCTGGAGGACCTGATCCATGCCGTGCGGCAGACCGGCGCCGACCTGGGCATCGCCTTCGACGGCGACGGCGACCGTCTCGGCGTGGTCTCCCGTTCCGGCGAGATCATCTATCCCGACCGCCTGTTAATGCTGTTCGCGCGCGACGTGCTGTCACGCCAGCCCGGCGGCACCGTCATCTACGACGTGAAGTGCACCAGCCACCTGAAAGGGCAGATCCTCGACGCCGGCGGCAGTCCGCTGATGTGGCGCACCGGGCATTCGCTGATCAAGGCGAAAATGCGCGAGACGGGCGCCGAACTGGCCGGCGAGATGAGCGGCCACTTCTTCTTCAAGGAGCGCTGGTACGGTTTCGATGACGGCATCTACGCGGCCGCGCGGCTGCTCGAGATACTCGCCGGCGACCTGCACGGGCGTACCCCGGAGGAGATCTTCGCCACGCTGCCGCAGAGTATCTCCACCCCCGAGCTGAAGATCGAACTGGTTGAGGGCGAGCACTACCAGTTCATGGACCAGTTGCGCGAACGCGCCACGTTCGAGGGCGCCTCGGTGATCACCATCGATGGACTGCGGGTGGACTGGCCGGACGGTTGGGGCCTGGTGCGCGCGTCCAACACCACGCCGGTGCTGGTGTTGCGCTTCGAGGCTGACAACGAGGACGCGCTCAAGCGGATCCAGCAGGTTTTCCGCAAGCAGCTGCTGACCGTGAACCCCGCCTTGAAACTGCCCTTCTAAGAATTGTGGACCTCGACGAAGTCGAGGTCCACTCCGAATATCTTCTCCCTCCGGGAGACACATCGGCAGGACAGCCGATGTGCACGGTGGATGCCGCCCGCAGGGTGAGGCACATGGATGTGCCGCATGTAGATGCCCGCAGGGCAGCTGAGTGCGCCCGGGTCGCCGCAGGGCTGCCGTTTTGGTGAAACCTACTGCGCGGCTCTGGCCTGCGCGGCCTTCAGCTGGCGATAGCGGGCCAGCTGCTTGACCTGCTCCTGCACCGTCTGCGCACGCGTGGCCTGCTGTCGTTGTTGCGTGTGGCGCAACCCCGTGACGGTGTCGCGCTGCGCAGCGATGCTGTCGATGAGAAACTTCGGCACCGGCTTCTTGGCGTTTTCGATCTCGGCCGCGCGGTCGAGCAGGTCGGTCAGCGCCTTCTCCTGGCTGCGCAGGTTGAGCTGGGTGGTATGGATCTGCTGGTCGATGGTGTCCAGCGTCTGCGGCTGCGCGACCTTGTACGACGCCTCATCCGGGTAGGCGTTCAACATCCGCGCCTCGGCGTTGGCCGCTTCCAGCGTGGCCTGCTGTTTGGCGGCTTGCGCCTCGGCCACCTTGGCGGCGGCGGCGCGCTCGTCGGCATTGAGCTGGCGCGGTACATGGCGCACCACCAGGCCGCGATCGTTGACCAGGTCGTAGCCATACTTCATCGCCTCGCTGGACAGGCTGTCGCTGTAATGCATCAGGCCCTGGCCGTCGTACCATTTGTAGCGAACGCTGGCGGTGTTCTGGGCATGCGCAGTCACACTCCCGCCGAGCGCGAGGGCAGCCAGAATGAGCAGTGATTTGCGCATGGATTCTCCCTTGTCACCTGAAGTATATCCGTGTCGCTAGCGACAAACGGCGCCGATGTAACCGGGTTCGCTTGAGTCTATCCGGTGATCTGAACTCAGCGCTGAACCCCGTAGCGGGCGCGGTAGGCCAGCAGGCGGGCATGTTCGGCGGCCAGCTGCGGTTGTTCGCCGGCGTAGTCGAGCACGTCATCCAGGCAGGTGATCGCGATGACCGGGAGGCCGTGCTCGGCAGCCACTTCCTGCGCCGCGGATTGTTCACCCTGGCCGCGCTCCTGCCGATCCAGCGCAATCAGCACGCCGGCCGGCTCGGCGCCGTGCGCGCGGATCAGCGCCAGCGATTCGCGCACGGCGGTGCCGGCGGTCATCACGTCGTCGACGATCAGCACGCGCCCGCTGAGCGGTGCGCCCACCAGCATGCCGCCTTCGCCGTGATCCTTCGTCTCCTTGCGGTTGTACGCCCAGGGCAGGTCACGCCGGTAGTGATCGGCCAGCGCGATGGCGGTGGCGGCGGCTAGCGCGATGCCCTTGTAGGCGGGGCCGAACAACATGTCGATCTCGATCCCGGCCTCGACCAGGGCGGCGGCATAGGCGCGCCCGAGCTGGGCCAGTGCGGCGCCGGAATCGATGCGTCCCATGTTGAAGAAGTAGGGGCTGTGCCGACCGGATTTCAGGGTGAACTCGCCGAAGCGCAGCACCTCGCGGCGCAAGCTCAATTCGATGAAGTCGCGTTGATAGTCGTGCACGGTTTCGTCTCGCAGGCAATCGATGATCGCGGCCGGCGACATATGTCGCGCCGCGCGGTGGTCGTCATGGTACACGCGCTGTGGCCGTCGCCCGGGGTTGTTATGATCGCCCATCAGTCGAGCGGGAGGCCCCATGCGCATCATCAGTCTCAACGCCAACGGCATTCGTTCGGCCGCCAGCAAGGGCGTGTTCGACTGGCTGCAGGCGCAGCACGCCGACGTGGTCTGCCTGCAGGAGACCAAGGCGCAGGAGCACCAACTGAGCGACCCGGTGTTCCGCCCGGATGGCCACCATTGCTTCTATCGCGATGCCAGCAGCAAGAAGGGCTACAGCGGCGTGGCCATTTATGCGCGGCACACGCCGGATCAGGTGCTGACCGAGCTGGGCTGGGATGAGTTCGACAACGAAGGTCGCTACATCGAGGCGCGCTTCGGCCAACTCTCGGTGGTGTCGCTGTATTTCCCGTCGGGCTCCTCCGGCAACGAGCGCCAGCAGTTCAAGTTCAAGGCGATGGAGTGGATCACGCCGATCTTCGATGCATGGCTGGCCAGTGGCCGCGATTATGTGATCTGCGGCGACTGGAATATCGTGCACACGAAAAACGACATCAAGAACTGGTCCTCGAACCAGAAGAACTCCGGCTGCCTGCCCGAGGAACGCGCCTGGCTCGACCTGTTGTTCCAGCAGCGTGGCTGGGTCGACAGTTTCCGCGCGCTGAAGCCTGACGCGGTCGAATACACTTGGTGGTCGAACCGCGGCCAGGCGCGCGCCAACAACGTGGGGTGGCGTATCGACTATCAGGTGGTCACGCCGTCGCTGCGCGAGCGCCTCAAGTCCTGTTCGATCTACCGCGACCAGCGTTTCTCCGACCACGCGCCCTACAGCGTCGACTATGTCGACTGATCCGACCGTCGCCACGATGGGACGCAACTGGCGCATCCTCAGCATCGGCCTGCTCGGCTTCGCTTCCGGTCTGCCGCTCGCGTTGTCCGGCAGCGCGCTGCAGGCGTGGTTCACGACGGCGGGCATGAGCCTGCGCGACATCGGCTGGATTACGCTGATCGGCCAGGCCTACGTGTTCAAGTTTCTGTGGGCACCGCTGCTGGACCGCATACCGTTGCCATTGCTCGGTCGTCGCCGTGGCTGGATCTTCATGATGCAGTTGTTGTGTGGCGCGGCGCTGATCAGCATGAGCTTTTACACGCCGCAGGGCGCGGCCAGTACGCTGGCGTTCCTCGGTGTGCTGCTAGCGTTCGCGTCGGCGACGCAGGACGTTGCCTATGACGCGCACCGTACCGACCTGCTGCGGCCGGAGGAACGCGGCTGGGGTACCGCGTTCATGCAGGGCGGCTATCGCGCCGCGATGCTGGTGTCCGGCGCGTTGGCGTTGATTCTTGCCGACCGCGTAGGCTGGGCCTCGGTGTACCGCCTGATGGGCGTGCTGATGCTGGCGGCAATGCTGGTCACGGCCACCTCGCCCGAGGCGCCGAACGAACAGCCCACGCGCAGCTTCGCCGAGGCGGTGGTGCAGCCGTTCACCGATTTCTTCCAGCGCTACGGCAAGCTGGCACTTGGCTGGCTGACGTTGATGGTGTTGTACAAGTTATGCGATGCCTTTGCGTTGTCACTGTCCACGACCTTCCTGTTGCGTGTGCCGCAGTTCACGCTGACCCAGCTGGGCGCGATCAACAAGACCTTCGGGCTGTTCGCCGGGCTGCTCGGCGCCTTGGCCGGCGGCTGGGTCGTTACGCGTATCCGCCTGTTTCCGGCGTTGCTGGTACTCGGTGTGGCGCAGGCGCTGGTGAACCTGGGATACATCTGGCTGGTGCACAGCGGGCCGAATCTCTACGCGCTGGCCAGCGTGGTCGGTATGGAGAATTTCTTCAGCGGGCTGGGCAGTACCGCGTTCGTGGTGCTGGTGACGGCACTGTGCAATGTGCGTTTCTCCGCCACCCAGTACGCGTTGCTGTCCTCGCTTGCGGCGGTGGGCCGGGTGTTCCTGGGCCCGCTGGCAGCGTGGCTGGTGCCGCACGTGGGCTGGTCGAACTTCTTCGCGATCACCGCGCTGTCGGCACTGCCGGGGCTGCTGTTGGTGATTGGCTTGCGCCATGCGATTCATCGCGTAGAGTTGGCACGTCCGCACTGAGCATGGCTTGTTCCGCCCTGGACCGGCAGATCGAGCCGACCTGCAGCGGGGATCGTCCCGCGCCGGCGCGAGCCACAAGGCTGGGCGCTAACTGCTGCCTGATCGGGTCATCTTCTTGCCCCAGCCGGGGCATGACGGTGGCACAACTGTACAGCGAAAGCCTGTGCAATCCGAACGCACTGACGGCGCTTGACGGACACTGGGAGGCGGCCGAACGTGGCGTGTTCGACGAGGCGCTGCAGGCCTTGGCCAGGACCCGTCCGACCCAGCTCGCGCCGGAAAGCAGCCGCTACGACGCGCCCGCATCTGGCGCTGAGTAAATTGCACCGAGCACTCGCGGTCCGCGCGCTCCGGTCACCGCCGGCAGGTTGCCTGGCAGCTTGAGCAGGCGTTGTCGAGCCAGCCAGGCGAACGCGGTGGCTTCGAGAAAATCCGGATCGATGCCGTGTTCGGCGGTACTGCACAGGCTGTGCGGCGCCAGCAACTCTTCAAGCCGCTGCATCAACCGCGCGTTGTGCACACCGCCACCGCAAACGAGTACTTTGTCCGCGCCGGGCGCGTGCTGGGCGACGGCATTCGCGACGCTTCGCGCCGTAAGTTCCAGCAGCGTCGCCTGTACGTCGGCGGGTTTCAAGGTGGCGACCGGCGCGCGCTCAGCCAGCCAGCCCAGATGGAAATATTCGCGCCCCGTACTCTTGGGTGGCGGCAGCGCAAAATAGGGGTCGGCCAGTAGGCCTTCAAGTAGCCCGGGCAGGAGCTGCCCGCTGCCGGCAAAGACGCCATCGCGATCGAAAGGCTCGCCAAGCTGACGTTGGCACCATGCGTCGAGCAGGCCGTTGGCCGGTCCCGTATCGAATCCTCGCACGTCACCATCGGCGGCCAGTACGGTGATGTTGGCGATCCCGCCGAGATTGAGCACCGCCCGCGTGCGGCCAGGTGTGCGCAGCAGCATCGCGTGCAGCGCCGGTAGCAGCGGGGCGCCCTGCCCGCCGGCGGCGATATCGGCGCGACGGAAGTCCGCGACCACGTCGATGCGGCAGCGTTCGGCAATTACGCTGGGGTCACCCAGCTGCAAGGTGAATGGGAACTCGCCGGTTGGCCGGTGTCGCACCGTCTGGCCGTGTGAGCCGATAGCCACCACGCTACTTGCCGCGGTTCCACTTTGTTCGAGCAGGCCCAGCGCTGCGTCAGCGAAGCAATTACCGATTTCGGTGTCCAGACGTCCAAATACATCCAGATCCAGCGTGGTTTCAGTTTGCGCCAGCGCCAGCATGCGATTGCGCAAATCAGCCGGCCACGCATGGCTGCGAGTGGCCAGCACTTGCGGCATGTTCCGCTCGAACGAGACCAGCGCCGCGTCAATGCCATCGGCGCTGGTGCCAGACATCAAACCCAGGAACAGCATGGCTGGTGTGTCAGCGATGGACAGCATGTTTGCTGCGCTCAATCGTGGTCGGGTTGATGATTCTGGGCAATGGTTGCCTGAGCCAGCTTGATGTTGCTGTTGATCGTCTTGATGCGAGCGAGCCGCGGCATAATGCTGTTATGGAATTGCGCCAGCAGCTTGGGTGCCAGCGGCTGTGGCTTGGGCAGGGTCACGGTCAGTGGATTGACCGGCTTGCCATGCAGGAGCACACCGTAGTGCAGGTGTGGCCCAGTCGCCCAACCCGACTCACCAACGTAGCCGATGACCTGGCCTTGGGCCACATGTGAGCCGACATGCAGGCCGGGTGCGTAGCGCGACATGTGCCCATAGTAAGTGGAGTAGCTGGGGGTGTTCTTGATGCGGACGTAACGGCCGTAACCGCGGACCCAGTGGTGGGCGGTGATCACGCCATTGCCGGCAGCGTGGATCGGCGTACCCATGGGCGCTGCGTAGTCGACACCCGCGTGCAAGTGTCTTTCATGGATGACTGGATCCATGCGCATGCCGAAGCGCGAGGAGATGCGGGTGAACTTGAGGGGTACGCGCAGCAGCGCCTTTTGCAGCGTGCGACCGCTCGCGTCGTAGTAGCCGTAAGTGCCGTCCGGCTTCTTGAAGCGAAATGCGGTGTACGGGTGCCCGCCGTTGTAGAACTGTGCGGCGATGATGTCTCCACTGTGCAAGTAGGCGCCATCTCGGTACACGTCGTTGTAGATCACAGTAAAGCTGTCGCCGCGGCGAATGTCCTTGATGAAGTCGATGTCGTACTTGAACACGTCCGCCAGCTTGATCGCCATGCCGTCGCTCATGCCGGCCTTGTTGGCGGCGCCGAATAATGACGAAGTGATGACGCCGTGTCCGATCTGCTGCTGCTGCTGGGTGGTTCGCGCCACTACCGTCTTGCTGATCTTGCTACCGTCGAAACTCAACTGCACCTGGTGCAGGTCATCGCGATCGAAGCGCATGCCCAACAGGTTACCTTGCGTGTCGGTCTGAAAGGCGAATTCGTCGCCGGGGTGAATTCGTCGCAGAGCGTCGTCATCCTTGCCGCTGGCGTCCAGCACCTGCTGCAGGGTGGCCAGGCTCAAGCCTTGTGCCTGAAAGATGTCTGACAGCGTCTGCCCAGCTTCTACCCGTATGCTGTGCCAGTTCGCCATAACCGGCTCGGTATTTGCCGGCACCGGCGGCAGCGCCGGCAAGGTCAACGGGAGCACGATATGCGCTGCCGGTACCGGGTCAGGTTTCATCGCGTTGGCCCAGGCCGGCATGATGAAGCCGGACAACAAGGTGATCAGCAGCGCCGTGCCGGCAAGCATCCAGTGCTCGCGATGCCATTGGATCGGCTCGACCTCGGCCAAGCGGTTGAACGACCAGTGCGCGCAGCGCTCATAGAAACGCGAGTGTCGGCGCTGTGCCTTGCGGCAGATGGCCTGCTTGCGCGCGCGCAGCGCACCCTTGTTCTCTTCGGCCATGCCGTATTCTCCCCGTGCCGCCAAGTCACAAACTCGGCGTACCATAACGGCGATGTGTAGAGGGCGTCAATGTCTTTCCCATCAATGGTTTGCGATCCATTTCCGATTAACGCACAATTAACTTCTGCTACACACATAGTTTGGCGACTACCTCTCGTTTCAAGTCGCTGACGCTACAGAATATCAAGCAAGTTACCCATTAGAGAGAATCCAATGAACGAGCCTGGGCAGGCCCTGGCCACGATTGCGCGTGGCGCCGACGAAATCATCAAGCACGAAGAGCTGGTCGAGCGTGTGAAAAGTGGCCGCCCGCTGCGCGTAAAGGCCGGCTTCGATCCGACCGCGCCGGACCTGCATATCGGCCACACCGTGCTGCTCAACAAGATGCGCCAGTTCCAGGACCTGGGCCACCAGGTGATCTTCCTGATCGGCGACTTCACCGGCATGATCGGCGATCCCACCGGCAAGAACATCACCCGCAAGCCACTGACCCGCGAAGACGTGCAGGTCAATGCCCAGACCTATGCGGAGCAGGTCTACAAGGTGCTCGATCGCGACAGGACCGAGCTGCGCTTCAATTCAGAGTGGTTCGACAAGATGTCGGCCGCCGACATGATCAGGCTGGCCGCCCAGCACACGGTGGCACGCATGCTCGAGCGCGACGACTTCACCAAGCGCTATGCCGCGCAGCAGCCGATCGCGATCCATGAGTTCATGTATCCGCTGGTGCAGGGGTATGACTCGGTGGCATTGAAGGCGGATGTCGAACTCGGTGGCACCGATCAGAAATTCAACTTGCTGATGGGGCGTGGGCTGCAAGCGTACTACGGCCAGCCGCCGCAGATCGTGCTGACGATGCCGTTGCTGGAGGGCCTGGATGGCGTCAACAAGATGTCCAAGTCGCTGGGTAACTACATCGGCATCAACGAGCCGGCCATCGACATCGTCAGCAAGACCATGAAGATCGGCGACGAGCTGATGTGGCGCTGGTTCGAGTTGCTGAGTTTCGACGTGTCGCTGGACGAACTGGCGCGCATGCAGCGCGCTGTCGGTAGCGGCGAGCTCAATCCGCGCGACGTCAAGTTGCGCCTCGCGCGCGAGCTGGCGACACGTTTCCATGACGCCGCCGCGGCCGAGTTGGCGATCGCGGGCTGGCATGCCGTGGTGCGTGGCGAGGGCGACACCTCGCTGCTGCCGCAGGCTGCTATTGCCGTGCCGGCAGAGGGCCTGCGCCTGGCCGCGTTGCTCACCGCGGCCGGCCTTACCGCCAGCAACTCCGAAGCCAATCGGAAACTGAAGGAACGTGCTGTGCGTATCGATGCCGAAGTGGCAGAGGATGCACAGCGCGTCTTCCACGTCGGCTTCGAGGGCGTACTGCAAGTGGGCAAGCGCAATTTTGCGCGGATCAGGCTGGTCGCGGCCTGATCCGCCGTTGCTGCAGACGGATCAGGCCGCGCTGCGGCCCGGCTGGAACCGGCGCCCGATGCAGAAAATGCTTGCCAAAAAATACGCAGGCCCTATCATGCGCGGCCCACCCTCCTGCAACCGTTCGCGGTCGATCCATCAGCACTTCGCAAAGCTTCAACGGAAGTGTTGACGGCCCGAAAAAGCGATGTAGAATGCACGGCTCACCTGGGACGAAAGGTCCTGGGGTGTCATCGGCAACGGTGACAAGCGACATGATCTTTGACAGTGTGCGCAGGTGAATTGTGTGGACGTCTTGCGATGGAGGGTTACGACCT
>SCRO01000105.1 GCA_004298505.1 Rhodanobacter sp.
ATCCGACAGTCGCACTGCCCACGCGTACGCCTCTTCGTGCGCCGTCGACTCGACCGGGTTGGTGTTGCACACCACGTTGCGGTTGACGTCGCCGCAGGCGGCGATAGTGCTGGCCAGGGCGGCATTGATCGCGGCAATGGTCGGCTTCAGGTTTTGCTTGGTGATGCCGTGCCACTGGAAGGTCTGCCGCGTGGTGATGCGTAGTCCGCTGCTGGCGTAGTCGCTGGCGATCTTGTCGAACGCCAGCCACTGTGCCGGCGTCATCACGCCGCCCGGGAGGCGTGCGCGCACCATGAAGGCGTACGCCGGCTCCAGCTTCTGCCGGCGCCGCTCTTCGCGGATGTCACGGTCGTCCTGCTGATAGCTGCCGTGGAACTTCAGCAGCTTGGTGTCGTCGTCGCTGATCGCGCCGGTGACCGGATCGGCAAGGCCCTCGGCGATGCTGCCGCGCAGGAAGCGGCTGGCGCTCTTGATGTGTTCGAGATGGGAAGGCATGGATCGGACTCGTTTCAGTAGACGTCGCGGGCATAACGCCCTTGTTGCAGCAGCTCGGCCAGCCAGGCCTTCGCCTCGTCGGGCGGCAGCTGGCCATGGGTCGCGGCGATTTCCAGCAAGACCTCGTGCACGTCGCGCGCCATGTGCGCGGCGTCGCCGCAGACGTAGACATGCGCGCCATCGCGCAACCACGCATACACTTCGCGGCCGTGCTCGCGCAGTCGCTGCTGCACGTAGGTTCTGCCGCCGGTATCCCTGGAGAAGGCCAGGTCGAGGCGATCGAGGGCACCGCTGCGCAGTGCCTCCTGCCACTCGACCTGGTAGAGAAAGTCGTGCCGGGAGTGGCGGTTGCCGAAGAACAACCAGTTGCGACCGCTGGCGCCGATAGCCTGGCGCTCCTGCACGAAGGCGCGAAATGGCGCGACCCCGGTACCCGGACCGATCATGATCACGTCGTGGCTGCCATCGGTCGGCAGGCGGAAGCGCTCGTTCGGTTCGATGAATATCGGCACCGGAGTGTCATCACCGGCTGCAGCCAGAAAAGCCGATGCCGCCCCGAGATGGGCGCTTCCATGCGCGGTGTACTCCACAACCGAGACCGTCAAGTGCACCTCGTCGCTGCCGACCAGCGCCGGGCTGGACGCAATCGAATACAGCCGCGGCGTCAATGGACGCAGTGCGGCCACCAGCGCGGCTGCCTCCCAGTGCGCCGGGAACCGTCGCAGCAGGTCCAGCGGCTGATGCGTGGCAAGCAAGTCGGAGAACGCAGCCTGTTCACCTGGTGCGAGTACGCGGCGCAACTCATCATGCCCGCCGGCTTCGGCCTGGGCCACCACCAGCGGGCGGGTCAGCCGGGTAAGTTCGCGATTCTCGCTGAGCCAGCGGGCCAGCGGCTGGCGTCGGCCGTCGTGCTCGACTTCGCTGGCGCCATCGAGTTTCAGCACCGCCAGCCACTGTTCAACCAGTTGAGCCGGATTGCGTGGCCACACGCCGACCGCATCGCCTGCCTCGTAGCGAAGGCCGGAACCCTCCAGCGACAACTCGATATGCCGCACTTCGCGCTCGCAGTCGCGCGAGACGATACGTTGGTTTTCCAGCACGGCGGCGGCAAAGGGGCTTGCGCGCCCGTGCAACGGACGCACCGGCGCCTCGTTCACCGCGTGCAGTGTACGGCCCGGCTGCGCTCCGGTCGCTGACTCACCCAGTGCCTGCCGCGCCGTATCCAATGCCCGCGCCGACCATGCCGAAGCCGCCTCCTCGAAATCCACGTCCGCCTCGCCCAGCCCGACGAGACGTCGGCCACCCAGCTCCGCGAGCCGTGCGTCGAGGGCACGGCTCACAGCGCAATACTTCGGGTAGCTCGAATCGCCCAGGCCCAGCACCGCGAACTTCAGTTGATGAAGTTTCGGTGCACGCTTGCCGAGAAGAAACTCGCAGAAGCCAATCGCGTCGTCCGGCGGTTCACCATCGCCCTGGCTGCTGATCACGACCAGCAAGTGGCGCTCCTGGGCCAGTTCGCGCAAGGGATAGGCTCCGGCGCGCAGCAGGCGCACCGGCAAGCCTGCTGCTTCGGCACTGGCCGACAGTTGCTCGGCCAGTCGGCGCGAATTGCCGGTCTGGCTGCCGTGGACGATGGTCAGGCGCTGCGCCGGATCGTTCGACGTCCCGGCGGGTGCCTGAGCAACCACGGTCAGTTCAGCATGCGTCGGCAGGCGCGCCGCCGTGGCCGCACTATAAGCGGCGATCCAGTACAGGTCAGCCGGCGCCAGCCCCTGTGTCAGCCGGGCCAACAGCGCGAGCCTGTCTGCGTCGAGCGAAGGGGCTGGCAGCAATGATTTCAGGGCAGCATTCACGACATGTCCTTGTGGACGTTTTTACGTCTGGACGTCCATCCTATTCGTACTGGCGATGTGGGGGAAAACACATGTCGGCATGAAGTTATGCCCGCGCTTCATTTATGCGTCCTGCGGCCGAAGGCTTATACTTCGCACCCCATCCGCGGATTACCGGCCTGCTTGAACGAGTTGCTTGTATTTATCGCCGTCGGCGCGCTCGCCCAGCTTGTGGATGGCGCGCTGGGCATGGCGTTTGGCGTGACCTCGTCCGGCCTGCTGCTGGCGCTCGGCATGCCCCCGGTAGCGGCCAGCGCCAGCGTGCACTACGCGGAAGCGTTTACTAGCGGCGCTTCCGGCCTCAGCCACCTGTTGGCTGGCAACGTGCGCCGCAGCATGTTTCTTGCGCTGGTCATCCCCGGCGTGCTGGGCGCCCTGCTCGGGGTCCTGGTTGCCGTCCACGTTCCGCCGACCTGGATGCGTGCGTTGCTGGCGCCGTACCTGCTTGGCATGGGGGCATTCCTGTTGTTCAGAAGCACCCGACCGGCCGGCCAGCGCGTCGACGTGCCGCGCGGCACCGGCCTGACCGGCTTGCTCGCCGGTTTCATCGACGCGATCGGCGGTGGCGGCTGGAGTGCGATCACCGTCACTATGCTGCTGGCGCGCGGCCTGCCGCCGCGTGCCGTGATCGGCAGCGTGCATCTGGCCAAATGCGTGGTAAGCATCGCCGCCAGCGTGAGCTTCCTGCTCTCGGTGGGCCTCAGTCATGCCTCGTCGGTGTTGGGCCTGATCATCGGCGGCAGCGCGGCCGCGCCATTCGGCGCACTGTTCGTGCGGTGGGTGCCGACGCGGGTCGCCACTGCGGTGGCCGGTGCCGCGGTGCTGATGCTGGGGCTCAACAATTCGGTGCGCCTGTTCTCCTGAAGGCACCATTACAATAGGTGGATGAAAACCATCCAGCCCTACCCGATCGAGGTGCGCGGCAGCGCCAGCCGCCCACTCGGCATGAGCCTCGCCCGATTCCTGCGCGATTACTGGCAGAAACGCGCGCTGCTGATCCGCAACGCCTTCGCCGATTTCCAGCCGCCGCTGCAACCAGATGATCTGGCCGGGCTGGCCTGCGAGCCGGCTGCGCTGGCGCGCTTGATCGTGCACGACGAGAAGCGCGAGCACTGGCAGGTCAACTCCGGGCCGTTGAACGAAGCCGACTTCGCGCGCGTGCCCGACCGCAACTGGACCTTGCTGGTACAGGACGTCGACAAGTGGGATGCCGACGTCGCCGACCTGCTGCCGCACTTCAGCTTCCTGCCGAGCTGGCGGGTCGACGATGTCATGGTCTCCTACGCCGAGCCCGGTGGTGGCGTCGGCGCCCATGTCGACCAGTACGATGTATTCCTGCTGCAGGGCCTTGGCCAGCGCCACTGGGCAATCAGCGACGATCCGTTGGCGCCGAAGGCATTCCGCGCCGACGTCGAGCTGAAACAACTGGTGCAATTCGAGCCCACCCACGAATGGTTGCTCGACCCGGGCGACATGCTGTACCTGCCGCCTGGCGTGCCACACGACGGCGTGGCCTTTGGTGGCCCGTGCATGACCTTCTCGATCGGCATGCGTGCGCCCTCACAGGCGGAATTGACCGGCGACCTCGCTGACTACATCGCCGAACAGCTGCCTGAGGAGCTGCGCTATACGGACCCTGACCTCAAGCCAGCCACGACTACCGGTGAGATCGACCGCGCCGTGCTTGAACGCCTGAAGCGCGCGTTGCCATTTGCGGCGGCGCTACGAGACGAGTTGCTGCACGACTGGTTCGGCCGTTTCATCACGAGATACCGCAACGCCCAGGCACCTGCACCGCTGGAAAAGCCCCTGACCGCGGACAAGCTGGCGACGAAGCTGATCGCCGGGGCGCAGCTGTTGCGCCATCCCTGGTCACGCCTGGCGTGGAGCCGGGGCAGGGCCGGGAGCACGCTTTACGTCAGCGGCCAGGCGTATGCGACTACGCCGGCATTGGCACAACAGTTATGCGAGCAGCG
Organism: Rhodanobacter sp.; assembly: GCA_004298505.1. Taxonomy (GTDB): domain Bacteria; phylum Pseudomonadota; class Gammaproteobacteria; order Xanthomonadales; family Rhodanobacteraceae; genus Rhodanobacter. The sequence continues at coordinate 4,364 of SCRO01000105.1, forward strand.
GGATTTGGCGCTCAATCGCAAACTGCTCGCGGCCGAGCACAGCTTGCTGCTGGCCCTGGTCAATGACGGCCACCTGCTGCTGCGCACGTCGCGCCGTCGCCGATGAAGCTGCAGAACTTCCACGTCGAGGACGCTGGCCTGGTCCATCGGGCCATGCACCTGGAACTGGGCGCAGACGACCGGCTGGAGCTGCCATTGCCGGCTACCGATACGCTGCCTGCCGGTACGCGCGACGAAGTTGCGGCCGCGCGGCTGCAGCTACTCGGCGATGCGCGCCATCGGGTGGCGATGCGGCTGCCCGTCCTCAGTAGCGAGGGCTATGCGAGCATCAAGGAGCTGGACGAGCTGCGGCGCATCGCCACCTCCGGCCGCAGCGCGCTGATCCGCATCCTGCTGCATGATCCGCAAGCCACCCTGCGCAACGACCACCGATTGATCGCGCTGGCACAGCGCCTGCCCAGCTCGATCCAGATCCGTGTGCCGGTGGATGAGGTCGACCTGACCTGGGCTTCGGCCTGCCTGCTCAACGACGTGGGTGGTTACCTGTTTCTGCCGGAGGCGGAACGTCCGCGGGGACGCGCCGCCCGCAGTCATCGCGCCAACGCCGTGCCGCTGCAACAGCATTTTGACGAAGTTTGGGATCGATCCGAGTACGCCAGCATGCTGCACACGCTGGATATCTGACGACGCGACCACGCCGTATGAATCGCAGCTGGCCGGCGGCAGCTGGCCCGTTTCCATCAAAGAATCGACGAAAACCCCATTCGCCATGCAATCGGGGCCGGCGAAGCCATGCCACGATCCGTTTCCGGCCGGCCCATGGGTTGCCACATTGCGGCAGGCAAAGGGTATAATTCGCCGGATTATCTCCAGTCTTTCGCATGAGCGGTCGGTCGCACTTGAAAACCGGCTGGAAGTCGCGACGTTCTTGCTCACACGGATGGCTGCAAGCCTCCCTTCCCTGCTGGTAGTGACGTGAGTACAAACCTGATCCATGAGTTTTCCGATTCTTCCCAACTCGCTGGCGGCAACGCCGATTACGTGGAAGCGCTGTACGACGCCTGGCTGAGCGACGCTTCGGCTGTTCCCGCCGAATGGGCGAGTTATTTCGAGACATTCAAGGGGCGCGAGTCGGGCGATGTCCCGCACGGCGCCGCCATCGCGCGGATCGAGACGGCGCAGAAGCAGCGCCACAACGGCGCGGTCGCGGTCCCGATGAGCGACGAGTACGCGCGCAAGCAGGCCGGCGTGCTGCGCCTGTTGACCGCCTACCGCTCGCGTGGCCACCTGGCCGCCGACCTCGACCCGCTTGGCCTGGCCGAGAAGATGCCGGCGCCCGATCTGGGCCTGCCGTTCCACGGTCTCAGCGAAGCCGATCTCGACACCGAGTTCGACACCGGCAACTACGCCGGCGACGGCAAGCGACTGAAACTGCGCGACCTGCTGGAACGACTGAAGAAGACTTACGCCAGCACGATCGGCGCCGAGTTCATGCACATCAGCAACCATGAGCAGCGCAACTGGATCTACAGTCGCCTGGAAAAAGCCGCCGGCAACAGCGGCCTGGACCAGGCCGGCAAGCAGCGGGTGCTGGACGGCCTCACCGCCGCCGAAGGCCTCGAGCGCTACCTGCACACCAAGTACGTCGGCCAGAAGCGTTTCTCGCTGGAAGGCGGCGACAGCCTGATTCCGCTGATCGACGACGTGGTGCGTGCCGCCGGCGACAACGGCGTCAAGGAACTGGTCATCGGCATGGCTCACCGCGGCCGCCTCAACATGCTGGTCAACATCCTGGGCAAGCCACCCAGAACCCTGTTCGACGAATTCGAGGGCAAGTTCGACAACGCCGACGATCCGGCCTATTCCGGCGACGTGAAGTATCACATGGGCTTCTCGGCCGACGTCAAGACGCCCAAGGGCGGCGTGCACGTGGCACTGGCGTTCAACCCGTCGCACCTGGAAGTCGTGAATCCGGTGGTCTGCGGCTCGGTGCACGCGCGCCAGACCCGCCGCCGCGACACCTTGTACACGCAGTCGATGGCGGTGCTGATCCATGGCGACGCCGCGCTTGCCGGCCAGGGCGTGAACATGGAACTGTTCAACATGTCGCAAGCCCGCGGCTTCAAGGTCGGTGGCAGTCTACACGTCGTGGTCAACAACCAGGTCGGTTTCACCATCTCCAACCCGCAGGACGCGCGCTCCACCATGTACTGCACCGACCTGGCCAAGATGGTCAACGCGCCGGTGCTGCACGTCAATGGCGACGACCCCGAGGCGGTCATCCTGGTGACGCGGCTAGCCTACGATTTCCGCAAGCAGTTCCGCCGCGACGTAGTGATCGATCTGATCTGCTACCGCCGCCACGGCCACAACGAGGCCGATGAGCCGGCGGCTACCCAGCCGATAATGTACCAGATCATCCGCAAGCGCCCGACGGCGCGCGATCTGTACCAGCAGCAATTGGTCAAGCAAGGCCTGCTGGCCGAGGGTGAGGCAAAAAAGCAGTTCGACGCCTACCGCGAGCGCTTGGAAGCCGGCGCCCCGATGACCGATCTGGACCCGTCGCCAACGCGCGACGGCCACGTCGACTGGGCCCGTTTCCTCGGTGGCAAGCTGTCGATGCCCGCCGATACCACGGTGCCGAAGAAGAAACTGCTGGAGCTGGCGAACAAGATCCTCACCATGCCGGCCGACATCACCCTGCAGGCCCGCGTTGCCAAAATCTACGACGATCGACGCAAGATGGCCGCCGGCGAGCATCCCGCCGACTGGGGTTTCGCCGAGAACCTGGCCTACGCCACCCTGATCGACGCCGGCTACGACATGCGCCTGGTCGGCCAGGACACGGCGCGCGGTACCTTCTTCCACCGGCATGCGGTGCTGCACGACCAGAAGGACGGGCATACCTACATGCCGCTGGCCACGGTGCGTGACGGTGCCGACGTGGAAGTGATCGATTCGCTGCTCAGTGAACTGGCCGTGATGGCCTTCGAGTACGGCCACTCCACCACCGACCCGGACACGCTCAACATCTGGGAAGCCCAGTTCGGCGATTTCGCCAACGGCTCCCAAGTGGTGATCGACCAGTTCATCAGTTCCGGCGAGGCGAAGTGGAACCGGCTGTGCGGCTTGGTGCTGCTGCTGCCGCATGGCTACGAGGGCCAGGGCCCGGAGCACTCCTCCGCACGCCTCGAACGTTTCCTGCAGCTGTGCGCGATGGACAACATGCAGGTGTGCGTGCCGACCACGCCGGCGCAGGATTTCCACATGATCCGCCGGCAGATGTTGCGCGACGTGCGCAAGCCGCTGATCGTGATGACACCGAAGTCGCTGCTGCGCCACAAGCTGGCCGTGTCGTCGCTGGACGAACTCGCCGACGGCAGCTTCCAGCTGGTGATCGGCGAGCATCGCGAGCTGGCGGCGAAGAAGGTCAAACGCGTGGTGCTGTGCTCGGGCAAGGTTTATTACGATCTGCTGGAGAACGCCGAGAAGCGCGAGCTGAAGGATGTCGCCATCATCCGCGTCGAGCAGCTGTACCCGTTCCCGCGCCCCGAAGTCACGGCCGAACTGGACAAGTATCCTTCGGCGAAGGAAGTGATCTGGTGCCAGGAGGAACCGATGAACCAGGGTGCCTGGTTCCAGATTCGCCACCACCTGCAAGCCTGCACCGCGGCGAAACACAGCCTTTCGTATGCAGGCCGTGCGCGCTCACCGGCACCGGCTGCCGGACACCACAACACCCACGTGGCCGAACAGGACGCGCTGGTCGAACAGGCCCTGGTCGGGCCGGTCGGCACGGACTATTCCGCAGAGTAGGCTCCCACGCACCGCGCGGCAAGGAAGGCCGCCTCGTTAGATTTTCGCGCCCACGCGCGAGCACACCAACCCCAAGGGCCGTTATGTCCATCGAACTCAAAGTCCCCGTCCTGCCCGAATCCATCTCCGACGCCACCATCGCCAGTTGGCACAAGAAAGCAGGTGATGCCGTCACGCGCGACGAGAACCTGGTCGATCTCGAAACCGACAAGGTGGTGCTCGAAGTCCCCTCGCCCGTCGACGGCGTGCTGAAAGAAATCAAGCACCAGGTCGGCGACACGGTAAACGGCGAACAGGTCATTGCGATCATCGAGGAAGGCGCGGCTGCTCCAGCTCCTGCGCCCGCTGCGGCTGCACCGCAACCGGCTGCGCCCGCTGCGGTATCCGCCGCGCCGAAATCCACCGCCAAGGGTACCGAGGACCTCTCCCCGGCCGGCCTGCGCGTGGCCACCGAAGAAAAGATCGACCCGTCCAAGGTTGCCGGCACCGGCCGTGACGGCCGCGTCACCAAGGAAGACCTCGTCAACTATGGCAAGGGCGGCGCTGCCGCACCGGCCGCAACACCAGCTGCGGCACCGACTGCGAAGCCGACGCCCGGCGCGCGCCCGGAAGAGCGCGTGCCGATGACTCGTATGCGCACCCGCATCGCCGAGCGCCTGATGCAGTCGAAGAACTCGATTGCCATGCTCACCTCGTTCAACGAGGTAAACTTGGCCGAGGTGGTGAAGATGCGCAAGGCGCTGGGCGAGGCGTTCCAGAAGGAACACGGCGTCAAGCTCGGTTTCATGAGCTTCTTCGTCAAGGCCGCCGCCGAGGCGCTCAAGCGCTACCCGTATGTCAATGCGTCGGTCGATGGCAACGACGTGATCTACCACGGCTACCAGGACATCTCGATCGCGGTGTCGACCGACCGGGGCCTGGTTACGCCGGTGCTGCGCGACGTGCAGGACATGAGCTTCGCCGATGTCGAGAAGGGCATCGCCGACTACGCCACCAAGGCGCGCGCCAACAAGCTGTCGCTGGACGACCTGCAGGGCGGCACCTTCACCATCACCAACGGCGGCACCTTCGGCTCATTGCTCTCCACGCCGATCGTCAACCCGCCGCAGAGCGCGATCCTGGGCATGCACACGATCAAGCAGCGCGCCATCGTCGAAAACGGCCAGATCATCGCCGCCCCGATGATGTACATCGCGATCAGCTACGACCATCGCATCATCGACGGCAAGGACGCGGTGCTGTTCCTGGTCGACATCAAGAACCAGCTGGAAAATCCGCAGCGAATGCTTCTTGGCCTGTAGGCCTCGAAGCATTCGGGAATCGGGAATGGAGAACCGGGACTGGTTGAAAGCGCCGCCCGTTCCGCTCTTCCGATTCCCTACTCCCCATTCCCTATTCTCGCGAGCAAACGAAATGAGCGACAAATTCGACGTCATCGTCATCGGCGGCGGTCCTGCCGGCTATCACGCCGCAATCCGTGCCGCGCAGCTCGGTCTCAAGACGGCGTGCATCGACGCTTGGTCCGGCAAGGACGGCAAGCAGGCGCTCGGCGGCACCTGTCTCAATGTCGGCTGCATTCCGTCCAAGGCGCTGCTCGATTCGTCCAAGCAGTTCTACAACATCGCGCACAATTTGCCGGTGCACGGCATCATGGTGGAAAACGCCAAGGTCGACATGGCAACGTTCATCGGCCGCAAGGATAAGATCGTCAAGCAGTTCACCGGTGGCATCGAACAGCTGTTCAAGGCCAACAAGATCACCAGCTTCTTCGGCACGGGCAAGCTGCTGAAAGGAAACCAGGTCGAGATCAGTGGCAACGATGGCGCCAAGCAGACCATCACCGCCACCAATGTGATCCTCGCTTCCGGCTCGGTACCGATCGAGCTGCCGTTTGCGAAGTTCGACGGCAAGCACATCATCGACAATGCCGGCGCACTGGACATCGCGGCCGTGCCCAGGCGCCTGGGCGTGATCGGTGCCGGCGTGATCGGACTGGAGCTGGGCAGCGTGTGGAACCGGCTCGGCGCCAAGGTCACCATCATCGAAGCGCTGCCTGATTTCCTCGGCACCGCCGATGCGGACATTGCCAAGGTGGCCCAGCGCGAGTTCAAGAAGCAGGGCCTGGACATCAAGCTCAATGCCAAGCTCAGCAAGGCCGAGGTGAAGAAGGACGGCGTGCATCTGACCTACGCCGACAAGGACGGCGAGCAGCAACTCATCGTCGACAAGCTGCTGGTGGCGGTGGGCCGCCGCGCCTACACCGCCGGCCTGCTGGCCGACGACACGGGCGTAAAGCTGGATGAGCGCGGTCGCATCGTCGTCGACGAGCATTGCCACACCGGCGTTGATGGCGTGTGGGCCGTGGGCGATGCGGTACGCGGCCCGATGCTGGCACACAAGGGTTTCGAGGAAGGCATGGCCGTGGCCGAGTGGATCGCCGGCAAGGCCGGCCATGTCAACTACGACACCATCCCCTGGGTGATCTACACCGAGCCGGAGATCGCCTGGGCGGGCAAGACCGAAAAACAATTGAAGGAAGAAGGCGTGCCGTACAAGGTGGGCAGCTTCCCGTTCGCCGCTATCGGCCGCGCCGTGGCGATGAACGAAGCCGTCGGTCAGGTGAAGATGATTGCGCACGCCGAGACTGATCGTATCCTCGGTGTGCACATGGTCGGTCCGGGCGTCTCCGAGCTGATTGCCGAGTGCGTGGTGGCGATGGAGTTCAAGGGTTCGTCCGAAGATATGGCACGTATTATCCACGCCCATCCGACCCTGTCCGAAGCGGTGCACGAAGCGGCCTTGTCGGTCGACAAGCGTGCCATCCACAAGGGCAATTGATCGCCCAGGTGCCACCCGACGGCCCGCTCGTGACGACATGGGCGGGCCGTCGCATTCTCGCTCTCGCGCAGGAGCCCGCAAGCGGGCTCCTGCCGGTCACGCATTCAACCAAGACAAGTCGATGCCCCAACCCACTGCCATTTGTGTCTACTGCGGCTCCAACACTGGCAGGCATCCCGAATTTGCCGAACAGGCGCGTGCCTTTGGTGCCGAGATGGCCCGGCGCGACATCACGCTGATCTATGGCGGCGGCAAGGTAGGCTTGATGGGAGTCGTTGCCGACGCCGTACTGGCTGGCGGCGGCAAGGCGATCGGCGTGATCCCGCGCCAGCTGGTGGAGCTGGAAGCCGCCCACCCGCACTTGAGCGAACTGGTGGTGGTCGAAACCATGCATCAGCGCAAGACGCGCATGTACCAGCTTTCCCACGCCTTCGTCGCCCTGCCCGGCGGCTTCGGCACGATGGACGAGATGTTCGAAATGCTGACCTGGGCCCAGCTTGGCCTGCACCGCTGCCCGTGCGCCTTCCTCGACGTGTGCGGCTACTACCGCGACTTGCGCGCGATGATGGGGCACATGGTCGACGAAGCGTTTGTGCGGACGGAGCAGCGCGACAGTGTATGGTTCGGTGACGACATCACGGCGCTGTTCGAATGGATGCAAGACTATGAGGGCGACTACAGCTCCAAGTGGATCGACCCCAGCAGCGTAAGTGCCTGAACACCATGGGAGATCAAGATGACCTGTTTCCAAGCCTTCCGTATCCACAACGACGATACCGGCTATCGCGCCGACATCGAGACCATCGCGACCGATGCGCTCTCGCCCGGCGAAGTGCTGATCAAGGTCGCGTACTCGTCGGTCAACTACAAGGACGCGCTGGCCGGCACCGGCAAGGGCCGCATCCTGCGCCGGTATCCGCTCAACGGCGGTATCGACGTCGCCGGCCACGTGGCGGCCTCCACCGACCCGGCATTCAAGGAAGGCGACGCGGTGCTGTGCACAGGTAGCGGGCTGTCGGAAACCCGCGACGGTGGCTTTGCGGAATACGCACGGCTGGATGCGCGCTGGACGATTCCGCTGCCGCCAGGCCTGAGCCTGCGTGAGAGCATGATCCTGGGCACTGCCGGTTTCACCGCCGCGCTGGCCTTGCTGCGCATGCAGGACAACCGGCAGACGCCGGCACTGGGTCCGATCGCGATCACTGGCGCCAGCGGCGGCGTGGGCCAGCTCGCGATCGATATCTTCAGCCGCGCCGGCTACGAAGTACACGCGATCAGCGGCAAGACCGACCATTTCGACTTTCTGCGCGAACTCGGGGCCAGCGCATGCATTGACCGCCACCAGCTCGCCTTCAGCGGCAAGCCGATCGACTCGGCGCGCTTCGGTGGTGCGCTGGACAATGTCGGCGACGGCATGCTCGCCGGACTACTGCCACTGGTCAGCCCGTACGGCAACGTGGCCATCTGCGGCAATGCCGGCGGTGTCGCCTTCGACAGCACGGTGATGCCGTTCATCATCCGCGGCGTGAGTGTGCTCGGGGTGGCCTCGGCGGGTACCGCGCGGGACATCCGTGGGGACCTCTGGCAGCACCTCGCCAGCGACTGGAAGCCGCAGCGGCTGGAGCGCATCGCCACCCGTGAGATCGGCCTGGATGAGCTGCCGGGCGTATTCGAGCGCATGCTCGCCGGCGACTCGTTCGGGCGCACCCTGGTGCGCGTCGATCGCACGCCTTGATTCCGGCCCGCTTGGAAGTACCATCGTCACGCCTTAGAATCTTCGAATCTCGCAGAGAACCTTCAACTAATGGCACGCATCCTGATCGTCGACGATTCCCCCTCGCAGCTGCTGGGCATCAAGCGGATCGTCGAGAAACTCGGGCATGAGACGCTCTGTGCCGAAGACGGCGCCGCTGGCGTGGAAGTGGCCAAGGCGGAAAAGCCCGACCTGATCCTGATGGACGTCGTGATGCCGAACCTCAACGGCTTCCAGGCGACCCGCACGATCAGCAAGAACCCCGATACCGCTCACATCCCGATCATCCTGGTGACCACCAAGGACCAGGAAACCGACAAGGTCTGGGGTATGCGCCAAGGTGCCAAGGCCTACGTGACCAAGCCGATCAGGGAAGAGGAACTGATCAAGGCGCTGAAGGAATTCCTTCCCCACTGAGCCGGCGACGCCGAAAGCAAAAGGAACGGCACCCGTGGGCGCCGTTCCTTTTGCCATTTCGAGTGAGACAATCTATCCGGCGCGGTAGTCCTGGTACGACTTTTCCTCGATCAGCTGCGAGCCCAGCTTGAGGTTGATCGCGCGCTTGAATGCCGCGCGCTCGTCGTTGCGAAAATATACCGCGCGGGCCAGCTCGATGAACTCGTGGTCGAACGCCTGGGCACGCTCCTTCAGGCGGATCTTGTCCTCGATGTCCCACAACAGCTCGTTGACCGCCAGCAGGCCGGCGCGTTCGTCGCGGATGTCGGTCTGCGCGGCCGCGTCGTCGGCCCATGTGCCGTTGAGCAGATCCAACTCGTTGCGTACATTGGCCAGCTTGGCCTCGTCGGTCATCCGTCGCGACTTGATCTCGAGGATGGTGATCTTGTCGATCAACTCGCCATAGGACACGGGGGTCTGGATCAGACTCATGCTTTGCTCCCTTGAAGTGTTCGTCAAAATACCGGGCGAAACGCACCCTGCTGCACCAGTGCGCAAGCGCTGGCCACATCGGCATCCAGCGCGCGATCGCGGTGCATGAAATCGATGTGTCGACGCAGGATCGCATGCGCCTCGCGTACCCGGGTGCCGGCATGGAAATCGCCGGCACTGGCCAGTGCGGCGGCCAGCTGCTGCACCTCGACCACAAACTGCTGGTAATGCGGCTGGCCTTCACGCGGCGCGTTGGCAATCTTCGCGGCCAAGGCCTGCCATCCGCCGCGACTGGCCAGCCGGCGTGCGGCATTGAGCATTTCCTGACGATAGTCCAGCGCCTGCGCGGCGGTGTACAACTCCAGCGCGAGCACGTGGCCCAGGTCGTCCATCATCTCCAGCACGTGGCGTGCCTCGTTGGCACCCATCGAAACGTGATCCTCCGCGTTCGCGCTGGTCGGCACCGAGTACACGCTGGCCGGATGCGCGCGGGTGGCCAGGTCGTTGATCAGGGCGGCGGCGGTGTACTGCACGATCATGAAGCCGGAATCGGTGCCGTCCTCGTTGCCGGTGAGAAATGCGGGAAGACCATCGCTGGTTGCGGCATCGACCAGTTTGTTGAGGCGCCGCTCGGAAATCGATGCCAGCACCGGCAGCGCCGCCTTCACGTAGCTCATCGCCAGCGCCAGCGGCATACCGTGGAAGTGGCCGGCGGAAATGACCTGTTCCTCGATGAACTGCGCGCCCTCGTTGTCGGGGAAGATCAACGGATTGTCGGTGACCGAGTTCAACTCGATGTCGAACACGCGGCACGCCTGGCAGCAGGCGTCGCGCACGGCACCATGCACCTGCGGCATGCAGCGCAGGCTGTAGGCATCCTGCGGCTGGTGTTTCTTGCCGCCCCTGAACGGAAGGAAGCGGCTGTAGAAGGCCTCGCGGCCATGGCGCTGGTTGGCCGGCACCCAGTCCCAGCTGATATCGAAGCTGAGCGACTGGTCATCCGGCTTGCTCCACGCGTCGGCGCGCCACGGCTTGAAGCGCGGCACCAGGTGATAGGGAATGTCCATCAGGGTCGAACCGGCCAGCAGATCGCGCACGTGCGCCGCCGTGTCGACCTGCCCCGGGTGCGGGCGCAGAGCATGCACCTCGGCGCGCAGGGCACCGCTGCGACCGGCGAAGGCATCCAGCGACATCGCTGCGGCCAGGTCGGCGAGATCCAGCAACTGTTCCAGGGCATCCAGCGCCAGTACACCGGTCGCCAGCATTTGCGCGGTACCGTTGTTGAGTGCCAGGCCCTCCTTGAAGGAGAGCCGGATCGGCGCCAGCCCGGCGCGCTGCAGGGCCTCGGCGCCTGACATCCGCTCACCCCGGTGGAACGCCTCGCCACCACCGAGCAGCACGATCGCCAGATGCGACAGCGGGGCCAGGTCGCCACTGGCGCCGACCGAGCCCTTCTCGGGCACCACCGGCACCACGTCGGCGTTGAGCATCGCGGCCAGCGCTTCAAGCGTGCTCACGCGGATGCCGGAATGACCACGCATCAACGTATTGATGCGGATCACCAACATCGCCCGCACCACTTCTGCGGCGAACGGCTTGCCCACGCAAACCGCGTGGGTGATGATCAGATTGTGCTGCAGCTCATCCGGCAACGTACCTTCGGGCTGGTGCGGGTTGCCCCCCGGCAATTCATCACGTAGCCGATGCGCACCGAGCAACTTGTCTGCATTGCTGCCGAAGCCGGTGGTGACGCCATAGATAGGTTCGCCGCAGCTGACCTTGTCTGCCAGGAAATCCGCGGCCCGCTGCACGCGTTCAAGCCCGGTCGGATCCAGCGAAACCTTGCCGCCGTTGCACGCCACTGCCACCACCTGCGCACGGGTGAGGCTGTTGCCGTCAAGAACCAACGTCTCGCTCACTGCAAATACCCCGTTTGGTCAGCGTCGTTTCTGCGTGCACGAAAATGTGGTGATGAAAACGCTGTTGCTCAGCCCATCGCCGCAGCCTGCTCCAGCTCTACGCGCAGCGTCTTGATCAATTCGCCACGCACGACTTCGAACTGGTCCGCGCGGCGCAGATCCTTCACCGTCACAATGTCCTTGGCCATCTCGTCCTCGCCCAGCACGATCACGAAGCGGATACCGGCGCGGTCCGCATATTTGAACTGTTTGCCCAGCTTGCCGCCTTCGAGCACCACCTCGGTGGCAATACCAGCGTCGCGCAATTCGCTGGCCAGGGCCAGGTAGGCCGGCAACTGTGCCTCGTCCATCTGGGTCACCAATACGTCGACCGTGCTGGTCGCGGTATTGATCAAACCGGCGTCGCGCAACTGCCAATACAGCCGGGTCAGGCCAATCGAGATGCCGACGCCGGGCAAGTGCGACTTGGTGTACTGGCCGGCCAGGTTCTCGTAACGGCCACCCGAGCAGATCGAGCCGATCTGCGGGTGCTCGTTGAGCGTGGTCTCGTAGACCGTGCCGGTGTAGTAGTCCAGGCCGCGCGCGATCGACAGGTTCAAGGCGTAATGGGTTTCCGGTACGCCGAAGGCATGGATCAGGCCAAGTACTTCCTTCAACTCGTCGCGGCCCTGTTCCATGGTCGCCGGGCCGGCGCCCAGGGCATCGAGCTTCCCGAGCGCATCGCGCAGCGAAGTCGAGCGCACCTGCACGAAAGCCAGGATCTTCGCGGCTATCTCGGCACCGAGTCCGAAGGCGTCGCCCGCCAAGGTGTCACGCACGTAATCCGCACCGCGCTTGTCGAGCTTGTCCACCTCGCGCAGCACCAGCATCTGCTGTTCGGCGTCGACGATGCCGAGGCTCTCGAAATAGCCGCGCATCAGCTTGCGATTGTTGAGCTGGATGGTAAACGGGCCGATTGCCAGCTCGCGGAACACGCTGTAGATGACCGCCGGGATCTCGGCGTCGTAGCGCACCGACAGCGAGTCCTTGCCGATCACGTCGATGTCGCACTGGTAGAACTCGCGGAAGCGCCCGCGTTGGGCGCGTTCGCCGCGGTAGACCTTCTGCATCTGGTAACGGCGAAACGGGAAGCTCAGGTCGCGCTCGTGCTCGGCCACATAGCGTGCCAGCGGCACGGTGAGGTCGAAGCGCAACGCCAGCTCCGGCGTCCCCTCGCCCGCCTTGCCGAGCGCACCGGTCGACTGCACAAAGTACACCTGCCGCTCGGTCTCGCCGCCAGTCTTGGTAAGCAGCACGTCGGCATACTCGATCGCCGGCGTTTCCACCGCGAGAAAGCCGAAACGCTCGTAGTTGCGGCGGATCACGTCGAGCATGCGCTGGAACGCGATCTGGTCGAGCGGCAGCAGCTCGAGCACGCCGGGCATGGTGCGGGCCGGGGTAAGCGCCATGGAATCCTCTGCTGACGGTGGAAACGTTCTGCCACGCGGCAAGCCGCGCGACGGCAGCCATCAAGAATAGCAGAACAGCATGCGCCATCCGCAGTCGCGCGTCCGTCCTGGCGCCGCGCCCGACCCGCGTACTGGCCGGCGGAAACACTTGGCGAATCGCCCCGCACGCTGCTAACATCCGCAGCTCACGTGGGGCGGTAGCTCAGCTGGGAGAGCGCTACGTTCGCATCGTAGAGGTCGTG
>SCRO01000014.1 GCA_004298505.1 Rhodanobacter sp.
TCAACATTGAACGGTGCCGTGAAGATGCGCCGGGTCTGCGTGACACCATGCAGATCGTCCACCTGCAGGACTTCGAGTTGATAGAAGAACTGCCGCACCCAGTTCAGCGCAGGGCTGGTGGGACGCGGACGGTAGTCCAGATAAACGTCGTACTGGCGCGTACCGGGGCGTGGCAGGAAACCCAGCGCCGGATCCAGCGCATCGCCAAACACGTTGAAGCTGGCAAAGCCGCTCCATAGATCATTCGGATACTCCGCGTGAAGCCCCCAACCCGAATGATCACCCGGCAACGGATCGCTGGACCGCGCGGCCCAGCCGGACAGGGTCAGGTTCTTGTCGCCGCGGAAGCTCGCGGTGTGCCAGATGGCATCCACCCCGGCGAACTGGTTGCGGGACTGCCCGGTGGGATCGCCACGTGTCAGCAGGGTGCCGAGTCGCAGGTGCTGGTTGACGTCGTACATCAGCCGTCCGGCGAACAGGTTGGTGGGGCCACTGACACTGGAGCGCCCCGTTTCGACATTGAGCATGCCGATGGACCATGGACCCGCGGTTCCCAGCAGCTTGATGCCGCCGTCCACGCGCACGGGCTGACCATTCACCAAGCCCACCCGCCGCGAATAGAACGGCAGGAACGTGTCGTTGTCAGCAAGCCCCGCGCCGAAGGCGAACAGATTCGAGCCTTCGGAAAAGAAGCGCCGCTTCTCAGGGTAAAACAGCGAATAGGGCGTCAGGTTGACCTGCCGGGTATCCGCTTCGGCCTCGGCAAAATCCGGATTGACCGTCAGGATGGCGGCAAGGCTCGGGGTGACGTTGTATTGCAAATCGCCGCCCACCTGTGCCGCGGTGTTGCCACGAAGGCTGTCCTGACGCAGCAGCACATAGGGCTGGACGTCCAGGCCGTGCCCCTGCTGCAAGGTCGCGACCCCGGTGAGCGTGCCCATGCGGGAAAGGTCGAAAATATTCGCATCGAGCGTAATGCCCGCCCACTGCAAACTCAGCTGCTCGCGTGGCACGTAGCGCTGCACATTCATCCGCCACCGGTCCACGCCATGCGGAAATTGCAGGCTCTGAGTGTCGATCTCGATTTCGGCGACCCAGCCGTCGGCCGTGCGCCGCACCTTGGCATTCCAGATGCCGTCCCAGTCGTAGTTCGGCAGGGATGACGCGGGCGAAATCAGGCCGTCGGTGCGGTCGCCGCCCGCGTTCACCTGAAACACATAGCCGAGACGCTGGCTGTCGAACGGGTCAAGCACAATGGTGAGGTGATCGTCGTGCGTCTGGTCGCTGTCGCGCGCCAGCGAGTGGAGCGACAGCCGGCCCGGATCCGGATCAACGCAGGTCACCCCCAGGTACAAATGCTTACCGTCGGCGAGCAGGCGGATCTCGGTCCGGAAAGGCGTGGGCGCACCCGGATGCGGGTCCTGCTGAATCAGGTCGATCGCCGGGGCATGCGCCCATCCCGGCTCATCCAGTCGACCATCCAAGGTGATGCTGCCCTCGGCCACCATCCGCACACCCGCCTCGGGCGCCCCGGAAGGAGGCCCGGCGGTCAGTCCTTGTGAGTGAGCCAGCGCCTCCGGGATCGCGAGAATCACCCCCAGCGCCGCCCACCACGACGACTTGCGCGACAGGCGAAGCATGTGCGCTATCGTTGGTCGACGGCGGCTTGTGCATCAAGCGCTGCGCGGAACCCGCCGGCGAGCGACCGCACCGTGCCTTTGCCCCAGAAGTGGGTGAAGAAAAATCCGGGGTTGCCGCCCATCATGTGGTTGTGCAGGGCAACGATATGGATACCGGCCTTGCGCAGCGCATGCAGCACCGGCTGCACTTCCGCGGTTTTCATGATGAAGTCACCGTCCATCACGGCAGCCTGGTCGCTTCCGCTGAACGCGGCCCAGGTGGTCAGCCCCATCGAGCCGCCGATCTTCATGCCGTGCATGCGGCCCTCGCGCCCGATCGTCACCTTGACCACGCCCTGCATGTCGGTAGCCGGCTGACCCACGATCTTGCCCACGGCATCGGCGTCAATACGGCCGAACACCGGCGCGACACCACCAAATCCCGTCGCCGGCTGCGGATGCGCGCTGCGCACGGCGCGAATGGCCGCCCAGACGGCTTTGACGCCGGCGGCGAGGGTTTCGGGATTGCCTTCGCCGCCAAGGTGCATGAAAAACACACTGGGCGTGTCGTAGAAGAAGTGGTTATGCAGGGCTGTGACCGCCAGGCCGTGGGCGAAGGCCGCGTCCATCGCGGCATCCACTTCGTCCTGGAACACCACGGTGTCGCCCATCACCATGGCCTGGCCGTGCGGCATGGGTGAAAACGCGGCCCAGGAACCGAGGCCGGCAGCTGGTGGCAAGGGCACGCCATCGACCGTCACCTTGACGTCCGTTCGGCTCCAGCCCAGATGCACCACGCCATCCGGCGTGGTGGTGGCGGTCGCTCCGCTGGCGGCGCCGATGCGTTTTGCATCAAGTGCCGTGGCATGTGCGGTCTGCACGGTGAAGGCGATCAGCAAGGCTACGCTCAGCGAGGAGACCAGGCGGCGCAGGCCGTGATGACGGGCGAGATGAAGGCGACGAAGGTGCATGGCGATACTCCGATTCAGGGAATGGAACTATTTCCGCGCCTGCTTGGGCGCGGGATCGGGGTCTTGCGCGTAGGCGGCATACAAGCTGTCGAGCACCGGCGCGATGGTTTTCAGCAGTGCGTCGTCGTCCGGCTGGGTGGCCCGGGCCCCGGCCATGATCGCGGCGAACCCCGCCGCCTCCGGCACCGACACGC
This sequence comes from Rhodanobacter sp., assembly GCA_004298505.1. Classification (GTDB taxonomy): domain Bacteria; phylum Pseudomonadota; class Gammaproteobacteria; order Xanthomonadales; family Rhodanobacteraceae; genus Rhodanobacter. Next base: position 2,785 of record SCRO01000014.1, read on the forward strand.
CGCCCACGTCGAGGTAATGCACCAGCGCGCCCAGGCGCGCCAGACCGCGGTCGTCACCCAGCCCGAAACTGGCCAGCAACACCTCGAAGGTCACCCGTGCGCCACGATGGGTGAACGCCGCGCCATCGAAGTCGAAACCCACCGCGTCCTTCGGGCAACTCCTGGCGGTCTTGATCCAGACGAATTTCGCCTTCCGGTCGATGAACCGGCGGATCAGCCATGCCGACGCTACCCGATCGATCCACAGCTGCTCGCGCGTCGCCCACAGGCGCCCCCGGTATTGCGTCGGATCGCAGCGCGGCACGGCGCCGCGCCGGGCGTGCGGCTCATCGGGCGAGTAGCGTGCATTCAGCGCACTCTCCGCATCGGCCAGCGCATGCTCCACCTGCTGCCGCGATGGCCCGGGAAAGAAGTCGATCGCCACCAACGCGGCGAGGTCGCGGCGGAGCATGGCGAGCTCCCGCCGGGCTTGAACCTCATCCAGCGTGGCCAGCCGCCCCTGCAGCGCATCGAGTTGGCCGAACAACGCACGGTACTCGTCGCTGCGATCGAACAGCGCCACCAGCGCCTGCTGCTGGGCTTCGTCTCGACTGGCAAAGAAAATGATGTGGGCGTCACCCTCGGCCGCGATGACCTCGGCGGCCTGCTCGTCGAGCACGGCGCGGGAGGTATCGGTCTGCGGCAGGACATACACGCCATCCCGCAACGCACCGGCCCCGGCGGCCTTGAGCGCGCGCCAGACCCGCATGCGGGCGGTTTGGGTCTGGCCGGGCAAGCTGCTCACCAGCATGAGCCATGACATGGAAGAATTCATGTAGCATATAATACGCATACGTTACGTTCACTACAAATATAATCTCATCCTTTGGAAATGACGGCCATGCAACGGATCACGCGGGAACGCCCGAAGATTGACGGCATCGCTTGCCCTTGGCCGATTGGCCGGTTCTTGGACACCACACCGCAATTCCGGTTTGTGGCGGCGGATCAAGACTGGCCGTCGCGCGAGCGACCGTTGCTATTCCCTATGGCATCCTGGCCGGTGCGCGCGCAGCCCCACGACGACGTCGAGTTGGTGGCCGCGATCGGCAGACGCTCGATTATCTGTACGCCGCCCGCGCGACGGTCGCGGAGCGGTAGACCATGAACCCCACGCCGCCTGACGATAATGTTTCGCCGGTTCTGCCCACGCGCCTGGATCTGGCATGGTATTTCCTGCGCCTGGGCGCGGGCGGCTTCGGCGGCCCGGTGGCGCTGGCCAACACCATGCACCGTGATCTGGTCGAGAAGCGGGCCTGGCTGAGCGAGCACGAATACGCTGACGGTCTGGCGCTGGCCACCGCCTGCCCCGGCCCGCTGGCCTATCAGCTGGGGGTGTATTGCGGTTATGTGCGCGGGGGGCTGTCGGGTGCGCTGCTGGTGGCGATCGCCTTCGCGCTGGCCCCGTTTCTGATCGTCGTTGCGATCGCTGCGCTGTATGGGCGTTTCCAGCATGCCTGGCAGCTGCGCGCCGTGTTCTACGGCGTGGCGCCGGTGATCGTGGCGCTAATCCTCAAGGCGTGCTGGAACCTCGGCCGCAAGACCCTCAAGCGCAGTGCGCCGTCGTGGCTGTTCGCGACGATCGCCGCGACGGTGACACTGATCTTCCGCGCCGAGTTGATCAGCTTGTTCCTCGGTGCCGGCTTGATCGGATGCTGGCTGTTCGCGCCGCCTGCAGCGGCCGCACCACCGCCGCCAGTGGCGTCCGCGGGGCCGCGCCTCAACGGCATCGGCGCGCTGGCGATCGGCGGCGTGTTCGCCGGTGCGGCGACGACAGCCGGCTTGTTCGTCTTTTTCTTCAAGACCGGGCTGATGGTGTTCGGTAGCGGGCTGGTGATCGCACCCTTCCTCAAGGCCTACGTGGTCGATCAATACCACTGGCTCAGCAATCAGCAGTTTCTCGATGCCGTCGCCATCGGCATGGTCACGCCGGGGCCGGTGGTGATCACGGCCACCTTCGTCGGCTATCTGGTCCGCGGACTCCCCGGCGCCATCGCGGCCACCGTCGGCATTTTCGCGCCAGCGCTACTGTTCACCGCGCTGGCGGTGCCCCTGCTCAAGCGGGTGCGCGGCAGCCGGCGCGTGCAAGGCTTCCTGCACGGCATCACCACCGCGGTCGTCGGCGCCCTGTTCGGCACCGGCCTGCTGATCGCCGATTCCGCCATCGTCGATGCGGCGACCGCGATCCTGGCGACAGCCGCATTTGCCGCACTGCTGTGGCGGCCGCGCTGGCCGGAGCCGCTGCTGGTCGGCCTCGGACTACTCGCCGGGCTGGTGCTCTACGGGCGGCATTTCGGCTGACATGGCGCAGCCGCGGATCGAAGAGTTTTCGAATATCGAACAGGAATTTGTGCGTTACAGAGCAAGCAAGAGGCAGCGGCCGCATCGTGTGGCTGCTGTTACGTTGATCCAACGTGTCATCTTTAGGAGTAAAACCATGCGCAAGCTTAGTTTCATCGCCGCCGGTATCGTCTTTACCGCAGGGTTGCTCGGGGCCGCACCGGCTTTTTCGGCCACCACCCGCACCTTCAACATGCAGACGGTCGCCTGGGCGTCCAAAGACAATCCCGCACAAAAGCGGGTCGTCGCCAAATTTGGTGAGGTCTATGGTTTCACGCCCGGCACAATCGTCGTCAATCAAGGTGACCATGTCGTGCTCCATATCCGCAACCTCGAAGGCGGCGGCGATGATGGGCACACCCTCACCATCCCCGGTTACGGCATCAACCAGTCGCTGCCGCCCCTTTCCACGGAAACGGTCTCTTTCACCGCCGACAAGGCTGGCGTATTCCCGTTTCACTGCGAGTTCCACAAGCCGTGGATGAGCGGTGAGTTGGTGGTGCTGCCGACCAAATGAAAAACACCGCCGTTCAATTCGTTGCGCGGCGGCTCGGCGTGCTGGCGCTTGCGTTCGCCTTGAATGCAGGCGTCGCCACCGCAGGTACGCCCGCCGTGCCGCTAAAGATGGTGCACCCGGACGTTCCACTGGCCGGCAAGCCCGACCGTTTCGACTACGCGACGATCGACCCGCAGCGGCGACTGCTGTTCATCGCACATCTCGGGTCGGGCATCGTCACCGCAGTCGATCTGCGCAGCGAGCGCGTGGTCGCGAACGTGGCGAACGTCCCCGGCGTGCATGGGGTGCTGGCGGTGCCGGCACTGGGCGAGGTGTTTGCGACGGCGACCGACCGCAACCGGCTCGACGTCATCTCCGAGCGAACATTCCGCGTCGTCGCCCATGCGCCCGCTGGCGTTTACCCCGACGGCATGACCTATGCGCCGGACGTGCATGAGCTGTTCATCTCCGACGAGGCGGGCCAGACCGAGACGGTCGTCGACACGCGCAGCAACCGGCGGGTTGCGACCATCGCCATGGGTGGCGAGGTCGGCAACTCCCGCTACGACCCTGTCAGTCAGCGGGTGTTCGTCGATGTGCAGACGCGTGACGAGATCGTGGCGATCGATCCGCGCAACAACGCCATCGTGCAGCGTTATCGTCTCCCAGCGACCTGCGACGACGACCACGGTCTGCTGCTCGACCCACCGGCGCGTCTCGCGTTTGTTGCCTGCGACGGCAATGCCAGGCTGCTGCTCGTTGACATGAACGACATGCGCGTTGTGTCCATGCACCAGACCGGGCGCGACCCCGACGTGCTCGCCTTTGACCCCGGCTTGCAAAGGCTCTATGTCGCCAGTGAAAGCGGTGTGGTTGCGGTATTCCGCCTCGAGGGCAGGCAGCTGCGTCCGCTCGGTCGCAGTTATCTCGCCTATGAAGCGCACTCCGTCGCCGTCGATCCGCTCACTCACCGCGTCTATTTTCCGTTGCAGAATGTGGGCGGTCGCGGCGTACTGCGCATCATGGCGCCGACGCCCTAGGTTGTTCCAGGCCAAAGTCGCCGATGCGCCGCGACTTTGGCCTGATGCGGCAAGGCTTACGTCGAGAAGGCGTCTGCGCAGCATGAGCGGCTTGCTGACCAGCGCCATCACCGGCTTCGTTCAAAGCCCGATTTTGAGGAAATCACCATGCAATGGATCACCCGCGAGCATCCCAAGATCGACCGCATCGCCTGTCCCTGGCTGGTGACGCGTTTCATCGATCCAAGCCCCGAGTTTCTCTACGTGCCGGCAGACGAAGTGCTGGCCGTGGCGCAGCCCAGCGGCGCGACTCCCTTCGATGCGCCGGGCGTGGAACTGGGGCATCACAGCGAACTGTGCGGTTTCGATGCCTTCCTCGCCAAGTACGCACTGACGCAAGCAGCGCAGCACACGATGGCGCGCATCGTGTGCACGGCAGATTGCGGTCGTCCCGAGGACGCACCCGAGGCCGCCCGGCTGCTGGCCATCTCGCGCGGCCTGTCGCTCAACTGCAGCAACGACCATTTCATGCTCGGTCCCGGCATGGTGCTGTACGACGCGCTGGACGCATGGTGCGACGGCCACGCGTTCGCTCCACATTTGCCACGCTGAGTGCTGTCGATGCGACTGCTACCCGATGGCACCGCGCCGCAAGCCCGCTTGCTGCTGTTTGGACGCGCGTTGCGCGCCCTGGTGGACGGCTATGTCGCGGTGCTGCTGCCCGCGTATCTGCTGGCGCTTGGCCTGCCAACCTGGCAAGTCGGCCTGCTCAGCACCGCGGCGCTGCTGGGCTCGGCGTTGGCCACGCTGGCGGTCGGCGCCTGGGGTCACCGCGTCGATTCCCGCCGCTTGCTGCTCACCGCAGCGCTGCTGATGGCGGCTACCGGGCTGGCTTTCGCTGGGTTGTCGGCATTCTGGCCGCTGTTGCTGGTGGCCTTCGTCGGTACCCTCAACCCCAGCTCGGGCGACGTCAGCGTGTTCCTGCCGCTGGAGCATGCGCGCCTGGCACATGCCGCGCAGGGCGAAGCGCGCACTGCGCTGTTCGCCCGCTACAGCGTGGCCGGTGCCTTGGCCGCCGCCATCGGTGCACTGGCTGCGGGCCTGCCCGACTGGCTTGCGGCGCATGCCGGCATCGATATGCTGCTGGCGCTGCGCGGCATGTTCGTGCTGTATGCGGTGGCCGGTTTTGGTGTGTGGCTGCTCGACCTGCGCTTACCCCATGCGCATCAAACCGCGCAGCCGCCACCCGCGCCGCTCGGCCCTTCGCGCCGCCAGGTGGTCAAGCTTGCCGCGCTGTTTTCCATCGACGCCTTCGCCGGTGGTCTGGTCGTGAACGCCCTGCTGGCACTCTGGCTGTTCCAGCGCTTTGACTTGTCACCGGGCGCGGTGGGCCTGTTCTTTTCCGGCGCCGGGCTGCTGGCAGCGGCCTCGCTGCTGGCCGCACCGCATGTGGCGCGGCGCATCGGCCTGCTCAACACCATGGTGTTCACGCATATTCCGTCTAGCGTTTTCCTGATGCTGGCGGCGCTCGCCCCAAGCGCATCGCTGGCGCTGGGACTTCTGCTGGCGCGTGCCGCGCTATCGCAAATGGACGTGCCCACGCGCAGCGCCTATGTCATGGCGCTGGTGACGCCGCCGGAGCGCACGGCGGCCGCCAGCTTCACCGCCGTGCCGCGCAGCTTGGCCGCTGCACTCGGCCCGACCCTGGCAGGTGCCATACTCGGCGCGGGCTGGCTGGCCCTGCCGTTGTTGGCTTGCGGGGCGCTGAAAATCGGCTACGACCTGGCGCTGTTGGCGACGTTTCGCCGCGTTCGCTTGCCACAGTGACTGAAGCGTCCAGCACGATGAGTGCGGGACAGTCTCAGAAAACGAGAAAAATCGAGGGTCACGTCTCACATCTCATGCCTTTGTGCGCGAAAACAAAACCGCAGCTTGCGGCCACGCGCAGCAGCTCGACTGCATGTTGCTGCAACGCCGGCTCGCTGGTGACCAAACGTGGGCGATCATCCAAAGTGCAGGTCGGTGCACGCAGCAGCAGCGCAGCATGCGCCGCACGCAGTGCCGCGGCCTGCTCTGGCGCCAGCGCGCCTATCAGTGCTGCGGTCGAGGTGCTCGCCTTCGACCCCGGCTTGCAAAGGCTCTATGTCGCCAGCGAAAGTGGTGTGGTCGCGGTGTTCCGTCTCGAGGATTGGCAGCTGCGTCTGCTCGGCCGCAGTGATCTCGCCTACCGCACTTCGTCGCCGTCGATCCGCTCATCGCACCGCGTCTATTTCACGTTGCAGAATGTGGACGGTCGTAGCGTCCTGCGCATCATGGCGCCGACGCCGTAGTCACTGAGCGCTGATGCGGCCGCAACGCATGCGGTCGGATCTCGACCTGGAGGAGCGAGGGAATTCCACCGGCTCCGGGGAGGCAGTGGATCGGAGGTAGCTCAGCCGTCGACTACCAGAGGTCTCTCAAAAGCTGCCATCGATCCGCAGGCCGATCTCCAGCGCGTGCGTTGCCTGCGGCGCCAGCGCCGGATGCACGATATATTGCAGATCTGGCTGCAGCGCGAGGTGGGGATTGAGGCGATAGCGCCAAGTCAGCTCATAGGCGGTTTCGGCGCGCGCGCTGCCGCGGTGGCGCGCGCGGAACGCCGGGCTCAGCGCCGCACGCGCGATGCCGACGCTCACCCGTCCGTGCATGGGCGAGATCCAGCGCAACCCAGCGCCGACATAGCGGCCCACGGCGCTGTGCCATGGCTGCGTCTGGCCCCATTGCAGAAATCCAACCAGGTGTCCACGCGTGCCCAATGCCAGCAGACGCGCATCGGCCAGCGCGTAAATGCCGTGATGCGCCTGCGTGGCTGTATATGCGCGCTGCAGCGTCCAGCCGCCCACTGCGAGCTTGTAGCGGTCGTGGCGCTGCAGGCCCAACTCCAGCGCGCGAAGACTGCCATCGCCGCGTCGCGGCAGATTCCAGCCCTGCGGCAGCCCCGGGTCACGGGGCACACCGCTCCACAGGCCCGTCAGCACGTAGAGCGCACCCGGATGCCATCGCGCGCTGATGCCAAGTGCGGTCTGCGGCCAGATCGGCATGCCCGCCTGCGAGCCGGTGGGCATCTGCCCGAACGAGGAGTTCAGCAGATCTCCGCCGTCCGGCACCAGGCCAAAGCTCTCATCGTAACCCTGCCAGCCCAGGCGCAGCGCCCAGTGCCGGCGCGCATTGCCCAACTGCCAGAAGGCGCGATACACGCGCCACGTGTGATGCGCGGAAAGGTTGTCCAGTACCTGCACATCGCCAGCATCGCTCGAAGGATTGCTGCCAAGGATGCGGATCAGATCGACATGCCAGCGGCTGTCAATCCCAGCCTGCAAGCGTTGATGCTGAGTCAGGCGCAGCTCAATCAGTGCGGGTGCCTTCCAGCCGTGCGCGCGACCGCCGCTGGCGGTGTCCATCATGTCGAACACCCACAGCAGACGCGCGCGCCAAGGATGCGGCGGCGTGGACACCTGCAGCGGGATCGGTGCACGCGCGTTGTCCGCGAGCTGCATGCTCGTAGTCGCATGCGCAGCATGCACACCAGTCAATATAAGGCCTGCGGCAAGTCTCAGGATCAAACATGGCATGGCGGTGATCTGCCTGGTGCAACCGCCAAAACTCAGCCTGCTGATTTTTGCCCATACCCCGGGGGCTTGCGCGAGTCTGAGGCGCCGCGGCGCGGCAACATTGGTCGTCCCTGGTGTCAAGTATGTACGCTCCGGCGAGAGTCTGGTGCAGCGCCTGCGCTTGTACGAAGAGGTTCTCGACATCACTGCCGCGAGCTTCCGTCGGGACGCCATCCCAGACATGCCATGGCAAAAGCAGTTCGCTCAGGGTTGCTTGACGGCGGCTGGGCATCCAACGCGGAGCGGAAGCCCTGCGCAAGATTCACAGCGCTGCCCTTGCCCCAAACGCGGCCCACGTGGCCAGCCCCATCGCGTCACCGATCTTCATGCCGCGCATGCGGCCCTCACGCCCGATCGTCATCATGACCTTTGCGGTGCCTTCGGCCGCGATGACCTCAGCCGTCTGCTCATCAAACACGGAGCAGGCAGGACCGGTCTGGGCAAAACGTATATGCCATCCCGCAGCGCGCCAGCCCCGCTGCCTTGAGCGCGCCACAGCCACATGCGGGCGGCTTGAGTCTGGCCAAGCAAGCTGCTTACCAGCATCAGCCCTGATGTAGATAAGTTCATGTAGCTTACAATATGCTGATGTTATATTCGCTACAAGAACTGAAATCTCATTCTTGAGAGGAAGTGGTCATGCAATGGATCATGCGGGAACGCCCGAAGATTGATCGCATCGCTTGCCCTTGGCTGGTTACCCGGTTCATCGACAGCACACCGGAATTCCTGTTTGTGGCTGCGGATCAAGTACTGGTCATTGCGCGAACGACCGGCGCAATCCCGTATGACATTCCGGGCGCCGTACTTTCCCACGAAGACGGTTTCAAATTCGACCTATGGAGTGTCTATGAACACGTTGATCTTGCTGCGTCGCCTTGTCTGCATGATGGTGCTGCTGGGCGTGACCTCGGCCTGCGCCGCGGCGCCCGATACCACCCAGCCGCTGCCGCTGACCCGGATCACCGACGTGCCGCTCGGCGGCGGTACCACGCGGATGGACTACGCAAGCCTCGACCCGGGGCGGCACTTGCTGTTCATCGCGCACCTGGGCGACAGCGCGGTGATCGTGTTCGACACGCAGGCACGGAAGGTGGTGGCGCGGATCGCCGGCATCAGCCACGTGCATGGCGTGCTGGTGGTTCCGGCGCTCGACCGCGTCTACGCCACCGCCACCGGCACCGACCAACTGGTCGCCATCGACGAGAACACGCTGAAGGTGGTAGCGCGCGCGCCGGCCGGGGTCTATCCGGACGGCATGGCGTATGCGCCCGAGGTGCACAAACTTTATGTTTCGGACGAAGCGGGCGGTACCGACACCGTGATCGACGTGCGCACGAACACGCGTGTAGCGACCATTCCGCTCGGTGGCCAAGTCGGCAACAGCCAGTACGACCCCGTGTCCGGGCACATCTTCGCCAACGTGCAGACGCGCCGGCAGCTGGTCGAGATCGATCCGGCGGCCGATCAGGTGATCGCCCGTATCGATCTGCCCGGCGCCGAGGGCAACCACGGTCTGCTGATCATGCCTGCGCAGCGGCTGGCTTTCATCGCTTGCGAGGACAACGCCAGGCTGCTGGTGTTGAACCTCGCCAGCCACCGCGTGGTCGCCACGTTCGCGGTGGGCGACGATCCCGACGTGCTGGCCATCGACCCCCAGCTTGGCTGGGTGTACGTCGCGGGCGAAGCAGGCATGGTTTCCGTTTTCAAAACACAGGACGGTATGGTGACCAAGATCGGCGAAGGCATGCTCGGTCCGAATGCGCATGTAGTGGCTGTCGATCCCATGTCGCACCTAGCCTATTTCCCGCTCAAGAATCTGCGCGGGAAAACAGCACTACGCATCATGGATGCTCGGCTCAGTACCGCCGCCACTTCGACGTCAATGCTGACATCGCCGAAGTAGCGGTAACCAAACGCCCGCTCGCCGCCGCACGTTTCAAACCGAAATCCGAGCACGCCGCGTGCGCGCCATGCCGGTCCAATCTTGCTGAGATTCGACACTGATTTGGTTCAGTGATGGCCTACTCGAATCGACTTTCTGAGGAAGGAAACCCCCGATGCCTGTCAGCTATGTCACCGAGGAACAGCGCGACAGCTATCGTCCATGCCGCTGCCAACCCGAAGTACTTCGGTCGGGAGCGCGGCGTGACCTGGTACAACCTGATCTCGGATCAGTTCAGCGGTCTCAACGACATCACCGTAATCGTGTGATTGCGGGTATTTCCGATAGCATGCTCGTCGTCGATGATGGGATCCACCACGAGTGAATCGCCGAACGTCTGAGCAAAATAAGCGGCTGGTCATCTTGTCGGACGCCGAGCAGGAGGCCCTGTACGGCCTGCCGGAATTCGACGATGCGCAGCGGCTGGAATACCTGGCCTTGACCGAACCCGAACTCGCGCTCGCCAGCAGCCGGACCGGCATGCATGCGAAGGCTTATTGCGCCTTACAGATCGGCTACTTCAAGGCCAAGCACGCCTTCTTCCGTTTCGACTGGGGCGAGGTCGAAGATGATTGCGCCTTCGTGCTCAGCCGCTACTTTCATAGCAAGCGATTCAAGAGCGAATCTATCACCAAGCATGAGCACTACGCTCAGCGCGCGCAGATCGCCAAGCTGTTTGGCTACCAGCCATGGGCAGGGAACTTCTTGCCGCCGCTTGCGCAGCAGGCCGCACAAATCGTCCAGCGTGACGTGACACCCAGCTTCGTCGCCGCCGAGCTGATCATCTGGCTCAACGAACACAAGATCATCCGGCCCGGCTACGGCACCTTGCAAGAGCTGGTCAGCGAAGCCCTGTCCACTGAACGCCTGCGTTTGGGCCGGCTATTGGCGGAAGTTCTGGACGAATCGGCCAAGGCTGCACTGGCCCAGCTCTTGGTGCGCGACGACACCTTGTCTCAACTGGCGGCGCTCAAGCAGGACGCCAAGGATTTCGGCTGGCGTCAGATGATCCGCGAGCGCGAAAAGCGCGCCACGCTGGAGCCGTTGCACAGGGTCGCCAAGGCACTGCTGCCCACGCTGGGCATCTCGCAGCAGAACTTTCTCTATTACGCCAGTTTGGCAAACTTCTACACTGTCCACGACTTGCGCAGCCTCAAGCCGGATCAGACCCATCTCTACCTGCTGTGCTACGCATGGCTGCGCTACAGGCAGCTCACTGACAATCTTGTCGACGCCATGGCCTACCACATGAAACGCCTGGAAGACGAGAGCCGCGCCGGTGCCAAGCAATCGTTCGTCGCCGAGCAGCTTCAGCGGCAACAGGAGACACCGCGCGTCGGACGACTACTGTTGCTCTACGTCGACGATACCTTGGTCGACACGACGCCGTTCGGTAACGTGCGGAAACAGGCCTACAAGATCCTGCCGAAGGATTCGCTTCAGCTCATCGGTCAACGCATGAGCGTCAAACCTGCGAACAGGCTGACGCTGCATTGGAAGGTGGTGGACAGTCTGGCTGAACGCATGCGTCGTCACTTGCGACCGCTGTACATCGCACTCGACTTTGCCAGCACTGACCCGAGCAACCCATGGCTTGCGGCGCTGACTTGGGCCAGGGACGTGTTCGCCAAGCAGCAACGTCTGTCGCAACGGCCGGTTGCCGAATGTCCGGCAGCCACGCTTCCGGAACGGCTTCGCCCATACCTGCTCACCTTCGATGACGATGGCCAACCGAACGGCTTGCACGCCGACCGCTACGAATTCTGGTTGTACCGCCAGATCAGAAAACGTTTCCAGTCGGGTGAGATCTACATCGATGACAGCCTGCAACACCGCCATTTCTCCGACGAACTGGTTTCATTGAGCGAGAAGCCAGATGCACTCGCGCAGATGGATATCCCTTTCCTGCGGCAGCCGATCGATGATCAGCTCGCGGCCCAGGCGACCGAGTTGCGTACGCAATGGCTGGCGTTCAATCGCGAGCTGAAACAGGGCAAGCTGAAGCATCTGGAATACGACAAGAGCACGCAGACGCTGATCTGGCGCAAGCCCAAGAGTGAAACCCCGAAAGTGAGCGAACAGTCGTTCTACGAGCAGCTGCCGTACTGCGATGTCGCCGACGTGTTCCGTTTCGTCGAGGGCCAGTGCCAGTTCCTGTCGGCGCTCACGCCGCTGCAACCCCGCTACGCGAAGAAGACTGCGGATGCTGACAGCCTGATGGCCGTCATCATCGCCCAGGCCATGAACCATGGCAATCAGGTCATGGCGCGCACCAGCGACATCCCGTACCACGTCCTGGAAAGCACCTACCAGCAGTACCTACGACAGGCGACGCTGCACGCAGCCAATGACCTCATTAGCAACGCCATCGCCGCGTTGCCGATCTTCCCGCATTACTCGTTTGACCTCGATACGCTGTACGGCGCCGTCGATGGCCAGAAGTTCGGCGTCGAGCGGCCCACCGTGAAAGCCCGGTACTCGCGCAAATACTTCGGGCGCGGCAAAGGCGTCGTCGCCTATACGCTGTTGTGCAACCACGCCCCGCTCAATGGCTATCTCATTGGTGCGCACGACTATGAAGCGCACCACGTGTTCGACATCTGGTATCGCAACACGTCGGACATCATGCCGACGGCGATTACTGGCGACATGCACAGCGTCAACAAGGCCAACTTCGCCATCCTGCGCTGGTTTGGGTTGCGCTTCGAGCCGCGCTTCACCGACCTCGATGACCAGTTGAACAATCTGTATTGCGCCGACGATCCTGCGCTGTACGAAAAGTGCCTGATCCGACCAGTCGGACAAATTGATCGACAACTCATCGTCAGCGAGAAGGCGAACATCGACCGGATCGTCGCCACGCTGGCCCTGAAGGAGATGACGCAAGGCACGTTGATCCGCAAGCTGTGCACCTACACCGAGTCGAACCCGACGCGGCGCGCGATCTTCGAGTTCGACAAGCTCATTCGCAGCATCTATACGCTGCGCTACCTACGTGACCCGAAACTCGAACGAAGCGTCCATCGCTCGCAGAATCGCATCGAGTCGTACCACCAGCTGCGCTCGACCATCGCCCAGGTTGGGGGCAAGAAGGAATTGACCGGGCACACTGATATCGAAATCGAAATCAGCAACCAGTGCGCTCGGCTGATCGCCAACGCGATCATCTACTACAACTCGGCCATCCTCTCGCGGTTGCTGACGAAGTACGAGGAGAGCGGCAACATCAAGGCGCTGGCATTGATCACCCAGATGTCGCCGGCAGCTTGGCGGCACATCCTGCTCAACGGCCATTACACCTTCCAGAGCAACGGCAAGGTGATCGACTTGGATGCGCTCGTGGCCGGGGTGGAACTGGGCTGACGGAAATTCCGGTGGTTCCCCAGCTTGCATCAAGGACAGTGTCACCTGCTTCAACGTAACCGCTCCGTGTCCAGGATGTATGCAATTATTATTATAAACAGTATGTTACGATATTTTTCGGAAATTTTGAGGATTCCGGCTTAGACCCCCGTACCCGGCGATCATGGGCAACATCATGGCCAAGGGTTACCTGGTCGAAGCCAAGCGCTTCCTGCAGCCAAGCAAAGTCGGCTGCGAGCTGGTGGATACGCTGGTTAAGGGCGAGTTCG
>SCRO01000106.1 GCA_004298505.1 Rhodanobacter sp.
ATCGCCGGCAGCGTGCCGCTGGTGGCCAACCCGATCCGCCTGTCGGGCTCACCGGTGACCTACCGCAACGCACCGCCGACCCTGGGTCAGCACACCACCGAAGTGCTGACCCAGTGGCTCGCGCTCGCGCCCGCGATGATCGATGCACTGCGCGCGCAACAGGTGCTGGGACCCGTCAGACCATCACACACGGAAACTAAAACGCATGAAACCTAATTACATCGCTGGCGAATGGGTCGCCTCCACGGACGCGCGGCCTAACATCAATCCATCCAATACGGCCGATGTCATCGGCCTGTATGCGCAGGCCAGTGCGGCGCAAACCGAAGCGGCCGTGGCGGCCGCGCGCGCCGCGTTCCCTGGCGTGGCCAGCGGGTCCATCCAGGCCCGTACCGACGCGCTCGAACGCATTGCGGCAGAAATCCTGGCGCGTAAACACGAACTCGGGAACCTACTGGCACGCGAGGAAGGCAAGACGCTACCCGAGGCCGTTGGCGAGGTGGCCCGAGCCGGGCAAATCTTTCGCTTTTTTGCGGGTGAGGTGGTACGCCAAAGCGGCGAGCGGCTGTCTTCGGTGCGGCCCGGCATCGATGTGGAAATCACCCGCGAACCGGTGGGCGTCGTCGCCATCATCTCGCCTTGGAATTTCCCGATAGCCATCCCCGCGTGGAAAATCGCGCCGGCACTGGCTTACGGTAATTGCGTGGTGTTCAAGCCGGCCGAACTGGTGCCCGGCTCGGCCTGGGCTTTGGCTGACATCATTAGCCGTGCCGGTTTGCCGGCGGGCATGTTCAACCTCGTGATGGGGCCTGGCAGCCGCGTGGGGCAGACGCTGATCTCGCACCCCGATGTGAATGCCGTCTCGTTTACAGGCTCCGTTGGCACCGGGCGACGTGTGATGGCGGCGGTGGCCGAGCGTTTCGCGAAGGTGCAACTCGAAATGGGCGGCAAGAATCCGTTGATCGTACTGGATGATGCCGACCTCGCGCGAGCGGTGGAATGTGCGGTGCAAGGCTCCTACTACTCCACCGGCCAGCGCTGCACCGCGTCGAGTCGGCTTATCGTGCAACGCGGCATCTTGCCCAAATTCGTGGCGGCAATGGTCGAGCGGCTCAAATCACTACGGGTCGACGACGCCTGCAAGCCCGGCACCGATCTCGGCCCGGTGGTTGACGCCGCGCAGCTCGAGCAGGATCTGGCGTATATCGCGATCGGCCGGGACGAAGGGGCCCGACTGGCTTTTGGCGGCGAGCCGCTCAAACGGGAGGTCGAGGGCTTTTACCTCGAACCGGCCTTGTTCGTCGATACGATGCCCACGATGCGTATTGCACTTGAAGAAATCTTTGGCCCGGTAGCGTGCGTGCTCGCTGCCGACGACTACGAGCACGCCCTGGTGATGGCCAACGACAGCGAGTTCGGCCTGTCCGCCGGCTTGTGCACCACCTCACTCAAATACGCAACGCATTTCAAGCGCCACGCCCAGGCGGGGATGATCATGGTCAACACGCCAACTGCGGGCGTGGACTATCACGTGCCGTTTGGCGGTCGCAAAGGGTCAAGCTATGGTCCACGCGAGCAAGGTCGCTATGCCGCCGAGTTCTATACCACGGTCAAGACGGCTTATACCGCTGCGTAGAACGAGCGCCCTTCATATGGCGCCGGCTTGGAGATTGGCTATGCTGCGGTAGAGGGCAACCCGGTCGGCATACTAACCGACAACGGGTCGCCAGACACTTGGGGTTCGACCAAAGCGGCTGAGTTCCCTCAGCTAGCCTGAAGTTCTTCCACCTTTGACCCTGAAACCTCTCCATCTCTCGCTGCTTTCCCACCGAAGTTCATGACGCTGGCGCGCGCAAGTGGATGCAAGTGATACCACGGCGTATTCTTCAGGCAATTTTCTACGCGGCTTTCCACCTCCATTCCCACCTGTCAGCAGATGCCATGAATGCGATCCTTGCGGCAAACGACCATTCCCTTCCGTCCGTGGTGCTTGCCGAGCTGAAAAAGGGTGGTTTGTCGCCCCAGCGTCTGCTCCAGGCCGAGGTGTTCTGCGCCGCTTTCTTTGCGCGCGTAGGCGGCAGCGACATCCATCTGCATACGCCGATGCAATGGGCGGCGCTGGTAGGCGGCCTGCTGGAGTTCATGCAGCAGCGCCCGGCCGGGCGTGGCGTGGTGCGCGTGCTGAACCAGGCGAACATCCATGCCGGGCGCAGCCTGCTGCAGATCGTCACCGACGACATGCCGTTCCTGGTCGACACCGTGAGCATGATCGTCTTGACCAGCGCGCAGATTCACGCCGTGATCCATCCGGTGGTGACGGTATCGCGCGATGGGGCGGGAGCCATTGAGGCCATGGGCGAGGCGGCGGGGCAGGCCGAATCGGTGATGCATTTCGAGATCGACCGTGCCGCCGATGCCGCCGAGCAGGAGCAGCTGAAGGCCCGGATCGAGGCCGCGCTGGAGAATGTGCGTGCGGCCGTGAACGACTGGGCGGCGATGCGCGACCAGGCCCTGGCCATCGCCGATGACCTGCCGCGACGAGCGATGCCGCTGGATGCCGCCTCGGTGCAGGAAGCGTCGGATTTCATGCGCTGGCTGGCAGACGACAACTTCATCTTCCTCGGTTACCGCGAATATGAGGTGGCCGATGCCGATGGCGATCGCGTGCTGCGCCCGCTCGAAGGGTCGGGCATGGGCATCCTGCGCAAGACCGACAGCTTGCTCGCACCGCGTTCGCTGCGCTCGCTCGCCGCCAGCGAGCTGCCGCAGTCCGGTGCCACCGACGCGATCATCCTGACCAAGACCAACGCGCGCGCGCAGGTGCATCGCCCCGGCTACATGGATTATGTCGGCGTGCTGGAATTCGGCGCCGACGGCAGGGTGGTCGCCGAGCAGCGCTTCCTCGGCCTGTTCACCTCCAGCTCGTACATGGCGCGTCCACGGGACGTGCCGCTGGTGCGGCACAAGGTCGAGGCGGTGATGGTGCGCTCCGGACTCAAGCGCGATTCGTACTCCGGCAAGTCGCTGCGCCACGTCCTGGGGACGCTGCCGCGCGACGAGTTGTTGCAGGGTACCGAGGACGAATTGTTCAACACCGCGATGGGCATACTCGAGCTGCGCCAGCGTGCGCGCACGCGGCTG
>SCRO01000015.1 GCA_004298505.1 Rhodanobacter sp.
CCCAGGCGCCCCACAGCGGCGCCGAGTTGGCGCGGCGGCCGGCATCCAGATGGCAGTTGCTGCAGCTCAGGTCGTTGCCCAGATACGCCTTCGCGTGCGCCGGGGTATCGGTGAAGATGGCCCGGCCCTGGCGGATCACGTCGCCGAGCGGACCGGTGGGGATCGCCGTTTCGGGCGGTGGGGAAAAAGCCCGCGTGACCGGACTGGCCGCAGCCGCAGGAGCCACCGTGGAAACGGCCGCAGGCGCGCTTGCCGCGGCGAGTGGCGTGGCGCCGGCGCCAGCGGGCAGCGGCTGGGAGCAGGCGGCCAGCAGCAGGGCCGACAGCGCGGGCAGCAAGATCGCGCGAGGATTCATGGCGTGGCTCCCTTGGCGGGCAGCGGTTGCGCGGCGAACCATGTGGCCACCGCGTCGATCTCCTGCGCACTGAGCGCCTTGGCCAGGTGCTGCATCAGTTGCAACGGATCATTGTGCCGAGCGCCGTTCTGCCACGCCTTCAGCTGCGCCGCGATATACGTGGCCGACTGGCCAGCCAGCGGCGGGAAATGCGTGCCGACGCCGACGCCGGCCGGGCCATGGCACTGCACGCAACCGGGCACATCGCGACTCCAGTCGCCACGGGTGGCCAGCACGGCACCGACGCTGTCGGCGAGTGGCATCGGCGTTTCCGGCTTGGCGAGTCCCGGCGGCAGCGGCAACTTGCTGTAATAGCGCGCCAGCGCCTGACGCTCGTCCTCACTGAGTGCGCTGGCGGCCGGCTTCATCACGGTGCTCTCACGCGCGCCACTGGCGAAATCGTCCAGCTGTTTCCGCAGGTAGGCGGCATGGAGGCCGGCCAGGCGCGGATTGCCGGTCGCCGCCTGGCCGGCGCCGTCGGCGCCATGACAGGCCATGCACGGCGGGGCACCCTTGCCATTGCCCTGGCGGGCGATCGCGGCCGCGTCGGTAGCTTGTACCAGTAGCGGCGCGCCGGACAGGACGACCACGATAAGCGCAAACAAACGGTGGCTCATGACACTCTCCTTCAGTGCGCACCTTGGAAGCCGTACTTTCGATACACCGCCTGCGCGGCGGGACTTTGCATGAAGGCCATGAAGGCCTGCGCCGCCTGTTCGTGCGGGGCGTTCTTCATGCGTGCCGCGGTATAGGTGGCCACCGCATTCTGCGCCGCCGGAATCGCCACCGTCTCGACCGGGCGATGCAGGATCTGCTGCTGGAAATACGCCTCGGTCGACCACACCGGCGCCGCGTCCGACTCGCCCTCAAGCACGCGCAGCGGCGACTGGCGGTGGTGGATATGGGTGAGGAAGGTGCTGCCTGCGGCCACCTTGGTCTGCATGATGGTGTGGTCCAGCGCCTCGCCACCAGCCTTGCGATAGCCCGCCTCGATGTGTTTGGCGATGCCTTCCCACGCCGGGTTTGGCATGCTCACGCGCACGTCGGCGCGGCCGAGATCCGGCAGGCCCTGGATGTGTTTCGGATTGCCCTTGGCGATCAGGATTGCCAGCGGGTTGCGCGCGTAATCGTAGGTGTCGGCGAACCAGTCATGCTTTTTCTGGGTCTCGGCGATGGCACCCTTGCCGGCCGTATAGATGTCCGGCTTGAGCGTGATGCGCAGGTTGCCCATCACCAGCACGCCGCTGTCGATCTGCCTGGCCAGGATGCCCGGCGGCAGGGTTTCGACGAAAATGCGCTGGTACGGCGGGTGCGCCTGTTTGAACGCGGCCATCAGGTCGTGCACCACCATGAACTGGTTGCCGGCGAAGAACACCACCAGTTGCGGATCGACGATGTCGCCATGCAAATCGGCGATCGCATCGAACGGTGGCACGCTGAACTGCAAGCCGGCCGGAGGCGGATTCCACGGTGGCAGGAAATCCCGGGCGGCTGCAGCCGGTTGGGTGGCTGCGCTGACAGTAAGGACCAGCGTGCATGAGATGGCGGCCAGCAACAACCGCGGCAGCAAATGACGCATCGTGGTTTCCTCCTGCCGGTGAATTTATTGCGGCAGCAGCGCGTAGCCCTGCTGCTGCAGGTCGATCACCGTGGTCAGGCCGGACAACGCCAGGGTGACATGGGCATCCTGCCAACCGTAGTTAAAGTGATGCTCGGCCATGGCTTGTGCACACACCGCCACGTCCACGCCAGCCTTGCGCAGTTGCGCAATCACCGGCAGGTTCGGATTCGGCACGCCGTATTTGGCCCGATACTGCGCATCGTTCAGCACGATCGGCGTGGCCGGACCGGCGGCGATCGCCACGAACTTCAAGTGCGAGAGCGGCACGCCGGCGTTGGCATACAGGTTCACCGCACGCGCCACATGCTCCAGCGACGGGCTCACCTCGGTGGGCTTGGCGCCGAAATGGCTCAGGCTGAACACCACCTTGTAAGTGGCATGGGGATCGGGCTGATAAGCCGCGTGCGGCATGGGATGGATCCGACCGGCGCCGTGGATCGTGGGGGTCTGCCAGAAGTTGTCCTGGGCCAGCGCGGCAGAGGGAACAAGGCTCAGCGCAAGCAGCGCGAGCAGGAGCGGACGGAGCATGGTGACCTCGCTGAATTGGCGGCGACGCGAAATGGCGCCTGTCCATACTATGCCCGGCTTTGCTGATCGGCCAAGGATGGATTTGTGATTCGAGCCATAAGCGCTACTTATAGATAGTGGACGCCAGGTATTCCATGGCATCGCACAGCGTCCCGGCAAGCCGATGTGGTTCGGAGTCAGACCGGACGGACAGGCCGTGTTTGCGTTGCCTGGCAATCCACGATCGGCCCTGGTTTGCGTCTTGCGCCATGTACTTCCCGTGCTGCAGCGGGCGACGGGGCTGTGTCTGAGCCAGCCGTGACGGTGCGCATGGCGAGCCCGGTCACCGCGCACCGCGCACTGACCAGAAACGCGACAAGCCCCGTCGTTCAGGGCCGGGAAGGACAGCGCGGACGGCGACTGGATGCGCCCTTGAGGCTGTTCACGAGGCTGGGGACGGCGACCTTCGGCGGGTATTCCACCAACAAGTGGACGTGATCGCCACCCATCGCTGCTTTGGGTTTGCGTGCAACAAGCTCTTGCTGAAACAAACATAAACTATGATGTATTTGCCTTGACAAATATATTTTTGGCAATAAAATGCGCCGCATGAAAGAGACCCCGATCGCCGAGAACCCACCGCTGGGCCGCGCCAGCGATACACCCAGCCTGGGCATACTGTTGGGCACGGTGCGCGCCGAAATGGTGCGCGCCATCGAGACGGAACTGGCCAGCCAGGGCGTGGATCTGAGCTTCACCCAGTTCCTCATTCTCAAGAAGGCGCAGCAGCTTGGTCCGGCATCGGCCACCGAACTTGCTCGTGCCGTGGAGCTCGATGGCGGCGCGATGACGCGTCAGCTGGATCAGCTGGAGCGTAAAGGTTTTCTGGCCCGAACGCCCGACGCCCAGGATCGACGGGCGTTGCGTATTGCGCTCACCGCGGCAGGCAAGAAGGTCTGGCGCAACACCGCGTCCGTCTGCCACCAGCACGTGATGAGCGCGGCCCAGAGCTCGCTGGACAGCACCGAACAAGCCCAACTGTACGACTACCTGAGCCGCGTGCTGCACGCGTTGCGCGACAAATCATGAACCCGCCCGGATCCACCCCCATGCGCCTGCACCTGCTTGCGGCCACGGCTGCCCTCACGCTGGTCCTGGCCGCCTGCGCCAATAGCGGTGGTCTGCACCCGAATAGCGCGCCGATCGACCCCTCGTCACTGAAGACCGCACACAGCCTCGGCGGTGTCGTCATGTCGGCAGCGGCGTGGCCGGCCACGGACTGGTGGATCGGGCTGGGCGATACCCAGCTGGATGCCCTGATCGGCGAGGCCCTGCAGGACAACCCGCAGCTCGCCGTGGCCGACGCGCGCGCACGCGCCGCGCAAGCCGAAGTGGGCATCGCCGACGCCGCGCGCGGCCCCAGCGTGAATGGCGGCGCCAGCATCGCCGGCGCCCGCTTCCCCGCCGGTACGCTGATCGGCAACAGCCACTTCAGCGTGGCGCAGTATGCCTACGCCAGCTTCAAGTGGGACCTGGATCTGTGGGGCGGCAAGCGTGCCGCCTGGCAGGCGGCGCTGGGCGCCTCGCGCGCGGCCGACATCGACGCGCGGGCGGCGCGCATCGAGCTGTCCGGTAACGTCGCGCGCGCCTACGCGCAGCTCGGCTACGCGTTTGCGCAGCAGGATCTCGCCGCGGGCGAGTTGCAGCGTGCGCAACAGTCGCGCACGCTGACCGCGCAACGCGTGGCGGCCGGCATTGATAACCAGATTGCACTGAAGCAGTCCGACGGTGAAGTGGCGACGGCCGAGCAGGACGCCGCGCTGGCCCAGCGCGCGGTCGATGCTGCGCGCTCGTCGCTGTCGGTGCTGCTGGGCAAGGGTCCGGATCGCGGCGACGAGATTGCCCGGCCCAAACTGCTGAGCCCCGCCGAACTGGCGGTGCCCGACAACCTGCCGGTGGAACTGCTCGGCCATCGCGCCGACCTGGTCGCGGCACGCTGGCGGGTCGAGGCGGCGAGCAAGGACATCAAGGCGGCGAAGACCGGGTTCCTGCCCAACATCAGCATCGGCGCGCTGGCCGGCGTGCTGCAGCTGGGTGGCGGCAACCCGTTCACCCTGCCCTCGCGCTTCTACGAGGCCGGCCCCTCGCTGAGCCTGCCGATTTTCGACGGCGGCCGCCTGCGCGCCAACCTGTCCGGCAGGGATGCGCAGTACGACCTGGCCGTGGCGCAGTACAACCAGACCCTGGTTGGTGCCGTCAACGAAGTCGCCGACGATGTCTCGGCGCTGCAATCGCTGACACAGCAGATTGCCGCGCAGCAACGCGCCCAGACCGCCGCGAAGCAGGCCTGGGAGCTGGCGTTGCAACGCTACCGGGCCGGCGTCGGCAGCTATCTGGAGGCACTCAGCGTGCGCCAGCAACTGCTGCTGGCCGACCGCGGCATGGCTGCGCTGCAGGCGCAGCAGGTCGACCGTTCGGTGCAACTGATCCAGGCACTCGGTGGCGGCTACCAGCCGCAAGCCGGTGCACCCGCGCCCCCCTCTTCAACTTTTGCGCATTCCTGAGGCACTCCGCATGTCCGCTCAACCCACCCTCGAGTCCCCTGACGGCCAGGCCGAGGTCAAGAAGACCACGCCGCCACCGAAAAAATCGCGTGGCTTCATGCTGCGCCTGCTCGGCATCGTCGTGCTGTTGGCCGCGATCGGCTGGGGCCTGTGGTACTTCCTGGACGGGCGTTGGTACGAGGGCACCGACGATGCCTATGTCAACGGCAACGTGGTGCAGATCACGCCGCAGGTGCCTGGCACTGTGGTCAGCATCGGCGCCGACGACGGCGACCTGGTGCACGCCGGTGACGTACTGGTGAAACTCGACCCCAGCGACGCCGACGTGGCGCTGGCCGAGGCGAAGGCCAACCTGGCGCTGAGCGTGCGCAAGGTGCGCGGCCTGTATTCCAGCGTCAGTGGCGCGCACGCCGATGTCGCCGCGCGCGAGACCGCGGTGGACAAGGCGCGCTCCGACTACCAGCGGCGCGTGGCGCTGGCCAAATCCGGCGCGATCTCGGCTGAGGAACTGGCCCACGCCAGCGATGCGCTGACCACGGCGCAGAATGCCTTGATCACCGCCCAGCAGCAGTACCAGACCAGCAAGGTGCTGGTCGACGCCACCGTGGTTGCCTCCCACCCTGACGTGCAGGTTGCTGCCGCGAAGCTGCGCGCGGCCTATCTCGCCGATGCGCGCGCCACGCTGCTCGCACCGGTGGACGGCTATGTGGCCAAACGCTCGGTGCAGGTCGGTCAGCGCGTGCAGCCCGGTACGCCGTTGATGGCGGTGGTGCCGCTGCACAACGTGTGGATCGACGCGAATTTCAAGGAAACCCAGCTCACTGACATGCGCATCGGCCAACCGGTGGAGATCGAATCAGACGTCTATGGCGGTTCGGTGAAGTACCAGGGCAAGGTGGAAAGCCTGGGCATCGGCACCGGCAGCGCGTTCTCGCTGCTGCCGGCGCAGAACGCCACCGGCAACTGGATCAAGATCGTGCAGCGCATCCCGGTGCGGGTGGTGTTCACCGACCCCAAGCAGCTGGACCAGCATCCGCTGCGGCTGGGCATGTCGCTCACCGTCGATGTGAGCCTGCACGACCAGAGCGGACCGACCCTCGCGCAGCAGGCGCCGACCCAGCCGATCTTCAGCACCGACATCTACCGGCAACAACTGAAAAAAGCCGACGCGGCGATCAAGCAGATCATCCACGCCAACATGGCCGGCGGGAAATAAGAACCGCGGATGCGCGATGCAAATCTATCCCCCGTAGGAGCCCGCTCGCGGGCGATGCCGTTGCTCTTGCGATTCCCGATTCCACACCAAGCAGCATCGCCCGCTAGCGGGCTTCTACGCAGCCTTTTTTGACCAACGCAGATGACCACCCAATTTCGCCCACCCAATCTGGCACTGAGTACGGTCGGCCTGTCGCTGGCCACCTTCATGCAGGTGCTGGACACCACGATTGCCAACGTCTCGCTGCCGACCATCGCCGGCAACCTGGGCGTCAGCAACGACCAGAGCACCTGGGTGATCACCTCGTTCGCGGTGAGCATGGCGATCTCGCTGCCGCTGACCGGCTTTCTCTCGCGCCGCTTCGGCGAAGTGCGCCTGTTCACCGCCTGCACCTTGCTGTTCGTGGCGGCCTCGTTCATGTGCGGTATTTCGCAAAGCATGGGCATGTTGCTGCTGTTCCGCGCCGTCCAGGGCGCGGTGGCCGGACCGATGTACCCGATCACGCAGAGTTTGCTGATCGGCATTTATCCGCCGGCCAAGCGCGGCATGGCGCTGGCGCTGCTGTCGATGGTGACGGTGGTGGCGCCGATCGCCGGGCCGATCCTCGGCGGCTGGATCACCGAGAACTATTCGTGGCCATGGATCTTCTTCATCAACGTGCCGATCGGCATCTTCTCCAGCGTGGTGATCGCCAACCAGCTGCGCGGCAAGGTCGAGAAACTCGAGCGACCGCGGGTCGACTACGTCGGCCTGATCACCCTGATCATCGGCGTGGGCACGCTGCAGATCGTGCTGGACAAGGGCAACGACGCAGACTGGTTCCACTCCAACTTCATCATCGTCGCCAGCATCATCTCGGCGATCGCGATCGCGATCTTCCTGATCTGGGAGCTGACCGACGCGGATCCGATCGTCGACCTGAAGTTGTTCCGCCACCGCAACTTCACCACCGGCACGCTGGCGATGGTGCTCGGCTACGCCGCGTTCTTTTCGATCGCGCTGCTGGTGCCATTGTGGCTGCAGCAGAACCTGGGCTACACCGCAACCTGGGCCGGCTTCGCCACCGCGCCGCTGGGCGTGATCCCGGTGCTGCTGACCTTCTTCGTGGGCAAGTACGCCATGCGCATGGATCTGCGCCTGCTCGCGGCAGCGTCATTCCTGGTGATGGGCGCGACCTGCTTCATGCGTGCGGATTTCTACCTGCAGATCGACTTCTATCACGTGGCGATGGTGCAGCTGCTGCAGGGTCTCGGCGTGGCCTTGTTCTTCATGCCGACGCTGACCATCCTGTTGTCGGACCTGCAACAGGGTGAGATTGCCGCCGGCTCGGGCCTGTCCACCTTTCTGCGCACGCTCGGCGGCAGTTTCTCCGCCTCGATCACCACCTTGATGTGGACCCGCGGCGCGGTCAACCACCATGAACTGCTGGCCGAGCACATCACGCCCTACAACCCGATCAGCCAGGCCGCGATGGAGCAGTTCGGCCATGGCAACCCGCAGCTGGGCGGTACCGTGATCAACGACATGATCACCCAGCAGGGATTCCAGATCTCCTTCAACGAGGTGTTTCATGCCCTGGGCTGGATCTTCCTTGGCCTGATGCTGGTGATCTGGCTGGCCAGGCCACCGTTCACCCCGAAGGCGGGGCGCATCGCCGGCGGGCATTGAGCGATCCGGCGAAGGCACGGCAGGTTACAGGTCGAACCCCACCCCGATCAACGCCATGGTTTCGCCACGATTGGGCTCGTGCAGGGAGCCGTTGGAGATGTGGCGAACCTGCACGCTGAAACGTCGGCCCTGCCAGCCGAGCGTGCTGACGAACTCGTAAGGGCTGCTCAAGGCCTGGGTGCGGGCGCTGTTGAAGGCTGGTTGAAAGCTCAGGAACAAGTGCCGGTACCAGTGGTTGGCGTCGCCGTACTGGACGCGCGCACCCGCCGCCAGCAACCACGCATCCTGCCGCGTGGTGTAGCGCGCGCCGCGGAAGCGGGCGAGGTCGCGACCATGGATCCAGCCCAGCGACACGTCCGGCGACCAGGTCCAGTGACTGTCGCCGATCCGATGGGCGGCGAACACGCTCTCGACGAACAGCACGTTGGTCGCTTCACTGTCCATGTAACTGCGCCCGGCTTGCACCTGTACATTGGCGGCAGCGGCCGGCATGGCCAACACGGCAAGCGCAAGGCCGGCGGCCATGCCGCGGGCGGGGGTTGAAAACTTCATGATCAGCCTCGAGATGGAGAATCGTGCAAGGTATAGTGTACCGTAAAGTTCACCAAACCCGTCACGTAGGTCTGAAGCGGAATCCACGCGCGATCCGGCGGCGTAGTTGTCCGATCCGGCGCCAACACCCAGCACCACGAGATTGACTGTCGCACCTGCCCGCGACGTCTCGCGGAAACACGAAACCCCGACTCGGGTCGGAGCCCCGGGGTCGATTCATCGCGTGCCCGCCGCCTGCAGGCTAGGGCTGTCCAGGTCCAGCGGGGTGGATTCCAGCAGCACCGCATCGGGGTGTTGCTTGCCGATCGCCGTGGCAAATTGTGCGGCAGTGCCGACCACCACCACGTGGCTGGCATCGCCATCGAGATGCTTGCGTGCGTACTTCTCGATCTGCTTCGGCGTGACCGCCTGCACCTGCGTGATGTATTGGCCGATCTCGTCCAGCTTGACACCGTAGATCGCCAGCTCGGCGATCTGCTCGGCCAGGCCTGCCGTGGTTTCCAGGCTGCGCCCATAGCCGCCGATCAGGGTGGCCTTGCGCGCGGCCAGCTCGTCGGCGGACACGCGCGAGCTGCCGAGCCGTTTGAACTGCCCGAGTATCAGCTCGACCACCTGCGGCGCCGACGGATTCCTGGTCTGCGCCGAGGCCAGCCAGATGCCGGCGTTGCCCAACGATTGCAGGCGACTGCCGGCGCCGTAGGAAAGGCCACGCTTGATCCGGATCTCCTCGTTCATGCGCGCCGAGTGCGAACCGCCGAGCACCGCATTGGCCACCGTGCCGTCACCAGCGGCAGGCCGGCACGGCGCACGCTGATCACCTCGAGCCCGTTGGGCAGGGTCTGCGCGGTCGGCGTCGGCACGGTCAGCTGCGGCGCCGGTCCCGGAGTCGGTGGCGTGGTGGGGAAGCTGCCGGCCGCGGTCGTAGCTGCCCATGCGCTGCCGGAAGCAAGCAGGATGGCCGTCAAGGCGGCCATCCGAAGATAGTGGGTGCGGCTCATTTCGCAGCTCCCTTGGCGGCGGCCGGCGCGGCCTTGGCCTGCGGCAGGTAGTCGATGGTGACCTTCTTCGCGCCGGTGACATACTTTTGCAACACCCGGTGCACGTCCTGCGCGCTGACCTTCTGCAAGGCAGTCAGGTCATCGTTGACGTCCTCCACGTTGCCGTCGATGAGGCTGGCCTCGCCCAGTGCGAAGGCGATGCCCTGCGCGGTCTGGCGCTGCTTCAGTGCGCTGGTGAGCAACAGGGTCTTGACCTTGTCCAGTTCGGCCGCGGAAATCGGCTGGGTCGCGAGCCAGATGATCTCCTCGTTCAGCAGCTTCTCTGCCACGGCCGGCGGGTGCCCGCTGGCGAGGATCGCGTAGACGGTGAACAGGCCCGGCCCGACCCGCGCATCGGCGTCGGCACCTATCTCCCGGGCAACCTGGTGGCGATACACCAACGACTGGTGCAGCCGCGAGGAATCGCCCTGCGACAGCAAGGCGGCGGCCACCTGCAGCGGGATGCGGTCGGCACGGTCCGAGGCCGGCGGAATCAGCCAGGTCATTGCCACCGCAGGCAACGGCGCGGTCTCGCTGGTGACGGTGAAACGTCGATTCTTCTTGCGCGCCGGTTCCTTCGCGGTGACCTGCGGGATCGGCGTAGCCGGCTTCGGGATCCGGCCAAAGTACTGATCGACCCAGGCGTCAAGCTGCTTCGGGTCGAAGTCGCCGGCCACGATCAAGGTGGCGTTGTCGGGGCGATAAAAGGTGTTGTGGAAGTCGATCACGTTTTGCAGCGAGGCCGCTTCCAGATCGGCGATGCTGCCGATCGTCGGGCGCTGGTACGGATGCACCGTGTAGGAGTGCGGGTCGATCGCGTTGAACAGCTTGCCGTAGGGGTTGGCCAGCACGCTCTGGCGGTATTCCTCTTCCACCACCGCGCGCTCGGACTTGAAGTTTTCCTCATCCACGTTGAGGTTGGACAGCCGTTCGGCCTCGGCCCACAGCAGCGTCCTGAGGTGGTTGCTCGGCACGATCTCGAAATAATTGGTGACGTCGTCGCCAGTGGAGGCATTGTTGGCGCCGCCCACATCCTCGGTGAGCCGGTCCATCTGCTCGGCATGCATGTGCCTGGTGCTCTTGAACATCAGATGCTCGAACAGATGCGCGAAGCCGGAGCGCCCGTGCGGATCGTCCCTGGAGCCGACGTGGTACCACATCTGCACCGCCACGTTCGGGCTGGCGTGATCCTCCACGCTGAGCACCTGCAAGCCGTTGGACAGCGTGCGCTGGTGGTACGCAAGCGGCGGGATGCTCAGTTCGGCGGCGCTCGCGCACGGTGCGCCCGTGGCGGCGAACAGGAAAAGGGAAGCCAGCAGCGTGGCGGGATGCAGTCGCATGGTCATTCCTGCGCATTCCTTTCGACGGTAGTGCGCCACCTTAGCAAGCCGGAGGACGCCGCGAGTATGACTTCTGGCCCATTTCTGGCGGGCTTCGGTCGGGTGTTCCATTCCGGCCGGCTCGGTGAGCCTGTCGCAGTTGGTCTCAAAGGATCAAGGTGATCTCGCTGATCTCGCTGATCTCGCTGTTCGCCGGCGCCGGCCGGCTGCTGACCGCGATCGCGCTGAGCTGCATGAGCAGTCCGGCCTTGCCGCAGTATCGGCACGGCACGGACAGAAGTGGCAGGCCTGATGCCCGACTGCGTTCGGCGCGGATCACGGGGCCGTCTGCAACTTGCCCAAAGCCTTCAAGCGCTGCTTCTCCGCCCGCCGCTCCTTGTGCGCTACCTTGCGGATCTTGCGGTCGTGGTTCCACAGATAGATCGCCGGGGTGCTGAGCAAGGTCAGCAGCTGCGAGACGAGCAGGCCACCGACGATGGCGATGCCCAGCGGCTGGCGCATTTCCGCGCCGATACCGAAGCCGATCGCCAGCGGCAGCGCCGCGCCCATCGCGACCAGCGTGGTCATGGTGATCGGGCGGAAGCGCACCAGCGCGGCCTCGCGGATCGCGTCGGGGGCGGACATGCCGTGTTCGCGTTCCCGGACCAGGGCGAAGTCGACCATCAGGATTGCGTTCTTCTTGACGATGCCGATCAGCATCAGGATCGCGATGATCGCCATCAACGAGAGCTGGGTCTGGGTCACCAGCATCGCCAGGAAGGCGCCGGCGCCGGCGGCGGGCAGGGTGGACAGGATGGTCAGCGGATGGCCGAGGCTCTCGTAGAGAATGCCGAGCACGATGTACATCGCCAGGATCGAACCAAGCAGCAGCACCATGCCATTGGACTGCGCCTGCTTGAGACGCTGGTTGGCGCCGGTGTATTCGACCTTGACGTCCGACGGCAGGTGTACCACATAAGCGGCCTGGTTCACCAGCGCGATGCCGCGATCCTGGGTCACGTCCCTGGCCAGGTTGTAGCTGATCGTGACGGCCTGCAGCTGGTTGTGATGGCGCACGCGCAACGGCGTGATGGCCGGTTCCATCGTCGCCAGCGCGGACAGCGGAATCATCCGGCCCTGTTCGCTGCGCACGCGGACATTCAACAGCGACTGCGGGCTCAGGTTTTCATCCGGACTGCTGTTGAGCACCACCGCGTACTGGTTGATGTCCGAGTAGATCTGCGACACCTGGCGCTGACCGAACGCGCTGTACAGCGCGGTGTCGATTGCGCCCATGCTGACATGCAGACGGGCGGCGGCTTCGCGATCGACCTGCAGTTGCTGCTGTTTGCCGACCTGGTCGAACGGACTGCTGACGTCACGGAATTCCTTGATCGTGCGCAACTGGCGCACCATCTTCAGCGCCCACGGCTGCAGGTCGCCGCCGCCGGTACTGGTGAGCTGGAATTCATACTGGCCGCCCTTGTCGCCGCTGCCACCACCGCCGAGGAATTGCGACGCACTCACGGCGACTTTCACGTCGGGCAGCCGGTCGTACTGTTTCGACAGGCGCTCGATTACCGCCTTGATTTTGTCAGGGCGCTCGCCGGGCCCGTCGCCGCGTGGTTTGAGGTCGACGAACATCTGCGCGCTGTTGCCGACGGCGCCGTCGCCGCCGTTGCCACCGAGCATGGTCAGCTGGTCGAGCACGGCCGGATCGGCCTGCATGATCTTTTCAACCTGCTGCGCACGGGCGGCCATCAAGGTCGGCGAGATGTTGGCGTCGGCTTCGATATCGACCTGCAGCTGGCCGGTGTCCTCGTCGGGCATGAACGTGCCGCCGGCGGTCTTCACCACCGCCACGCCCAGCGCGACGGTCAACAGCAGCAGCAGCAGCGGCTGCCAGCGCATCAGGCGACGGTGACGCATGGCCCAATCCAGCGCGCGTTCGTACTGGCGCAGCAGGCCGCGGTCGAAACGCGCCAGCGCCTGTTCGAGCCGGCCCGGCGGCCGCGGCGGTACCGGTTCGTGCTTGAGCAGGTGGCCGCACAGCGCCGGGGTCAGGGTGAGCGAGACGATCGCCGAGATCACCACGGCGGCCGTCAACGTCACCGAGAATTCGCGCAGCAGCAGGATCAGCACGTTGTTGCCGAACAACAGCGGCGCGAACACCGCCACCAGCGACAGCGTGATTGAGACCACGGTGAAGCCGATCTCGCGCATGCCGGTCAACGCCGCCGGCAGCGGCGCCATGCCCTGCTCCATGTGGCGCACGATGTTCTCGATCACCACGATCGCGTCGTCGACCACGAAGCCGATGCTCAGCACCAGCGCCACCAGCGACAAGGTGTTGAGCGTGTAGCCGAGCAGCCACATCACCACGAACGCGCCGGCCAGCGACAACGGTACGCTGAGCATGGCGATCAGCATCGGGCGCGTGCGGCGCAGGAACACCAGCATCACCAGCGCCACCATCAGGATCGAGATCAGCAGGGCGACCTTGACTTCGTGCAGCGCCGACCTGGTGGTCTGGGTGAGATCGAACACCGGCATCATGCTGACATTCGAGGGCAGCGCGGCGGCCAGCTGCGGCAGCCGCGCGCGGATCGCCGCCACTGTCGCCACCGCATTCGCCTCCGGTCGCTTGGTGATCTGCAGCCCGACCGCGCGGGCCCCGTTGAACCAGGCCGCCTGGTATTGATCCTGCTGGCCCGAGTAGACGGTGGCCACATCGGACAGGCGCACCGGCGCGCCGTTGCGCTCGGCGATCAGCAGGTGTGCGAACTCGGCCGGCTCGCGCAAGCCATCGCTGGCGCTCACCGTCATCTGCGTGCGCCCGTCGCTGAGGATGCCTTGTGGCGAGCTGACGTTGGCCGCGCGCACGGCGTTGGCCACGTCGTTGGCGGTGAGCCCCTTGGCCGCCAGCGCGCGATTGTCCAAGTCGATGCGCACCGCGTGCGGGGTGCCGCCGAACACCTGCACCTGCGCCACGCCGTCGATCTGCGCCACCGCGGGTTTGAGCAGGGTATCGGCCAGGTCGAACAGCTTGTCCTGCGGCACGCCATGGGAGGTCAACGTGAGGAACAGGATCGGGATCTGCGAGGTATCGAACTTGAAATACTGCGGCGGCGCAGGCATGCCCGAGGGCAGGTCGACCGCCGCGGCGTTGAGTGCCGCCTGCACATCGCGTGCGGCGCTGTCGGCAGTGCGGCTGAAGTTGAAGCGCACGCTTATCCCGACCCGGCCCTCGCTGGCATTACCGTACATGTCGTCGATGCCGGGGATCTGCCCCAGGTGCCGCTCCAGCGGGGCCAGCACGGTATTGGCCATGGTCTGCGCACTGGCGCCGGGCATGTTTGCCACCACGTAGACACCGGGGAAATCCAGCGATGGCAGCGCGGCCACACCCAGCAGCAGGTAGGCCCACAGCCCAGCCAGGATCAGCCCGATCGCCAGCAGTGAGGTACCCGCCGGGCGGCGGATCAGTGGCGCGAACACGTTCATGTCGCGACTGTACCCGACCGGGGCCTGTGCAATCGGGACCGCAGAGCGATGTGAACTGCTTTCATGCCAACGTTATGCCAGTCGGCAGCCGTCTGCGTATGTGCCTGAAGTACACACCGTGTCGAAAGGCATGGGGCAAGAAAGGCGCACGGACGGTAGATACCGTCTTGGCCACCCTCATGCAAGGGCGACTTTGGGGTCAAACGGGGTGGCGGAATGGATGACCCCCCAGGCGATGTGCAGCAGCTTGCGCATCGCTGCGCCGAGGGCGAGC
>SCRO01000107.1 GCA_004298505.1 Rhodanobacter sp.
TCATGGTATTCAGCCCGGTAGTCACCAGGCGCGTGGTATCGGCCTTGCTGTCGCGGTTCCAGGCGAGTTCGGCGTACGGCGT
This sequence comes from Rhodanobacter sp., assembly GCA_004298505.1. Classification (GTDB taxonomy): domain Bacteria; phylum Pseudomonadota; class Gammaproteobacteria; order Xanthomonadales; family Rhodanobacteraceae; genus Rhodanobacter. Next base: position 83 of record SCRO01000107.1, read on the forward strand.
CATGACCAGGTTGGCGACCTGCCAGTGCCCTTGCAGACGCCAGCCCAGACGACCGACCAGGGCCTGGCGGTGCTGCCGACCGAACCACATCGCGGTCGCGTCGCTGCCGCGTTCGTGGTAGCTGTCAACGGTGATGTCCTGCCAATCCAGGCCGGCGAACGGGCCGGTCTTGATATGGTCCAGGCTGAACCACCAGCCGCCGTTCACGCCGACTCCATAATGCGAGCTGTCGGTATCGCCGAATTCACTGACGCGCGCGGCGCCCACCTGAAAGCTGCGCTCGATGTCGCTGAAATTGGACCGGCCGAGATGACCGTAACCGCTGACATAGCCGCCGCCGGCGTGATACGTCACGAAACCCAGCGCCGAGTAGTCGCTCATCCGGTAACCGCCGCCGCCATGCAGGTGCGCCGTATCATGGCCGAAGCCAAACGCGGCACCGGCGGACAGGTTGTCGCTCGTCTTCCAGTCATAACCGAGCGTGATGTTGGTGTTGTTGCTGCTCAGTGCCGGCGAGCTGGGCGTAGCGTCGAAGCGCTGCTGCGCGTAGCCGATGTTGACGAAGGCGCGGGTGCCTTCGCCCAGGCTGTCCTTGGCCATCTGCATGTCGAGGCTGCTGTCGTAGGCGTTGGCCGCAGCCAGCGGCGCCTCGGGCAACAGCGAGATCTGCTGCGGTGCCTGCAGTTCCGACATCACCACCTGGGCCAGCATCGCGTGGGCGGCGGTGGTCGGGTGTACACCGTCGGCAAACAGATAGCTCGTGCCCGCGTCGGGGACGACCAGCGTGGCGGTGGTGCAATCGATCGAGCTGGCAGTGGTGCAGGCACGGTCGGTCACGTTGCTGAAGCCGTAGCGCGCCGGATCGGCAATCACCTGGTTGAGCAGGGCGTAGGTATTGACCGGCAGGATGCCGACGCCCAGCGTGGCGATGCCCTCATTCAGCGTGCTGTTGTACAGCGAACCCAGCTGACCGGCAAAAGTTGCCAGCGGGGTACTGTTCACCGCCGGAGTCTTGGACACATCGGGCAGGTTGTAGACCACGATATAGCGGGCACCGGCCTGTTGCAGCGTCTTCAGCGTAGCAACCTCGGCGTTGGCGGCATTCACCATCTGCGCATTCAGATCCTGGCTGAAATCCAGGTTCAGGATGTCGTTGGCACCGACCCACAGGGTATAGAGCGCGTGGCTGTCAGCGCGAGCGCCGTTTCCAGCAAGATACTGATCGACCTGCGTCTTTGCGGAGACAACCACGCCAAGGTCCTTGGCCGATTGTGCACCTCCCCAGGCGTAATCGGTACCGCCGCTGGTGGAGGGTTCAAGCGTAAAGCCATAATGCCTGGCGACCAGTTCCGACGCAACCAGTCCGGGATTGGTCGTGAAGCGCATCCGTTCACTGCCCGGAGTCAACGACGAGATGTTGCCGTTGTCGCTGAGGCTGTCGCCGAACACCACGACGTTGTCGAATGGCGCCGACCCGGCGTGCGCGACGCCGGCGCAACCGAGGGCCAGGACCAATGCACTGGCGAGCTTGCGCGGATGGGACATGATGCCACTCCTGAGTCCGTTAACGAGAAGTTATATGACGCATATCCTGACGCATGCAGTACGTTAGCGCATGTTGCGCTGCGGATACGCCTGCCGCAGCTATCGGATGACCCGGCTCACCGGTTTCAGCGCTTGATCGCGCGCGACAGCGCATCGGCGAAGGCGCTGTTGGCGGGCACTGCCGCGGGCTTTGGCGGGCTCGCGCGTGGTCGTGCGCCGCGCGGGTCGCGGGCACCGCTGCGCGTTTCGTCGCCACCCCGCCCGCCGCGCGCCTGCCCGGGTTCGTCGTCCAGGCGCATGCTCAGGCCGATGCGCTGGCGCGGCAGGTCGACCTCCATCACCTTGACCTTGACGATGTCGCCGGCCTTGACCGCGTCGCGCGGATCCTTGACGAAGCTGTGCGACAGCGCCGACACGTGCACCAGGCCGTCCTGGTGCACGCCGATGTCGACGAAGGCACCGAACGCGGCCACATTGGTGACGCGGCCTTCGAGGATCATGCCGGGCCTGAGGTCCTTTACGTCCTCGACGCCATCGGCGAACGTCGGCGCCACGAATTCCGGGCGTGGATCGCGGCCCGGCTTTTCCAGCTCCTTCAGGATGTCGCGCACGGTCGGCACGCCGAACTTCCCGTCGGTGAACTGTTCGGCCTTCAGGCCGCGCAGGAACGCGCTGTCGCCGATGATGTTGCGCACCTCGCGGCCGCATTGCGCGATGATCCGCTCAACCACCGGGTAAGCCTCCGGGTGTACCGCGCTGGCGTCCAGCGGATTGTCGCCACCCGTCACGCGCAGGAAGCCGGCGCACTGTTCGAACGCCTTGTCGCCGAGCCGCGGCACCTTCAGCAAGGCCTTGCGGTTGGGGAAGGCGCCGTTCGCATCGCGATGCTTCACCACGTTCTCGGCCACGCCGCTGCTCAGGCCAGCTACGCGCGACAGCAGGGCGGCAGAGGCGGTGTTCACGTCCACGCCCACGGCATTGACGCAGTCCTCCACGCGCGCATCGAGTGCACGCGCCAGCTTGATCTGGTTCACGTCGTGCTGGTACTGGCCCACGCCAATCGCCTTCGGCTCGATCTTCACCAGCTCGGCCAGCGGGTCCTGCAGCCGGCGTGCGATCGACACCGCGCCACGCAGGCTCACGTCGAGGTCGGGGAACTCCCTCGCACCGGTTTCCGAGGCCGAGTACACCGAGGCACCGGCCTCGCTGACCACCACCTTGGACAACTTCGCGTCGGGCAACTTCCTGATCAACTCGGCGGCCAGCTTGTCGGTTTCGCGCGAGGCAGTGCCGTTGCCGATCGCGATCAGGTCGACGTGGTGTTGCTTGCACAGCTGCGCGAGCGCGATCAGCGATTCGTTCCACTGCCGACGCGGTTCCAGCGGATAGATCGTGTCGGTGGCCAGCAGCTTGCCGGTGGCATCGACCACGGCCACCTTGCAACCGGTGCGGATGCCCGGGTCCAGCCCCATCACCGTTTTTGCGCCAGCCGGCGCGGCCAGCATCAGGTCCTTGAGGTTGTCGCCGAACACGCGGATCGCCTCGTCCTCGGCGCCTTCGCGCACGCGGCCGAACAGGTCGAGCGTAAGATGAAGGTGCAACTTCACGCGCCAGGTCAGGCGCACGGTTTCGCGCAGCCAGGCGTCGGCGGCACGGCCACGGTCAAGGATGCCGGCGTGCGCGGCGACGCGACCCTCACCTTCGGCATGGCCGTGCTCACTGTCGGCGGCGGGCGTGAGCTCCAGCTCGATCACGCCCTCATTGCGCGCGCGCATCAGCGCCAGCAGGCGATGCGAGGGAATCTTGCCGATCGCCTCGACGTGGTCGAAGTAGTCGCGGAACTTGGCGCCTTCGTTTTCCTTGCCTGCCATGACTTTCGCGCGGATCTGCCCCTGCGCCCACAGCCAGTCGCGCAGCTCGCCGACCAGGTGGGCGTCCTCGGCGATCGACTCCATCAGGATCGCGCGGGCGCCCTCCAGCGCGGCGCGCACGTCGGCCACGCCTTTGTCCGCGTCGACGAACGACGCGGCAAACGACTCCGGTGTCAGCGTGGGATCCTCGCGCAGGCCCAGCGCCAGCGGTTCCAGCCCGGCTTCGCGGGCGATCTGCGCCTTGGTGCGCCGCTTGGGCTTGTACGGCAGGTACAGATCCTCCAAGCGGGCCTTGGTGTCTGCCGCGAGCAGGTCGCCCTTCAGGGCATCGCTGAGCTTGCCCTGTTCCTCGACGCTGGCCAGGATCGTTGCGCGTCGGTCCTCCAGTTCGCGCAGGTAGCGCAGGCGCTCTTCCAGCAGGCGCAACTGGGTGTCGTCGAGGCCGCCGGTGACCTCCTTGCGGTAGCGTGCGATGAACGGCACGGTGGCGCCGCTGTCGAGCAGGTCGACCGCCGCGCGTACCTGTTCGGTCTTGGCGGCGATGTCATGGGCAATACGTTGTTCGATGCTTTGCATGGGGGCCTTTCGATTTTCTGCGACGACAGTTTCGCGCGCCGCGTGGGCGGATCAAGCTGTTGATGATACCAAGCGTGTGCCGAGGTCCGGGTGGCGCATGGACACGAAAACGGCGCCGCAAGGTGACTCGCGGCGCCGTCAGCCATGCCGGTCGAATCAGGCGCTGAAGGAATGGTTGTTGTCGGGCGAGGCCTGGTTCGGCTTGAACTCGCTGGCGCGACCGTTCAGCACCAGGGTGCCGGCAATCATGTCGTGCAGGCCCTGCTTGCGCCGGGTCCAGGCAACCATCAGGAAGCCGATGCCGACGATCAGCACGCTCAGGAACTTGGCTGGATAACGCCCCAGCGCCCTCGGGAAACTTATCCGCTGCCCGTGCAGGTCGGTGACCCGGATACCGAGCGCCAGTTTGCCCAGCGTGGCCTGCCACGGCGAGCCTTCAAGGACGGCAAAGTACAGCCACGCCAGCACCGTGGTGATGATCATCGCCGTGCCCATCGTAGAGTAGAACTGTTCGTAGGCGCTCACCATGACCTGCATATCGCCCGGTGCCGCCATGACCGCCTGCTTCATCGTCTCCTGCGCGGCATCGCCGCCCAGCGCCTTCATGATCAGCATGTTCGGGATGTACAGCACGATCGCGTCAAGGATGTAGGCGGCCACGCGCTTCCAGAATCCGGCATAGTCCTCCAGCGCGGCGGCCGTGGTCTGCGGCAACGCCTGCAGCGGAGCGGTGGGTGCGACATACGGGTTGTCGCTCGCGGCGCTTGTGTTCGGCACCTCGTCGCGGAGCAGCACCGACAGCGGCTGCCAGTCGGCGAGGCCTTCATACCAGGCGAGATCCGCAGGACTGACCTTGCCGCTGCGCAACCACTCACGCACGTCTTCTTCTTTGTAGGGGCCGTGTCGTTCGCCGTCGCGGCCGATCCAGATTTCCATTGTCACTCCCCATGCCGTTCGAAGTGCGCATGATGCCACGGGACTGCTGTGCAAATGGAATTCGGGGTGCCCGTGCCGGATCGGTCAGCCGCCCAGATCGGCGAGCAGTACCTCGGCCACGGCCTCTTCGTCGATGGCGTAGCCGTGCGCGCGCATGGCGTCGGCCAGTTCGCTGTCCCAGTCGGCCTGGATGCGGGTGGCGGTTGCCAGCGGCCGGCCATGGGTTGTGGCGGCGAGTGCGGCTTGGCGAAAATCCTGCACGCCGAAGTGCCACGCCAGGACGCCGAAGTCGCGCATCATGCGATTGCCGATGTGCAGCCCCGCCCAGTCGAAGTCGCCGTGGTAGCGCAAGCACGCGCCGGCGACGCGCAGTTGTCGCAGCAAGGTGCGTTGTGCCGCCGCCGGCATGCCGTCGGTGCAGATCATGGGAGCGCAGCGGCTGCCGAGACGATCGGCGGCAATGGCGACCAGGTTGGGGTTCTCGCATACGCTCACCATGCGGCCTTCGACCCGCCAGTGGGCTGGCGTGCGCAACAGGCTGCGCAGCGACAGGTAGGTCGGTTCGCCGCCAGCGTGGGCAAGCTGGCGGCCGGTCGGGGTGTCGGCGTGACAGGGCAGGTTCAAGACCAGTACCGGTCGCGCCAACTCGTTGACCAGCACGCCGACCGCGGCCCAGCGATCGCGCTCCCGTGGGGCCGGGCGCTCGACGGCGCTGGCGGGGTGGTTGCCATCCGACGGGCTGGCCGGCTCGGACATCGATTCGGGCGCGCCGGTGCAGGCAAGGACCAGGCTCGCCAGCGGTCGGCCGCGATCCAGTGCATGGGCGTCGCCGACGCTGGCCGCTGCCAGCTGCGAGCGCGGCACACCGGCGCCCGGGAGCCGGGCGAGCACGAGTTGCGTCTGCACGATCAGCTGTTCGGCCGCGTCTGCATCGCGGCGTGCCAGGCGTTTGAGTTCGCCCAGGCCGATCGACGTCTCCAGCCAGGCGCGCAGGCGCGGCTGCGTCGCGCTGGCAATCACCGCTTGCCAGCGCCGTTGCAGTGCGCTGTGCCGTGCCGCGCGATCGATGAGCGGGCCGTCGAGCAGCTCCAGCGCGTTGCACAGCGAGTCGGCCAGGCCGGCTCGGCGCAGCGCGGCATCGACCGCGGCCGGGTCGATGCGCAAGGAAGTCGCGCGTCGATGCGGCAAGCCGAGCAGCCCGCTCAGCGCGTCGCGTTCGAGGTTCGACAGGCCGCTCAGGGTGAACGGCGCCGCGTTCGCGGCACCACGCTCGAAACGGCGCCGCAAGCGCTGGCGCAGGTTGGCCAAGGCGTCGCCGCCGAGCAAACCGCGCAGACGCGTGAGGTCGGGGGATTCGGATTCGTCCATGGTCAAAGTGGCGGCGGAAAGCGCCGGTTGGGGTCGTCACCGTGGCGCCGCGCGGTGCCGTCCCAGCGCCAGCGCGACACATGCACCGCGTCGATGCCTTCGCGCCGCTGCAATTGGCAGATGGCGACCCCGGGCAACTCGGCGTAGCAACCCCATTCGCGTTCGCTGGTCATCACGAAATCCAGATCGAACTCGTGGATCAGCGCCATGCAGTGCGCACGCGCGCTGTCGTCGATGCCGGCGAAGGCTTCATCGAGCAGGACCAGGCGTGGCGCGTGGCGGTAGCCACCCTGGCTGTAGAAGCTGGCGACCGCGGCAAACAAGGGCACGGTCAGCCCCAGCGCGCGCTCGCCGCTGGAGGCGGGGCCGGAGAGTTTTCGCCATTGGCCGTCCTGCCAGCGCTCGACACGAAAGCGGTGCCAGCGGCGGTAATCGAGCGCGCGGGTGAGTTGTTCGAGCAGGTTGCCGCCGTGCAGATCGGCGCGTGCACGCTCGGCCAGAATGCGCTCTTGCAGCATCGCGCCGACCACGTGGCGATCGTCGCTGGACCAGGCCTGCGCGCTGGTGTTGAGCAGCCGCTTGCGTGCCGCTTCCAGCCCGGTTGGCGCGTCGTCGCTGCCTTCGGGCAGTGGCTCCCAGCGCAGGCGAAACTTGACCCCGGTCGAGGTTGGCCGTTTGTCCAGTTCACTGTTGATCGCCACGACATGGCGATCGGCGTCCTGCAGCAGTTGCTGGATCTCCGCCGCGATTTCAGCTTGCAAGTGGTTTTCCAGCACATCGCGTTCGCTTTGGCTGAGGATTTGCCGGCGCTGGGCGATTTCGACACCGAGCCAGCGCTCGACCACGTCGATGCGCTGCGGCTGGTTCTGCCACACGATGCTGACGATGAGGTTGTTATCCTGCTGCTCGGCCTGCGCGCGTTGGCCCAGCGCGGCCAACGCGGTGTTGAGATCGTTCAGATCCACCGCCACGCGCTTCTGGATCTGGGCCCATTGCTCGTCGTCGGCCTTGATCTGGACCAGCTCTTGTTCGATGCGGCGCGCCAGCTTGAGCGCCGGTTCGATGGTCCAGGCGGTGTCGGTGGGCGGGATGTCCAGTTGCTCAAGCGCAACCGTGAGCAGGCCGGTAAGCGTGAATGCTTGCAGCGCGGCAATGGCGCGTTCGCGCGCCGCGCCGCGCTCGATGAAGGTGTCCTCGGCATCGGCACGGCGTTGACCCGCGCCCGCGCGTTGCGCAATGGCGGTGTTCAGTGCATCGCGCTCGCGCTTCAGCGCACTCGCGGCGCGTTCGATGGCCAGGCGCGTGGTCTCGGTACGCTGGCGCAGTTCTTCAGCCTTGGCGCCATGCATGGCAAGTTGGGTCTGGTAGCGGGCCAGCGAGTCGGCGGCTTTTTGCCGGCGTTCGTCGTGGTTGATACGGGCCCGCGTGGCGTCGGCATGTACGTCGGTTTCGCGCTGGCGTTGCGAGGCCAGTTCGCGTGCTGCCGTACGCAGGTCGCGTACACCGGTTTGCAGCTCGATCAGTAGGCTGCGCTCGTAGCGCTCCAGCGCGCTGGCGACCGCTTCGAGGGCATCGAGCGCCTCGGGCAGTTGCAGGTCGTGCGCGTCGCGCAGCAGTTTTTCACGCCGTTCGCGCCAGAGGGTCTCGGCGTCACGCAGGCGCGCGTCGGCCAATTCCAGCGCACGCAGGGCGGCGCGGCGCTCACGCTCGCAACGCGAGGCATCAGCATGGGCATCGCGCAGGAGTTGCTCGCCCGGTGCCTGCTGCCATTCCGCGTTGGCATGCTCGCCTTCGTCGGCCAGCGCCCGGCGCTGCAGCGCGCTGGCCGCCAGGGCGGTGCGGATTTCATCGAGTCGTACCGCGATCGCCCTCAGGCGCTGCTCGCGCGCGGCCATGCGCGCCGCGTGGCCGATGTATTCGGCCGCGGGCTTGTTCCAGCAACCGGCCAACGGGCCCAGCCGATAGCGTCCATCCGGCGCGATCCACGCTTCGGCGCCGTCGTCCTCGGCACTGCAGGCGATGCCCTGCATCACGCGCGCGACGACCACGCCGGACACATCGCTGCGCGCCGCCGTGGGCAGCAGCCACTGCAGCAGTGATGCGGCGTGGGTTGCGCGCGGAACCAGCACGGCGTCGTGCGTGTGCAGGGAAATCAGTCGGCCCGCGGGCGTGAGCCAGGCGTCGAGCAGTCCGCTGGCCTGCAAAGCCGCTTCGATCGCGGCGCGTTGCGGCGCGTCGACCTGCTCGCGAAAGTCGATCAGTTGCCAGAATGGCGCGCCCGCCAGGTCTCGGCGCGTATCGGCACCACGGTATGCCGACGGCGCGGGGCTGCGATCTTCACCCGCGCTGAGGCGGGCGTGTTCGGCGTCCAGCGCGGTGCGCTCCTCGTGCAGGGTGCTGTCGTGTTGATCGAGTTTCGCTTGCGCGCCCGCGAGGCGCTGCGTACAGGTCAGCCGCGCGTCTTCCAGCGCGAGCCGCGCCGGATTGTCGCCGTCCAGGGTGTGCGCCCATTCCGTCAGCGCGCCCAGCGCGGCGTCGGTGTCGAGTGGTTGCAAGATACGCAGGCCGCAGAAATGGTCTTGCCAGCGTTGGACGATCTGCGTGGCTTGCCGTTCCAGTTCGGTCTCGGCCTGCAGCGCGCGTTCGGCGGCCTGCTCAGCAACTGTCGCCGTCTCATCGCGTTGTTCCTGGCGCCGCTCGCGGATTTGCCGCGCGACCTCCAACTCGCGATGCTGCTTGCGCAAGGCATCGATGTGGACACCGCGGTCCTGCACCTGATCGCGCAAGGCTTGCTGCGTGGCGACGATGCTGGCCTGGTCGCGGGCGGCCAGCGCCGTGCCATCTGCAAATATCGCAAACAGTGGCGCCGCCGGTTCGGCCAGACCGCTGTCTTTGGCATGCTGGCCGGCGCGGCGCAATGCTTGCGTCAGTGCCGCCTCGGCCGTGCGATGGGTCGCGTCGCGTTGGGTGGTCTGGCTGTGTTCGTGTTCGAGTTTGGCCGCGCTGCGTTCGACCTCGTTGGCCGCCGCCGCCGCGGCATGCGCGTCGTTATCGGCCGCGGCCTTGGCGTCGTCGATTGAGCGCAGGGTGGGATCGGCGCGCAGTTCGTCAAGAATGGCGCGGTCGCGCTCGAGTTGGTCGTCGATTTGCTCGACTTGCTGCCTGTGCCGGGCCTCGCTTTGCTGCGCGGTGGCGAATGCCGCGGTGGCCTCGTTGACCTCGCGACTGGCGTGGTCGTGGCCAGTTTGCGCGCTGCGCACGACGGCCGCTTCGCGCCGCGCGCGGATGCCGGCATAGACGCGATAGCGGCGATTGAACTGGGCGACGGCTTTTTCCAGGGCATCCAGATCGGCCAGTTCCTGTTTGTAGTCCTCCAACTGGTTCATGGCTTCGGCGACCGGGCCGAGCAATGCTTCGCGCAGTGGTGGCAACGCTTCGGTCAACGCGGTAGACAGGTTGCCCTCGTTGGGATGCTTGGAGAGTTGCGGCTGGCGCAACTGGATCAAGGTATCCATCAGCGCCGCGTAGCGCGCTTCGCCGAGGTGAAACAGGCGTTCGTCCACCGCGCGCCGATACGCGCCGGCGGTCTCGAATACGCGCCCGCGTTGGCCGAGCATCTCGGTCAGGCGCTCACGGCCGAGCATGCTGCGCTGGGCATTGGTCAGCCAGAAATCCTGGCCGATGCGAATGCTGTCGGCGACGAAGAACCAGCTGTCGACACTGGGTCGTGCCGCATGGGCCGACAGGCCCGCGCCCAGGGTGAGGTAGTGCAGGCTGCCGTCGTCGTCGCGCCGGCCCAGTTCGATCCACGCATAACCGATGCGGCGGTCGTGGCGGCCGTTGAGCAGCAGGTTCCACGCCATCCGTTTGCCGGCATCGCCGTCGGGTTCGATGCGCGAGGACTTGAGGCTGGCGTCGAACAGGAACGGCAAGGTCAGCGACAGCACCTTGGATTTGCCGGTGCCGTTGTTGCCGCGCAGCAGCAGGTGGCCGTCGTGGAACCAGAATTCCTCGGCATCGTAATGGAACAATTCCACCAGGCCGATGCGCAGCGGCTGCCAGCGCTGTCGCAGCGGCTCGGGCAGCGGCGGGCGCGTATCGGGCACGCCGGAATCGGGGGTGTGTTCCACCTCATTCATGGTGTGCAGTGTGCCAGCATCATGATCGCCGTCCATGTTGAACGTGCCTCGGTCTTTTGCGGTCGATGGCAGGACCGGGTTGCGCGCACGTGGGCTTCAGTCAAACAAGCCACCTTGCACCTTCTCGCGTGCACCGTCGGCGCCTTTCACCGTGGTGTCGCCGAGCGCGAAGCGGGCCAGTGCCGGCAGCGGCACGATGCACTGCCCGCTGCGGCGAACCAGGCGCAACTGCGCGAGGCGGGTCAGCGCGTCGCGGGCCAGTTCGTGTTCGGCGCCGGGTTCGCGCGCGGCCTTGTTCCAGTAGCGGCCAAACCGGAGCGCGGCCGCACGAATGAAGGCGGCGACCTCGTCGATGCCGATCTCAGCCTTCGCCGCGTGGCCGTCGCCGTGGTCGCGCAGGCGCGGTGACAGGTGTTCGGCGACGAGCAGGGTGATGTGCGCGGCGGTACCGTCGGCGGGCAGGGCGATGTCGGTCAATTCGCCATCAGGGTCGATCAGGGCCACACCTTCGGCGCGTTGCTCGGCAACCAGACCGGTGGCTTCGGCCAGGCGCGCGGCGAGCGGGCCGCGCTGGCTTTGCAAGTAGGCGTGGGCGTCGGTTTCCAGGTCGTCGAAATAGACCACCGGGTCGTCAAGCAGGCGGCGGGCGAGGTGATGGCGCGCTGCGCTGCGCCGGCCTTCGTCGCTGTCGGGCGCGAATTCCTCGCTGATCGCGGCGCGGCGCTGCGGCAGCGTCAGGGTGAGCGCGTCCGCGGGCAGGCTCGATGGGCCGCGCGTCACCGCGAGCAACGCGGCCAGCACACGGCGCTGGATGTCGTACAGCGCGTCGCCGGACTGTTGCACGAAGCCATCCTCATCGCCGGCCACGCGCACCAGTACGCCCAGATCGAGCAGGTAGCGGCACACCGCGACCAGTTCGCGACGTTCGTGGTTGGCTTCCAGTGTGAACGTGAAGCCGGCGTCGATCAGGTCCGGATCGCCGGCGAGCAGCAGCAATTTCTCGCCCAGGGTGCGCAGGGTGATCTGCGGGTCGGCGCGATCCAGTACCGCGCAGGCCAGGCAGAATACGGTGTAGCGGCGTCGGTCGAACTCGCGTCCCTGGCTGTCTGTCGCGCCGCGGCTGGCGTCGTCTGGATCGGCCGGTCGCTTGTACAGACGCGCGCAATCGCGATCCAGGTGCAGACTCCAGCCGGCTTCGCGCGCAAACCAGTCGCGCAGGTAGTCGATGTGCCGCCGCACGTTGGCGAACGCGCGCGCATCGCTGCGCAGCAAGGGACGCAGCAGCAACGCGCGCAGCGCACTGCGGCGTTCCTCGTCGCGCTGGCGGGTCAGGGCATCCTGGACACTGCGGGTGTCGTTCATGCGATCGGTGCCGGCTCGGCGATCGCGGTTGGCGTGATCGTGATGCGGTGATCGCGACCGGAAAACGTGCCCAGTTCGGTTTCGATGCGCGCGCAACTCTCCGCGCCGAGCGGTTCCAGACGTACCCGCAGCAGGCCGTCGCCAGTTTGCCGCTCGACCATCGCCGC
>SCRO01000108.1 GCA_004298505.1 Rhodanobacter sp.
CGTGCGTTGGTGCGGGTACGCTGACCACGCACCGGCAGGCCGCGACGATGACGCAGGCCACGATAGCAACCCAGGTCCATCAGGCGCTTGATCGCCATGCCCACCTCACGGCGCAGATCGCCCTCGACGGTGTACTTGTGAATTTCCAGGCGAATCTTCTCCACCTCGCCTTCACTGAGGGACTTGATCTGGGTGGTCGGGACCACGCCAGCGTCCGTGCAGACCTTCCGGGCACGACTGCGACCGATCCCGTAAATGCTCTGCAGACCAACCCAGAGATGCTTCTGGACCGGCAAATTGACACCAGCAATGCGCGCCATGATGAACTCTCTCCGAATGCGTTTCGCGCGCGGTAAACGCGCAACTTTAACCTGAATTACTCAAACTGGGAAGCCCCGTGACACCAAGGTGCCGCCACTTCCCGTCCTGGAACGTCTCTTTGCTGCGTCAACTGCGGCGAAGATTGGCCTTCTTGAGCAGACTTTCATACTGATGACTGACCAGATGCGCCTGGATCTGCGCCGTGAAGTCCATCACCACCACCACCACGATCAGCAGCGAGGTGCCACCGAAATAAAATGGCACATGCCAGGCCTGCTGCATGAACGACGGCACCAGGCAGACCAGTACCAGATAAATGGCACCGACGGCGGTCAAACGGGTCATCACCGCGTCGATGTAGCCGGCCGTTGCCTTGCCCGGCCGAATGCCGGGAATCAATGCACCCGAGCGTTTCAGGTTGTCGGCGGTCTCATCTGCGTTGAACACGATGGCCGTGTAGAAGAATGCAAAACCGATGACCAACACCGAAAACACGATCTCGTACAACGGGTTGCCCGGGCTCAGCGACTGCGTCAGATCCTGCACCCAGCGAGACTGGTGACCGGTGGTGAACCAACTCACAGCAGTCGCCGGGAACATCAACAAGCTGGACGCGAAGATCGGCGGAATCACGCCTGACATGTTGATCTTCAACGGCAGGTTCGAACTCTGGTTCTGGTAGGCCTTCTGCCCACCCGAGCGCCGCGCGTAATTCACGGTGATGCGCCGTTGCGCACGCTCAACGAACACCACGAAAGCTGTTACGGCAAGCACCAACCCAAAGACCATCAACAGCTTGATCAATGACAGCTCACCGTTGTTCGCCATGCCCAGCGTATGTACCACCGCGCCGGGGAGGCCGGCCACGATACCAGCGAAAATCAGCAACGAAATACCGTTGCCGATACCCCGCTCGGTCATCTGCTCGCCCAGCCACATCAGGAACAGCGTGCCGGCCGTAAGCCCGACCACCGAAGACATGATGAAACCAAAGCCTGGCGTATACACCACCGGCGCACCACCCGCGGCCACCTGACCCTGCAACGCCATCGCAATGCCGAACGACTGGAACGCCGCCAGCAACACCGTGGCATAGCGGGTGTACGCGGTCATTTTGCGCTTGCCGGCCTCGCCTTCCTTGCGCAGCGCCTGCAGGCTGGGAACCACCGAGCCCATCATCTGGAACACGATCGACGCCGAGATGTACGGAATCACGCCCAGTGCGAATACCGAGAACCGCTCCAGCGCACCGCCCGAAAACATGTTGAACATGTCCATCAGGCCATTGCCGTTGACCAGGCTCGTCATCGCTTCCGGATTGACGCCCGGTACCGGGATGAACGAGCCGAGGCGGAACACCATCAGCGCGCCCACCACGAAGAGGATGCGCTGACGAAGCTCGGTCAGCTTGCCCAGTTTGCCCAGTGCATTGCCCTTGGCTGCGGCCACCTCAGAGTCTCCCTATGGTCTTCAAGCAGCCCGCGCCGGAATCTGTTTGCGCGCAGGCCAAGGAAGAACGAATGAGCGTACGCCCGTACGCGACTGAGTGATGACGCAGGGATGCGGGCAAACAGACCCGGCCCTGTGGGTTGCTCCACTGTGACCCCCAGACGGCACCGCGATGCTTAACCAGGCGGCCAGCCTGATCCGCGCGACGCACTACCATCTGGCGGTCACAGTGGAACAACGCGGGTTGCTTGAATACCATAAGGAGACTCTTACTCCACGCTGCCGCCGGCCGCCTCGATGGCCGCCTTGGCCCCGGCCGTAGCCAGCAGACCCGACAACTTCACCGCACGGCCGATCTCACCCTTCAAGACCACCTTGACCTTCTTTGCGCGGCTGTCGATCAGGCCAGCGCGATGCAGCGCGACGACATCGATCACATCGACCTTGAGGTTGGCCAGCTGATACAGGAACACTTCCTGGCTCTCGACCTTCATCTTCGAGCGGAAACCGACTTTCGGCATCCGGCGATTGAGCGGCATCTGGCCACCCTCGAAGCCGTACTTGTGGGTGCCCCCGGCGCGGGCGTGCTGGCCCTTGTGACCACGGCCAGCGGTCTTGCCCATGCCCGAACCGATGCCGCGACCGACGCGCAGGCGCGTCTTGTGGGAACCGGCAGTCGGTCGAATGTTGTTCAGACGCATGATTGTCATCCTCAAAACAGGCTTCCTGCCTGAAACCCCGGCCGTCCGTGGCCGGACTATTCGATTAATCCTCGACCCGGACCAGGTAATAGACCGTGTTGATCAGGCCACGCACCTGCGGGCTGTCCTTCAGATCGCGAACGTCGTTGATCTTGCCCAGACCCAGCGCCTTGACGCTGAGGCGATGGCGCGCCTGCACGCCGCGCAACCCTTTGACCAGGCGCACGCGCACGGTGGCCGCGGATTCGTTGTTCTTAGCCATTGCCGAGCACCTCTTCCAGGGTCTTGCCACGCTTGGCGGCGATCTTCTTGGGTGAGGCAACCGCCTGCAGGCCCTTGATGGTGGCACGCACCAGGTTGATCGGATTACGCGAGCCGACGGCCTTGGCCAGCACGTTCTTCACGCCGACCACTTCCAGCACGGCACGCATGGCGCCGCCGGCAATCACGCCGGTACCCTCGGACGCCGGCTGCATGTAGACGCGGGCGGCGCCGTGGTTAGCCTTGATGGCATACCACAACGTGCCGTTGTTCAGCTCGATGTTCACCATCTGGCGACGGGCACGCTCCATCGCCTTGGAGATGGCCACCGGCACTTCACGCGCCTTGCCATAACCGAAGCCGACCTTGCCCTCGCCGTCACCGACTACGGTCAGGGCCGTGAAACTCATCTGGCGGCCGCCCTTGACGGTCTTGGCCACTCGGTTGACGGCAATCAGCTTTTCGAGCAGGCCGTCCGAATTCTCACGATCGTTAGAAGACATGTTCTATTCCATGTGCCCAGCGAACCGGGACTTTGCTTGCGGCTTGGCCGCTTGGAGTTGTAGGTGTCGCCTTGGGCAGTCAAGCCACCCGCGGGCCAAACTCTGGCCCGGGTACTACTTCAGAATTTCAGGCCCGCTTCGCGAGCCGCGTCCGCCAACGCCTTGATCCGACCGTGATAACGGAACCCGGAGCGATCGAATGCCACCGCCTCCACGCCCACGGCCATCGCGCGCTCGGCCACGGCCTTGCCCACGGCCGCCGCAGCGGCCAAATTCTTGGTGCCCTTGAGCCCCTCGGCAACCGACTTTTGCACCGTCGAAGCCGCAGCCACCACGTTCTGACCGGAGGCATCGAACACCTGCGCGTACAGATGCTGACCGGTGCGATGCACCGACAGACGAGCCACCGCCAACTTGCGGATATGGCTGCGCGTGGACTTGGCGCGACGCAGGCGATTTTCGTTCTTGTTCATCTCTTAAGCCTTCTTCGCTTCTTTGAGCGTGATCTTCTCGCCGGCATAACGCACACCCTTGCCCTTATAGGGTTCGGGAGGACGGAAGCCGCGGATCTTGGCAGCGACCTGGCCCACGACCTGCTTGTCGGTGCCCTTGATCAGCACCTCGGTCTGGGTCGGCGTCTCGATGCTGATGCCTTCCGGAGCTTCGAACACCACCGGGTGGGAAAAACCGAGGCTGAGGTTCAGCGATTTGCCCTGCATGGCAGCGCGATACCCGACGCCTACCAGCTCAAGCTTGCGCTCGTAGCCGGTGGACACGCCCGTCACCATGTTCGCGAGCAGCGCACGCGCCGTACCGCCGAACATGTGGTCGACGCCTTCGCCCAGGCTAATGTTGACCACGTCGTTGTCAACGGAAACCGTTACACCGGGCAGATGATGGACCAGGAGCGTGCCCCTGGGGCCTTTCACCGAGATGCTGTCGCTACCGACGGCAACTTCGACACCCTTCGGCAGGGAAATAGGTTGCTTGGCTACACGTGACATCGAAGGACTCCTTATGCCACTTGGCCGATGACTTCGCCGCCCAGGCCCTTGACGCGGGCCTGCGCATCGGTCAACAGACCAGCGGAAGTCGAAATGATCGAGATACCCAGGCCGCCGAGCACCTTCGGCAGTTCGTCCTTGCCGCGATACACGCGCAGGCCAGAGCGGCTGACGCGGGAAATCCGCTCGATGGCCGGCTGGCCATCGAAATACTTGAGCTTGATCTCGAGCACCGGCTTGCCTTCCTCGGAAGACGT
>SCRO01000109.1 GCA_004298505.1 Rhodanobacter sp.
CAGCCGCGTGCGCGCACGCTGGCGCAGCTCGAGTATGCCCATCGCGGTGTTGAACAATTCGTCCTCGGTACCCTGCAACAACTCGTCGCGCGGCAGCGTCCCCAGGACGTGGCGCAGCGATCTGCAGCAGGCTGCGCCCGGCATGGATGTTCGCCTGGTTCAGCACGCGCACCACGCCACGCCCGGCCGGGCGCCCTCGACGCGGCGTGAACGAGGTTTTCGCCACTTGTTTCGAAATCCATCCGCCATGGCAAATCCATGCCGCACATGACTGGATGTACACCAATGACATATTGTAAACTAGGCAGTCCAATAAGTTTCACAGGTTTACCCTGGCGTGCGCTGTACTGATGCTTTTCGCGTCGAGCGCGCTGGCGACCTACACGCCAACCAACTTGTGACACGCGACATCCCCGACGCCATGCGGTATTCATTCCCCCGCTGCACCGCGCCAGAGTTCCGCCCACTCCATGCCAAGCAAGATCAAGCAGATTCCGGAGTTTCAATGAAGTCCTCGTTACTGCGCACGCCGTTGCTGTGTGTGTGCCTGCTGCTATTGGGTGCCTGCGGCAAGAGCACGGGAAACGGCCCGCCGAAGATGCCACCACCAGATGTCGGCGTGATCACGGCACAGCCCCGAAATTTGCCACTGACGCGCGATCTGGTCGGACGCCTTTCTGCCTACCGCAGTGCCGACGTGCGCGCGCGGGTAGCAGGTGTGTTGCTCAAGCGTGTCTATGACGAAGGCACCGACGTCAACAAGGGCCAGTTGCTGTTCCGGATCGATCCGGCGCCGCTGAAGGCGGCGCTGGACGCCAGCCTCGCCGCACTGGAGCAGGCCCAGGCCACCTACACCAACAACAAGGTGAACGCCCGGCGCGCGCGCGAACTGGCGCCCAAGGGCTACATCTCCCAGGCCGGTCTCGACAATGCGTTGGCCGCCGAACGCACCGCTGCCGCCGCGGTGCAGGTGGCCCGCGCCAACGTGCAGACGGCCCGCATCAACTTGGGTTATGCCAGCGTGCGCTCGCCGATCGCCGGCCGCGCCGGCCAGCAGCAGGTCACCGAGGGCGCCCTGGTCGGCAACGGCACCGACACCCTGCTCACCACGGTGGAGCAGATCGACCCGCTGTACGTGAACTTCACCATGAGCGTGTCGGCGATGGAGCGGATGCGCCGTGCCCAGAGCCACGGCAACGTCACCCTGGCCGCGCCGGACAAGGCCAGCGTACAGGTCAGCCTGCCCGATGGCAGCACCTATGGCCAACCCGGCACGCTGGATTTCTCCGACACCTCGGTCGACCCGGCCACCGGCTCGGTCACGCTGCGTGCGCAGATCCCCAACCGGAAACATCGACTGCTGCCGGGCATGTACGTGACGCTGAAGGTCGACCTGGGCCAGCAACATGGGGTGTTCCTGATCCCGCAGCAGGCGCTGCTGCGCGACACCAGCGGCGCCTACCTGATGACCGTCGGCACGGACGGCAAGGTCGCGCGCAAGGAGGTCACCCTGGGCGACATGCAAGGCAGCGACTGGGTGGTCACCGCTGGCCTCGCGGCCGGCGACCAGGTGGTGGTATCGGGCGTGCAGAAGGTCAAGGCCGGCGCCCCGGCCAAGGCCAGTCCATGGCATCCGGACCGCAGCGACGCCCCCTCCGCGGCCGCCGCTGCGGGCACCGCCCCGAACGGCAAGTAACGGAGCGAAGACCATGCCGAGTTTCTTCATCGACCGCCCGATCTTCGCCTGGGTGGTGGCCATCCTGATTTCCCTGGGTGGCGTGCTGGCGATCCTGAACCTGGGTGTGGAATCGTACCCGTCGATCGCTCCGCCACAGGTCTCCGTGAGCGCCAGCTATCCGGGCGCCAGCGCGGACACGACCGAAAAATCGGTGACCCAGGTGATCGAGCAGCAACTGACCGGCATCGACCACCTGCTGTATTTCAGCTCGTCCTCCAGCGACAACGGCAGGGCCAGCATCACGCTGACATTCGAGAGCGGCACCGATCCGGACATTGCCCAGGTCCAGGTGCAGAACAAGGTGGCGCTGGCCACGCCGCGACTGCCCTCCGAAGTGGTCCAGCAGGGCGTGGTGGTGGCCAAGTCCAACGCCGATTTCCTGATGGTGGTGGCGCTGCGCTCGAACAATCCGGCGATCAACCGCAACCACCTCAGCGACATCGTCGCCTCACAGGTCATCGACCAGATTGCGCGCCTGCCGGGTGTGGGCAACACGCGCCTGTTCGGTTCCGAATACGCGATGCGTATCTGGCTGAACCCGGACAAGCTGCAAGGCTATGGGCTGTCCTCGACCCAGGTGCTCAATGCGATTCGCGCACAGAATGTACAGTTCGCCGCCGGCTCGCTCGGTGCCGACCCGTCGGCGGCCGGCCAGGGGTTCACCGCCAGCGTCACCGCCGAGGGCCGCTTCACCACCCCCGAGCAGTTCAAGGGCATCATTCTGCGCGCGAACAGCGACGGCACTACGGTAACGCTGGGGGACGTGGCCCGGGTCGCCTTCGGCCCGGCCAGTTACGGTTTCAACACGCGCTACAACGGCACCCCGGTCGCCGCCTTCGCGATCCAGCTGCTGCCGGGCGCGAACGCGCTGGATGTCGCCACCGCGGTACGCGGCAAGATGGACGAGCTGTCCGCGAGTTTCCCGCAAGGGGTGAGCTGGTTCAGCCCCTACGACACCACCAGCTTCGTGAAAATATCGATCAAGGAGGTGGTGCATACCCTGATCGAGGCCATCGTGCTGGTGTTCCTGGTGATGCTGCTGTTCCTGCAGAATATCCGCGCGACCATCATCCCCACCCTGGTGATCCCGGTCGCCCTGCTGGGCACCTTCATCGGCATGTTGGTGCTGGGCTTCAGCATCAATCAGTTGACCCTGTTCGGCATGGTGCTGGCGATCGGCATCGTGGTCGACGACGCGATCGTGGTGATCGAGAACGTCGAGCGCATCATGACCGAGGAAGGCCTGTCACCGAAGGAGGCCACGCGCAAGGCGATGGGCCAGATCACCGGCGCGGTGGTGGCGATCTCGGTGGTGCTGACGGCAGTGTTCGTGCCTTCGGCGCTGCAACCGGGCGCCACCGGCATCATCTACAAGCAGTTCGCGCTGACCATTGCGGTCTCGATGGGTTTCTCCGCGTTCCTCGCGTTGTCGTTCACGCCGGCCCTGTGCGCGAGTTTCCTGCAGCCGGAACACGAGCGTCCGAAGAATTTCCTGTACCGCGGCTTCAACCGGATGTTCGCCCGGGCCAGCCAAAGCTACGTGGGACATGTCGGCAACGCGGTGCGGCACGCGCCGCGCTGGATGTTCGTGTTCGTGCTGGTGACCGCGCTGGGCGCCTT
The DNA here is from genome assembly GCA_004298505.1 of Rhodanobacter sp. Lineage (GTDB taxonomy): Bacteria > Pseudomonadota > Gammaproteobacteria > Xanthomonadales > Rhodanobacteraceae > Rhodanobacter. The sequence continues at coordinate 3,359 of SCRO01000109.1, forward strand.
CCTATTCAGCCGTCTGCCCGGCAGTTTCCTGCCCGAGGAAGACCAGGGTTATGCGCTGGCGATCGTGCAGCTGCCGCCGGGTGCTACCGTGCAGCGCACCGACAAGGTGATGGATCAGCTGCGCACAATCATCCGCAAGGACCCCGCCGTGAAAGGCGTGATGCAGATCACCGGCTTCAGTTTTGTCGGCTCCGGCGAAAACGTCGGCATGGTGTTCGTCCGGCTCAAGGACTGGGCCAAGCGCAAGGCCACGGCGGAGCAGTTCATCCAGCACACCAACCGCGCCGTCCAGCAGGTGCGCGATGCGCGGGTGTTCGTAGTCAACCTGCCCACGGTGCGGGGGCTGGGCCAGTTCGGCGGCTTCGACATGTACCTGCAGGACCGCAGCGGCGCCGGCCGCGAGGCGCTGACCCGCGCCCGCAACACACTGCTGGGCAAGGCTGCGCAAAACCCTACCCTGGCCGGCGTACGACCGAACACGCTGGAAGATGCGCCCCAGCTCAAACTCGACGTGGATCGCGTGCAGGCGCAGTCGATGGGATTGTCGGTCGGCGACATCTACACCGCGGTGCAGCTGATGCTGGCGCCGGTCTACGTCAACGACTTCACCTATGGCGGCCGGGTCAAGCGCGTGTACATGCAGGCCGACGCGGCCTGGCGCAAGGGTCCGGACGCACTGCAGCACATCTACTCGCCCAGCAGCACGCAGACCGGCAGCAACGGCGCGCCGGCCATGATTCCGCTGGCCAGCGTGATCAAGGAGCAGTGGATCAATGCCTCACCATCGCTGACCCGCTACAACGGTTACTCCGCGGTGGAGATCGTGGGATCGCCGGCACCGGGCCACGCCTCCGGCGAGGCGATGAAGACGATGGAGCAGATCGTCACCGACGACCTACCCAAGGGCTTCGGCTATGACTGGAGCGGCCAGTCCTACCAGGAAATCCTTTCCGGCAACACCGCCACGCTGCTGATGCTGCTGTCGATCCTGGTCGTGTTCCTGGCCCTGGCCGCGCTGTATGAAAGCTGGTCGATTCCGGTCTCCGTCATGCTGGTGGTGCCGCTGGGCATGCTCGGCGCGGTGGTGTTCGCCCTGCTGCGCGGACTGCCCGACGACATCTATTTCAAGATCGGCCTGATCACGGTCATCGGCCTGGCCGCGAAAAACGCGATCCTGATCGTGGAGTTCGCGGTAGAGCATCAGCGCCACGGCATGACCCTGCGCGAGAGCGTGATCGAGGCCGGGCGACTGCGCTTGCGACCCATCCTGATGACCTCGCTGGCGTTCATCCTCGGTGTGTTTCCGCTGTTTATCTCGTCGGGCGCCGGCGCCAATGCCCGACACGCCATCGGCACCGGCGTGATCGGCGGCATGTTGTTTGCCACCTTCCTCGGCGTACTGTTGATCCCGGTGTTCTACGTGGTCGTGCGGCGGTTGCTGGGCGACAAGCTGGACGGCGATGCAGCGCCGCCCGCGTCGACGCAAAACGGGATGCAATCGTTCGATTCGGACCCGCGACGCGACGCGTGAGGCCGGAGTGAGCGGAGAGGAGTGAGAAACGAGTAAGGGCAGGAGCAACAAGCAAGGCCCGCTTGCATCCCCTCCATCTCCAGTGATGTTGGAACGAAAAAGGCCTCGGCAAATGCCGGGGCCTTTTTCGTTCTCTCACCGGGTTGGTGATCGTGAGCGGAAGTGACTTCCACTCGTTTCTCACTCCTCTCCACTCACTCCTCGCTCAGCGCAGGCCGGTTTCCGCGCGCGCAATCACCAACCGCTGGATCTCGCTGGTGCCCTCGTAGATTTCGGTGATCTTGGCGTCACGGAAATAGCGCTCCAGCGGCATCTCCTTCGAATAGCCCATGCCGCCGTGGATCTGCACCGCCTGGTGGCTGATCCACATGGCCGCTTCGGACGCGGTGAGCTTGGCTACCGCGGCCTCGGTGCCAAAACGGCCACCGTGCTTCTCCGCCTGACCCTTGGCCCATGCCGCGCGCAGGGTCAGCAACGTGGCAGCATCGAGCTTGCATTTCATGTCCGCAATCTTCGACTGGGTCATCTGGAACGTACCGATCGGATGCCCGAACGCCTTGCGCTCGCGCGACCATTGCAGCGTCGCCTCGTAGGCTGCGCGGGCGATGCCCACCGCCTGTGAGGCGATGCCGATGCGGCCAGCATCCAGCACGCCCATCGCGATCGAGAAACCCTTGCCTTCGGTACCCAGCAAGTTCTCCTTCGGCAACACGTAATCGGTGAACTCGATCTCGCAGGTCGCCGAGGCGCGGATGCCGAGCTTGGGCTCGGTCTTGCCCGCATGGAAGCCGGCAAGCTGCGTATCGACAATGAAGGCCGACACGCCCTTGGCGCCAATACCCGGCGTGCTGATCGCGAACAGCACGATATAGCGCGCCACCGGGCCGGAGGTGATCCAGCTCTTCTTGCCGTTGATCACCCAGTCGCCGTTCGCGTCCCTGGTAGCGCGGGTGTGCATCGCCGAGGCGTCCGAGCCAGATTGCGGTTCGGTCAACGCATACGCCCCGATCGCCTCGCCGGTGGTGACCGCGCGCACGTATGTCTGTTTCTGCTCTTCGGTGCCGTACTTGAGGATGCCGTTGCAAAACAGCGAATTGTTCACCGACATAATGGTCGAGGTGGCCGCATCGGCGGCGGCGATCTCGATCATCGCCAGCACATAGGCGATCGAATCCATGCCGGCGCCGCCATACTCCTCCGGCACCTCGATACCCATCAGCCCGAGCTGGCCCATCTCGCGGATGTTCTCCAGCGGAAATTTGCCCTTGGCGTCGAACTCAGCCGCCACCGGCGCGATGCGCTTTTGCGCAAAATCACGGACCATCGACTGGATCGACAGCTGGTCTTCGGTAAAGCTGAAATCCATGGCAGGCTCCGGCAAAAAGGATATGCCGACCATTTTACCTGCAGAGACGGGCCACGCGCGAAATTCGGCCACAGTAAAGCCGGACCCTGAGTCGCGCGCTCTCCCGACGAACTATTGCCTGTAGTTGGCGTCGATGAACGCCGCCGCAGCCGCATGCAGCGTATTGCGCACGTAGTCGTTGAACTCGGCAACTGTCGGCGCGCTGATCGAGGAGTCCATCGGGTCGTACTTGGCCGATTCGCCCATCGGGTCCATCGCCGGGCCGCTGTAGCGTGAGTCCAGGCGGCCGGTCACCATGTCGTTGGCGCCCAGCAACTCATGCGCAAACTGCCCTCCATTGACGCGCAACCCGGCCTTGACGATATAGGCGCTCGGCAGTCCGGTGTACTGGTGCAATTGTTCGGCGACCTTCTGCTGCGTGGCCGCATCAAGCTGCGCGCCTTGCATCAATGCCGACAGGTAATCGGTGCTGGCGAAATGCTCGACCTGCTGCAGGAATGCCTGCAGATCGGCCGGCTGCTGCGGCAACCTGTGGTGGTACCACGCGGTGGCCGCATAACTGGGCAGGCCCATCGCGTAGGAAATATTGTTCGCACCCGGGTTGACCTGGGGAAAATCCACGCTGATGTCGTAACTGAGAATGGCCGACAGCAGCATGACGCCGTTCAGGCCCACGCTGTCTTCGTTCTCCAGGATGTTCGCCAGCATCGCCGAACGGGTGGTGCCGTAACTTTCGCCGAACAGGAACTTCGGCGAATTCCAGCGGCTGTTGAGCGTGAGATAGCGCGTGATGAATTGCGCGAAAGCGTGCGCGTCCTCGTCGAAACCGTACACATCCTTGCCCTTGCCCACGCCGCCCTTGTCCTTGCCCAGCACGCGGCCGAAGCCCGTTCCGGGTGCATCCACAAACATATGGGCTGGAACGAGGTACGCGCCGCGCGCGGACCAGTCGCTGCTGGAGAAATCGGACAAGACTCCCGCATTTGGCACCTGTGCCTGCGCCCTGCCTCTCCGGTCCCGCCGCGTCGCACCCTTGACGGCTTGCGCAGCGCGGCCTAGCCTACACATCTTTATATCGCGATACATGGATGATCATGGATCTGGCCACCGTTTCAAGCGTGCTCCGGCTGCTGGCCGACCCTACCCGGGTGCGCCTGCTGGCCCTGCTCGAACGCGAGGAGCTGACCGTGGCCGAGCTCGCCGCCGTGCTGCACCTGGCGCAACCGCGCGTGTCGACGCATCTGGCCAAGTTGAAGGAGGCCGGCCTGGTCCGCGATCGTCGTTCTGGCGTGTCCGCCTATTACCGCTCCAACAGCGAAGTCGAGGAGGCGCAGCACAACCTGCTTGCCTCGCTTCGCGCCAGCATCGACGATGCGCTGCTGCGCGAGGACGCCGCGCGACTGCCCGGCGTGCTGGCCAACCGTGCCCGTGAGGAAGGCTGGGCAGACACGGTCGCCGGCGACATGGAACGCCATTATTCGCCCGGCCGCACCTGGGAAACCCTGGCCCGCTCGCTGCTGCAACTGCTGGAAACCGGCGACGTGCTCGACATCGCCTCCGGCGACGGCATCACCGCCGAACTGCTGGCGCCGCATGCGCACTCGATCGTCTGCGTCGACTCCAGTGAGCGCGTGGTCGAAGCCGCCACCAGGCGACTGAAGGCATTCAGCAACGTGCGCGTGATCCGGGGCGACATGCACGCGCTTGAGCTGGGCGAGCAACGGTTTGATCTCGTCCTGATGCTGCATGCGCTCACCTATGCCGAGCAGCCGGCGCAAGCCGTGGCCGAGGCGGCACGCGTGCTGCGCCCCGGCGCGCGACTGCTGGCGGTCACCCTGGGCCAGCACGACCACCGTGCCGCGGTTGAACCGTTCGATCACCGCAACCTCGGTTTCAGCAACGCGCAACTGGACGGTCATGCGCGCAGCGCCGGCCTGGAAGTGCTCAGTTGCAACCGGCTCAGTCGCGAGCGCAAGGCGCCGCATTTCGAAGTCATCAGCCTGCTGGCACGCAAGCCCGCTTGAACTTGAGTTTCCTGAAAGGAAGTTGCAATGAGTACCCTGCCCTGGCTCCACCCCGATCGTGTCGCTGCGCTTGAACAGGCACTGCACCAACGCATCCTGATCATCGACGGCGCCATGGGCACCATGCTGCAGGCACATGAACTGGACGAACCAGGCTTTCGCGGTGAACGCTTCGAACATGGCCATGACGGCCACGCCCACGATCATGCCGGCGAGTGTGACCTCAAGGGCAACAATGACCTGCTCACACTGACCCGGCCGCACATCATCCGCGGCGTGCACGATGCGTATCTGCAGGCCGGCGCCGACCTGGTCGAGACCAACACCTTCAATTCCACGCGGATCAGCCAGGCCGACTACAAGCTGCAGCACCTGGCGCGGGAGCTGAACCTCGAAGGCGCCCGACTGGCACGCGCGGCCTGCGCCGCGATGAGCGCAAAAACGCCGAAGCAACCACGCTTCGTGATCGGCGTGCTGGGACCGACCAGCCGCACCGCGTCGCTGTCGCCGGACGTCAACGACCCGGGCTTCCGCAACGTCACCTTCGAGGAGCTGGCCGAAAACTACACCGAATCGGCCAACGGCCTGATCGACGGCGGCGCGGACGTGCTGATGGTCGAGACGATCTTCGACACGCTCAACGCGAAGGCCGCATTGTTCGCGCTCAGCGAGCTGTTCCACCGGCGCGGCGCGCGCGTGCCGGTGATGATCTCCGGCACCATCACCGATCGCTCCGGCCGCACGCTTTCCGGGCAGACCGCCGAAGCGTTCTACTACTCGGTGCACCATGCGCGGCCACTGTCGGTGGGCTTCAACTGCGCACTCGGCGCGGAGGATCTGCGCCCGCACATCCAGACACTGGCAGATCTTGCCGACTGCCTGGTCAGTACGCACCCCAATGCCGGCCTGCCGAACGCATTCGCCGAATACGACGAAACGCCCGAACACATGGCCACGGTTCTTGGCGAATTTGCCCGTGACGGCCTCCTGAACCTGGTCGGCGGCTGCTGCGGTACCACGCCGGCCCACATCGAGGCCATTGCCGAAGCGGTACGCGATTACGCGCCGCGGGCGCTGCCATCACGTGACGCGGAGGCGGCATGAACGCCGCAGTCGTGCCCGCACTCCCCTTGGGCGCGAGGGTTGCGGTGCGGGGCCACGCTGGCGATGAAGTCTCGTCCAAGCGCGTTTCGATCAACCACGTGGCGGGCACCCGCCCCTCACCTCACGCCTCTCCCCGCCGGGGAGAGGAGGCCAACGCAAGAAGCCCATCCCCATGAAGACAAGCCACACGCGCCTCTCTGGCCTGGAACCACTGGTCGTCACGCCCGACCTGCTGTTCATCAACATCGGCGAACGCACCAATGTCACCGGCTCGGCGCAGTTCAAGAAGCTGATCAAGGAGGATCGCTACGACGAGGCAGTCGAGGTTGCCCGCCAGCAAGTTGCCAACGGCGCGCAGATCATCGACATCAACATGGACGAGGGCATGATCGACTCCGAAGCGGCAATGACCCGCTTCGTGAACCTGATCGCATCCGAGCCCGACATCGCGCGCGTGCCGTTCATGATCGACTCGTCGAAGTGGACGGTGATCGAGGCCGGCTTGCGCTGTCTGCAAGGCAAGGGCATCGTCAACTCGATCTCGATGAAAGAGGGCGAGGAACTGTTTCTCGAGCAGGCGCGCAAGGTGCGCCAGTACGGTGCGGCTGCCGTGGTGATGGCGTTTGACGAGGAAGGCCAGGCGGGTACGGTCGAGCGCAAGGTGGCCATCTGCGAGCGGGCCTACAAGCTGCTCACCGAAACGCTGGATTTCCCTGCCGAAGACATCATCTTCGACCCCAACATCTTCGCCATTGCCACTGGCATCGAAGAGCACAACGACTATGCCGTCGCCTTCATCGAGGCCACGCGCGAGCTGAAGAAGCGATTCCCCGATTGCCACATCTCCGGCGGCGTCTCCAACGTGTCGTTCTCGTTCCGCGGCAACAACAGCGTGCGCGAGGCGATCCATTCGGTGTTCCTCTACCACGCGATCCGCGCCGGCATGGACATGGGCATCGTCAACGCCGGCGCCCTGGCCATCTACGACGAGCTCGACCCCGAACTGCGCGAGCGCGTCGAGGACGTGGTGCTGAACCGCCGCGACGATGCCACTGAACGCCTGCTGGAAGTCGCCGACCACTACAAGAAGGGCAAAGGCGAAGCCGTGGTCGAGACTCTGGCCTGGCGCGAAAAGGACGTGCGTCAGCGCCTCAGCCACGCGCTGGTGCATGGCATCGACCAGTTCGTGGTGGAGGACACCGAGCAAGCACGCCAGCTGTCCACGCGCCCGCTCGACGTGATCGAAGGCCCGCTGATGGACGGCATGGATGTGGTCGGCGACCTGTTTGGTGCCGGCAAGATGTTCCTGCCGCAGGTGGTGAAATCCGCCCGCGTGATGAAGAAGGCCGTGGCCCACCTGCTGCCCTATATCGAGGCGGAAAAACTGCGCACCGGCGATACCGCCAAGAACAACGGCAAAATCGTGATGGCCACGGTCAAGGGCGACGTGCACGACATCGGCAAGAACATTGTCGCCGTGGTGCTCCGCTGCAACAACTTCGAGGTGATCGACCTGGGCGTGATGGTGCCGGCGCAGAAGATCCTGGAAACCGCGATCGCCGAAAAGGCCGACATGATCGGCCTGTCCGGCCTGATCACGCCGTCACTGGAGGAAATGGGCAACGTCGCCAAGGAGATGCAGCGCCGGGACTTCCACATCCCGCTGCTGATCGGCGGCGCCACCACCTCGCGCGCGCACACCGCGCTGAAGATCGAGCCGCACTACAAGTCCGGCACGGTCTGGGTCAAAGACGCCTCACGTGCGGTCGGCGTGGCGCAATCGCTGGTCAGCAAGGACCTGGTCAAGGAGTTCCTCAGCAAGATTCGCGATGAATATACCGACGTGCGCGAGCGCCACCGCAACCGCGGGCCGGGCAAGAAACTGGTCTCGCTGGAGAAGGCACGCGCGCAACGCTTCCACTGCGACTGGGCGAACTACGACCCGCCGCAACCGGCCAAGCCTGGCATCACCGTGTTCGACGATTACGACCTGAACGTGATCCGCCAGTACATCGACTGGACGCCGTTCTTCCAGGCCTGGGAACTGGCCGGCCACTACCCGGCCATCCTCACCGACGCGGTGGTCGGCCCACAAGCCAGCGAATTGTTCCGCGACGCCCAGGCGATGCTGGACAAGATCATCGCCGAAAAGTGGCTCACCGCCCGCGCGGTGATCGGGCTGTGGCCGGCCGCCAACCTGATGGACGACGTGGAGGTCTATACCGACGCCAGTCGCACCGAACGCCTGGCCACGCTGCACAGCCTGCGCCAGCAGGCCGACAAGCCGCCCGAACGCCCCAACCTGTGCCTGGCCGATTTCATCGTGCCGAAGGAATTTGACAAGCCCGACTGGATCGGCGGCTTCGCGGTCACCGCCGGGCTGGGCATCGAGGAACACCTCGGGCGCTTCCTGGCCGACTACGACGACTATTCCTCGATCATCCTCAAGGCGCTGGCTGACCGCCTCGCTGAGTCGTTCGCCGAACACATGCACGAGCGCGTACGCAAGGAGTTCTGGGGCTTCGCAGCGAACGAGGCACTCGACAACAACGCGCTGATCGCCGAAAAGTACCGCGGCATCCGCCCCGCTCCCGGTTACCCGGCTTGCCCCGAGCACACCGAGAAAGCCACCCTGTTCGAGCTGCTTGACGTCACCGCCAACACCGGCATCAAGTTGACCGAGGGCTTTTCGATGTATCCCGCCGCCGCCGTTTCCGGCTGGTACTACTCGCACCCAGACAGCCAGTATTTCGTGGTCGGCCGGGTCGGCAAGGAGCAGGTCGAGGATTATGCCCGGCGCAAGGGCTGGACACTTGCCGAAGCCGAGCGCTGGCTATCTTCCAACCTCGACTACGAACCCGAATGACGGCACGTAACCCGTAGGGCGGGCACGGCCCGCCGCTCTTGCCCATGCGACAACGGCGGGCGGCGGGCACTGCCCGCCCTACGGAATCCCGTCACGCTGTGGCGTCACCGGCGATGTCGTGCTTGCGATGACGCAGATGCACGATCAGGTTGTAGACCGAAACGAACACCGGGAAGAAGTTCGAGATGATCCCCACCGAATCGTTCTTGCCGACGGTGAAATAGGCCAGCAGCAGCACGCTGCCGCAAACGGACAGCCACCAGAACGCCAGCGGCATCACCACGCGCTTGTATTTACGCGTGTAATAGAGTTGCACGAACCATCGACTGGTGAACAGCAACGTACCCGCGAAGCCCACCATTTTCCACGGCGTCAGCTCGAACTGCTGCAACGCCTGGAGGATGGGGGCGAGATGACCGCTGAAAAATTCCATGATCCTGCACTTCGACGCGGGAAAAGCGCGAGTTTAGCAAGGCCAACCACCGCGCAAGTCCTTTTGCGGCCGTTGCTCCCGACTGCGGCAGGCATTGACCCGCATTGCACCTGCCCCTAAAATTGTGCGCTCGCAGTGGGCGGTTAGCTCAGCGGTAGAGCACTGCCTTCACACGGCAGTGGTCGCAAGTTCGATCCTTGCACCGCCCACCAATGAATACACAGACAAAAGGCCCGGTCATGCCGGGTCTTTTGTCGTCTGAGCGGATCGATGCCCGCGCCGGCAGGGTGAGAAGCAGCGCCGGCTAGGGATTTTCCTCGCCCAGCACGCGCTCTGTGAGCAGTGCAGTAAATACCTCGCGCTGCTTGCGGTATTCGGGATCGGAGGGGCCGTCGATGGCTGCCGCATGCATCGCGTGGTGGGCGGCGTCCAGCGCGGCGGCGCGCGCAGCCTCGTGCAGGTATTCGCCCGGGGCACAGCTCGCCTGCGCATGCATGGCCCAGAACGCCGGCTCGGCTGGCAACGAGATAAATTGCTCTTCCCAGCACAGCTCACCGGCGAGCGCGCCGAGTGCGGTCTGCGTCGACGCCTGCTCGCCGTCATGGTGAAAGTGCGTCAGCCAGGCATGCACCGCAGCCGGCGGTAGGGGTCGTGCCAGGGCATAGCCCTGGCCAAAGTCCGCGCCCAGGATCCTGGCGGCCTCGATCAGGCCGCGCGATTCGAGCCCCTCGACCACCACTTCCATGTGCAGCTCATGCCCGATCCGAACCAGCTGGCGGATGAAGCGCAAGGTGCCCAGCGGATCCTTGCGCACCTGGAGGACGAGCGCCTGGTCGATCTTGATGCGCTCGAACGGCCATTGCCGCAGGCGGATCAGGGAGCTGTAGCCGGCGCCAAGATCGTCCTCGACCAGACGCATACCGAGCACCTTGAGCGATTGCATGCCCGGCTCTTCCAGCAAGGCGGCGTGTTCGGTGCCGATCGGCGATTCCAGGATCTCCAGCAGCAAGGCCTGCGCCGGGCAACCGCTGCTCACGATGACCGCCGCGGCGGCCGCGGCGTAGCGTGGATCCTGCAGCGCGGCGGCCGGTACATTCACCGATATGTCCAGGGTGAAGCCTTGTTGCCGCAGTGCTTCACGACTCGCTGCAGCCTGCGCCAGCCCATGGCGAAACAGCGCGACCAGATCATCGGCACCCAGCGCAGGAAGAAACCGCACCGGGCTGAGCAATTCGCCATCTTCGTCGCGCAGACGCGCCAGCGCCTCGAACTCGGTGACGCGGCCCGTGGCCAGTCGCACCAACGGCTGGTAGTGCATCTGCAACGCCGTGGTTTCGATCAACGCACGCCAGCGTTCGCGAACGAAAAACGGCAGCAGCTCAGTGCCCTGGCGCGGCGGTGCCAGGCGTGCCAAGGCCAGGTCGAGCACCGATTTGATCTGTTCCAGGAACGCCTGCTGATCTTCACTGTGGAAACCACCGGCATAGGGGCTGTACAGCGCCAGCACCACGGCCGGTTTTGAAAGCGCGGGACACAGCGGAATGGCAACGCTGGAAACCACCCCCAGATGCCGCGCGATGTCGCGCCAGCCGAGCATGGCGGGGTCGCTGCCGAAATGTGCACTGCGCTGGATCGTTGCCGTTCGCCAGGCGCGTCCGCTGGGTCCCTCACCCTCCGGGCGGCCTGCATCGACGCCGATTGCCAACGTCTTGTCGACTGCCAGCACGCGCAGGTATTGGGCAAAAGAGTTACCCGCCACGGCTTCATAGGTCAACTTGCCCGACGCATCGGGACGCCCCACGGCACAAGCGTTGATCTCCTGATGCGCCTCCAGGATATCGACCGTACCCTGGATGAGTTCCAGGTAACCCTCGGCCGACCACGCCAGTGCGTTGAGCCGGGCCAGCAACGCCACCCGCTGGCGCTGCAGCGCACGCACGCTTTCCAGTTGCCACTGCCGCTCCGCATCGAGGCGCTGCAGCACCACCTCCAACGCGCGCCGATCCGCGTGGCCCAGGGCAGCCACGAGCTTGTCGCGCAACTGCTCGATCGCCTCCAGCAGCCAGACCTCCTCCAGTCCGCATGCGGCGTGGAACAAGCCCGTCCGGAGCGCCCGTTCACGATGGCTGGCCTGATCGAGTTCCACCTGGATCAACACCTGCAGATGCTGCAGTATGTGGCCCTTGATCGCCCCGAATTCCGACTGCGGCAGCACGCCCAGCAGCTTGCTGACCCCTTCGTGCTCGAGCAGGAACTCGCAGTAGCTTTCCACGACGGCCGGCAACCGCGACAGCCAGGCCTCCCGACATGCACCCAACACCGCCGCGGCCTGTTCACCGTAGGGAGCCACGTGGGCATCCAGTTCGGCCATCGCCTCGAGCGCACCATCGGGCAACGCCATGGCCCACCAGCGCGCACGATGCCGCTTGCGCGACTTCACCAGGTACATCGCCTGGTCGGCACGACGCAACAGTTGTTCGCCACTGGCGGGCGCCTCGCTGGAGTACATCGCGACGCCCAGGCTGGCACCGATCGAAAGCACCTGGCCGTCGATCGTCATCGGTCGCTGCAGTGCGGCGCCAACCCGCTCCAGCAGATCGTCCAGGTCCGCTTCGTGCTCGAGATTTTCGCAGACGAGCACGAATTCGTCGCCGCCGAGCCGCGCCACATAGTCGTCGCCGCGCAACACGTTCCGCAGGCGATGCGCCGCCTCGGCAAGGATACGATCGCCTACCGCATGGCCGAGCGTGTCGTTGATCGGTTTCAGGTCATCCAGATCGAGCAAGCCCACGGCAAGCCTTCGCCCACCGTGCTGCGCACGCGCCAGCACCGTGTCCAGGTACCGGTCCAGCGCGCGCCGATTGGGCAGATTGGTGAGGTCGTCGTGCGAGGCCAGATAAGTCTGCCGCGCCTGTTCCTGCAGCAAGACATGGCGCTGCGCGTGCTGGCGCAATGCCAGGCCGGCGGCATCGGCAATCTCGTCCAGCAAGCGGCACATCTCGTCGTCGAAGGCATCCACCTCGGTGGCCACCACGACGAACACGCCGACCGCTACCCGCGGCACGCCGGGCGCGCCGGCCGGCGCGTCGAACAGCGGCCAACAAGCCACCGCGCCGGCGTGCTCCAGCAACGTGCTGCACCACGAACTGTCGGCGCGTGAGGCGTTGGCGCGGTGGCGCCGGATTACCGGCGTACCCTGCATGAACGCCAGTGTCGGCGCCAGGATCACCGGGCCCTCGCCGTGCCGTGGCGGCAACGGCAAGCCCAGCATGATGTCGGCAAGCGGACCAATCAAGGCCACCCGGTGCAACATGCCGTGCGCACCGCCCGCCGCGAATACATCGACTGCGGCGGCGCCGGCGACCCCGGCCAGCGCCCGCGCCAGGGTCTCGTACACCGCCTGCGGATCGGGCTGCTCAAGCAGCGCGCGCTGGATCGTACGCTGCGCATCGCGATAGCGACTCATGCGCCGGCTGCGCTCCAGCAGCGCCTGGTGATCCCAGAACCGGCTCAATTCGTCGACCAGGCGCTGCACCCAGTCGAGCAACTCCTCGCCCAGCGCCGGGCCGCGGTCGCGGGAATAAGTCGCCAGCACCAGCTGACCGTCGTCATGCGTCCGCGACGCCGCCACGATGCTGGCGCCGAAGCCATACTGGCAAGCGGCTTCCCGCCATGGCAAAAATTCGTGGGCGGTCACCGGCGTGACCCTGGCGCGCCCCTCGCGCAACACGATACCGATCGGCCCGCTGCCGCCCGGTTCGCGTTCGTCGTTACTCAATCGCAGCGTCGAGGCGTACGCTGCGGCGGAGCCCGCGACAGCCAGCACATCAACTTGCGCAAGACCCGGCGCACGCCGCCCGATCCATACCAGCGGCAGATCCATCGTGCTCGCGAGAATCCGGCTTACCTCAAGCAGGGTCTGCCGGCGATTATCGGCAGGCGCCGTGCGCAGCAAGCTCAAGGTCTCTGCCACGCTTCGATAGAAACGTTCGCGCAGCTCGCCCGGCACCTGCTGCTGTCTATCTGACATTGCCTTCCCCCGGCAGCTCCGCGCAGTCCGTGGAGCTTTCCGCCATTGCGCCGCCTCGCGTGATCACCCTCGCCCCAGCTGCGTGACCGTGTCGATCGCCGCCACCGCAGCGGAGCCAGCCTGCCGTGAATCCGTTCCGCGATCAAGCCAAAGCCTACCGGAATCCGGCTCACGCCATCGGCCCGGATGATCGGAATAGCATGGCTCCAGACCGGTCCGACGCTCAGACCGCATCCGGAGCCCCGCGCCGGTGACGATGCTCCTCGGCGAGCGCACGCTCGACCAGCAGCGAGAGGAACAGGTCACGCTGTCGCTGATACTCAGGATCGAACGGCCCATTCGCGGCCGCCTCCAGCATGGCGTCATGACCGGCGTGCAGGGCCGCGGAGGCATCCTCCAGCTCGCGCAGATATTGCGTAGCGCTGCTGCCGGCGCGCACATGCCGCCCGCGTGAACGGGGTTCGTCAAACAGTTCGACGAAGCGCTCCTCCCAGCGCAGCGCCCCCGCCAAGGCGCCCAGCGCAGTGTGCGGGAAGCGGCCTTGGGCGCCCGGCTTGAAGTGGTCCAGCCAATCCGGCAGCGCTTCGGGCGGCATCGGATGGGCCAGTGCAAAACCCTGGCCGAAATCCGCACCCAGGATCGACGCCGCCTCGATCATGCCCGGTGACTCCAGCCCCTCGACAACCACCTCCAGACCAAGGTCGTGGCTAATGCGGACCAGCTGGCGCATCAGGCGCAGGACACCCAATGGGTCCTGCCTGACCTGGGCGATGATGGCCTGGTCGATCTTGATGCGATCGAAGGGAGACTGGCACAGGCGCGCCACCAGGCTGCGCCCGAGTGCCACGTCGTCCTCGAATGAATGGACATCCAGCGACTTCAGCGACTGCACGCCGGTTTCGGCCAGCAAGCCCCAGCAACCGATGCCGCCGGTCGTTTCCAGCGCCTCGAAACGCAGCGACCCGACCGGGCAGCCACTGGCCTGCAGGACGGTCTCCACTGTTCGTGCATAACGAGCGTCGCGCAAGGCGGTCACCGGCACGTTGACCGACATGCCCAGCGACAGGCCCGTTCGCGACAGCGACTGGCGGCACGCCACCGCCTGGATGATGCCATCGCGGAACAAGCGCATCAGGCCGGCGGCACCGAGCGCGGGCAGGAAGTTGGCGGGTAGCTGCAAGCTGCCCAGGTCATCGCGCAATCGCGCGAGCGCCTCGAATCCTGCGACCTGGTAGTCGGCAAGCCTGACCATCGGCTGATAGTGCATCCGCAGCGCGCCGCCGGCGAGCGCCGCGCGCCAACGCTCGCGCACGAATGCCGGCAGCAATGCCGCAAGCTGGCGCCGCGGCGCGATGCGCAACAGGGCAAGCTCCAGCACCGCCTTGATCTGGTCGACGAACGAGTGCTGGTCTTCGCTCTGGAATCCGCCCGCATACGGACTGTAAAGCGCGAGGATCGCCACCGGCACGCGCGGCGTCAGGCACAGTGGGATCGCGACATGCGAAACGACACCATGGCGCATGGCCGCATCGCGCCATGGCGCCATCGCCGGGTCGCTGCCGTAGTGGGCGCAGCGCTCGATGCCCGCCGAATGCCACGCGCGCCGAATCGGCTCGTCATCGCGCCCGCCGTTCCGATCAAGCTGGAGCGGGGGCGCCGCGCCGCGGTTGGTGATGCGCAGATACTCGGCCGGCACCCGACCGGCCACGAGTTCCTGGATCATCTCACCAGATCGATCCGGACGACCGGCGGCGCAGACGAGGATTTCCTCATGCGCCGCCAACGTCGTCACGACGCCTTCAAGCAGTTGCAGATAGTCGTACGCCGACCATGCCAAGGTATGGATTCTGGCGAGGGTCGCGCGGCGGCGTCGCTGCAGGTCGCGCATGCCCTCCAGTTGCCATTGCTGCTCCATGCCCAGTCGCTGCAACACGATCGCGAGTGCCTGTCGATTCGCGCGTCCACCCAGGCCGAGGGTACTGGCGAGAATCTCGCGCAGCAGTTCGATCGCCTGCGTCAGCCACGCCGGCTCGAGCCCGTTCGCCGCCTGGCAAACGCTGACCTTGAGCGCGCCGGTGCGCTGGGCCTCGAGCTCGAGAGCGGGATAGAACAGGGTGTGCAACTGCCGCGACAGGTGCGCCGTGAAGGCATCCAGCGCATACGGCGGAAAGTTGTCGAGCACCCGGCTGATACCCGGGTGCAGCCGCAACGCACCAAACAAGCGCTCGACCACGGTGGGGAGTTGCGATTGAAAGGCGTCGACGCAGGGGCGCAGCAACGCCGCGGCGGGCGCGCCGTGGGGCAAGACCACCGTGGTCTCTTCCTCGGGCGCGGCGTCCGCATCATCCTTGGTCTGCGCCAGCGCCCACCAATGCGACCGTTGCTGCTTGTGGGCCTTGACCTGATACATCGCCTGATCGGCACGTCGCAGCAGTTGCTCGCCACTGGCCTGGGCATGGGTCGGGTAAAGCGCCACGCCCAGGCTGACCGTGATATCGATGCTCGATTCGCCGACCACCATCGGTTGCTGCAGCGATTGCCACAATCGTTCCAACACGACAGCCAGATCGTCCTCGCTGGCCAGGTCCTCGAATACCAGCACGAATTCATCGCCCCCAACGCGTGCCACCGAATCCTCCGAGCGCAGCGCCCCATGCAGGCGCCGCGCCACTTCGATCAACACGCGATCGCCTGCGGCATGACCGTAACGATCGTTGATCGGCTTGAGGTCATCCAGATCGAGCATGCCCACGGCCAGCAGCCGCTGATGCCGCGCAGCCCGGGCCAGTGCACGCTCGAGGTGATAGTCCAGCGCGCGACGGTTGGGGAGATCGGTCAGGGCATCGTGCAGGGCCAGATAGGTCTGGCGCTCTTGCTCCTGGTACAGCGCCTGGTGGTGGTTGTGCTGGCGCAGCGCCAGACCGACAGTGTCGGCAATCTCGTCGAGCAGGCGGTGCATGTCGGCGTCGAACGCATCGATCTCCGCGCTAGCGAGCAGCAACACGGCCGCGGCCTGGCGTGCGCTGTCCAATTCGCCCGGCAATCCCGAAAAGATCGGCCAGCAACCGATCGCAGCTACCTGCGCCAGCGGCGCGGTGTGCCATGCCGGCGCCACGTCGGGATGCAGCGAGGGCCGCCGCCGCACGATCGGTGCGCCCTCCATGTAGGCCAGCGTAGGGGTGAGGATCGAAGAACCGTCAGCATGCGTCGGCGGCTCGGGCATGCTCGCGATGGCGTCGGCAAGCGGGCCTACCCCCACCACCTGCCGCAAGGTTTCATCCGCCGGGACATATACCACCACGGCTACCGCCGCGGCGACCTCGGCCAGCGTGCTGGCCAGCGC
>SCRO01000110.1 GCA_004298505.1 Rhodanobacter sp.
CGAAAACCTCATTGGCGCTCTATTGAAGGCCGGCACCCAAGGGCTGACCATCGTGGGCAACAACGCCGGCGTCGACGATTTCGGCATGGGTCCGCTGCTGAAGACGCACCAGGTCAAGCGCGTGTATGCCTCCTACGTGGGCGAGAACAAGGAGTTCGAGCGGCAGACCCTGGCCGGCGAACTGGAACTGCACCTGACCCCGCAGGGTACGCTGGCCGAAAAGCTGCGCGCCGGTGGCGCCGGCATCCCCGGTTTCTACACGCGCACCGGCTTCGGCACCAAGCTGGCCGAGGGCAAGGAGACCAAGCGCTTTGGCGACAAGGAGTATGTGCTGGAAGAATCCATCACCTCGGATTTGTCGATCGTGAAGGCGTGGAAGGGCGACGCCCACGGCAACCTGGTATTTCGCGAGACCGCGCGCAACTTCAATCCGATGATCGCCACCTGCGGCAAGGCTTGCGTGGCCGAGGTCGAGCAGCTGGTGCCGGTGGGCGAGCTGGACCCGAACAACATCCATGTGCCGGGCATCTACGTCGACCGTATCGTGCAGGGCGAGAAATACGAGAAGCGGATCGAGTTCCGCACGATTTCCGGAGTCGTCGCGGGCAAGGAGAATCCGACCCGCACGGTCATGGCCAAGCGTGCCGCGAAGGAGCTGCAGGACGGCTTCTACGTGAACCTCGGCATCGGCATCCCAACCATGGTGGCAAACCACATCCCCGCCGGCGTCAACGTCACCTTGCAGTCGGAGAACGGCCTGCTCGGCATCGGCCCGTTCCCGACCGAGGAGCAGCTCGATCCCGACTTGATCAACGCCGGCAAGCAGACCATCACCACCTTGCCCGGCTCGAGCTTCTTCTCCAGCGCCGATTCGTTCGCGATGATCCGCGGCGGCCATATCGACCTGTCGATCCTGGGTGGCCTGGAGGTTTCCGCCAAGGGTGACCTGGCGAACTGGATGGTGCCGGGCAAGATGGTCAAGGGACCGGGCGGCGCGATGGACCTGGTCAGCGGCGTCAAGCGCGTGGTGGTGCTGATGGAGCACTGCGCGAAGGACGGCTCACCGAAGATCAAGACCGAGTGCGACCTGCCGCTGACCGGCCAGCGAGTGGTGGACCTGGTCATCACCGACCTGTGTGTGTTCGCGGTGGAGAAAGGCAAGGGCCTGACCCTGATCGAACTCAACGACGGCGTGACGCTGGATGATGTCAAGGCGAAGACTGGCTGCCCCTTCGCGGTCGACCAGGCATTGGCCGGCTGATCAGGTCTCAACGCCGTTGCGGCCCAACGATGGGCCGCAACGGCGTCGGCGGCGATTCCGTGGTTGCCGATTCGACCGGCAGCGGATCCGAAAAGTGGATACGTGCGACGCTCTCCCGATCCAGTCGGGTCTGCAATTCCAGCGGCCAGCCGAAGCGGTCGCTGATCTGGCGCGCAATGGCCAGCTCGAAACCGTGGCGGTCGACTCCGGACGAGCCGGGGCCGGCATCGGCATCGACTGGGCCAGGCCGGTTGCTCACGCTCACCACGCCCGGTTCCACACTGACCACCACGCTGCCGCGCTCGGCCTGCTGGCAGGCATTGCGCAGCAACTGCCAGCACAGCACCGAAAATACCTGCGACGAACCTTCCAGGGCGAAGCTTGCCGGTTGCTCCAGCCGCAGCTCGATCGGCCGTCCGCCAAGCAATTCGTGCGCGGCCTGTATTTCGCGCTGCAATATGTCATTCACCACGAAACGTTCCTTGTCCGCCGGCGTATCGGCATCGCGCGCCAGCACCAACAGCGCCTCGACCAGCATCTCCAGTTCACGCGAGGCACGATGGATCCGGCGCACCGAGCGGGCGCCGAAATCGCTCAGCTCCGCCTCATCGGCCAACATGTCGACCGACATCTTGATGACGGTGAGCGGGCTGCGCAGCTCATGGCTGGCATCGCGGGTGAAGTTGCGCTCGCGCTGGTTGTAACCGGCGATGCGGGTGGCGAAACCGTGCAGGCCGCGAGCCAGCGATGCCACGTCGGCATCCGTGTGACGGCACAGTCGCTGTGGATTGAAGGCGTCAGGATCAGGCTTGTCGTCGCTCCAGCCATCCATCAACCGGGCCAGCGACCGGATCGTCCGCCACTCGTGCTGCGTGGCCAGGCAGGCGAGCAACGTGGTGATCAGGATCAGCACGATCACCGCCGCCCACGGCGCGACGTTGTAGATGCCCATGGCACAGACGATGACCAGCACCACAAACTGCAGCCCGAACACCCATGCGATGCGCCGTTTGAAAGCTCCTGCGCGAAATGTGATGGCACTCGCCGCCCTGCTGTTCATTACCTTCGCCGTGTCGATGTCACGCAGGCTGGGGCGTCGAGGCCATTTCCGATTCGAGATCCGCCAGACGGTAACCAGCCGAATGGATAGTATGTAGCAGAGGCCGCGCGAAGGGTTTGTCGATGACCCGTCGCAGGTTGTACAGGTGTGAACGCAAGGTGTCGGAATCGGGCAACGTATCGCCCCAGATCTCGCGCTCGATGTCGCGTCGGCTGACCACCCGCGGCGATTCGCGCATCAGGATCGCCAGCAGTTTCAGCCCGATCGGCGAGACGACCAGTTCCTGGCCCGCGCGGGTCAGGTGCAAGGTCGCGGTATCCAGCGTCATGTCGCCGACGACGAGCACCTCGGTCGACACCTGGCGGCGGTCGCGACGGATCAGCGCGCGCAAGCGCGCCTCCAGTTCGCGCACTTCGAACGGCTTTACCAGATAATCATCTGCGCCGGCTTCCAGGCCGACCAGCTTGTCCTCCAGCGTGTCACGTGCGGTCAGCATCAGCACCGGGGTGGACTTCTTCGCTTCCTTGCGCAGCTTGCGGCAGACCTCCAGGCCATCCAGCCCGGGCAGCATCAGGTCCAGCACGATCACGTCGTAACTGTTGGACACGGCCAGGTGCAGACCGCTGACGCCGTCGGCGGCATAGTCCACCGAGTAGCCACGCCGTTCGAGAAATTCGCCTACCATTTCGGCGATCTGGCGGTTGTCTTCCACCAGCAGAATCAGCCCCGCTTGCTCGTCGTGTACGCTCATGTCGTCCGCTCTCCGTCTTATTTCACATCTGTGAAGATATACACGGCTGCGGCGTGACGACAACGTGAAAGCAGCGACGGAAATTCAGCGCGCGTTTGG
Source organism: Rhodanobacter sp. (assembly GCA_004298505.1). Taxonomy (GTDB): domain Bacteria; phylum Pseudomonadota; class Gammaproteobacteria; order Xanthomonadales; family Rhodanobacteraceae; genus Rhodanobacter. The sequence goes on from SCRO01000110.1 coordinate 3,172, forward strand.
CCTGGCGCTCAATGCAGGAGCGGTTGCAGCCGCCTCCACACGTTGTCCAGCACGTGCGGCTCGGCAGCGGCCACCGGATGCATGCCGTCATCCTGCATCAGGGCCGGATCCAGCGCGACGCCGTCGAGCAGGAACGGCAGCAGGGCAGCGTGCCGCTCCTGTGCCAGCCCGGCATAGATCGCGCGCAAGCCGTCGCGATACTGTGGCCCGTAATTGACCGGCAGCTCGATGCCCAGCAGCAACACCCGCACCTTGCGCTGCTGCGCCAGCTCGATCATCGCCGCCAGATTCTCACGCAACGCCGACAGCGGCAATCCGCGCAGGCCATCGTTCGCGCCCAGTTCGAGCACCAGCACCTGCGGGTGATACTTCTCGAGTAGTGCCGGCAAGCGGTTGCGCCCGCTCACGGAGGTCTCGCCGCTGATGCTGGCATTGACCACGGTCCACTTCGGCACCATCTTGGCCAGACGCACATGGAGCAGGTACACCCAGCCGGACTCGAGCGGGATATTGTGTGCGGCAGACAGCGAGTCGCCCAACACCAGCACGGTTTTCGGCGCCGCCGCTTGAGCACTGCCGATGCCGCACAGGAAAACCAGCAACCACAGGCATCGATGCATGAATGATTCCAACCGTCCGCTTCTTGAGGCCTGTGATGTTAGCAAGTCGGTGCGCGCTCCCGAGGGTCGGCTGGATATCCTGTCCGGGGTCGATCTGCGCATCATGGCCGGCGAGAGCTTCGCCATCGTCGGCGTCTCCGGCTCGGGCAAGACCACCCTGCTCGGCCTGCTGGCCGGCCTCGACACGCCGGATGCCGGCGCGATCACCTTCGACGGTCACGCCCTGCATCGACTCGATGAGGAAGCCCGCGCCGACCTGCGCCGCCGCCTGGTCGGTTTCGTGTTCCAGTCGTTTCATCTGCTCCCGGCACTCACCGCCGAGGAAAACGTGATGCTGCCGCTGGAGCTCGAGGGCAGCCGCGATGCGCGCAGCCGCGCACGCGAGGCACTCGACGCGGTGGGACTGTCGCCTCGGCGCCGTCACTATCCGGCCCAGCTTTCCGGCGGCGAACAGCAGCGCGTGGCCATCGCGCGCGCCTTCGTGCACCGGCCGCGCGTGCTGTTCGCCGACGAGCCCACCGGCAACCTCGACCAACGCACCGGCCACCACATCAGCGACCTGTTGTTTGCGCTCAACCACGACCATCACACCACCCTGGTGCTGGTCACCCACGATACGACCCTGGCCGCACGCTGCCAGCGCGGGATCGAACTGGATGAAGGCCGCGTCGTGCCCGGCGTGCGCGCATGAAGATGCTGCGCCTCGCGCTGCGCAACCTGCGCCGCGAATGGCACCTGCCCGAGCTGCGCACGCTGGCAGCTTCGCTGGTACTGGCGGTCGCGGCGCTGGGCGTGGTGGCCACGCTCGCCACGCGGATCGAACGCGGCATGCTGGCCAGCGCCGCCGAGCTGATCGGCGGCGACATCGGCCTCAGTTCGCCGCAGGCGCTGCCCGAGAGCTTCGCCGCCAGGGCGCGGCAGGATGGCCTGGCGCTCACGCGCACCGCGAGTTTCCCCAGCGTCGCGTTCGCCCACCAGCACACCCAGTTGCTTGACGTGGAAGCCACCGACGCGCACTACCCGTTGCGCGGCAAGCTGCAGCTGGCCGATGCGGCGGGCCACCCACGCAGCGGGCACGCCCCGGCGCAGGGTGGCGTCTATCTCGATCACCGCGCGCTGGTGGCGCTGCGCCTGAAAGTGGGCGACCGGTTGCAGGTGGGCGGACGCGAACTGAGCATCACCGCCGAGCTGGTGCGTCAGCCCGACGGCGGCGAGCTGCTGGCGCTGGCGCCGCGCGCCATCATGAGCCTGGCCGACGCCGAGGCGGCCGGCCTGCTCGGCGTAGGCAGCCGTGCGCGCCATCGCCTGCTGCTGGCCGGCACGCCGGCAGCCGTACAGCGCTGGCGCGACTGGGCCCAGGCCACCACGCTGCCGCAGGGTGCCGAGCTGATCACGCCGGAGCAGACGCAGGAACGCATGCGCAGCGCGTTCGATCGCGCCGGCGCCTTCCTGCGCCTGACGGCGTTGCTGTCGGCCCTGCTGGCCGGCATCGCCATCGCCCTGTCGGCGCAACGCTACGCGCGGCGCAAGAGCATGGAAGTGGCCTTGTTGCGCGCGCTGGGTACCTCCCGCCGGCGCGTGCTGGGCCTGCTGTCGGGTACGCTGGGCGCATTGGCGGTGCCGGCCGCGACGCTCGGCGTGCTGCTGGCGCTGGGGTTGGCGCAACTGGCATGGCTGCTGGCCGGAGCGCTGTTCAGTAGCGTGCCTGCCTCATTGCCGTTGGCGCCCGCATTCGCCGCCGCCGCGATGGGTATGGCCGTCCTGGTCGGCTTTGCACTGCCGCCGCTGGCGCGACTGGCCGAAGTGCCACCGGTGGCGGTGTTTCGCCAGAGCCTGACCCGGCGCTCACACCGCTTCGACGCGTTGTACCTGATTCCGCTGCTGGTCGCGCTCGGCCTGATCTGGAGCCAGAGCAGCTCACTCAAGCTCGCCGGCATCCTCGCTGCCAGCCTGTTCGGCGTGGCGACGATCGCCGCGCTGCTGGCCGTGCTGCTGTTGTGGCTGGCGCGACGCGTAGCTCCCGGCGCGCACCCGGCGCTGCGCCTGGGGCTGGCCGCGCTGGCACGGCGGCGCATGCTCAGCGTGATCCAGGCCACCTCGCTCAGTCTTGGCCTGTGCGCCCTGCTGTTGCTCACCATCGTGGCGCCGTCGCTGCTGCACGGCTGGCGCCAGGAGCTGTCGGCTGACACGCCGAACTGGTTCGCGCTGAACCTGCAGGACGACCAGCGTGCCGGCTTCGCGCAAGCACTGCAGCGGGTCGGTGCCGATCAGCTCAACATGCTGCCGCTGGCGCTGGGCAAGCTCACCGCGATCAACGACCAGCCGGTCGACCAGCTTCATCTTGACGACGCGCGGGCGCAAGACCGGGCCGATCGACAGCTGCGATTATCCTGGGCCGGGGCACTGCCGCCGGCCAACAAGGTGATTGCCGGCCGCTGGGCCGGGCCCGCGCCAGCGCAGGCGGAAGTCTCGATCGACACCATGTGGCGCGACATGTTCGCGCTGAAGCTGGGCGACACGCTGACCTTCCACATTGGCGAGCGTGACATCCAGGCCATCGTCGGCAGCGTGCGCAAGGTCGACTGGAGCTCGTTCCGGGTCAACTTCTTCCTGTTGCTGGACCCGGCGCACGCGGATGAGCTGCCACACACGTGGCTGGCCAGCTTCCACCTGGCCGGTGGGCATGCCGAGGGGTTGGCGCAACTGTCGCGCGATTACAGCAACCTCAGTCTGATCGACGTCGATGCGCTGCTCGATCGCGTGCGCGAGATCGTCGACCGGGTCGGCGACGCGGTGCGCTGGATCCTCGGCTTCAGCCTGTTGGCCGGTGCGCTGGTGCTGGCCGCGTCGCTCGCCGCCAGCGCCACTGAACGCCGCCACGAAGCAGCCTTGCTGCGCACCCTGGGCGCGCGCCGTACCCAGTTGCGCATGGCGGCCGCGTGCGAGTTTGCCCTGCTCGGCCTGCTCGCCGGACTCACCGCCGCGCTCGGCGCGGCCGGCGCCGGCCTGTGGCTAGGGCAAGCGGTGTTCCACATCGACGGCTTCGTGCCGCCACCGTGGCCACTGGCGGAGGCTGCGCTTGCGGCTGCCATCGTGGTGATGCTGCTGGGCCTAGCTGGCATGCGCAGGATCGTCCGCACACCACCGATGCGGCTGCTGCGGGAAAGTTGACGGACTGGCCGATACTCTTGCCGAAGCGCCTTCGGAACCCCCTTTGATCTCACTGACCCACGTCGACTGGCGCAGCACCACCGTGTAGATACCGCTCGCGGGCGATGCCCTTGATTTGATCTGCAACCCGCATTCAAGGCAGAAGCATCGCCCGCGAGCAGGCTCCGAGGTCGGCATGGGAACTGCCGAACAGGTCGAACGAGAAGTGGCTGTGACCGCCGATGTCGATCCGCAGCTGGTCACCGTCGCGCTGCTGGGTGACCTGCAATTGCTCCAGCGTCGACTTGTCCGAGGCGCAGGCCCGGCCGGTGAAGCTCAGCGCCTTGTTGCTGTCGCTGCCGACGAGCAAAAGGTTGCAACGGCCAGCCCGAACCAGCTCGGCTTCGTGCAATCAGGCCGTTGGCTCTTGTGCCTTGACCCGCTGCCACAACGCCTCCTGCCCGGCCAGGTCAAGCTTGCCGAAGCTGCCGCCGTCGGCTGCAGCGAGCTCCTCCATCTTGCGAAAGCGTCGCTCGAACTTGGCATTGGCGTGGCGCAAAGCGCGAGAGAAGTCGACGCTGGCGTGATGGGCCAGGTTCACCGCGACGAACAGCACGTCGCCGATCTCGTTTTCGAGCCGCGCAGGGTCGGCACCACAGTCAAACTCGGCACGCACTTCGCCGACCTCTTCGAGCAGTTTGTCCAGCACCGGTGCGGGCCGGGCCAGGTGAACCCGGCGCCAGCCGCGCGCTTGGGGGAGAACGCAGGAATGAGTGGCCACGCCGAGCAGCGCCGTCGAAACTACTCACGAACCGCCCTCCGCAGCCGCCCCGCCCAATCAATCGAACAATCCCCCACCGCCATAAACTCCGGATTCAGCAGCGACTCCCCGCGGTTGTAGCGAAACGGCTGCCCGCGCAGATCCAGCACCGCTCCGCCGGCCTCATCCAGCACGCACTGGGCCGCTGCAGTATCCCATTCGCTGGTCAGGCCCTGGCGCAGATAGACGTCGGCTTGGCCGCGCGCGATCAGACAGAACTTCAGCGATGAACCCAGCGGAAGCATCTGATAGTCGCTACCGATCAGGTGATCCAGCAGGCCGCCTTGCGCGCCACCGTGGGAACGACTGCCGGCCACCGTCGGCGGCCGCGCCAACGGACGCGACTGCAGCCGCTGCCACTCGCCGCCGGACTGGAGCTGCAACCAGGCTCCATGACCAAGCTCGGCAACGTAGAGTTCACCAGTGACCGGCGCCAGCACCACGCCAAGCACGGCGCGGTGCCGATCGATCAGGGCGATATTGACGGTGAACTCGTCATTGCGCTTGACGAACTCGCGCGTGCCATCGAGCGGGTCGACCAGCCAGTAGCGCGACCAGTGCTGGCGTTGCGCCCATGGCAAAGCCTTGGCTTCCTCGGACAGGATCGGCAGGCGTGGTTCCAGCTGCCCCAACCCCGCCACAATGACCTGCTGGGCGGCCAGGTCGGCGGCTGTCAGTGGCGAGGCATCGGCCTTAGTCTGTACGGCGAAATCACCGTGATAGATCTTCAGGATCGCGTCGCCCGCGACACGTGCGAGCTCGCCGATGCGGCGGGAAAATTCAGGCGGCATGTTCATGCTCGCCGGAAGCGTCCGCCGAGGTATTCACGGGCCATGAACAGCGCGGCAATCGAGCGTCCCTCGGTCACGTCGTCGCGACCAAGCAGCGTATGCAGTTCGGACATCTTCCACGGCACCACCTCGAGCTCCTCCGGCTCATCGCCGGGCAGTTTTTCCGGATACAGGTCCTGCGCCAGCACCACATGCGCCATGTGCGTCATGTACGCCGGCGACAGCGACAGGTTGTGCAGGATTTTCAGTTCGTGCGCGCCGTAGCCGGCCTCTTCCTTCAATTCCCGCTCGGCGCCCTGCTCGGCGGTTTCGTCCTGGTCCAGCCGCCCCTTGGGTAGCCCCAGCTCGTAGCGACCGACGCCACCGCAGTACTCGCGCACCAACAGCACCGTCTCATCATCAAGCATCGGCACGATGATCACGGCACCCAGGCCGCTGCCCGTTAGGCGCTCGTAGGTGCGTCGCACGCCATTGGAGAATTCCAGATCAAGCTGCTCGACCTGCAGCAAGCGACTGTGGCTGACGTTCCGCGTAGCATGGATGATGGGCAGCTTGAGCATCCGCACATTCTAGCGCGCAAGGCGCTGCAGGGCCTGCGCATGGATCGCTGGCGTGCCGGCCAGCACGCTGCGTGTATCCAGCGTCAATGGTGCTCCCTCGAGATCGGTGAAGACGCCGCCAGCCTCGCGCACGATGACCGCAAGGGCTGCGATGTCGAGGATGTTCACGTCCGACTCGATCACCAGGTCCAGGCTGCCGCGCGCGAGCAGATGGTAGTGGCAGAAGTCGCCGTAGCCACGAATCCGGTTGCTGTCGCGGATCAGCTTGCCCAAGGCTTCCCAGCGCGCATCGGCGGTAAGTGTCTTGACGTTGCCGATAGAGAGCGAAGCCTGATCGATCATGACGGTGTCGGCGACCTGCATGCGCTCGCCGTCAAGCCAGGCGCCGCCACCTGTGCTGGCCCACATCGTCTCGCCATAGATTGGCGCACTGGAGACGCCGAGCACCAGGTCGGCGCCGTCCATCAAGGCGATCTGGGTGGAGAAGAACGGCGTGCGGCGCACGAAACTCTTGGTACCGTCGAGCGGGTCGACCAGCCACAACAGACCGCCACGTTCACCATCCAGGCCGAACTCCTCACCATAGATCGATGCTTGTGGCAGCGCCGCATGCAGGATTTGCCTGATCGCGCGCTCGGCCTCGCGGTCGGCCACGGTCACCGGGGTAGCGTCGGCCTTCAGCTCCACCTCGACGCCGTGGTGCCAGTAGTGCCTGATCACGTCTGCTGCTGCGGCCGCGGCGGCGCGAGCGGCGGCCAGCGCCAAGGCGGCAATATCGGATTTCATGGTTGCATGATGCTCTTGTCGGTCAATGGCGGACTGCCAGCCAGGCCACCGCTTTGCTGGATATGCACGCTGCCGTCCTGTGCTGCCGGCCCGAGCCGGGCCAGCCAGTGCTGCAACGCGGGGTCAGTGTGTCGCGCGCGCAAGCTTGCGTCCAGTCGCCAGCCGAGTGGGCTCAGTTGCAGATCACCTGTCGTCTGCAGCGGCCCGCGTTCACCGTCGTGCCATTGCACGCCGATCACGCCACCCTCGGCGCGCGCCTGCCATTGCAGTTCACCCAGCACGACATCGCCGTCGCGGGTGTGCACGCTGGCGTCCCGCCACTGGCCCTGTGCCTGCAACTGCAACGGCCAACCGCCCTGCAGCAGGGCGTGCGAGGCCGTCATCTGCAGTTCGCCAGCGGGGTTGCCCCAAGGCGTGTCGAGCGGCTGGCCAAGCGCCGTCAGCTGCGCGTTCAAGCTCAGGTCGCGAGCTTCGATGCGGCCATCCGGCAAGCGTCGCATGCTACCGGAAAAAGCAAGGCCGGGTCCGTCGAACACCAGTTGCAGGCGCAACTGCCCAAGCAGCGCACGACGCGACAACTGCCACTGCAGCCGCCCCAGCCGCTTTCCGCCGAGTGCCGTGACTTCGTCGGCACGGCCGTGCCACAGCAAACCGTGCACCTGCTGCAAGCGCATCCCGTGCAATTGCGGCTCGATCCACGGCGTCACCCAGCGTGCCGGCAGGAACCACAGCAGCACGGCGGCGAACATGCCCAGCAAGGCCAGGCCGATCAGGCCGTTTCGCAGAAATTTCAAGCGTCGATTCCCGGCAATGCCATGCGTGGAACTTGAACATGCATGGCGCAAGCGTCGATGATAACCGGATGAACGTTCCCGAAAACAGCAAGGCTGCGCTCGCTGCGCGTGACCTGAAGCACGTATGGCATCCATGCACCCAGATGCACGACCACGAGAGCATCCCCATGGTGCCCATCGTGCGTGGCGACGGCGCATGGCTGATCGATACCGAAGGCCGGCGCTACCTGGATGGCATCAGTTCCTGGTGGGTCAACCTGTTCGGCCACGCCAACCCGCGCATCGCCGCCGCCCTGGCCGAGCAGGCGCGCACGCTGGAACACGTGATCTTCGCCGGCTTTACCCATGAGCCCGCAATCAGACTGGCCGAGGAACTGGTGCGCATCACGCCACCCGGGCTGGAACGGGTGTTCTATGCCGACAACGGCTCGTCGGCCATCGAGGTGGCGTTGAAGATGAGCTTCCATTACTGGCTGAACCAGGGCCAGGGCAAGAAGACCCGCTTCATCGCGCTGACCGGCAGCTATCATGGCGAGACGCTGGGTGCGCTCTCGGTCAGCGACGTGGCATTGTACCGCAAGACTTACGCACCACTGCTGCTGACGCCGTTGCTGGCGCCCTCGCCGGACACTTACCAAGGCGAACCCGGCGAAACTTCGCAGCAGACCGCGACGCGACGACTACAACAGTTGCGCGAACTCCTCGAGCAACACGCGCACGAAACCTGCGCGGTCATCGTCGAGCCGCTGGTGCAATGCGCCGGCGGCATGCGCATGTATCACCCGGACTACCTCACCGGCCTGCGTGCCCTGTGCGACGAGTTCGCGGTGCATTTCATCGCCGACGAGATCGCGGTCGGCTTCGGTCGCACCGGTACGCTGTTCGCCTGCGAGCAGGCGGGTGTTTCGCCCGACTTCATGTGCCTGTCGAAAGGGCTCACCGCCGGCTTTCTGCCGTTGTCGGTCGTGCTCACCACCAACGAGGTCTATGCCGCGTTCTACGCCGAGTACAGCGCCGGCAAGGCATTCCTGCACTCGCACAGCTATACCGGCAACCCGCTGGCCTGCCGCGTCGCGCTGGAAACGCTGGCGATCTTCCGCGACGAGCCGGTGCTTGAACGCAATCGCCAGCTGGCGGCCCACCTCTCACGGCGCCTCGAACCGCTGCGCGAGCACCCCCACGTGGCCGATGTGCGCCAGACCGGCATGATCGCGGCGATCGAGCTGGTCGCGGACAAGACCAGGCGGCGGCCATTCCCGGCAGCCGAGCGACGCGGCTTGCGCGTCTACCTGTACGGCCTGCAGCACGGCGTGCTGCTGCGGCCGCTGGGCAACGTGGTGTATTTCATGCCGCCGTACGTAGTCACCGCGCAGGAAATCGACCTGTTGGTCGACACCGCAGTACGCGGGATTGAACTCGCGGTCGCAAATCGACGACCAGCGATCCGTGCTGGCGATGAGCATCATTGAGATCCAGGCCTGCATGCGCACGATCCGACTCCATGCCGAGCTGCCCTTGGCGGTGGGCGCCGAACTGGCGCTGCCGCCGCAGGCCGGCGAACACGCCACCCGCGTATTGCGGCTGGGGAAAGGTGCTTCACTGGTGCTGTTCAACGGCGATGGCAGCGACTATCAGGCCCGAATCTGCGCAATCGGCAAGCGTAACGTCACCGTGCAAGTCCTCTCGCGCGAGCCGTTGCACACTGAATCACCGCTGCCACTTGTCCTCGCCCAGGGCATTGCCCGCGGCGACAAGATGGACCTGATCGTGCAAAAGGCCACCGAACTGGGCGTTGCGGGCATCGTGCCGCTGCTAACGGAACGCTCGGAAGTGAAGCTCGACCCCGGACGTGCGCAAAAGCGCTTGTCGCACTGGCGCGCCGTGGCGGCCAGCGCGTGTGAGCAATGTGGCCGGGCTCGCGTGCCCGAGATCCAGCCGGCGACGGCCCT
>SCRO01000111.1 GCA_004298505.1 Rhodanobacter sp.
TGGAAATCCGTTCGTTTCGACGAAAGTGGCCGCTAAAACCCCTGTGGATGCACCCAGACGGTGCACTTTTCCTTCTTTGGGCGCACATCGGCGTTGTGCTGCCCCCAAGTCCGACAGGCTCCTAGCTGAGAAACTCGTCGGCGCCTTGCTCCAGCAGCTCTGACGCCACCTGTTCACCCAGCGCGACGGCCTGGTCAACCGGGCCGCTGGCCTCGGCGTGCAGCAGTCGGCCCGTGACCGGATCGCCAACGAGGCCGCGCAGGTGCAGGCCGCGTTCGCCGCGTACGCACCAGGCGCCGACCGGCACCGTGCAACTGCCACCCAGGGCCCGGTTCATCGCGCGCTCGGCGCTTGTCGTGAGCCGGGTATCGGCGTCGTCGAGTGCGGCAAGCAGGGCCAGCACGGCCGGGTGCCCGTCGCGTGCTTCGATCGCGATCGCGGCCTGACCGGGCGCTGGCAGCCAGTCCGGCGCGGCCAGCCGCGACACAATGCGTGCCGCCAGGCCCAGCCGCTCCAGCCCGGCGCAGGCCAGCACGATCGCGTCGTAGTCGCCGGCGTCGAGCTTGCCCAGGCGGGTGCCGACATTGCCGCGCAGGTCGCGCCATTGCAGATCCGGCCGCAGCGCACGCAGTTGGGCCTGGCGCCGCAATGAGGAGGTGCCCACCCGCGCCGCTTGCGGCAGCGAGGCCAGGTCGGTGTAATGGTTGCTGACGAAGGCATCGGCGGCGTCGGCCCGCGCCAGGATCGCCGGCAGGGTGAAACCGGGCTCCAGCAGGACCGGCACATCCTTCAGCGAATGCACCGCCAAGTCGGCGCGGCCTTCCAGCATCGCCACCTCGAGTTCCTTCAAGAACAAGCCCTTGCCGCCGAGCGTGGACAGCGATTGGTCGAGGATCTCGTCGCCGCGAGTGCTCAGCGGCACCAGCTCCACGTTCAACCCGGGGTGTGCGGCGCGCAGCCGTGCCGCGACGTGCTCGGCCTGCCACAGCGCGAGCGCGCTTTTGCGGGTGGCAATACGCAGGATGGAAGGTCTCATCGGAACTCCGTGGCAATCGGCAAGGTCGTATTGTCGCGTAGTTGGCCGCTCCGGTGCAGCGCGGCGTATGCGCGCGGTGGCTGTCGCCAACGGCACGCTCGGGCTACGATGTCGTCAAACCTTACGGAGTTCATCATGCAAAGCGGTAACCCGGCTCTCAACAAGAACACTTTTCTCGACGCCGCCAGCGGTGCGGTGGTGTCGCATGGCGACCAGGTGATGACGCTCAACGGCACGGTCAACAAGACCGGCCTGCTGCTGGCGCTGGTCGTGGTCGGCGCGATCTTCAGCTGGAGCCAGTTCCAGGGCCCGGCCAGCCTGCCGGCGATGGCCCCGCTGATGATCGGCGGCGCCATCGGCGGCCTGGTGCTGGCGATGATCACGATCTTCAAGAAGACCTGGGCGCCGGTCACCGCGCCGTTGTACGCGCTGGTCGAGGGCGTCTTCATCGGTGCGCTGTCGGCGATCTTCGAGATGCGCTACCCGGGCATCGTGATGCAGGCGGTCGGGCTCACCTTCGGCGTCATGGCGGCGATGCTCGTGGCCTATCGCAGCGGGCTGATCCGCGCCACCGAGAAGTTCAAGCTCGGCGTGGCGGCCGCCACCGGCGGCGTGCTGCTGCTGTACCTGGCCAACTTCGTGCTGGGCTTCTTCGGCCATTCGATGGGCTTCATCAACGGCGCCAGCGGCATCGGCATCGCCTTCAGCGTGGTGGTGGTGGTCATCGCCGCGCTCAACCTGATCCTCGACTTCGACATGATCGAGCAGGGCGTCAACGCCCGCGCACCGAAATACATGGAGTGGTATGGCGCCTTTGCGCTGGTGGTTACCCTGGTGTGGTTGTACCTGGAGCTGCTGCGCCTGCTGTCGAAGCTGCAGTCGCGCAACTGAGGTAGCGCCTTCCCATCGATGAAAGCACAAAGACGCGGGTGACCGCGCCTTTGCGCTTTCCGGTTCCGTTCAGAGCATGCCCAGACCGTTGGCGTGCGACGAAAAGAGCATCGGCAACTCGCCGCTGAACCCGTCGGGGTAACCCGGCGGCACGGCGAAACGCCAGCGACGCACGCTGCGCAAGGCATGCTGGTCCAGAACTGCGTCCCCGCTCGAGGTCGACACGCTGACGCTGTCGACCCGACCGTTACGGTCTATCCGCACGTGCACGACCACGCGACCATCGAGATGACCACGCAACTGCTCCCAGCTTTGGCTGGTGTCGGCGGGCGTCGCCAGCGGTTGCAAGCTGGCGGGTGCCGCGACGGCCGCGGCCTGCGCCGTGCCGTCGTCGTCGAGGGCAGGGTTCCGCCAGACGCGGCGCGGCTGCACCACCTTGACCGGGCCACGTCGGCGCTGTGCCGTCGACGGCTTGCGCCGCGTGGCATGCATGCGATCCACCATGGCCACGTGGTCGGATGGTTGCTGCCACTGGCTGGTCAAGCCGCTGAGCCAGCCGGTGCCGGCGATGCCGATCAGCAGTGCCAGCGCGCTCAGACCCGTGGTGGTGTGCAGGCGCAACATCGGGCGAGGCGCTACGGACGCTCGAGGATGGCGGTCACGCCCATGCCGCCGGCGGTGCAGATCGAGATCAGCCCGCGTCCGGAGCCTTTCTGTTCAAGCAGCTTGGCCAGCGTGGCGATGAGCCGCGCGCCGGTGGCAGCGAACGGATGGCCTACGGCGAGACTGGAGCCATGCACGTTGAGCTTCGCCGGATCGATCGAGCCGAACGGCGCCGCCAGCCCCAGCCGATCACGGCAGTAATCAGCCGATTCCCAAGCACGCAGGGTGCACAGCACCTGCGCGGCGAACGCCTCGTGGATCTCGTAGTAATCAAAGTCCTGCAGGGTCAGTCCATTGCGCGCGAGCATCCGCGGTACCGCAATAGTGGGCGCCATCAGCAGGCCCTCGCCATGCACGAAATCTACCGCGGCGACTTCTGCATCGCGCAGGTACGCCTGCACTTTCAGGCCGTGCTGCGCGGCCCAGCCGTCGGTGCCCAGCAGCACCGCCGCGGCGCCGTCGGACAGCCCGGTGGAATTGCCGGCGGTGAGGGTGCCGTGGCCGGAGCGCTGGTCGAACGCCGGTTTCAGCGTGGCGAGCTTTTCCATGGTGCTGTCCGGGCGCAGGAAACCGTCGCGCCGGAGGCCGCGGAACGGCACCAGCAAATCATCGAAGAAGCCGGCGTCGTAGGCGGCGGCCAGCTTGTGGTGGCTTTCCAGCGCCAGTTGATCCTGTGCCTCGCGGCTGATCTGCCATTGCCGGGCCATCTGCTCGCAATGATCACCCATCGATTTGCCGGTGCGCGGCTCGGCGACGCCGGGGAACGAGGGCTTCAGCTCGCTGAAGGAGAACCCGCGCAGCGCGGCCCTCAGCTTGTCCAGCGGTGCCTTGGCCCGGTTCATGGCCAGCAGGCGCTTGCGCAGGCGGCGACCGTAGACGATCGGCACGTCGCTGGTGGTGTCCGCGCCGGCGGCGATGCCGGCCTCGATCTGGCCAACGGCGATCTTGTTGGCGATGATGATGGCGTTGTCGAGCGAGGTGCCGCAGGCGCGCGCGGTAGTGATGCCCGGCGTGGTAGGCGCCAGCCCGGAACTGAGCACGGCCTCGCGCGCGAGGTTCCAGTCGGCGGAATGCTTGATCACCGCGCCCAGCGCCACTTCGCCCAGCTCTACGCCGTGCAGGCCGAAACGCTCGACCAGGGCGCCAAGTACTTTCACCGACATGCCGAAGTTGCCCACGTCGGCGTAGGCGGTGTTGTTGCGACAGAAGGGAATGCGTACGCCGCCAATGACTCCGACGCGCCTGTGCGTGTTTTCCATGCCCGGAACAGTCCATCACTCAATTGGTTCAAGGCTAACCCGCCATGCCGCCGGGCGAAAGCCCAAAGAACCGGCGGGCTGCCGTTCCGTTCAGCCGTCTCGGCCGGGGCGGACGCGTCGCGCTGTTAGAATGTGTGTTCTTCAATCCCGTGGATAGCCGATCGTGGAAGCGCAAACCTTGCTCGCCCTGCCGGTGTTGTTGGCGTTGGAACCGGTGGCCGGCCAACCACCGGCGCGAATGACGCTCGGCCGCGATGAAGCAGCCGCATTGGCGCAACTGGTCGCGACCGACCTGCTCGGTCTGGTGCCGCAGGTGGCAGGGGCGCGACTGGCGCTTGCCGGCGCGCTGTTCGATCAGGTGGAATTGCTGCGCCCGGGCTTTCCGGTGTGGTCCGCCCTGGACGAACTGGCCCGCCGCGTGCCGCGCGGCACGCTGGAAAACGTAGTCGCGTTCGGCAGTCATGAGGGGCACATGCCGGAGTCGACGCTGGAACCGTCGGCGCTTTATGCCGAGGGTCCGATGCGGCTGCTGCCGCTCAGCCTGTTGGCCCCGGCGGCGCTGGTCGACGAGCTCTCTACCCAGTTGGAGATCCAGTTGGTCGGCCGCGGCGAGGCCGGCGTGCCGACTGCCGACTGGCTGATGCGCACGCTCGGCATC
>SCRO01000016.1 GCA_004298505.1 Rhodanobacter sp.
CGGTTGTGGCGACAGCCCTCGGGGATTCGTCAAAATCCCCGAGGGCACCACACCTTGCCCCCATCAACCAATCCGATCAAGACACCCGGTCTGACCCTCAAACAGACTGCTCGTGCTCACGCCGCGGCGCTGCTCGAACTGCGGCCGGGTGTTCTCGCCGGCGTCCTGCGGGGCGATCGTCTCGGCGCTCATCATGTACCTCGGTCATTCAGAATCGTTGGCATGAGACTCCTCCCGAAGAATCATTCCAGCGCTTGAAGCGTCGGGCCCGCGACGGGCGCCGCCGCTAGCTCTCGGATCATCAACCCCAGCAGAGCGCCAGACCTTTCTTGGCGTCGATCGACGGGATGCCCTTGACAGGATGGTCCGTCACCAGCTGCACACCGGTGTTGTAGAAGTCCAGGCCCGGGCTGTTATATGGCTTTTCACCGGTCTTGACATAGTTGACGATCGCCTCGATGCCCATTTGGGCCATCTTCAGCGGATACTGCTGCGAGGTCGCTCCCAGCGTGCCGTCACGCACGTTCTTGACGCCCGGGCAGCCGCCGTCGATGGAGGCCAGCAGCACCTTCTTCTGCAGGCCCACGGACTTCAGCGCCTGGTAAGCGCCGGCCGCGGCCGGCTCGTTGATGGTGTAGACCACGTTCAGGGTCGGGTCTTTCTGCAGCAGATCCTCCATCGCCTTGCGGCCGCCGTCCTCGGCGCCGCCGGTCACCGCGTGGCCGACGATGCGCGGGTCGGTTTCGTCACCGTATTTGTTGGGATTTTTGATGTCGATGCCGAACCCTTTCATGAAGCCCTGGTCGCGCTCCACGTCCACCGTCACCTGGCTAGTGGACAGATCCAAAAACGCGATGCGCGCCGTCTTGGCCTTTTCCGGCCCCAGCCGCGCTTTGACCCACTCGCCGATCAGCTCGCCGGCCTTGAAGTTGTCGGTGGCAAAGGTGCCGTCAACGGCGGTCACGGGGTTGAGCGCCGTATCCAGTGCGATCACCAGCACCCCGGCTTTGCGCGCTTTCTCCACCGTCGGCACGATGGCGCTGGTGTCCGAGGGAGTGATGAGGACGCCGTTGGCGCTGTCGGCGATGCACGACTCCACCGCGTCCATCTGCGACTGGTTGTCGCCGTCGTACCTGCCGGCGTAGGCCTTGAGATCCACGCCGAGCTTCTTCGCTTCCTGCTCGGCGCCTTTTTTCATCGTCACGAAGTACGGGTTGGTGTCGGTCTTGGTAATCAGACACGCGCGGATCTTCTCGGCGTGGGCCGGCGCCGCCCCGGTGACGCCTGTTGCCGCGGTTTTTGGAGGGTCTTGAGCAGGCCGATCGCGAAGCGCCGCAGCCGTGTGACATTGGCCGGCCCGTACCCGACGGTCGTCCCGGCTTCATCCGTATCGACCCCGTGCACCAGGGCGATCTGGATGGCTGCAAAGGGCTGTATCACATCAACGCCGTGGACTGCGTCACCCAGTGGGAAGTGGTCGCCAGCGTACAAACCATTTCCGAAGCGCACCTGCTGCCGGTCATCGGGCAGATGCTCGACTCTTTCCCGTTCACCGTTCTCGGCTTCCACGCCGACAACCGCAGCGAGTATGTCAATCACAAGGTGGCCAAGCTCCTCGGCAAACTCCACGTCGAATTTACCCGCAGCCGACCCCGCCACAGCAACGAGCGCGAAGCCTGCCCTCGGGGCACAACGGCCTGGCCGAAACCAAGAACCGCGGCGTCGTGCGCAAGCTGTTTGGCGACGAACATATCCCGCAACACCATGCCGCCGCCTTCAACACCTTTTGCCGCGACATCCTCAACCCGTTCCTCAACTTTCATCGACCTTGCCTGTTCGCTA
This sequence comes from Rhodanobacter sp., assembly GCA_004298505.1. Lineage (GTDB taxonomy): Bacteria > Pseudomonadota > Gammaproteobacteria > Xanthomonadales > Rhodanobacteraceae > Rhodanobacter. The sequence goes on from SCRO01000016.1 coordinate 1,843, forward strand.
GTGACAAACCCGACCCCAGCAAACCCGGTCGCATCCAACGCATCTACCGCCCCAAGGATGTCATGACACCGCTCGACAAGCTGGCCAGCCTGCCCAATGCACACGCCTTCCTGCGCCAGAGCATCACCCTCAATGACCTGCAGCAACAGGCATAACAACAAACCGATGTGCAGGCCGCACAAGCACTGCAACTAGCACGCGCCACACTGTTCAAAACCGCACTCAAACGCACCGGATAAGCAGGTTCTCACTATCCCGGATCAATGGATTTACACTGAACATCCCCCCCACCCATCGATCCCATGCGCTGTACCCGCATCAGCTGCCTTCAGGCTCATACTTGAATTGGAAAAGACTGATGGCTGGCGCGAGTCCGGCAGCGGTCTGCGCGGTTATTCCCGTACTTCGGAGCATTGGGTGGGACGAAGACCGGCGGTTGTTGTGGTTCCTTCGGCGCCTGTGCGTGAAAATCGATCAGTGCTTCGCCAAAAGTGAGTACGGTACTCACCGCACGTGTCGCGCCATTCGGCGGATGGCCGTCAGCGGCGTCTCTATAGACACCCGCGGGACGCGGGGGCGTTGCCTGTGTGACGCTACGTCGGTCGTGGGGCAACCTTCTGTTCAGGCGACGCGGTCGTCGGTTTCGGGATCGAAGAACAGGGCCTTGCTGAGGTCGAATTCGAGCTTTGCGCGGCTGCCGGCCTCTGGTGCGTGACCCGGCGTACAGCGCACGATGATCTCGACGTCGTTGACCTTGCTGAACACATAAGTGTTGGGCCCGGTTGGCTCGACGACGTTGACCGGACAGCTGACGGCTTCGGTCTGTTGCTCTGCCGTCGAAGGCGTCACGTGTTCGGGCCGCACGCCGAGTACCGCTTTGCCGCGGCCCCAGGACTTCAGTTTGTCGGCGATGGCGTCGGGCAGCGGCAGCAGCCTGGTTTCTTCTCCCCCGGAGAGGCGCACGCCAAACGCGCCGTTCTCCTCAGCGAGCTCACAGGGGATGAAGTTCATGGCGGGTGAACCGATGAAACCGGCGACGAAGCGGTTGGTCGGGTTGTCGTAGATGTCCTGCGGTGCGCCGAGCTGCTGAACCCGGCCACCGTACATTACGGCGATGCGATCGCCGAGGGTCATAGCCTCGATCTGGTCGTGGGTGACGTAGACCATCGAGGTCTTGAGGCGCTGGTGCAGGATCTTGAGTTCGGTACGCATCTCGTCACGCAGCTTGGCGTCCAGCGCCGACAGCGGCTCGTCGAACAAAAACAGCGAGGGTTCACGGGCCAGTGCGCGACCGATGGCGACGCGCTGGCGCTGACCGCCGGACAACGCGGCGGGCTTGCGGTCGAGAAGGTGCTCGATTTGCAGGGTCTTGGCGACCCTGTTGACAATCTCGCTGCGGCGTGGCCGCGGAACCTTGCGCATCTCCAGGCCGAAGGAAATATTGCCGCGCACGGTCATGTTCGGGTACAGCGCATAGGACTGGAAGACCATCGCGATGTTGCGGTCACGCGGGCCGAGACCGTTGATACGCCGGCCATCGATGGCGATCTCGCCGCCGGTGACGCTCTCCAGTCCGGCGATCATGTTGAGCAACGTGGTTTTGCCACAGCCCGATGGGCCGACGAGAATCAGGAACTCGCCATCCTGCATGTCGATGTTGATATCGTGCAGAACCGCTTCGTTCCCGTAAGTTTTGTTAATTTTTCGAATTGTTAGAACTGACACTTTTATATCCTCGCAAACGGGGCGTCAGCCCTTGACGGAACCCGCGGTGAGGCCACGTACAAAATAGCGTCCCGCCAGGATGTAGATGATGAAGGTCGGTAGCGCGGTAATGACGGCCCCGGCCATGTCGACGTTGTAACGTTTGATGCCCGTGGAGGAGGTATCCACCATGTTGTAGAGCGCCACCGTGATCGGCTGGTGTGTCCCTGACGTGAACACGATCCCGAACAGGAAGTCGTTCCAGATCTGGGTGAACTGCCAGATGATGGAAACCATCAGAATCGGCAACGAAAGGGGCAGGACGATACGCCAGAAAATCCGAATGAACCCGGCGCCGTCGACGCGCGCTGCCTTAACCAGCTCATCGGGCATGCTCACGTAGAAGTTGCGGCAGAAGAGCGTGGTGAAGGCCAAGCCGTATACCGAGTGCACCAGCACCAGACCGCCGATAGAGTTGGAAAGACCGATCTTGCCCAGCGTCCACGCCATTGGCAGCAGAAACATCTGGTACGGCACGAAAGTCCCGACTAGAAGCAGACCGAAGAACAAATTTGATCCCCGGAACTGCCATTTGGTCAGGACATAGCCGTTCAACGCACCGAACACCGTGGAGATGAACACCGCCGGCAGCACAAACGATACCGAGTTCCAGAAGTAGTGTTGCAGTCCGGAGCAGTTGACACCCATGCAGGCTGACGACCAAGCCTCGGCCCACGGCTTGAAGGTGATAGGGTCGGGCAGGCTCAGCAGGCTCGCGTTGTTGACCTGGTGCAGGGTTTTGAGTGACGTCGTCAACATCACGTACAGCGGCAACAGGTAGTACGCTGCAGCGAAGATCAGAATCGCGTAGATCAACATTCGCCCGGCGGCCGAAATCGACCACCGGGCACTATCAGCGGGTGCTGGCACGGCGCTTTTCCTTGAGCTCGGACAGAATCAGCGGGAGCAGTGCCAGCGCGACTGCCAGCATCATGAGCACGGCCGCGGCGGTGCCAAGGCCGATCTGGCCACGATTGAAGCCGTAGTTATACATGAAGATTGCGGGCAGCCATGTGGCGTAGCCCGGGCCGCCACCAGTCAGCGCGATGATCAGGTCGAAGCTCTTGATCGCCATGCTCACCAACAGGATAACGGCGCTGAAGAAAACCGGTCGCAGGCTGGGGATGATGATGCGCAGATAGATGCGCGGTAGACTGGCGCCGTCGATCTGTGCGGCTTTGATGATCGCACCGTCGATCCCGCGCAGTCCGGCGAGAAACAGTGCCATGACGAAGCCGGACGCCTGCCAGACTGCAGCGATGACGATGGTATAAATCGCCATGTGTGGCTGCACCAGCCAGTCGAAGGTGAAATGGGTGAAACCCAAGGACCGCACCACGCTCTGCAGACCGAGATCGGGATTCAGAATCCACTTCCAGGCCACGCCGGTGACGACCAGAGACAACGCCAGCGGATACAGGTAGATGGTGCGCAGTAGGTTTTCAGCACGGATTTTCTGGTCGATGAGAATCGCCAGAAACAGTCCGATCGCCAGGCAGATGACGATGTACAGGACCCCGAAGATAACAAGGTTGGTGACCGACACCCACCAAGTGTCGAGCTTGAAAAGGAAACGATACTGTGCGAGACCGGCGAACCGGTTGTTGGGCAGCAGGGTCGATTTGGTAAACGACAACCAGATCGTCCACGCGATGAAACCATAGAGGAAAATAAGTGCGGCCGCACCGGTCGGGACGAGGGTCAGCTTGGGCAGTACCGTGTCCAGATGTTCGCGCCATCGCGAGGATCTGTATGTGCCGGCGGAAGCGGCGGGTGAATTGGCGGCCATGAAGGCTCCCGGCTCGATCAAAGGAGCGCGGGCGCTTTCGCCCCGCGCTCCTGATTAGATTGTGCTTCAGTTTGCCACGTTGCGAATGCTGCTTTACATCTGCGTCATCTGCTTGGCCTGCTCGACCTGCTTGGCCAGTTCCGTGGCGGCTTCTTGCGACGTCATCTTGTCGCTGTTGTAGAAGCGCGCGACGACGTCGAAGATAGCGCCCTTGATCGCGCCGACTTCCGCCATGTCCTGCGACATGCTAGGCACCAGACCGTTCTTCTTGGCCGCGTCCTTGTAATCGTGCTCCGAGGCCTTGGCGCATTCGTCGAAGCCCGTTAGGCTGGTGCCTTCACGAACCGGAATCGAGCCCTTGACCATGTTGAACTTACGCTGAAACTCAGGCGACATCGCGGTGCGCGCAAAAGTGGCCTGGGCGGCGCGTTCGGAAGCTGTTTTCACCTTGAACATCTCGAAGCTGTCGATGTTGTAGATGAACGTGCCCTGCGAGCCGGGGAAGGCGACACAGGCGACTTCCTTGCCGGGCGTGGCGCCATCGTTGGCGATCTCGCCCTTGGCCCAGTCACCCATGATCTGCATGGCGGCGGTGCCTTTCACGACCATGCCGGTATCGTGGTTCCAGGCCAGCCCCGAACCGTTCGGATCGGAGTATTCCTTGATGACGCGCAGGTGCTCGAAGGCCTTGGCCATGGTCGGGCTGTCCAGTGCGCTCTTGTCGAGATCGACAAACGCCTTGCGATAAAAGTCCGCGCCACCGACGCCAGCCACCAGGGCGTCGAACTCGGTGCCGATCTGCCAGGTATCGCCGCCACCGGCGATAGGGGTGATGCCAGCGGCCTTGAGTTTCTTCATGGTGCTGACCAGCTCATCCCAGCTCTGCGGCATCTGCGCGTCGACTTTCTTGATATCCGCACGGTTGATCCACAGCCAGTTAACACGGTGGTTGTCGAACGGGACCGCGACCCAGTGCCCACCGCACTGCATGCCCTTGGCGATGGCAGGCGCCAGCAGCTTGTCCCAGTGGTCGGCCTTGGCAACCGCGTCGATGTTGGTCGTCACCCCCTGCTCGCACCACTGTTGGATCTCCGGGCCCTTGATCTGCGCCGCACCGGGAACATTGTCAGACGACAGACGCGATTTCAGCACGGTGCGGGCGTTAGTGCCGCCGCCGCCGGACACCGCATCGTTGTTCATCTTATAGCCTTCCTTGGCCATCATCTGCTGCAGCACGCCCATCGACTTCGCCTCGGAGCCCGAGGTCCACCAGTTCAGGACGCTGATCTCGCCCTTATCCGCCGCCGCGGCGTTGGTCGCCATCGTCAGCATCGCGGCGGCCATGCAGGCGAGCACGCCGGACTTCAGAAGTTTCCCCGATCTCATCATCAATCCTCCAGTTATAAGAAAATCCGTCCGAACGGCGCGGGCGGTTGGCTACAGAACAGTTATTCGGATGCACGTACTAAGCCATATACCGACGGCGCGGATCCTTCGCCTGATTTGTAATATCACTACAAAGTGGGTTGAAATTGTCGAGACCGATCCGTCTCTAAGCCCCTCGTTGGAGATCCGTCAAACGTCCGCTTCGGGCCTCCATTTCAGGCATTGTGCGGTCACTGTACGGAGGGTGTCTGCGGTAACCAAACGCTGACGTGCTTGCGCGAACATACACGATAGGATACCCACTAGCAACTGCGTTCAGTCGGTCTTGTGGCTGCAGGTTACTTATTCTACTGTGTTATTAAAAACATGGTTTCATGACGACATCTTCGAATGATAGGCTAAGGCGTCACGTGAAAATAAGCAGATCAAGTTTTCTTCTGTAGCGACAGGTGTGATAAAGCAATACCCTTTTTGTAATTTCGCTATCGATTCGTCGGGTTGATAGTCAGGCCTTTTCGGTCATGTCGAGGTAGATACGTCCGGTGGTCCACTCCTCGGAGATCTCCACGGCGACTGCGGTCACCAGGCGTTCGCAGGAGGCTGCGCTGGGGAACAAGGTGGCGACGCGGGTGCGTCGTTTGAGCTCTTTGTCGACGCGCTCCA
>SCRO01000112.1 GCA_004298505.1 Rhodanobacter sp.
TCAGGCCCTTGCCCATCAACTCGTCGACATAGATCAGATCGTAGCCGGCATGCATCAGGCGCAGGCCCAGCTCGGCGTCCTCGCAGATCGTCCACTCCGACCAGCCACCGGTACCCTCCAGCGCGCTGCGCCGGACCATGGTCATGGTGCCGTGCTGGATGATCGCGTTGCGCTCGTTGCGATGGTGCATGCCGATGCGGAAGAAACCGTCGTATTCCCATGCGGTCATGCGCCGGAACGTGTTGTGCTCAAACTCGCGATGCGCCTGCGGGCATTGCACCACGGCCACCTTGGGGTCGTGGAAGTACCCGGTGAGGGTAGACAGCCAGTCATGCCGCACCACGTAGTCGGCGTCGATCACAGCCACCACCTCGGCCTCGGGCGCGGTTTCCTTCAGGCCGAAATTCAGTGCGCCGGCCTTGTAGCCAGGCCATGGCGCCAGGTGGAAAAAGCGGAAGCGTTTGCCGAGCTGTTCGCAGTACGCCTGTACCGGCTGCCACACCGCCGGATCCTTGGTGTTGTTGTCGATTACCAGCACTTCGTAGTTCTGGTAGTCCAGCGCGGCCAGCGAATCGAGCGTGACGATCACCATCTCCGGTGGCTCGTTGTAGCAGGCCAGGTGGATCGACACGAACGGTTGCTTGTCCGGGTGATCCGGCCGCAGCATCCCGGCGTGGCGCATCCACTTGGGCCGCCACAGCACCTCGGTGAACTCGAAGCCGTTGATCAGCAGGATCGCCAGGATCGCGATTTGCGCCGGGAACAGCAGCGTGAGCATGGTCCAGTCGATCCAGCTCAGATAGAAATTGAACGGCAGCGTGGCCGCCCACACGATCAGACCGCAGGCGAGCTGGATCAGCGCACAGTAGAAGAACCTGCCGACCAGCTTGAAACGGCTGAAGCGCCGCGCGAACAAGATCATTGGCAACAGCGCCAGCAGGCTCGCCGCCAGCGCCTTCCACGGCCACGCGGTGTCTTCGGTGACCGGCCCGGTGAACGGGAATTTCAGCTGGCGGTCGGCATTGAACATGCCCCAGTACGCTTCGGTGCGCCCGGCCAGCTGTTCCTTCCACGGCTGGTCGAACGCTTCCATGATGTAGTAATCGATGTGGTCGCGCTTGGCCACGTTGAACCAGTCGCGCAGGAAGATCGCCTCGTTCGACACCGACGGCGTGGCGTATTGGAAACGGTCGCCATTGGATGGCCAGCCGATCTCGCCGACCACGATCGGTTTGCCCGGGTACAGCTGCTTGAGGTGGTTGTAACGCGCCAGCGCATCGGCGATGGCATCCTTGCGGGCGATGCCGTTCCAGTACGGAAACAGATGCACGGTAATGAAGTCCACGTGCTGCACCAGCTCGGGGTACTTCTCCCAGATGTGCCACGGCTCGGCGGTCGACACCGGCTGGTGCAGGGCGGCGCGGACGCGGTCCAGGTAGGCCATCAGGTCATCGGGGCTGATGTCGTTGCGCAGCAACACCTCGTTGCCCACGATCACCCGGTTGATCGTACCCGGGTAGTGCCGCGCCTGGGCGATCAGGGTGTCGATCTCCTTCTCGTTGTTGTCCAGCCGGCGGTCGATCCAGGCGCCGGCCATCACCTTCAATCCATACTTCTCGGCCAGTCGCGGCAGCTGCGGGTTCTGCAGCATCGAATAGGTGCGTACGCGCGAGGTGTAGCGGCTAAGCAGCTTGAGGTCGCCATCGATCTGCTCGTCGGTGGGGAAATCGCCCTTCAGCGGGCTCTGGTAACGCTGGAACGCCGACAGCGCGAAGCCGTTGATCTTGCCGTGCCAGTCCTCCGGACCGTGTGGGTAATTGCCCCCCCACCACAGCCCGATGTTCAGCGCCGCCGCAATCAGTGCGAGCACCAGGGCGGTGAACAGAGGGTGCCGGCTATTGTGATTGACTGCGGTAGCGCTCAAAAAAATCCCCGGCGAAGCCAGCGCAACAGGCGGTGGAGACTGCGGAGCTTAACGAATGCGGGGGCTCCCGCTCAATGAACCTGCCCAGGGCCGGTCAGCGCAAGGTCAGGCCGGTCTCCGGCGGCGCTGGTTCGCGGGCGAGGCTCGCGACGACGGCCTGGCGCAGCCCGTGTGCCGGCAACCGGTGGGGTCCACAGGGGTTGACTGCCGGCAGGGGTGCGCCGGTGTCTGCTGACGTGCGAACGATTTCCCCATCCGTGGGTGGCCCGGTTTCCGGACTTACCCGCCCCGGAGCGACCCACCGCGCTGCCGGAAGACTCCCGCTGTGTGCATGAAGAACGGTCTTGCTATTGCGGCGAACGCCCGTGCGGACATGATGTGTGCTTGTCGCACTCGACGTCAGCGCAACTGCTTGCGTGCGTTGGAGCCGCCGCCGGCTCAGATCCGAGCCTTCCGTACACGTACCTCAGCCCGCCGCCAGTTGCTGGCGGAAGAACGCGACGTTGGTGACCAGTCCCGGGAGCAGCCACTGGAACAGGCGGCAGACTTCGGTCACCTCCGACGTCGCTGCGTCCCTGCCAGCGGCCTCGATAAGCGCACCAGAGCTAGCCCCCCGGGGGTTGGGAAGGCTGCGGGTGAGCGCGACCGTTCGCTCATGGACGGCGTCCACGAGCGCCTCATACGGGCGCGTCGCGATGGCGGGCTTCAGATCCCGCCACGCCATGGTGAAGTAGCTGGGCCAGCGGGCGAAGGCACGGTAATCGGTGTTGACGAAGGGCAGCCCGAGTGTCGCCATGACATCGTCGTAGATGCGGCGCGTCGGATCGTCGGCGTGGTGTCTCTCCATCAACACGAAAGGTACGGATACGCCGGGGGCATGGCGGCCGCCGAAGGGCGGGGTGTCGCGGCTGGCAGCGAGTTCCCCACCCTCAAGCAGGTGCCGCACCAAGGTAGCAAGGACCAGATAGGGGTAGTTCCCGTGGGAAAACACCTCGTTGGTGGCGCGGATCTGGTCGATCTCGCGTGCGGCGTACCCTGCCTGGCGCAGCCGCTCGTGCATGGGCGGAGGATGCAGTCGGCCCACCTCCGCTTCGACGAAGAGACGCAGATCCAGGAACCCGTCGACGAACGGGCGGCTCAGGCACACTGGCCGCAGGGCCCTCCAGAGTTCGTCGTAGAAGTTGGGGTAGTGGGCATAGGCCATGGTGACGACGCCCATCCAGGGGACCTGGAAGACCTCTTTCATGTCCTCGTAGCGATCATGCAGTGTGCCTTCGGCCAGATATTCGGGCAGCGGATGAATGGCGGGGATCGGCGAGGGTCGCTGGCGTGCCAGATCCGACATGGTGAACCTCCTATGCACATGTTGAGTGCCGTGGGACTTGCGCAAACGAGGAATACAGCCGGGATCCGACTCGCAGGTAAGCGTAAGGTGTAGTCAGTCTAAACCATCGTTTCGGCCGCCGGCAGCCTGTCTGTCCTCATCGGTGTCGGCACCTGCAGTCGGCAGTCGCTCCGATTCGCCGATCCCCTCTGGATGGTGCCATAGGAGGTGAGGGGTCAGGTCTTGTTTTGCCACATACTCTGCCGTAGTCTATCGCCATGTCCCGCCCTCTTCGCATTGAATTTGCCGGCGCGCTGTATCACGTGATGGCGCGGGGCGACGCGCGGGCGGCGATCTTCCTGGATAAGGTGGATCGAGAGGCGTTTTGCGCAGGCCTGTGGCGGGTGGCCGAGCGCTTCCAGTGGCGGGTGTGGGCATATTGCCTGATGGACAACCATTACCACCTGCTGATCGAGACCCTGCAGCCGACGCTATCGCGCGGGATGCGCGAAGTGAATGGTGTCTACACGCAGGCGTTCAACCGGCGTCATGACCGGGTTGGCCATGTGCTGC
>SCRO01000113.1 GCA_004298505.1 Rhodanobacter sp.
CATCGCCGCGTTGCTGGTGATCGACAAGCTGCGCCTGAATCTCGGCCTCGCGGCCGTGGCGCCCAGCCTGCACATGAGCTTCACCGGCAACCCAGGCACCGGCAAGACCACGGTGGCGCTGCGCATGGCCGAGATCCTGCATCGCCTGGGCTATGTGCGAAAGGGTCACCTGGTGGCCGTGACGCGCGATGACCTGGTCGGCCAGTACATCGGCCATACCGCGCCGAAGACTCGCGAAGTATTGAAGAAGGCCATGGGCGGTGTGCTGTTCATCGACGAGGCGTACTACCTGTACCGGCCCGAGAACGAGCGCGACTACGGTCAGGAGGCGATCGAGATCCTGCTGCAGGTGATGGAGAACCAGCGCGACGACCTGGTGGTGATTCTGGCCGGCTACAAGGACCGCATGGACACCTTCTTCAAGTCCAATCCAGGCCTGAGTTCGCGCATTGCCCACCATCTCGATTTCCCCGACTACGCGGTGGATGAGCTGAGCCAGATCGCCCGGCGCATGCTGGCCCAGCAGCACTACCGGTTCGGCGAAGGTACCGCGGAAGTCTTTCGTGACTACCTCGAATTACGCATGGCGCAGCCGCATTTTGCCAACGCACGCAGCGTGCGCAACGCACTGGACCGCGCGCGTCTGCGCCAGGCCAGCCGCCTGTTTGCCGAGCGTGATCGCGTGCTCGGCGAAGCCGATCTCACCACCCTCGTCCCGGCCGACTTTCTGGCCAGCCGCGTGTTCCAGAGCCCGAGTAGCTGAGGTCGCCATGCCACTGTCCAAGCGTCCAACCCTGGCCCAGTACCTGATCGAGCAACGTCGCCACTTTCCGCAGGCAAGCGGTGAGCTGAACGCGCTGATTCTCGACGTCTCGATTGCCTGCAAGGCGATTGCCCGCGCGGTGGCTTGCGGCGAGCTTGGCGACAACATGGATGTGGTGGCCGCGGGCGGCGCGATCAACGTGCAAGGCGAGGTACAGAAAAAGCTCGACGTGGTCAGCAACGCCATGTTCGTGCGTGCGGCCGAGTGGTCCGGGCATCTCGCCGGCATGGCCTCGGAGGAGATGGCCGAGCCGTATCAGATTCCCGAAGCTTACCCGCGCGGCAAGTATTTGCTGGTGTTCGACCCGCTGGACGGCTCCAGCAACATCGATATGAATGTTTCCGTCGGCAGCATCTTCTCGGTCCTGCGCGCGCCCGAGGATGTGATCGATTCGGGCCGCGATGTCGTCGAGGCAGACTTCCTGCAGCCGGGTTCGACCCAGGTGGCCGCCGGGTATGCGCTGTACGGCCCCACCACCATGCTGGTACTGACGGTTGGCAATGGTGTGGCCGGCTTCACGCTCGACCTCAACCTTGGCGAGTTCAAGCTCACCCATGCGGATATCCGGGTGCCCGAGGATAGCCATGAGTTCGCCATCAACAGCTCCAACAGCCGCTTCTGGGAGCCGCCAGTTACGCGCTATGTGGATGAATGTCTGGCCGGCAGATCCGGCACCCGTGGCAAGGACTTCAACATGCGCTGGATCGCCAGCATGGTGGCCGAGGCGCATCGCATCCTCATGCGCGGCGGCGTGTTCCTGTACCCACCCGACAGCAAGGACCCGGACCGGGCCGGGCGGCTGCGACTGTTGTACGAGGCCAACCCGATCGGCTTTGTGATGGAGCAGGCAGGAGGTCGCGCCAGCACGGGTCGACAGCGCGTGTTGGGGGTGGCACCCAGTTCGCTCCATCAGCGTATTGGCCTCGTGTTCGGTTCCAGGCATGAAGTCGAACGCATCGAAAGCTATCACCACGATAGCACCAGGCGCGAGGCGCCCAATCCGCTGTTTGTCGCCCGCGGTCTGTTCCGCGACTGAGGAAAGCCCATGTCCGAACGTCACCCGATCATCGCCATCACAGGTTCGTCCGGCGCCGGCACCACGTCGGTAACGCATACCTTCCAGAACATTTTTCGACGCGAGGGCGTCAGCGCCGCGGTCGTCGAAGGTGACAGTTTCCATCGTTACGACCGCAAGGAGATGCAGCAACGGATGGCCGCGGCCGAGCAAGGCGGTGACAAGCACTTCAGCCATTTCGGGCCCGACAACAACCTGTTCGTCGAACTCGAGCAGATGTTTCGAAGCTATGCGGAAACAGGGAACGGCCGCTGCAGGAAATACCTGCATGATGTCGACGAGGCCGCGCCCTACCAGCAGGCGCCCGGCACCTTTACGCCGTGGGAAGATCTGCCATCCGATACCGATCTGCTCTTCTATGAAGGCCTGCATGGCGCGGTGGCCACGGCGCAGGTCGATGTCGCACAGCATCCCGACCTGCTGATCGGGGTGGTGCCGGTGATCAATCTGGAATGGATCCAGAAGCTCTGGCGCGACAAGAACATGCGCGGCTACACCGCCGAGGCGGTGACCGATACCATCCTGCGCCGCATGCCCGATTATGTGAATTACATTTGCCCGCAATTCTCGCGCACCGATGTCAATTTCCAGCGCGTGCCGGTGGTGGATACCTCCAACCCATTCATCTCGCGCGACATACCGAGCGCCGCCGAGAGCATTTGCGTGATCCGCTTTCGCAACCCGAAGGGTATCGATTTCCCCTACCTGTTGAACATGATCCACAACTCGTCGATGTCCCGCGCCAACACGATCGTGGTGCCGGGCGGAAAAATGGAGCTGGCCATGCAGATGATCTTCACTCCCTTCATCTGGCGCATGATGGAGCGCCGCAAGCGTGCCATCGGGGTGCTGTGATGACAGCATCCTCGAGTGTTCGCGTGCTGCGCGGCGAGGCGTCGCGTGATCAGCGCGCCAATGCCTTGCGCGCGCTGGCGATGGATGCGGTGCAACAGGCCAGGTCGGGGCACCCTGGTGCGCCGATGGGCATGGCCGAGATGGCCGTGGCTTTGTGGGGGCGTCACCTGCGGCACAATCCCGGCAATCCGCACTGGATAAACCGTGACCGGTTTGTGCTGAGCGACGGTCATGCCTCGATGCTGCTGTCGCGGCAGAACCTGCCGGTGCAGCCGCGAAGTGCGAAACAGCCCGCGATGATCGGTTGCGGCGGCTATGTGCTGAGCGAACCCGCGCGGAGCGCGCGCGACACCGCGGTAGGCCTGGCCGAGCTGGTGCGCGAGACGCTCGCATGACGATCAAGCTGGTCAGCTTCGACCTTGACGGCACGCTGGTTGATACCGCCGGCGAGATTGCCGTGGCGGTCAACCGAACGCTGGCAGATTTCGAGCGCGGGCCCCATCCGCAGGCGGCGATCGAGCAATTGATCGGTGCCGGCGCGCACGAGCTGATGCGCCGGTTGTTGCGGCAGATCGATGTCGGTGGAGCGCTTGACGCGACACAGGTGCTGGCCAGATTCGATCAGCACTATGCGGACACCGCCGGAACGTTCGGACAGGCTTACCCGGGTTGCTGCGAAGCCTTGCAATCGTTGCGCGATGACGGCGTGCAGTTGGCGTGCGTCACCAACAAGGAGATGCGGCATGCCGGTCACGTGCTCGCGGTGAACCAGCTCACCGACTACTTCGAGTTGGTGATCGGCGGCGACTCGCTACCTTGCAAAAAACCCGATGCCAGCGTGCTGCGCCACGTCCTGGCTACCTTCGACAGCACCCCGGGCCAGGCCGCCCACGTGGGCGATTCGGAGACCGACATTGCCGCTGCACGCAATGCCGGGGTGGCTGCCTGGGCGGTGCCCTGGGGCTATAACTCCGGTCGTCCGGTGGCTGCCGCAGCACCTGACCGCCTTTTCCAAAGCATGGCCGAGATTGCCCAACTGGTGCGCATGTTGCGTGCCACCCCTGCATGGTCATCCTGACTGACCCGGAGAACCGCATGGCCCTCGTTTCGCTGCGCCAGGTGCTTGATCACGCCGCCGAACATGATTACGGCGTGCCGGCATTCAACGTCAATAACCTCGAACGATGATGGACGGCTCGTTGCTGGAAGATGCGCTGATCCGGGATGTGGACGGCACGCTGGCCGAAACCGGAGGATGCACCACGCAAGAAGCCTGACTGGCGGCAACCCCTGTGTGTGCAGACATACCCGGAACCGTGGCGGGTTTGATTGGTTTTGCGGGTTCGCCTGAAACTGGCTGAAACCCTTAGCTGGTACCGGTGAGAGGACTCGAACCTCCACTGTGTCACCACAAGCGGATTTTGAGTCCGCCGCGTCTACCATTCCGCCACACCGGCATGTGTGAGCTCGGCATTATGCCGGGTTCAGTGCACGCGGTCGAGTCCCCCCTGGCGCACGTCGCGGTTGTATCAGCGATCCTGCGCTAGCGGATGGGAGACCGTGCAACGGAGCCGCGGGCAGGGTGGCGGCCTTGTCGCGGATCGGCGCGCGCCGGTTGTCGGGGAGTTCGTGCCTGGTGGGGCTTGGCCACGGTGGCGTCGATCGCATCGATCAGGGCGCGGCCGCCGGGCAGATGCGGGGCGGGCTTGGCGGTCCCGATTGATGCGTGGTGCGAGCCAGGTTGTCAGCGCGGTTGTCAGGCCGCTACCAGGCGATTCAGGAACCCGCCTATTGCGGGGCTGTAGTGCTCGATATCGACCAGGAAGGCGTCATGGCCCTGCGGCGAGTCCAGTGCCACGAATTCCACCTTGGCACCGGCGGCTTCCAGGCCGGCGACGATCTGTTCCTGCTGTTGCAAGGGGAACAGGATGTCGGTGCTTACGCCGATCACCATGGCCTGCTCGATGCGGATGCGCTTGAGGCCTTCATGCACGTTGCCGTGGCCGTATTCAGCCATGTCGAACCAGTCACTGGCGCGCGACAGGTACAGATAGCAGTTGGGGTCGAAATGGCGCACGAAACGCTGCGCATGGCCTTCGAGATAGGACTCGACCTGGAATTCCAGGCCGAACGGCTGGTCCTCGCGCTGCTCGGGATCGAGCCGGATGCGTGCGAAGCGGCCGTTCCATTCCATCGCCGAGCGATAGGTGATCACGCCGAGCTTGCGCGCGATGCTCATGCCGATGTCGGGATAGCTCTCGTCGTCGTAGAGGCCTTCGTTCCAGTGTCGGTCGAGACGAATTGCTTCGCGCTGCAGCGAGCGGATCGCGATCGCGAACGCTTGCGCTTGCGGCGCGGTGTCGACGCTGATGTGGGCTCTCACGCTGCCTGGGTGCAGCAGCATGTAGGCCAGTGCACTCATGCCGCCCATTGAGCAGCCGATCAGGCAGGCCAGGCGCTCGATGCCGAGGCCGCTGACGACCGCGTGTGCCGCGTTGGCCACGTCTTCCAGCGACAGTTGGGGGAAATCCAGCCGGTAGGGCTCGCCGGTGTCAGGGTCGATCGAGGCGGGGGAGCTGGAGCCCTTGTCGCTGCCCAGCGAATTCACGCAGATCACGAACCAGCGATCCGTGTCGATCGCTTTGCCGGGGCCGGCCATTTCCTGCCACCAGCCCCGGCTGGGATCTTCTTCGCAGGATGTCATGTGCGCGCTGGGCGAGAGGCCGGTCAGTACCAGCACCGCGTTGTCGCGCGCGGCGTTGAGCGTGCCCCAGGTCTCGTAGGCGACATGGGCGCGGTGCAGTTCGCCGCCACGCTTCATCGAGAATGGCGAGGGCAGAGGGAAGTAGCGGCGTGCGTCGCCCATCTTCAGTGCACCTTGTCGATTGTGATCTTGACCGGGGCCTTGTTCTCGACCGCCACCACGCCGGCGGTGCCTTCCAGGTCGCCGGGCTGGGCCGTCGGCTGGCCGCTGCGGCTGACTCTTGCACCAACGAAAACCTGTGTCGCCGACGACAGCTTGAGCGCCGGCGTCATCGCCATCGCATCGGTCAAGGTGACGGTGGCGGGAAGCTTGACAGGATCGACTTTGGCCACGGCCAGCGGCAGCGGCGGGCCATCCGGCGCCCGCGCGTAGACGTAGAGCACGTCGCCCTTGGCCAGCTTGTCTTTCAGTGCCGGGGCCAGGGTGACTTCCACCTGCATCGAAGCGCCCTGTGGTGCCACTGCCGATGCTGTGCTGGAGGCGCTGGCAGGCGCGCCGCCGGCACGAGCGTCGGCCACCGCGATCTGTGCGGCCACGGATTTGGCCACGCTGGAACCGGGCTCGAGTTGCGGTTGCAGCAGCCGCCAGGTCGCCGCTGCGGTGCGGTAGTCACCACGTTGAAAGTCGCTGGTTCCGAGCAGCCACAGCCCGCGTTGGCTGTCCGGATGCAACTGCACCGCGCGCTGGAGCAATTCGCGGGCACGGCCTTCAATTCGGTGGTCGGGATGCAGCACCGAATCGTTCTCGGCCCAACCGACCATCGCCTCGGCGTTGTTGACATCGAGCTTCAGCACATGCTCGTAGGCGTCGCGCGCGTCGCCGGGCTGGTGCCGCATCGTGCTGGTCTGCGCCAGCAGCAGCCAGCCCTGCTCGTCGTCGGGTTGCTGTGCCAGATGGTCGCGCAGTTCGGCAATCGCTTGCGGCAGGCTGAGCTGGTTTTCCGCCTGTGCAGAAACCTCATTGATGGCGGCTGGCGTGCCGACCTGCAGGTACAGCATGCCAGCGCTCAGCGGCAGTACCAAGGCGATGGTCAAACTGAGCACGAATACGCCGCGGCTGCGGCCGAAGCGACGTCCCTGGCGTACCAGCGGCACCAGCAGCACAGCCAGCGCCAGCGCCACCATCAACGCGGCCAGCACGATAAAAACGATCTTCACCACTCTTCCCCGTTGTCGGCGTTGTCGCCGACCGTCGTTGCCTGCATCCCGTCGCGCTTGCGTTTGCGGATCGCCACCAGCACCACGCCGGCGCCGCCGAGCAGGATCAGCGGCGGGCCGAACCAGAGCAGCAAGGTGCCCGGTTTCAGTGGTGGGTCGTACAGGATGTAATCGGAATAGCGCGCGACCAGGTATTGCTTGATTTCTTCATCGCTCTTGCCTTCGCGCATCAGCTTGAAGATCTGGTTGCGCAGGTCGCGTGCGATCGGCGCATTGGAATCGGCCAGTGTCTCGTTCTGGCACATCGGGCAGCGCAACTGTCGGGTGAGGTGCTGGAAGCGCAGCTCTTGCGCATGGTTGGCGAAGGGCATCGGCTCGATTGCCTGCGCGTGCGCCGCGCCCGCAAACATCAGCATCGCCACCATGAACATGAACGCGCGTAGGAGCCCGCTCGCGGGCGATGCTCCTGTGCTGATCCCCCCTCGTGCATCCAAAGCAACAGCATCGCCCGCAAGCGGGCTCCTACGCGTGCGGAGGCGGATCACGGCGCCTCCTTCAGCATGGCGGCGATCGCCGGCTTCAGTTTCGTCGCCAGCACATCCGGGGTGATCGGTCCGATGTGCTTGTAGCGGATCACACCCTTGGCATCGATCAGGAAACTTTCCGGTGCGCCGTAGACGCCGAAGTCGATCGCAGTCCGGCCGGATTCGTCGGCGATCAGCAAGGCGTAGGGATTACCATGCGCAGCCAGCCAGCCCTTGGCGTCGGCCGGCGCATCCTTGTAGTTGTAGCCGACCAGTTTCACGCCCAGGCTCGGTGCCGCAGCCTCCAGCACGGGGTGTTCCACGCCGCATTCGATACACCAGCTGGCAAACACGTTGAGCAGATAGGGCTGACCTAGCAGATCAGCCTTGCTGACCATCTGCGTGGGCTCGTACAGCTTGGGCAGGTTGAAGGCTGGCGCCGGCTTGTTCAGCAACGGCGTGGGGATCGCGTTCGGATCGTTCCGGGTGTTCCACCAGATGCCGAAACCGAACAGGCCCATCAGCAGCATGAAACCGATGAATGGCAGCAGGCGGTTCATGCACGGGTTTCCTGCGGCACCAGATCTGCACGCACGGCAACGGCACGCTTGACGCGGAAGCGCTGGTCTGCCGCGCAGGTGAAGCCGCCCAGCATCATCAGGATGCCGCCGCCCCAGATCCAGCGCACGAAGGGCTTGTAGTACAGCCGCAGCGCCCACGCGCCTTCAATGTTGCCCTCATCCATCGGTTCACCCAGCGCCACGTAGAGGTCGCGGAAAATGCCGGCATCGACCGCCGACTCGGTCTGCACCTGGCCGCGCAGGTAGGTGCGCTTCTGCGGATGCATCACGGTCACCGGCTTGCCGTCGCGGGTTACCGTGATGACGCCCTGGTCAGCCTTCCAGTTCGGTCCGGTGGTGCGGTGCGCGCCGTCGAAGCGAAAATCGTAACTGCCGATGTGCTGGGTCTGCCCCGGCGCCATGCGTACGTCGCTGGTCACGCTCAGCGATTCGGTCAGCAGTACGCCGGCCACGAATACACCCACGCCGAGGTGGGCCAGCAGCATGCCGACCATCTCCGCCGGGTAACGGCGACCAGGCGGCACATCGCGCCAGCGCTTGTAGGCGTACAGCAGCACACCCACGCCGAGCCACACCAGCGCCGCCACGCCGGCGATCGCCTTGAGCTTGCCGTCGACGAAGAACGCCGCGACGATCGCGCAGGCCGCCGCGGCGATCCCGGCACGCAGCAGCACTTGTTTGAGCAGCGGCGACTCGCCCTTGCCCCAGCGCAGGAATGGCCCGAACGGCATCAGCAGGACTACAGGCAGCATCAGCAGCGGGAACAGGAAGCCGAAGTAGGGCGGGCCGACCGAGATCCGGCCCAGGTTCAGCGCGTCGCCGATCAGCGGGAACAGCGTGCCGAGCAGCACCATCGCCGCCGCCACCGCGAACATCAGGTTGCCGATCAGCAGCGCGGTCTCGCGTGACAGCAACTGGAACGGTTTGCCGCCGGCCACCCTGGGCGCCCGCAGCGCATACAGCAGCAGCGAGCCACCGACCACGATGGTGAGGAACGCCAGGATGAACACGCCACGACGCGGGTCGGAGGCGAACGCGTGCACCGAGGTGAGCACGCCCGAGCGCACCAGGAAGGTACCGAGCAGGCTCAGCGAGAACGCGAAGATCGACAGCAGGATCGTCCACGCGCGCAGCGAACCACGTTTCTCGGTGACCGCCTGCGCGTGGATCAGTGCCAACCCGACCAGCCACGGCATGAAGCTGGCGTTTTCCACCGGGTCCCAGAACCACCAGCCGCCCCAGCCCAGTTCCGCATACGCCCACCAGCTGCCGGCGACGATGCCCAGGGTGAGGAAGGCCCACGCTACGTTGGTCCACGGCCGCGCCCAGCGCACCCAGGCCTGCTCCAGTTCGCCGCCGAGCAAGCCGGCGATGGCGAAGGCGAACGCCACCGAGAAGCCGACGTAGCCGGTGTACAGCACCGGCGGATGGAAGGCCATGCCCGGATCCTGCAGCACTGGATTCAGGTCGGCCCCGTTGCTCGGCATCGGCAGCAGCCGACCGAAGGGATTGGAGGTGAATAGGGTGAAAGCAAGAAAGCCTACTGCGATCAGCCCCATCACGGCGAGCACGCGCGAGGCGAACACCTCGGGCAGCTTCTGGCTGAACGCGGCCAGCGCCACCGTCCATACGTTGAGAATCAGGATCCACAGCAGCAGCGAACCCTCGTGTGCGCCCCACACCGCGGCAATGCGGTAGTACCACGGCAGTTCCAGGTTCGAGTTGTCGGCCACGTACTGCACCGAGAAGTCGAAATGCAGGAAGGCCCAGGTCAGGATGCCGAACGCAAACGCCACGAACACCGCCTGCCCCGCCGCTGCCGGACGCGCGACCGCCATCAGCGCGTGGTTACCACGCCAGGCGCCGAGCAGCGGCAGGATGCCCTGCGCCAACGCCAGCAGCAGGGCCAGGATGAGGGCGAGTTGACCGAGTTCGGGGGTCATGCTTGGAGGCCGGGAATGGGGAATGGGGAATCGAGAATGGCAAAGCGGTTCGCTGTACGCATGGTCAATTCGCTCCGGAACATGGACGAGCAATGAGGCATGAAGTTCATGGCTTAACGATTCCCCATTGCCGATGCCCCATTCGCGGAATCCTCGATCTTCTTGCCCGCATGCGCCTTCGCCATCGCGTCCTTCAGTTCCTTGGGCATGTAGGTTTCGTCATGCTTGGCCAGCACTTCGGTGGCCACGAAGCGGGCGCCGTCCATGTGGCCGGTGGCGATCACCGACTGGTTGTCGCGGAACAGGTCGGGCAGGATGCCGGTGTATTCGACCGGCATCGCGCCGCCGGCATCAACCACGGTGAAGGTGACTTTCAATGAATCGCTGCTGCGCTGGATCGAACCGCCCTTGACCATGCCGCCGAGGCGGAAGGTCTTGTAGCCGCTGGCCTGGCCTGCTTGCACCTGGCTCGGGGTGAGCAGGTAATTCATGTTGTTCTGCAGGGCGACCACCGCCAGCACGGTGGCGAGGGCGGCGGCGGCGAGAATCAGCACAACGATGATGAGCCGGCGTTTGCGAGTGGGATTCATGGGCATGGCAGTGGGTCGTCGTCCGTCAGTCGGACGGCGCAAGGGGAGTGGAATGACGTTCCTGACGAGCGCTTTGACGCGCCAGGCGTGCTCGAAGTTCAACCAGGATGCGGCGGCGACGCAGGCGTGGCGCCACGGTGTCGGCGATCAGTACGATAAAGAACAGCGCGTACGCCGGCCACACGTACGCGGCGTAGCCACCCATCGCCAAGAAGGTTTGCAGCGCGTTCATCGCGTGGCCTCGCTCTCGGCGATTTTGCGCACCCAGTCCTTGCCGCCTTCCAGGTCCAGCAGGTCGGTCTGCGCACGCCGGAACAGGCTGGCGGCGTAGTAGAACTTGGTCGCCAGAGTCACGGTCAGCAGTGGCCACAGCATGTCCCACGCCATCTTGGAATGACCGAAGACGTCCACCGTGCTGCCCTGGTGCAGGGTATTCCACCAGTTCACCGAGAAATGCACGATCGGCACGTTGATGATGCCGATGATCGCCAGGAAGCCGGCGGCGCGCGCACCCTGCCGACGGTCCTCAAATGCGTGGTACAGGCCGAGCACACCCAGGTACAGGAACAGCAGCACCAGCTCGGAGGTCAGCCGTGCATCCCAGGTCCACCAGGTACCCCACATCGGCTTGCCCCACAGCGAGCCGGTGACCAGGGTGATGAAGGTGAAGGCGGCGCCGATCGGCGCCGATTCCATCGCCACCACCTCGGCCAGCTTGATGCGCCACACCAGCGCGATGAAGGCCGACACGCCCATCACGGCGTAAATGAACATGCTCATCCAGGCGCTGGGTACGTGGATGAAGATGATCCGGTAGGCATCGCCCTGCTGATAGTCGGCCGGCGCCAGCACCAGGCCGCCATACAGGCCAATGATGCCGAGCGCGATGGCCAAGCCCATCGCCCACGGTCGCAGGGTGCCGGCGAAGCGGTAGAAGGTGGGCGGCGAGCTCAGCCGGTGCAACCAGAGTGGGATCCAGTTAGCCATAAACGTCGGGGGTCAGGAATCCAGGGCAATACGAAGGGCGGCGGCACAAGCCAGTGGTGCCAGCACCACCGCCAGCACCAGAATGGCGGCAAGCCAGCTGATTGGTGCAAGCCAGGGCAGGCCCTGCTGGGCGGCTGCCACGGCGCCGGCGGCAAAAATCAGCGCCGGGACGCATAAAGGCAGCAGCATCAAGGCGAGTAGCATACCAGAACGGTGGGTGCCGGCCGTTAGCGCGATCAACACCGCGCCGAACAGGCTGATCAGCGGTGTGACTAGCAGCAGCGCCAGCAACAGTACCGGAATCACCGCGGCCGGCAGGTGCAACATGGCTGCCAGCAAGGGCGTGATCACGATCAACGGCAGCGCCGTGGTGAGCCAGTGGGCAATGATCTTCATGCCCAGCATCAGCGCCAGTGGCTGCGGTGCCAGCATCAGTTGTTCCAGTGAGCCGTCCTCGATGTCGCTGGCGAACATCGCGTCGAGCGCCAGCAACATGGCAAGTAGCATGGTGACCAGGATCACCCCGCTGGCGATTCGCTGCAGCAGGCCTTCCTCCGGCCCCAGCGCGAACGGAAACAGCATGGTCACGATCAGCGCATACAGTACCGGCATGGCGATATCGCTGCGCCGGCGCCAGGCCAGCAGCAGGTCGCGTCGAAGTACCGCGGCGCAGGCGTCGGACAGGTGCGGACGGCTCATGCGTGCATCCGGATATGGCGCGGTTCGCCGCCGTGGAAACCCATCGCGCCGTGGCTGGTGACGAGGGCGGCCCCGTCGCGAGCGGTGTGCGCTTCGAGCAACTGGTTGACCAAGGCGATGCCTCGACGATCGAGGTTCGCATAGGGTTCGTCGAGCAGCCACAAGGTGCCCGGCAGCAGCAGCAGGCGGGCCAGCGCCGCGCGTTTGCGCTGGCCCGCAGAGAGGCGGCGCACCGGCTCGTCCTCGTAGCCGCGCAGTCCGATCTGTGCCAGCACGCCGGCGGCAGTCACGCTTTCGCGGGAGCCGTGCAGGCCGGTGGCGATGCGCAGATTCTCGCGCGGGCTGAGGTCGGCCTTGAGTCCGAGCTGGTGGCCCAGAAACAGGATCTCGCTCGTGCAAGCGTCACGCCGCAACGGCGCGCCGCGCCAGCACAGTTCGCCGACAGTAACGTGCAACAGTCCGGCCAGCATGCGCAGCAGGGTGGTCTTGCCGCTACCGTTGTCGCCTTCGACCAGGGCCAGTTCGCCGGCATGCAACTGGAAATCCAGCGGTGCGAACACCGGTTCGTCCTGGCGATAAAAGCTCAAGGCCCGGGCTTCGAGCAGGGGCACGGCGGCATGGGCGACGGTCATCCTCGTAATTGTCCGCAATGCGGGTGGCGCTTGTCCATGCGGCGTGCTGTCGCTGGCCGCTTATTCGAGCTCGCGTAGCAGGGCGGCCCCGCCGGCTTGGCCGTGCACGTAGGCCAGTTGACGGTGATGCCTGGCCAGCGCGTCCATCGTGGTGGTGTCGGCGCCGACCACGAACAGGCTGGGTTCGCTCCAGCCGCCGCTGCCCACGCCGATGGCCGGATAGACGCTGACAGCAGGCTGGTTCTTCAGCGCAGTCAGCAGCGCCTGCTGCGCGGCCATGTTGTCCTGCGCCGGACGCCGGCGTGCCTGCGGATTCCAGGCGGTGATGAAGGACCACGGCCGGGTCCCGACCACAGTAGCGAGTTCGGCCGGCAGCGGCAGGTCAATGCGGATCGTGGACCAGGTCAGCGTGTCCAGGTTGACGTGGTAGGCGGTCTCCCGAAACGCTTCACGCAGCAGCTCATCCATGGCGCAGCGCCGGCAGCGGTGGCAAGCTGGACTGCAACAGTTGCACCGCTGCGTCGAGATCGACATCGGCCACTCGCGGTGTCGCGCGCAGCGCGGAGCCGGCGCCGTCGGCGCCGATCAGCAGGCCCGCCGCTGCCTCGCGTTCGGCGCCATCGGTATCGGCGAGGCGGATGCGTTGCCGGTGGAGATCCGCGTCAACCAGCGGGTGCCCGAAATGCGGCCGCACGCCGACCAGGCCGCCGCCAATGAGGGTGATGGGTTGCTGCGCCATATTGCGAACCGTTCGGGAAACCTGCCTACTGTTCCGCAAGCGGCGTCAGACTGCAATCCCGGCGTCGCGATGGCAATCTTGATGATGCGGCCCCGCCGGTGGACCAAACGAGGTCCGACTCAGTCGATTTCCCGTGCCCGCTTCAATGGGCGTCGCAGCGCGAACGCCAGCACGCCGCCGATGACCGCGATGCCGGCGCGCACGCCCCAGAACGCCGCCGGCGATTTCGTGGCGCGTGCCGGAATCTCAGAAGCTCATGAAATAGCCGCCATTCACCGGCAGGTTCGCGCCGGTGATATAGCCGGCGTCGTCGGCGGCGAGGAAGGCCACCGCACGGGCGATGTCGAGCGGTGAGCCGAGCCGACCGACCGGGATGCCGGCGACGATCTGTGCACGGATTTTTTCGGGCACAGCGGCGACCAGTGGCGTGTCGCAATAGCCTGGGGAGACGGTGTTGACGGTAACGCCCCTGCGCGCAGTCTCGCGCGCTAGCGCCATGCTGAAGCCGTGCACGCCGGCCTTGGCGGCAGAGTAGTTGGTTTGCCCGAACTGGCCGGTCTGGCCGTTCACCGAGCTGATGTTCACGATGCGACCGAAGCCGCGCGTCGTCATGCCCTCGACCACGTTGCGGCACAGGTTGAACACGCCGTCGAGGTTGACGTGCATCAGTTCGTGCCATTGCTGCGGCGTCATCTTGCGCAGGCTGGCGTCGCGGGTGATGCCGGCGGCATTGACCACGATGTCGATGCTGCCGTACTGCTGCTCGACGCGCGTGGTGAGTTGCTGGCAGCTGTCGAAGTCGCTGACGTCGACCGGTTCGAAGCTGATGACGCCATCGAGGTCGGCCAGTTCGCGCTCGAACGCCTCGATCCGCTCGGCTCGTGCGGCCAGGTCGACCGCGATGACCTGGCGACCGGCTTGGGCCAGTCGGCGGCAGATTTCCGTACCCAGTCCACCGATGCCGCCGGTGACGATGGCGACGCGTTTTTTAGTGTCTGTCTGGTTCATCGAAATCGTTGTGCGGGCCGGATCATGCCGCAGGACAGCACGTGTTGTGCTGCAGCGGTGGGCAAGGGGAATGCCGCTGGTGCCGTGCAGGCGTCAGCGGACGGCGGGGTTCAGCCGGATTTCTTGCTGTCGCGTTTGCCGACGGGCATCACCGTCGGCACGACCTTCGCGGCGGTGTCGATCAGGCCGCGCTGCATCGCCTGGAACGCGGCCATGTTGCGCTCGGTCAGGTCGTTCAGCGTGTTCCACGGGGTTTGCCCCATGAGGTTGTTGAGCTGGCTGCGGAACTGCGTCTGCTGGTCCAGGAACACCTGCAGGCTGCGCTCCAGGTAGGGCCCCATAAAGCCCTGCAGGGAATCACCGTAGAAGCGGATGATCTGGCTGAGCAACTGCGGCGACAGCATCGGCTGCCCCTTGTCCTCATGCTCGGAGATGATCTGCAGCAATACCGAACGGGTCAGGTCCTCGCCGCTCTTGGCGTCGCGAACCTCAAAATTCTCGTTGTCCATCACCAGTTGGCGCACTTCCTCCAGCGTGATGTAACTGGAGATCTCCGTGTCGTACAGACGCCGGTTCGGATACTTCTTGATGGTGCGCTTGGTTTGTGCCATGCGACACAAGCTAACAGAAGATATTGCGGCGCACCAGTCATTGAGGGGTACTTTTGCTGCAGCGCGGGATTGCAGCATTTTTGGCTGGTCAGTGGCCGACCGCGCCGCCGGCATTGCCGAACGGTGGCCGCGCCAGCCACAGCATCGGGATCATCGCGATGAACAGCACGGCGGATACCAGGTACACATCGTTCACCGACAGGGTCAGCGCCTCGCGGGTGATCAACTGGTCGACCATGTCCAGTCCCTGTTTGGAAGAGAAGCCGCCATGCTGCAATTGCTGCAGGAAACGGGTGGCGGCCGGGGCGGCTGGCGTGATGTGCTCGGTCAGGATCGCGTGGTGGTATTCGCCGCGGTGCTGCCACAGCGTCACCGTCGCTGCGGTGGAAATGCTCGACGCCAGCGTGCGACAGAAGTTGGCCAGGCCCGAAGCGCTGGCGACCTGATCCGGATTCAGTCCGGACAAGTACATCTGGTTCAGCGGGATGAAGAAGCAGGCAATGCCGATGCCCATCACGAAGCGCGGCAGTATCAGGGTGCCGAACGAGGCCGAACTGTCGAAGCTGGCAAACCAGTATGAGGTGACGGCGAACACGATGAAGGCGAAGGTCACCACCGCGCGCAGTTCCAGACGCTGGATGTTGGCGCCAATCACCGGCGCCATCAGGAACGCCAGCACGCCGACCGGCGCGCTGGCCAGGCCGGCCCAGGTCGCCGTATAGCCGAGGTCGATCTGCAGCCACAGGGGAAACACCACGTTGATGCCGAAGAACGCCATCATGCCCAGCGACAACGCCACCACGGCCACCGTGAAGTTGCGTCGCTTGAACAAGGCCAGCTCGACCACCGGGTGCCTTGCGTGCAGCTCCCACACCACCAGGAAGGTCAGGCAGACCAGCGCAATGATGCCCAAAGTCAGGATTATCGGCGAGGAAAACCAGTCGTTGTCGTTGCCGTTGTCGAGCATGAACTGCAGTGCGCCCACGCCAACCACCAACAGGATCAGGCCGATCACGTCGATCGGTGACTGGTAGGTCCTGGTTTCGCGTTTGTGCAGCAGCGCCCAGGTGATCGCTGCGGCCAGCGCGCCGACCGGCACGTTGATGTAGAAAATCCACGGCCAGGAGAAATTGTCGGTCAGCCAGCCGCCCAGGATCGGCCCGAAGATCGGCGCCACCACCACGGTCATCGCCCACAGCGCCAGCGCCATGCCCTGTTTTGCCTTCGGGTAGCTGGACAGCAGCAGGGCCAGCGACAACGCCACCATCGGGCCGGAACCGGCACCCTGCAGCAGCCGGAATACCACCAGTGCGGGCATGCTGGTGGCCATGCCGCACAGCATCGAGAACACCACGAACAACGCCACCGAGCTGATGAAGGTACGCACCTCGCCGAAGCGCCGCGCCAGCCAGCCGGTCAGCGGCTGCATGATCGCGCTGGCCAACGCGTACGAGCTGATTGTCCAGGTCCCTTCGCTGGGGCTCACGCCGAGACTGCCGGCGATGTGCGGTACCGAGACGTTGACGATGGTCATGTCCAGCACCTCCATGAAGGTGCTGAAGGCGACCGCGATGGTCAGCAGGACCAGGGCGGTGCCGTGCAGCGGCTGCAGGGGACTGGCGTCGTGGGGCGTGGCGGCCATGGGCTCGGTTCGACTCAGTGGGCTTTTTGCGCAAGGTTGGCGCTGATGATCTGTTCGGCTTCCACGTCGGCCTTGCTGGCCATCTGCTGGTAGACGTCGGTCTGTGCCACCGGCTGCCGGGCTGGCGCCGTAGCCAGCATCAGGCCCTTGTCCTGGGTGATGTCGACGGTAACTTCGGTGGACAGGCCGATCCGCAGCGGGTGCTGGTCCAGTTCCTGGTTGTCCAGCGAGATGCGTACCGGCACGCGCTGCACGACCTTGATCCAGTTGCCGGTGGCATTTTGCGCGGGCAGCAGCGAGAACACGCTACCGGTGCCGGCGCCCAGGCCGATCACCTTGCCGTGGAACTCGGCATCGTTACCGTACACATCCGACACGATCTTGGCGGGCTGGCCGATGCGGATATGGCGCAGCTGGCTCTCCTTGAAGTTCGCCTCGATCCACAGATTGTGCAGCGGCACCACGGTCATCAACTGTTGCCCGGGTTGCACGCTGTTGCCCAGTTGCACGCTGCGCTGGGCCACGTAACCGGAGACGGGCGCGTAGATCGCATCGCGCTGCGCGGCAATCCAGGCGGCGCTGAAGTTGGCGCGGGCCTGCAGCACGGCGGGGTTCTGCGCCACATCGGTGCCTTCGATCGCCGCATGCGCTGCCGCGGATTGTGCTTCGGCGGCGGCCAGTGCCGTGCGCGCCTGCGCGACGCCGTCGCGAAGGTGCTGCACGATCTCGGGCGATTCGGCGTGCGCGGCCAGCAGCGGCAGGCGGCGTGTGAGATCGGCTTCGGTCTTCTGCAATGCAAGCCGGGCCGTGGCCACTTGTGCATCGGCGCCGCTGGCTGAACTGGTCTGCTGACGCACGCTGCGCACGGCCTGCGCCAGCGCGCTGCGTGCCTGCTCCAGCCGCACCTTGCCGTCGGTGGGATCCAGTCGCACCAGTACCTGGCCGGCCACCACACGCTGGGTGTCGTCGGCCAGGATCGCTACCACCGTGCCGGGCACCTGCGCCGAGATTGCCACCTGATTGCCGCCGACGTAGGCGTTGTCGGTCACCACACGGGTGGAGAACACGAAGTACCACAGCAGGAACCAGGCCACGCCGGCGAGGATGAACACGCCGGTCACGATCAGCAGCGCGCGTCGGCGTTTGGCTGGATGCTTCGCCGCCATGCCGCTGTCGTTGGCGGAAGGCTTGTCGGTGTCAGTGGCGCTCATGGTCGGCAGCTCCGGCGGTAACAGTGGAAGTGGAGTTCGTGTCGGTGTGGTGCGGTGCCTGGTAGCCGCCACCCAGGGCCTTGATCAGGGACAGGTCCGTGCTCACGGCCTGCGCCTGCAACTGGGTCGCCGCGTCGCGTTGCTCTAGCAACTGCGCCTGTGCGGCGAGGCTCTCGCGCCCATCGCGCACGCCTTGCCTGGCGCGTGCTTGTGCGTTCGCCAGCAATTGCCTGTCGGCGTCCAGTTGCGCCTGCTGCTCATGGCGCCGGGCCGCGATCTGCTGCGCGCTCAGCGCCTGCGTGGCCACTTCGCGCGCCGCGCTCAGTATGGTGCTGTTGTATTGCGCTACCGCCGCAGCGAGCTGGGCCTTGCTAGCGCCATAGTTCGCTTCAAGCGCGCCGCCGTTGAAGATCGGCAGGTGCAGTGCCGGGGTCAGTACAAACGTGCGGCTGCCGGCGGTCAGCAGCTTGCCCAGATCGATGCTGGACAGGCCGGCCAGCGCGCTGATGCTGAAGTCTGGAAAGAACTCGGCGCGCGCGGCGTCGGTCTTGCGTAGCGCGGCCTCGACCTGCCAGCGGCTGGCAGCGATGTCGGGGCGGCGGGCAATGAGGTCCAGGCGCACATCGGCAGGGAGGCTGCCATCCACGCCGGGTAATGCGTGCGGTTGGAGATCGGGCAGCTGATCCGGGGACAACCCCAAGAGTGACGCAAGCGAGACGCGGCGGATCTTTGCCGAACCATCCAGTGCCACGCGCATTTCACGCACATCGGCAAGCTGTGCACGCGCCTTCTGCGCCTCGTCCGGCAAGTCGACGCCCTGCCTCACGCGCAAGTCCGCAATCTGCTGGAACTGTTCCTCGGTGGCGAGCAGCTGGTCGGCCAGGTGCAGACGTGCCCGATCGGCTTGCCAGCCGAAGTAGGTATCGGCCACGGCATATTGAAGCGCCAGCGCGGCGGCGCTGCGTTCGGCTTCGGCGGCATGTGCCTGGTCCAGCGCGGCCTCCATTGTCGCGCGCTTCTTGCCCCACCAGTCGAAGTCGTAATTCAGCTGCGCACCGATATCGGCCTGGTTGTACCAGCTGAAACCGAGGAACTGGTCGGGTATCAGCCCGTGATCGCTCAGGCGTTGCCGGGTGACCTGGGCACTGCCGTTCACCGACAGTCCCAGTTGTGCCGCCGCCAGTCTGGCCGACTGCCCGGCGTTGTTGACGCGACTCTGTGCCAGCGCCAGATTCGGCGACTGCCGCATGGCGCGATCCATCAGCTCATCCAGCTGTGGGTCTTGATATTGCCGCCACCATTGGGTCGTGGGCCAGCCGGTGCGTGCCGGAGCCTGTAGTCCGGCGAGCGGCACATCGTCGCGCAGAGCCGGCTGGTCGAGCCTGGCAGGTGCGTGGGCGCAAGCGCCCAGCATCAGCACGAGCGCGGCAGCCAGCAGCGTGCGGCCGCGAAGCGGGGCGTGCTTCATCTCGGGTTCCTTCATGGGAGGCGGTGTTCGCTCAACTGGTCGATGTTGGCGGCAAGTTTGCGCAGCAGTCGGTCAAGCTGGCGCTTGTCGGTCGTGCTGAAGCCGGCGAACATGTTGCCGAGCTGCGGGAACATCGGCGGCAGCATCTTCTGTACGAGGCGTCGTCCGGCGGGCTTGATGCGGATCTGTACGCGGCGGCGATCCTCTTCGTTGGCGCCACGGCTGATCAGACCGCGCTTGACCAGCGCATTGGCGATATGCGTCATGTTGGTCGCACCCTGGGTGGCGTACTCGCATAGTTCGCCCGGGGTCGAGCTGCCGTCGGGGCGGCTGTACAGGATCATCAGGGTCAGGAATTCGCTGTGGTTGAGCTGGTGCGGCTTGAGCCTGGATTCCAGCTCGCGTTCGATGGTACTGCCAAGCATCAGCATCAGCCGCGACAGCCGCGCTTCCGACGCAGGCATCTCGGGGATGATCTGGCCGACCCGGTCGATCCCCGCGTCCATCATCGCAATACAGCTCGCCAAGCTTGTCATTTCACTGATTCATATTTCACCAGTGAAGTAAAATAGCAGTCGTGGCATAGTGCTGGCAAGTGACCGATGGTCTGTCGCGTCAGCCTAGTCCGAACAGGTGGCGGGCGTTGGCCGTAGTGGCGTCGGCGACGTGTTGTTGCGATTCGCCGCGCAGCTCGGCAACACAACGCAGCACCTCGGTGACCCGGGCTGGCTCGTTGCGCTGGCCGCGATGGGCGGCGTCAGGCTGGTCCGGCGCGTCGCTTTCCAGCAGCAGGAACTCGATAGGCATCTTCGCCACGATGCGACGCAATCGTTGCGCGCGCTCATAAGTAACCGGCCCCCCGATACCGATATGGAAGCCGAGATCCCACAGCTGCCGTGCCTGTTGCTCGCTACCTGAGAAACTGTGCACCACGCCGCGCAAGCCTTTGCATCGGCGCAGTGTGAGGCTGACTTCCTCCAGCGCCTGGCGAGCATGCACGATCACCGGCAGGCCCCGCGCTTGTGCGAGCTGGAGCTGGTTCATGAAATAGAAGCGTTGCTGATCGCGGTCCGCTTCCGACAGGTGAAAATCGAGTCCGATCTCGCCCACGGCGACCGCCGAACCATCGGCCAGCCACGCCTCCAGGCGATCGAGATACTCCGGCGCATGCCGGGCACGATAGACCGGGTGCAGGCCATAGGCCGGGTGGATGCCGGATCGGCCCGTGCACAATTCCTTGATGCGTGACCAGCTTTCGATGTCGACAGCGGGTACGAT
The DNA here is from genome assembly GCA_004298505.1 of Rhodanobacter sp. Lineage (GTDB taxonomy): Bacteria > Pseudomonadota > Gammaproteobacteria > Xanthomonadales > Rhodanobacteraceae > Rhodanobacter. The sequence continues at coordinate 20,588 of SCRO01000113.1, forward strand.
CATGTGGTGTATCCCGATGTCCGCGGCGCGCTCGATCACCACGCTGCGATCAGTGTCGAATGCTGCGTGGTCGAGGTGGACATGGCTGTCGACTAGAGGGCGCATGGGCGGGTATCCGGCGGTTTGCGCATGGTGTCGCGGCTTGCGCGTGAAGGCGGCGTTATGAACGCGATGTAGCTGGGATTCAGCTGCACGCCGGTTCAATGACTCCGGAGATGATTACGTCCGCTGCACATTGCGGACATTACGCTGCATGAAACATGAGGAGAACATGGTGATGAACAGTTTGATGCTCAATGTCTTCAAGGTGGGGATTGCCGCGGCCCTGGTGACTGGTGTTTCCGCCTGCAATCGCAGTGCGGATGCAGGCGCCTCGACGGACGCGGCCAATACCGGCGCCAGCGCTGACGCCGGGGTGAAGTACGCCAAGGTGGTCAGTGTCAATCCGGTGCGCTCTACGGTGAACAACCCGAAGCAGGTCTGTCGTGACGAAACGGTAACGCACACGGCTCCGCCCAGGGATCAGCATCGCATCGCCGGCACGGCGATCGGTGCCGTGGTCGGTGGGTTGGTCGGCAATCAGGTCGGTGGTGGCAAGGGCAAGACACTGGCCACGGTGGCCGGCGCTGTCGGAGGCGGGTATGCGGGCAACCGGATCGAGGCCAGCCGTCAGCAAGGCCAGGTCACCACGTCCGTTGAGCGCAAGTGCCACACCGTCAACAACACCAGTAGCAAGATCGTTGGTTACGATGTCAGCTACGTCTACAACGGCGTCACCCGTACGGTGCGCATGGATCACGATCCCGGTGATCGGGTGCAGGTGCAGGAGGGCGTGACTGCGGTATCGGACGCGCACTGAGCCCAACCAAACCACAGGAAATCACACAATGAATGCATTGAGTGGAAAGATTGCACTCGCAGCGGTGATGACCGCTGGCCTGGGGCTCGCCGGTTGCGTCACGCAACCCTATGGCAATAGCGGCTACTCCCAGGGTCGGTCACCTGGCTACTCCAGTCAATCGGCGCGTTGCAACACCTGTGGCGTGGTACAGGAAGTGCAGCAGGTTTACGTCCAGGACAACGGCCACGGCGGTACGCTCGGAGCCATCATCGGCGCGGTGGCCGGAGGCGTCCTCGGCAACCAGGTCGGCAAGGGCGATGGTCGCAAGGCCGCGACCGTGGCAGGTGCGGTGGCCGGCGGCGTGGTTGGTAACCAGGTCGGCAAGCGCAGCGGTGGCCAGGATACGGCGTGGCGCATCGTGGTTCGGCTCGACGATGGGCGTTATGCGACCGTGACCCAGCGTGAGAATCCCGGCTTGCGCAGGGGTGACTACGTCGAGGTGCGCAACGACCGCGTGTACGCACGCTGACATTGCGATAGCGTTTTGGCCGTCTAGACGGCCAAAACAAAGAGGGGGCATCTCGCGATGTCCCCTCTTTGTTTTGCGTCCACTGGCGGACGGATTCAGTTCACGGCGTAGAACGCGTGATCCCCAATCGTTACACTCGCATGGTTATGCGACCAGAGCGGCGAGATCGCGGTGGTGGCGAAATGATCGGCGTGCGGCACCAGCATGTGGCGCTGCGCTGGCGGAAGTTGCCAGTTGTGGATCGAGTTGCCGGCAACATCCCAGGCCTTGATGAAGGCATTCGGGTTGTTGATCTCGAATGAGCCAGGTGTGGTAGTGGTGGCGAACTGATGCGGCGCCGTTACCACCTTGCACACCGTGTTGCCGTAATTGCCGCGGTCGCGGCGGCGCAAGGCCACCTCGGCTACCGCGAGCTGGCCGAGCGTCGGCTCACTGCGTGCTTCCAGATAGACCGTGGTGGCCAGACAAGCCTGGTCTGCCACCGGCTGCGGCATCAGTGTCGTCAGCCACAACAACAACGAAAGTTTCATTTCTGCCTCCAGCGTGCTGTACGCGCGAAGCGATTGCAGCTTCGCGCGCCGTTGCGATGGACGGGCGGGCAGGCCGTTCCACCTGGATCTGTCGCCACGACCGAAACTTGTGGCCATGGCGCTTTGCCACGGGATTGTGGCGGTCCGAACGGCGATACAAGGCCGAACGTCATCGGAGTTATCCGGCGTTGCGCGGCCGCGGCCGCGTTGGCCGTATTGCATCCGACTGCTTCACACTCGTTGATGGCGAGGCGATGATCCATCCGGTTGTTGTTGCCGGGTCGCGCCGATACGGATACTTCCGGTTCGTCGCGTCAATCGGCACCCCGCTTTCCGGATGCCGCAATATTCGATCGGCGCAGCCTAGTGGGCGAAATCGCCGCTGGCAAGTGCCGCGTTGCCGAAGTTTAACCTGTACTCACGATACCTTGACAAGTGCCATCGCGAAATTCGTGCGCGATGGTAGGCAACATTCATGCCGGCCACGATGTGTAGAGCCTTATCGCGGCGGGGTTGTCGAAAGCATGTTCGGTGGCCGTATTTGCCCGCGCCGCAACGTCATCGTTCAGCGCCAGCAGTGCTTCGATGCCGTCGTCGCCGATGACAACATCAAGCACGCAGCCCACTTCAATCCCGTCGATGCGCAGCACCTCGCCGGCTGGTATCGGTTGCGACAACGTGCCGCGGTGCAAGTGCCGCTTGTGCCCGCCACGAAAGTGCAGGCGGGCCACGATTTCCTGGCCGGGATAGCAGCCCTTGTCAACGGTCACTGCCTGCAGACGCTGCAGCGAAATTGCCGGCGGCAGCAGCGTATCGAGCGCGGAATCCGGCAACCACGGCCAACCTTCGCGCAATTGCAGCAACCGCCATGCATCATCCGGGTCTTGCAGCGCGACGATGTCCAGGCCGTGGGATCCGCATCCCAGCGAGATGGAATCTTCATCCTGGCTCACGGCATGCATCGGCCGGGCCGCACCAGTACTCAGCGCGCGCATCGGCAGCGCGGCAAGCTTGAGCTTCGAGCGGAATACGAAACGGCGCAGCGAGTCGACCATCGCGGTCGCGCTGCCTCCGCGCAGCAGCAACAGGTAGCGCTCCTGCTCAAGCCGGACCAGATGGAACAGCGCGCGCACGCGCCCCTTTGCATCCAGCCACGCGCTGAATTGCCACTGGCCGATGGCAAGGGAATCAACCTTGCTGCTGAATTGCGCTTGCGCAAACGACGCTGCGTCCGGGCCTTCGAGCAACAGCGTTTCGGCGGGAGGCGATGCTTTCATGCTTGTCCAAGATGGGGGCCGTCGGGCGCCGGCACAAGTGGTACGGGTCGTCGGAACGAGGGCTACGGTCTGTCTGTCAATAGTTGTGTTGCATGGCGTCAAGTATTAATCTTTGTTGGTTAGGAAACGCCATGCCCAATAGCTCAACTCCCGTCGAATCCACACCTGCTCCCGTTACGCCAGACACGGTCGCCGTTCCGGTCGACCCGTCGCGTGACAAGGCAGATGCAGAGCGTCCGGCTCTGGATCCCACACGTTATGGCGACTGGGAAAAGAACGGGCGTTGTATCGATTTCTGATCGTTGCAGGGCGTGTTGCGAAGTCGGTACATCGAAGCGGGGCAAGTGCGACAACGACACCAGCGATTCCACAGAGGATGCCGCCATGGCAGAAACGCAACGACCGCTCTCTCCGCACTTGCAGATTTACCGCAAGCAGGTGCAGATGATGACCTCCATCACGCATCGCGCTACCGGTGTCGCCTTGGCGGTCGGCAGCCTGCTGGTGGTCTATGGCCTGCTGCAGTTGGCCGCCGGCGAAGGTAGTTTCAACAGCTTCAGGCACCTCATGGGCAACCCGGTCGGTGTGATTCTGTTGCTCGGCTGGAGCTGGGCGCTGTTCTTCCATCTGTGCAACGGCATCCGACATCTCATCCAGGATGCCGGGCTCGGTTACGAGATTCCCCAGTTCGTGCGCTCCAGCTGGCTGTCGGTGGCCGGCAGCGTCGTGCTTACGGTGCTGGTATGGGCTTATGTATTGATGGCGGGAGGTGCGGCATGAGCGCGAAGGACACGGGGGTGGAGGATCGCCGCGATCCGATGAAGATCGCCCGCGGTCTGGGTTCGGCTCAATCCGGCGTGGACCACTGGTGGGTTCAGCGGCTGACCGCCGCGGCGCTGGTGCTGCTTGGCATCTGGTTCGTGGTCATCGTGCTGCGTCTGTTGCATGCCGACTACGCCACGGCACGCGCTGCCGTGGCCCAGCCCTGGAACGCACTGCTGCTGATTGCGTTCGTGCTCACCATGTTCTGGCATGCGGTGCTCGGGTTGCAGGTGGTGATCGAGGATTACGTGCATACGCGCTGGAAGGAAGTCGTTCTCCTGGTCGCAATCAAGTTTCTCGCGGTGCTGGGCGCGCTGGCGGGCGTGCTGGCCGTGTTGCGCATTGCGCTGACCCCATAAGACAAAACGCGAGGCCGGGATTTCATGGAAAGCTACAAAGTTCAGCAACACCTCTATGACGTGATCGTGGTCGGCGCCGGCGGCGCGGGCCTGCGCGCCACCTTTGGCTTGGCCGAAAAAGGCCTGAAGGCGGCCTGCATTACCAAGGTCTTCCCGACCCGCTCGCACACCGTGGCGGCGCAAGGCGGCATTGCCGCCGCGTTGGGCAACATGAGCGAGGACAACTGGCGCTTTCATTTCTACGACACGGTCAAGGGTGGCGACTGGCTCGGCGACCAGGACGCGATCGAGTACATGTGCAAGCATGCACCGGAAGCGGTGATCGAGCTGGAGCATTACGGCGTACCGTTCTCGCGTACCGAGGAAGGCAAGATCTACCAGCGCCCGTTCGGCGGCATGACCACGCATTACGGCAAGGGTACCGCCCAGCGCACCTGCGCGGCGGCCGACCGCACCGGTCACGCCATGCTGCATACGCTGTATCAACAGGCGCTGGCGCATGACGCCACGTTCTTCGTCGAGTATTTCGCGATCGACCTGATTTTCGACGAGGAGGGTGTCTGTCGCGGCGTGCTCGCGCTGGACTTGAACGAAGGCACCATGCATTTCTTCCGTGGCCAGGCCGTGGTACTGGCCACGGGTGGCTACGGCCGGACCTACTTCAGCGCCACCTCGGCGCACACGTGCACCGGCGATGGCGGCGGCATGGTGCTGCGCGCCGGACTGGCCTTGCAGGACATGGAGTTCGTGCAATTCCACCCCACCGGCATCTACGGTGCTGGATGCCTGATCACCGAGGGTTCTCGTGGCGAAGGTGGCTACCTCACCAACTCCGAGGGTGAGCGCTTCATGGAGCGCTACGCGCCGCACGCCAAGGACCTGGCTTCGCGTGACGTGGTCAGCCGCGCCATGACGATCGAAATCCGCGAGGGCCGCGGCATCGGCGAGCACAAAGATCATCTACACCTAAACCTGATGCAGCTTGGTCCCGAGGTGCTTCATGAGCGACTGCCGGGCATCTCCGAATCGGCACGCATCTTCGCTGGCGTGGATGTGACCAGGCAGCCGATTCCGGTGCTGCCGACGGCGCACTACAACATGGGTGGCATCCCCACCAACTACCACGGCGAGGTCGTGCAAAAGCGCGGTGACGACGTGGATGCCGTGGTACCAGGCCTGTTCGCGATTGGCGAGGCCGCTTGCGTGTCTGTTCATGGCGGCAACCGGCTGGGCTCCAACTCGCTGCTGGATATCGTGGTCTTCGGCCGCGCCGCGGCGTTCCGTTGTGCCGAGTTGATCAAACCGGGCGCCCCGCACAAGGATCTGCCGGCCAATGTGCTGGACGAGGCACTGGCGCGCTTCGACACGATTCGCCATGCGAACGGCAATTCGCCGACGGCACAGATTCGCACCACGATGCAGCGCACGATGCAGAAGGATGCCGCCGTGTTTCGCACCGGCGAGACACTGGCCGAAGGCAGGCAGAAGATTTCCGAGGTCTTCGACTCGTTCAAGGACGTCAAGGTCACCGATCGCTCGCTGATCTGGAACTCCGATCTGGTCGAAACGCTGGAGTTGTCCAATTTGCTGGCGCAGGCCGTGGCCACGATGCACTCGGCCGAGCAGCGTGAGGAGAGTCGTGGCGCGCACGCGCGCGAGGATTTCCCCGAGCGCGATGACGTGAAGTGGCTCAAGCACACGCTGGTGTGGGTTGATCCAGAAGGCAAGACCCGCTTCGACTATCGTCCGGTGCATATGAACACGTTGACCGACGAGGTGGCCCCGGTCGCCTTGGCCAAGCGGGTCTACTGAGTTGGCGCAGTCGATGTCACGTCCACTTTTCAAGAACATTGAAGGGCAATGCCATGGGTGAATTCACGCTGCCACGGAACTCCAAGATCCAGCCGGGCAAGCATTACCCCGCCAAGGATGCGAAGAATCCGCGGACGTTTCGCGTCTATCGCTGGTCGCCGGATGACGGGAAGAATCCGCGCATCGACACGTATGAAGTCGACCTGGCTGCATGCGGCCCGATGGTGCTGGACGCGCTGCTAAAGATCAAGAACGAGGTCGACCCCACGCTGACACTGCGCCGCTCCTGCCGCGAAGCGATCTGCGGTTCGTGCGCGATGAACATCGATGGCACCAACACGCTGGCCTGTACCTGCGCGATCGACAGCGTCAAGAGTGGCGACGTGAAGATCTATCCGCTGCCGCACATGCCGGTGGTGAAAGACCTGGTACCCGACCTGACGCACTTCTACGCCCAGTTTGCCTCAATCAAACCATGGATTCGCACGCAGAGTCCGGCACCGGACAAGGAGCGGCTGCAGTCGCCGGAAGAGCGCAAGAAGCTCGATGGCCTGTACGAGTGCATCCTGTGTGCGTGCTGCTCGACCAGCTGCCCGAGTTACTGGTGGAACGGCGACAAGTACCTGGGCCCGGCGATCCTGCTGCAGGCCTATCGCTGGCTTGTGGACAGTCGCGACGAAGCCACCGGCGAACGGCTGGACGATCTGGAAGATCCGTTCAAGTTGTACCGCTGCCACACCATCATGAACTGCACGCGCACCTGCCCGAAGGGGTTGAATCCGGCCAAGGCGATTGCCGAGATCAAGAAACTGATGGTGGAGCGGCGCTCGGCATGAGGCAGCTGTCGCCGCGTAGCGGCGATACCGCATATCCCGTCCCCCTCGGTGAGGGGCAGGGTGAGGGGCGGGTGCTCGCCGTGAAGCTGATCGGAGGGAGCTTTTGGTGATGATTTGTGGCAAGAGTGGCCCCTCACTTCAATCCTATCCCCACAGGGGAGAGAAGGCCGACGCGGCGCTTCGCGCCAGCCGTCATGGATAAAGGCCGCCTGCGCTGGCGTACCCGCCGCGGGACCCGCGAGCTTGATGCGTTGCTCGGTGGATGGCTGGATGAATGTTTTGCCACTGCCGACGAAGCGCAACAGGAGGCGTTCGACGAGCTGCTCGATGTGCAGGATCCCGAGCTGTGGGACTGGGTGATGGGCCATGCCCATCCCGGGCGAGCGGATTGGCAGGCGATCATCGATGACATCCGCGCCCGCCATCGGCTTTGACTACATGCCGTCGCGCTGGTTGCAGCGCGCCATGCTTCTGGTTGCGGGATTGGCTGTGCTGGCCGTCATCTCTTGCGCTCTGCCACTCTGGATCAGGCTGGCCCTGACCATCGCGGTCTTGCTGGCGACATGGCGGACACACCGCCAATGGGTCGCGTCGGCGGTCATGGCGGCGGGTTGGGGCATGGAGTTGGACTGGACCTTGCATATGGCCGACCACGAGGATGTACCGGCCGAGCTGCTTTCGTTCCGCGTGCTCGGCCCGTTCGTGCTGCTGCGCCTGCGCACGGTGGGTCGTGGCGTGCACGCGCTCTTGCTGGCACCGGACAACAGCGATGCCGACATCCGCCGCCGCCTGCGCATGCGCCTGGCCACGGTAACGCCGGGCGAAGCATTGCCGCGCCTGTGAGCGGCCGGCAACTTCGCGGCGGCGGCGTGGTCTCACCGAATACCTGATAATGGATGACCGGGCGGCCCGCCCAGCGACCATCCCAAGCGAACTGCCCATGTTCCGACCGCTCGAACTTTTCATTGGCTTGCGTTACACCCGCGCCAAGCGCCGCAATCAGTTCATCTCGTTCATTTCCACCGTCTCAATCGTCTGCATCGCGATCAGCGTGATCGCGTTGATCACCGTGATGTCGGTGATGAATGGCTTCGACTACCAGATGCGCTCGCGCATTCTCGGTGCCGTATCGCAGGCAACGATCACCAGCGTCGATGGCGCCATCCAGGACGTGCCCAAGGCGCTCAGGATCGCGCAGGCGAACCCACACGTGCTCGGCGCGGCACCTTATGTCGAGTCCGAGGCCATGTTGCTGGCCCAGCGATCCGCCGGCGCCAGGGTGCGCGGCATCGATCCGGCGCAAGAGTCGAAAGTCGTCGATATCGGCCAGCACATGGTTGAAGGCAAGCTCGACGAGCTGACCCCGGGCAGCTGGAACATCATTCTCGGCCGTGACCTGGCGATGCAGCTCGGCGTCGGCGTCGGCGACCGGGTGACCATGGTCGTGCAGGAAATGCGCGCCACGCCGATGGGTGGCATCCCGCGCATGCGCAGTTTCCATGTCGTGGGCACGTTCCAACTGGGCATGGAGCAGTTCGATTCCGGCCTGGCCCTGGTCAACATGCACGATGCCGAGAAGGTCAATGACCTGAGCGGTCCCACCGGCATCCGGCTGCGCCTGGACGATCTGTTCAGTGCGCGCCCGGTGGCGCGCGAGCTGGCCGACAAGCTCGGCCAGTATTACGGCGTGCGCACCTGGATGGATGAGAACGCCAACCTGTTCCACGCGCTGTCGATGGAGAAGCTGGTGATGTTCATCATCCTGTCGCTGATCGTGCTGGTGGCGGTGATCAACCTGATCTCGATGCTGATGATGCTGGTCACCGACAAGCAGGCCGATATCGCGATCCTGCGCACGCTGGGCGCCACGCCACGCAGCATCATGGGTACGTTCATGGTGCAGGGCTTGCTGGTGGGTTTCGTCGGCATCGGATTCGGCGTGGGTCTCGGCGCGCTGCTGTCATGGAAACTGCCCGGCATCATCAAGTGGATCGAACACACCTTCCACGTCACCTTCCTGTCGCCGGATATCTACTACATCAGCGAGGTACCCAGCCGGCTGGACTGGCACGACGTGGGCTGGGTCGCGCTGCTGACCTTTGTGTTTGCGCTGCTGGCTACCGTTTACCCGGCGTGGCGCGCGTCGCGCACGCAGCCGGCCCAGGCGCTTCGCTATGAATGAGCAGAACGCGATGGCGTCGAACGAAAACGTGCTGCGCGCCAGCCATGTGGCAAAGACCTATGCCGAAGGCGGTCTGCGTACGGAGGTGCTGAGTGATGTCAGCTTCAGCCTGAAGCGCGGCGAGACGATGGCGATCGTCGGCGCCTCGGGTTCGGGCAAGAGCACCTTGCTGCACATCATTGGTGGATTGGACACGCTCAGCTCGGGCGAGGTGGAGGTCGATGGCCGCGTGCTTTCGACCCTGTCCGATGCCGAGCGCGGTCGCGTGCGCAATCGCTCGCTGGGTTTCATCTACCAGTTCCACCATCTGTTGCCCGAGTTCACCGCGCTGGAAAACGTGTGCATGCCGCTGCTGATCCGCGGCACAGCGATCGAGCAGGCGCAGAAGCAGGCCACAGCATTGCTGGAGCGGGTCGGGCTGGGCGAACGCACCCATCACAAACCGTCCGAACTGTCCGGTGGTGAACGCCAGCGCTGCGCGGTGGCGCGCGCGCTGGTGACCCGGCCGGCCTGCGTGCTCGGCGACGAGCCCACCGGCAACCTCGACGAGGCGAACGCTGCCCAGGTCTATGCCTTGATGCTGGAACTCAACCGCGAGATCGGCACCAGCTTCATCCTGGTCACCCACGATCCGCGCCTGGCGGCGAAGATGGATCGCACCCTCGTGTTGCACAACGGTGTGCTGCAGGAAACGTCGCCCACCTGAATCCGTTCGTTCCCGAGGTCGCCTCGAAAGGATGCTGATCCGAATGGTGCTTGTTCAAGCGCCAAAGTTGTCGTGGGGTGTGTGCCAGGTGGCTGAAGGAAAATTCAGGTGCGCGCCAACATCCATCAACGTTGCGACTGCGCCAGCTTACGCCACAGCGTCGTGCGACCGATACCAAGCTTTCGGCATGCGGCCAGCCGATTGCCGTTGCATTCGTCAAGAACGCGCTGGATCACGTCCATCTCCGAGTCCGCGCGCTGATCCGCCAGACGCACCGCTGCGGGAGCGCCGCTGGCGCAGCCGGCGGTCTCCGGCACCAGCTCGTCGAGGTGCGCGCAGGTGAGTTCGGCGTTGTCTTGCGTGCAAAAGCTGGCAATGCGTTCGATCAGGTTTTCAAGCTCGCGAACATTGCCGGGCCATTCGTAGGTGGTGGCTCGGCGCAGCAGTTCGCCCACGACGGGTTCGGCATGTCGCGTTGAGATCCGCTGTCGGGTGGCAATCTTTTCAAGAAGATATCCAGCCAGTGCGGGAAGATCCTCACGCCGCTCGCGCAGGCACGGCAACTCGAGGCGCAGGATATTCAGGCGGTAGTACAAGTCACGGCGAAACTCGCCGTCGGCAATGCGCTCGGGCAAGCTGCGATGGGTCGCAGCGATGACGCGCACATCGATCGGCGTGGGTTCGGTCGCGCCAATGCGGAGAATCTCCCTTTCCTGCAGCACGCGCAGCAGGCGCGTCTGCAGCGAGACCGGCATCTCGCCGACCTCGTCAAGAAAAATGGACCCCGTATGCGCGGCCTCGAACAACCCGACCTTGCCGCCCTTGCGCGCGCCGGTGAAAGCCCCGTCTTCATACCCGAAAAGTTCGCTCTCAAGAAGAGACTCGGAGAAAGCCGCGCAGTTGACCACGATGAAGGGTTGCGCAACGCGGCGACTGTGCGAGTGAATGCCCTGGGCGAAAAGCTCCTTGCCGGTGCCGCTCTCCCCCACGATCAGTACCGTGGCGTCACTGCGCGCGAACTGCGCAGCCCGTGTCTTCGCGCGCTGGATGGTTGCGCTGCTGCCGATGATGTCGCGCAGCCGGTAGCGCGCCTTCGTGGCTGGACTCTTCCGGCGCGTGCGCAGGTGGCGATCGACCCGCTGGATCGCCACCGAATCCTGACAGGTCAACACGGCGCCGGTCTGTACGCCGTGCTCGATGATGGGAATGCGGCTGGTGACCAGCATGTGTTGCCTGAATGGCTGGACCTCGTCGAGATCCTCCTGTGCGCTGCGCAAGGTTCGCTCGAGGGAAAGCGCGGGTGCCATGTCGCCCAACCGCTGTCCCAGCAACTGACTTCTTGGCGCACCGAGTAGCCGTTCCATCGCGGGGTTCAAAGCTTCAATGCGCTCGTGCATGTCAACCGCGACGACGCCATCGCGCAACTGTCCGATGATGGTGTTTAAACGTTCGCGTTTGGTGGCTTCAATCCGCGATGCACGGGCGATTTCCACGGCATCGTCGAGGGCGTCCCTCACGGCCTCCTGTGAGTAGAGGAACACGCCGGTCATGCCGGCCTCCTCGGCCAGGTCGGCAACGAGCCCGGGCGCGACGACGACCTGGATGCCGCTGGCGCGCAATTCGCCGACACAATCCCTGGCTTCCTGTTCGCTGCGATAGCTGCGCTGCTCGATGTCGAGATTGAAGAGGTCGTTGAACTGCTGCACCTCTGCGGAAATCGCCCCGTGAGTCACCAATGCAATGCGCCTGGACATGGCGCGCGCGCGGCCGAGCGCACGCATCACGTCGAACCCGCCGACCTTGACCAGGACCACGGGCAAGTCCATGTGCTGGCGCAAATACGCGCCATTCGAACCGGCGGCGACCAACACATCGATGCGTTTTATCCGACGCTGTGCCTGAATTTCGGCGACGGCTTCCTCGAACCCAAGATCGAGCACCTCCACCTGCGCGGTGTGCTGGTAGCCGGGGGCTAGTTCGCGCAACAGGTGCTGGAGTCGGTGAAAGCCGACGCCCACGATGCGCGGAGGATGGTCAGTACTGGAATACGACACAGTTTGCATGTTTGGTGGGCCTCGTTCCACGTTTCATGAATTAGAACAGTAATGTTCTTATTATGGAACGTCTGGTTTTTCAAATGTGCCCTGGTCACACACATACATGTATGTAAACCAATATCTTGGACGATTCCTGGATAGCGCGCGTGCCAATGGCATATCCGTTGCATAGGCTGCGCTAATTAGTCCACGGGCAACATGCCATGAAATCTCCCGGCGCCATCTTTCGTGCCGCTCTGCAGGCGGAGTCGCCCTTGCAGATCGTCGGCGCCATCAATGCCAACCACGCCCTGCTCGCTCAGCGAGCAGGGTATCGCGCCATCTACCTCTCGGGCGGTGGCGTGGCAGCAGGCTCGCTTGGCATGCCCGACCTGGGCCTCAACACGCTCGATGACGTGCTTACCGACGTCCGCCGGATCACCGATGTGTGCGCGTTGCCGCTGATGGTGGATATCGACACCGGTTTTGGGCCGGGCGCCTTCAATATCGCGCGTACCGTCAAGAGCCTCATCAAATTCGGTGCCGCGGCCTGCCACATTGAAGATCAGGTCGGCGCCAAGCGCTGCGGCCATCGCCCGGGCAAGGAGATCGTCTCGGCGGTTGAGATGGCCGATCGCGTGAAGGCGGCGGTCGATGCCAAAACCGATCCGGACTTCTTCCTGATCGCTCGCACGGATGCCATCGCGGTGGAGGGCGTCGATGCCGCCATCGAGCGTGCGCTGCTGTGCGTGCAAGCCGGTGCCGATGGCATTTTTGCCGAGGCCGCCAACGATTTGCCAACCTACCAGCGCTTTGTCGATGCGGTGAAGGTGCCGGTGCTGGCCAACATTACGGAATTCGGCAAGACGCCCTTGTTCACCGTAGATGAGCTGCGCTCGGCCGACGTGTCGATGGTGCTCTACCCGCTAAGCGCCTTTCGTGCCATGAACAAGGCCGCCGAGGCGGTTTACCGGGCGATTCGCCAGGAAGGTACGCAAGCGAACGTGCTTGACACGATGCAGACGCGCGAAGAGCTGTACGACCGTATCGGCTATCACGCTTACGAGCAACATCTGGACGCGTTGTTCGCGGCCAGGAAGTGATTCCCACTAGGAGACTCGCCATGACCGACCCCACCCAGGCCGCAGGTTTCAAACCCAAGAAATCCGTCGCGCTGTCCGGCACCTCCGCCGGCAATACCGCCCTGTGCACCGTCGGGCGCACCGGCAACGACCTGCACTACCGCGGCTACGACATCCTGGATATCGCCGAGGCCTGCGAATTCGAGGAAATCGCCTATTTGCTGGTGCACGGCAAGCTGCCCAACGCGGCCGAGCTGGCCAGCTACAAGGCAAAGCTCAAGTCGTTGCGCGGCGTGCCCGTGGCGGTGACGACAGCGTTGGAGCAGCTCCCCGCGGCCACCCATCCGATGGACGTGATGCGCACCGGCGTGTCGTTGCTTGGCTGCGCGATGCCCGAGAAGGACGATCACAATGTTCCCGGTGCCCGTGACATCGCCGACAAGCTGATGGCCTGTCTGGGCTCCATGCTGTTGTACTGGTACCACTACAGTCACAACGGCGAGCGCATCGAAGTGCAGACCGACGACGACTCGATCGGCGGCCACTTTCTGCACTTGTTGCACGGTCGAAAACCCAGCGATACGTGGATCAAGGCCATGCACACCTCCCTAGTGCTGTACGCGGAGCATGAATTCAATGCCTCCACCTTTGCCGCACGCGTGATTGCCGGTACCGGCGCGGACATGTACTCGGCCATCACCGGTGCGATCGGCGCACTGCGGGGGCCCAGGCACGGCGGCGCCAACGAGGCTGCGTTCGAAGTGCAGCAGCGCTACGACACGCCGGATGAAGCCGAAGCCGACATTCGCCGGCGCGTCGAAAACAAGGAAGTGGTGATCGGGTTCGGCCACCCGGTTTACACGGTGAGCGATCCGCGCAACAACGTCATCAAGGAAGTCGCGCGCCAATTGAGTGCCGAGCAGCAGAGCATGAAAATGTTCAACGTCGCCGAGCGGCTGGAAAGCGTCATGTGGGACGCCAAGAAGATGTTCCCCAACCTCGACTGGTTTTCGGCGGTGAGCTACCACATGCTGGGGGTACCCACGGCCATGTTCACGCCGCTGTTCGTGATTGCACGCACTTCCGGATGGGCAGCCCACGTCATCGAACAACGCATCGACGGCAAGATCATCCGGCCGAGCGCCAACTATATGGGCCCGGAAGACTTGCCGTTCGTCCCGCTTCAGAAGCGCCCGTAAGCACTTGCCGAAAGCGCCAACGCGCCGGCGAAGTCGCCTCATCTCTCCAACAGAATGCAGCTCCAGGGAAACAAGCATGTCTTCACCTATTTCCAATACCCGCCCGGCTCCCGATCAGGTGCTTGCCGACATCGCCGACTATGTGCTCAATCAAAGCCGTTTTGATGACCTGGCCTTCGAGACCGCCAGGCATTGCCTGATCGATACGTTGGGCTGCGGCCTGGAGGCGCTGGAGTACCCGGCCTGCACCAAACTGCTCGGGCCGGTTGTCGCGGGCACGGTGGTTCCCCATGGTGCCAAGGTGCCTGGTACGCCGTACCAGCTCGACCCGGTGCAGGCGGCAGCCGCAAGAGCTGGGCCGCCGGCGACGCCACCAGCCGCGGCGTGCGTCTGGCGCTGATTGCACGTACCGGCGAGATGGGTTATCCCTCGGTCCTCACCGCCAAGACCTGGGGTTTTTACGACGTGTCGTTCAAGGGCCAGCCGTTCAAGTTCCAGCGGCCGTACGGCTCCTACGTGATGGAGAACGTGTTGTTCAAGATCAGCTTCCCGGCTGAATTTCATGCGCAGACCGCCGTGGAGGCGGCGATGACCCTCCACGGCCAGCTCAAGAGCATGGGCAAGACGGCCGAGGATATCGCTTCCATCAAGATCCGCACGCATGAAGCCTGCATTCGCATCATCGACAAGGAGGGCCCGCTGAGCAACCCGGCCGACCGCGATCACTGCATCCAGTACATGGTGGCAGTGCCGCTGTTGTTTGGACGTCTGAGCGCGGGTGATTACGAAGATGCGGTGGCGGTGGACCCGCGCATCGATGTCTTGCGCGACACCATCAGCTGTGTGGAGGATCCTGCGTTCACCACCGACTACCACGATCCCGACAAGCGCTCCATCGCCAACGCGCTCACCGTCACCTTCAAGGATGGCAGCTCGCTGCCCGAGGTGGTGGTGGAATACCCGATCGGTCATCGGCGCCATCGCAGCGACGGCATCCCCCTGCTCGAAGCCAAGTTTCGCACCAACCTGGCACGCCGCTTTGCCGCCAAACAGCAGGAACGCATCTTGCAGGTCTCTCTTGACAGCTCCCGCCTGGCCGCCATGCCGGTGCATGAGTACGTGGATCTTTATGCGGCCACTTGAGCGTTATGCTTGCCTGGCGCACCATTGTTCAATCAGCACCACGTATGGGGAAAAGCCATGAACTACGCCGAATACCATCGCCGGTCCATCGAGCAGCCCGAAGCATTCTGGGCCGAGCAGGCCGCCCTGATCGACTGGCATCGCCGCTGGGACCAGGTGCTTGATGGCAGCCGCCCGCCCTTTGCGCGCTGGTTCGTGGGCGGGCAGACGAATCTTTGCCACAATGCCGTTGATCGGCATGTGTCGGCCCGCGCCGAGCAACCGGCGCTCGTGTGGGAGTCCACCGAGGTAAACCAAAGCCGTACCTATACCTACGCAGATCTGCACCGCGAGGTGCAGCGCATGGCCGCCGTCCTTGCCAGCCAGGGCGTGGGCAAAGGCGACCGCGTGCTCATCTACATGCCGATGATTCCGGAGGCGGTGTTTGCGATGCTGGCCAGCGTACGTCTGGGAGCCATCCACTCGGTGGTGTTTGGCGGCTTCGCCGCGCTAAGCCTGGCCACCCGGATCGACGATGCACGCCCGAAGCTCGTGGTCGGCAGCGATGCGGGTTCGCGCGGCGGGAAGGTCGTCCCCTACAAGCCCTTGCTCGACGAAGCGATCGAGCGGGCGGCGCACAAGCCGCAAACGGTCCTGATTGTGGATCGTGGTTTGCACGCCTTCACGCCCGTGGCAGGACGCGATGTGGACTATGCGCAAGCCTGCAAACAGGTGGGCGACAACCCCGTGGTGCCCTGTGTCTGGGTGGATTCGAACCACCCGAGCTACATCCTCTACACCTCGGGCACCACGGGGAACCCGAAGGGCGTGCAGCGCGACACGGGAGGCTACGCCGTGGCGCTGGTCACGTCGATGCGCGATATTTTCTGCGGTGAGCCTGGCGGCGTGTATTTCAGCACCAGCGATATTGGTTGGGTGGTCGGACACAGCTACATCGTGTACGGACCGCTCTTGCAGGGGATGACTACGCTGATGTACGAGGGCACACCACTGCGCCCGGATGCGGGAATTTTCTGGCAGTTGGTGGAAAAGCACCACGTCAATGTGATGTTCTCCTCGCCGACGGCGCTTCGCGTCCTCAAGAAATTCGATCTCGAATTCATGCGCCGACATGACTTGTCATCGCTGCAACGCCTGTTCCTGGCCGGCGAGCCACTGGATGAGTCCACCTCGTCCTGGGCGGAGGAGACTCTGCGCAAGCCGGTGGTGGACAACTACTGGCAGACCGAGACGGGCTGGCCCATTCTGGGGTTCCCCTCCGGCGTGGAAGCCCTCGCGACGAAACTGGGTTCGGCTGGCGTCGCCATGCCCGGTTACGACGTGCGGGTGCTCGACGAGAGCACCGGAAGGCAGGTGGCTGCTGGGGAAAAAAGGCGTGGTGACGATCCGCTGGCCCCTGCCACCGGGGTGCATGCAAACGGTCTGGGGCGACGACGAGCGCTTCGTCGAGACGTACTGGAGTGATTTTCCTGGCCAGCAGGTGTATTCAACCTTCGATTGGGGTGTGGCCGACGCGCAGGGATACGTCACCATCCTTGGTCGGACGGATGATGTGATCAATGTTGCCGGCCACCGCCTGGGTACGAGGGAGATCGAGGAGAGCATTTCGAGTCATGCCGCCGTGGCCGAAGTGGCTGTCATCGGCGCGGCCGATC
This sequence comes from Rhodanobacter sp., assembly GCA_004298505.1. Lineage (GTDB taxonomy): Bacteria > Pseudomonadota > Gammaproteobacteria > Xanthomonadales > Rhodanobacteraceae > Rhodanobacter. The sequence goes on from SCRO01000113.1 coordinate 37,597, forward strand.
CAGTCAAGGGTCAGGTTGCGATGGCCTTCGTCGTTTTGCGCGATGCTGCCGGGGCCGGCAGCGGGGCTGAGCGCAGCCATCTCGAGGCAGAGATCATGAAGACAGTGCAAACGCAACTCGGGGCGGTTGCGAGGCCTGTACGGGTGCATTTTGTCAGCCAGCTTCCCAAGACGCGCTCCGGAAAGCTCTTGCGACGCTCTATCCAGGCCTTGTGTGAACAGCGCGATCCGGGGGACTTGACCACCCTGGAGGATCCACAGGCGTTGTTGCAAATCCGTGACGCGTTGGCGTTGTTGCCGACTGAATGCAAACCAAGTTAGTCGATTGATGCCCGAAGACTTGGGCATGAATCGAGTACAGCTACGCAAAGCGTAGAGCGCGGCAGCGAACAACTCGACTTTGGTCGATATACGACCAAAGAGGAATAGCGGACCGCGCTGCAGCATGATCATGCTTGATGGAAGTCAACAGGTGGGGAAAGGCTGGGCAACGGCAATTCGTAATGAAGCAATTCTTCTAAACCAATGCGAGGGGAGATTGAACCAATGAGCAATGAAAGCGCAGCGAAGAAATTCGCCAACCCGGCCCCGTTGGGGCTGGCTGGCTTCGCCTTGACAACGTGGTTGTTGAGCCTCGTCAATGTCGGCTGGTTCGACGGCGGCGCGATGCCCATGGTGCTGGCCGTGGCTATGGCCTTTGGCGGTACCGCGCAAATGATCGCCGGTGTGATGGAAATGCCCAGCGGCAATACCTTCGGCACCACCGCCTTCATCGGCTATGGCGCATTCTGGTGGTCGTTTGCGCTGTTCCTGGAGTTGGCGCATGATAAGGTGCCGGCGAGCTTTGTGGGCTGGTATCTGTTCCTGTGGGGCGTGTTCAGTTTTTACATGTGGATCGCCACGCTCAAGAAGCCGCGCGTGTTCCAGCTGATCTTCCTGGTGTTGTGGATCACCTTCTTTCTGCTGGCAGCCGGTGAATGGACCGGCATGAGTGCACTGCATGTCGCCGGCGGCTACGGTGGCCTGCTCACGGCGGCGCTGGCGTTCTACCTGTCGGCGGCGGAAGTCATCAACGACGCCCATCAGCGCACGGTGCTGCCGATCGGCTAGGAGCGTGGGCCGAAGAAATCTTTGGGCTGCGATGATGCTCTCCAAAGTTTCTGCGGCCCAGGCTCCTAGCACGGCAGTTCATGACGCTTTTGTTCTCTACTAATAACCCAAGCGGTGTCAAAGCGTTGAGGCAGTTTGCTGAACATCGGGCGTGAGCGCTGGTACAAAGGGGGTGGCATGCCCGAGCCCGCCGCCATCGCACCGATCATCTGCGAGATCATCGTCCGCCCGGTCGAACGTGATGAGGAGTCACGCTATCAGGCGCAGATGGCGGCGCAGCACTACCTCGGCGCCTTGCCCAAGATCGGCGAGACGCTGTGGTATGTCGCGACGTGGCGCGGTCAGTGGCTGGCCCAGATCGGTCTGTCGGCGGCGGCGCTCAAGTGTGGCGTGCGTGATGCCTGGATTGGCTGGGATTTCCGCAGCCAGTTCGACCGGCTCAAGCTGATTGCCAACAACAGCCGTTTTCTGATTCTGCCGGCAGGGCGCTACCCGAACGTCGGCTCGCGCGTGCTGGGGCTGGTGGCGCGCCGTGCGGCGTTGGATTGGCCGCAACGCTTCGGCCACCCGCTGTTGCTATTGGAGACGTTTGTCGATCCGCGCCGCTTTCACGGTGGCGTGTACCGTGCGCGAACTGGCTCGAACTGGGCCTGACTCGCGGTTTTCGCCGTATCCAGGGCGGTTACAGCCGTGGTGCTGGCGCTCGCCGCCGGCGCCTCGCTGTGCAGCATGCAGGACTACCAGGCGATAGCCGAATGAGCCGCTTCGCTGGGCCAAGCGGCGCGCCGGCGCTTCGGTTGCCGGCGTGTCAAGGGGCACTACGAAGTCCCGAGCCTGTCGATGATCCGTGATTGCCTTGGTGCGGGTCGAGCCCGATGCCCTGGCGCGGGGCCTTGCCGCGTGGCAGGGCGCCCAGCTCAAGCCCGACGAGACGCTGGCCATGGACGGCAAGACGTTGCAGGGCGCCGTCGATGTGACCGGTGCGCAGACCCCTATCCTGAGCCTGATCGGCCACGAGTCGAAGCGCTGCGCCGCCCCAAAAAAGTCGGTGCGCTAAAGCGCGATGGCAGCGACGAGACCTGGGAGTCTGTTGGACGTTGGTTGGCCGGTCTGCGAATCCGCCTGTGTGGTCCATATCCCCGTCGATTCTTGGTCCATAGCACCACTATGGACCGGCGAACCGGCAGGAATCTGTCCTCACACAGCCGAATTCTCGCCTCGACCACTAAAGTCCGACAGGCTCCTGGCACACGAACGAAATCGGCATGGCCATCCCGCTGCTCGAAACCTGCGACATGGCCGAGCGCGACATTACCGCCGATGCCCTGCTGACGCAGCGCGCGCTGGCCGACTACCTCGTCTCATGCCACGCGCACTATCACTTCACGGTCAAAGACAACCAGAAAACCCTGGCCGCAGACATTCGCACACACTTTGCACGCCGTGGCGAGCTGGACTACGCCGAACCCATACAGATCCCTCACGGGCGCATCGAGCAGCGGCGTATCTGGTGCACCACGGCGCTGAACGACTACCTCAACTTCCCGCACGTCGGCCAAGCGTGGCTGATCGAACGCGATCGCACGCACAAAAAGTCAGGGGCCTCTAGCCGCGAGACGGTCGTGAGCATCACCCGCCGCACGTCACAGCAGATGACGGCGCAACAACTGCTCGCGATCAATCGCGGTCACTGGAGCATCGAGTCCGTCCACTACATCATCGACTGGAACTACGACGAGGATCGCGGTCGCATCCGGACCGGCCACGGGCCACGGGCCACGGGCCACGGGCCACGGGCCAGCCAATGTCACACAGCTACGCCGCTTCGCGATCGGCCTGCTCAAGACCTTCCAAAAACCGGGGCAACACATCGCGCAAATGATGCGCGAACTCGCGCGTCGGCCACGCCAGGTGCTCGATGACCTGAAGTTGACCGCAAACTCAGCGGGCGTCGCCGGCTCGGCACGGTGAGAACAAATTTGCCTTGGGATACTTACCGCTTACTCTACTCACATCCGGTGTGGTACGGTTTGCCAGCATCGATTGCTCCGCGTTTGAGAATGTTGACGCTTCCCTGCCGGTTCCGGTGGACGTGGGCGCGCGAACCGCTGTACCCGGCCCGCCGTTCTGTGCGTGAACAATTGACTCGTCACCTCGAGAAAAGCGCGGCCGATCGCTGTTGGCATGCAACTAAACTCGAAACGCATACGCGTATGTACAAGTAATTCCAACGTCAGGGCCGCATACCGGAAGGAACTGGCAGGATGCGGTGGTAGGGAGGGGAACATGAGAGCTGTTCAACATCACGTCGACAAGGTCCTGCGGGTTGTCCATTTGACGCCCCCACTTGCAGACACTGACGCCAACACGGCTCTCATTCACCGTTCCTGGCGGCGCTGTTCCGTCGAACACTCGCTCGATCCTGCTCTGCGTCCGGACGTGCGCATCGAGACTTCCACCAAGTTAAAGGAATGCTTGCAGCGGAACGAGGAACACCTGCATGTTGCGCGTGCGGGCATGGAACAACTATATAAACACGTTTCTGCATCGGGCTATGTGTTGCTGCTGACCGATGCTAGCGGCGTCACGATTGACTACATCGGCAACGATACATGGGACACGCTGTTGCGGCGCGCGGGCCTGGCACTGGGGGCGGATTGGAACGAGATCCATGCCGGAACCAACGGAATCGGCACTTGCGTCGCGGAGCGTCTGGCACTGACCTGTCACCAGGACGATCATTACTACATTGGTCATGTTGACCTGAGCTGCACTGCCACGCCCCTATTCGATCCGCTGGGGGTATTCATGGGGGTGCTGAACTTGTCGGTGCTTTCATCCCCGCATGCGCGCGCGAGCCAGCATCTGATCAAGCACATGACCGTGCTGTACGGTCGAATGATCGAGGATGCGAATTTCATTCACCAGTTCCGCGAACATTGGATCCTGCGCCTAGGTACGGTTGGACCGTTGGTTGACGTATGCGGGGAAATCATGCTGGCAGTGGATCGTGACGGCCGAATTGTCGGTGCCAATGCCGATGCGCGAAGGGTTCTGCGCCTGCTTGATGCGACGCGTATCTCCCCCGAGGATCGCAGCGATCTGGTCGGCCATCATCTCAGTGGCGTGTTTGGATCGCGGATCGATGATATCTGGCGGCTGACCAAGGGCACTGCTGGCGGCGACCGGATCATCGTCACTACTTGGGATGGCCAGGGTTACAGCGCGTCGGTGATGGCACCGAAGGCGGCGCCCACCCGGTATCGCGTGGATGAAGGCGATACGCTAGCCAATCCTCGGCGTGAAGAGATTCTTGGCCGGATCGCTGGTGAAGATAGCCACATGAAACAGTTGCTTGACCGCGCGGCCCGTCTGGTCGACAAGCCGATCAGTATCCTGATTCAGGGCGAGACCGGCACGGGTAAGGAGGTGCTGGCGCAGGCTCTGCACGACTCCAGTCAGCGTGCGGACAAGCCGTTTGTTGCGGTCAATTGCGCGGCGATCCCTGAATCGCTGATCGAAAGCGAGCTCTTCGGCTACATGCCTGGTACATTCACCGGTGCGCGCAACAAGGGCATGAAGGGCCTGATTCAGCGTGCCGACGGTGGCACGCTGTTTCTGGACGAAATCGGCGATATGCCATTGCTGCTGCAGACTCGTCTGTTGCGAGTATTGTCCGAACGCGAAATATTGCCCTTGGGTGCAGATCGACCGATCAAGGTCGATCTGCACGTCGTTGCCGCATCGCATCGCGACTTGCGCCGGCAGATCAGTGCAGGAAGTTTTCGTGAAGATTTGTATTATCGCTTGTGCGGAGCCACGCTGGCGTTGCCAGCCGTGCGTGAACGGCAGGATAAGGCGTTCCTGATCGACCGTATATTGCGGGCAGAGGCAGGCGCGATGCAGACCTCTGCCTCTATCAGCCCGCAAGCGATGGTGCTGCTGTTGCGGTACGAGTGGCCGGGCAATGTTCGCGAGATGCGCAACGCGCTGTGTTTCGCGCTGTCCATTGCGGACGGCGAACAGATAGACGTTCAGCATCTGCCACCGAACATCATCGACGCAGCGGTCGGACAACCCCAAGCACGCATGCAGGGTCCGGTATACCCAACTTTAGAATTCGCTGGTGAGCGTGCCGGTGCTGGCGATGAGCCTTCCGACTTGCTGAAAGTATTGCGTTGCCACCATTGGAACATTGCCGACACCGCACGTGAACTCGGTCTGTCCCGTTCTACGGTCTATCGCAGGATGAAGCGCGACGGCATCGTGTCTCCGATACATTTCCTCTGATTCATCTCTCGCGTTACCGCGCCGCAAGCGGTGGCGTGCGCAGTGCCGCTCTATACGAACCCATTCAGCTGGCGCGGTTCCGTATACTGCGTCATCGCCTCCATCACCTGTGTGTCGTGCGCCATACGGTGTGGTCGGTCACGCCCACGTGTCGCGTCAGATCCAGCACTGCCACGTTGGTCTTCATTGATGTCGCCAGATGGATTGCCAGAAACCAGATTCTCAGCGTCAGTTCAGGGGCATCGAACTACGTACCGCTGAGCAGCGTCGCCTGGTGCCGGCGGGATCTGCATTGATCGTAAATTGTCCCCTGCGACGCACCACGGCGACAACCGGCCAGCGCGCTCTGGACGGCGATAGCTCTGCGGCCGGCGGGAGCGGGACAACGCTTGGGCACAACTCGTCTCGACACCGTATGGCGTCATGAACTGTGCCGTCGACAGACCCCGCCGGAGTTGCACCTGATGGATCGCCATGACCTACTTCCTCGTAGACTGTAAACGTAACATCGTTATCGAGCATCTCGGATCACGCGCTCCATGACTGAGGGTCGACAGTAATCAGGAAATCGTATAATGCGCAATAACGCAATGCGGGCCGCCGCAGCCCACCCGGGCGTGGCGATGATTGCGAGCGCCGGTCTCGTGGTGCTGGCAGTGGCGCTGGGTATTGGCCGCTTCGCGTTCACGCCGATCCTGCCGATGATGCCGTGCGACGTCGGCCTGACCTTGGCGGCGGCGGGTTGGCTGGCGGCCGCCAATTACCTCGGCTATTTTCTCGGCGCTCTGTGCGTAGCGCGGCTGTCGACGGCGTGGGTAGTTCGCGGTGGCTTACCGTTGATCGCAGTGGTCACGTTCGCGATGGGGGTCACTCACGCGTTTGCGCTGTGGCTGGTGCTACGTCTCACCGCCGGCGTGGCCAGTGCGTGGGTCATGGTGCATGTTTCGGCGTGGACGCTCGAGCACCTGCACGTCCTGCAGCGCGTTGACGCGAGTGGAATAGTGTTTGCGGGGGGCGGGTCGGCATCGCCGGTGCCGGACTGCTGTGTCTCGGTTTGATGTCCATTTCGGTCGATGCGGATCACACCTGGCAAGGATTCGGCACGGTGGCACTGGTGCTCAGCGCGATCGTCTGGTCAGCGTTCTGCGGGCCCGTATCGCCGCCCAAGGCCCCGATGCGCGCGCCCATGCCGCACTTGCGCTGGAACGGTGATCGCGTGCGCATTGCACTATGTTATGCCGCGTTCGGATTCGGCTACATCATCCCGGCCACCTTTCTGCCGGCGATGGCGCGTCGTTACGTAACCGATCCGACCGCGTTCGGGTTGGCGTGGCCCATATTCGGAGCCGCAGCGGCGCTATCGACTTGGGTTGCGCGCTGGTTGCACGCGATGAACAATCGCAAGCTGTGAGCGGGCTCCTATGTGTTAATGGCGATTGGCGTAGGTTTGCCTGTGATCTGGCCGGGTTTGACCGCGATCCTGATTGCCGCCCTGCTGGTCGGCGGCACCTTCATGGTGGTGACCATGGCAGGTTTGCGCGAGGCGCGCATCATCGCGCCGCAAGCTGCCACCACGTTCATCGCCACGCTCACCGCCGCCTTTGCGCTAGTCCAAGTCCTCGGCCCCATGCTGGTCAGTGCGGTAGTGCATCTTTCGCACGGCTTCGCCGCGTCGCTGCTCGCCGCGGTGCTGGTGTTGCTGGTCGCTGCAGTCGCGCCGTGGCAATCAGCACGAGCCAGCTGACCCAGGCAACCAAGCATGACAGTCTTGCTAGTGACTGCGGTAAACGCAGCACTGCCTTGGTGATGCGGGGGAGATATCAAGGGGCGACGGCGGTGCCGTACGCTGGAGGCAGACAAAGCGTTTGACACGGCCGATTTCGTGGTCGGCTGTCGCAAGCACCGCGTCCCTCTCTATCAGGCGAAGACCGCCAGCAACCAGTACAGCGCGAGCGGCGGGTGTACCATCCGTCACGGTTGCGAGGTGAGCGTCACCACTGGCGTGAGGACCGAAACCCGTTTTTCCGGCATCAATTCTGCGGTCGGCTTACGCATGGTCAAACCAGCGCGGACGAGACGGTTGCTCACGCTGCGAGCCCAGAGAGCCTACGCATGAGCGCGATCGCAGGCAAGCTGTGCCTGCAGTGCGCAGAAACATTTGAAAATTGTCGGTCATGCCGCCAAATGCGCCGAAAAACATGCAACACTGAATCACCAGTCCGCTGGATGATGCGTGGCTGCCACGTCAGCGTACAAATTCCAACAAGCTGTTAGCTGTTGCGACTTGGTCCATCCGATGTGACTGGCCACATCTATACTGATGCCAGTGAATCGCGCGTAATGTCGCTGATGGTGCGCGCGCCTGTCAGGGTCATCGCCACACGTATTTCGTTTTGCATCAAGCGCAGCAAATTCAATACACCGGCCTCGCCCGCAACCGCCAGCGCATATGCATAGCTTCTACCCAATAACACGGTGTCAGCACCGAGCGCCAGCATGCGCACCACGTCCAGACCATTGCGTACCCCGGAGTCCACCAGGATGCGCAGCTCGCTCTTGACCACATCAGCAATGGGGGGCAACGCGCGAACCGTGGATAACGCACCGTCGAGTTGCCGCCCGCCATGATTGGACACGATGATGCCGTCGGCACCAAATAGCACTGCTTCGCGGGCATCCTCGACGTCGAGGATGCCCTTGATGATCATGGTCCCTTTCCAAAACGCCCGGATCCACTCCAGATCCTTCCACGAAATCGAAGGGTCGAAGTTGGAGCCGAGCCAGTCGATATAGTCTTCCAGTCCCGTGGGCACGCCTAGATACCTTGAAACATTACCCAAGTCGTGGGGTCGTCCCATCAGGCCCACATCCCATGACCAGCGAGGGTGCGTCAGCGCCTGCAGATAACGGCGCAAAGCAGCATGCGGACCGCTCATGCCCGAATGGGCATCCCGGTACCGCGCGCCGGGTACGGGCATGTCGACAGTGAATACCAAGGTGCTCACGCCCGCTGCTTGGGCGCGTTCCAGCACGCTTTTCATGAAGCCGCGGTCCTTGAGTACGTAGAGCTGAAACCACATGGGACGCCCGATGTGGGTTGCCACTTCCTCAATGGGGCATACCGAAACCGTGGACATCGTGAAGGGAATGCCATGACGGTCAGCGGCACGCGCCGCCTGGACCTCGCCACGCCGTGCATACATGCCGGTCAGACCTATGGGTCCGAGTACGACCGGCATGGAGAGCGTCTCTCCGAACAGTTCCGTCTGCAAGCTGAGTTCGGACATGTCCAGCAAGACACGCTGACGCAGCGCAATGCTGGCCAGATCACCGACGTTGCGCTGCAGGGTGTGTTCGGCGTACGCGCCGCCGTCGATGTAGTGGAACAGGAAAGGGGGGAGCCTGCGCCTGGCAGCTTCACGATAGTCGGTGGAGGCGGAGATGATCATGATCGGTTTGACCTGATTGACACACATAGAGAGGCCGGCACGACAAAGCTGAACTACGCGATCACAGTGGTATACCGTATTTGGACGGCTAAATCAATTGAATAGGCACCGCGAATCGGCAGTGTAGTAGCACCACTTTTGCACCCACGGAAGCGTGAGAGGAATAATCCACGGCAAGAAAATCCAGCAAGTCTGCTGTTGGATGCTCAACGAGATAGTGCAACGTCGCAAATGGGGGCCTTTGATCTTTGATCGCAAAAAGTCTTCTTTGAGAGGCTGCGATCGCTGAGGCCTCGGACTTTTTCGGGGGGATACTTGCTTAGAAGTGATTTGGCAACGCTTATTCAGAGTTTGCTTGACGCGGATATGGATGCCGGCTAAATCTCGACATCGCGCTTGATCGGCGCGATACGACATTGCGCGGGTACCCTATCTGGCAGCAAGCTTCGTGCCAGATTGCCCGGAAGAAATCTGCCTGACGTACGGGCCGAGCTCAGGCATGGCACAGCGGGCGGCGCGTGGCATCCTTCTCGTGTGGCTGCACGAAGCGATAGTTGCCACGTCCGTTGCTTGCCCGACCTGAATGCGTACTACGCAGGGGCTGTCGCTGTCCCCGCTCGCGAGTGCGCATTCCGGTTCGCGGACACTGCACGGAGATGGCCGACTAAAAGCTACCGAGGCTTCAGAAGTGACTTTCCCACCAGATCAATGGCGCATGCGAGGACGTTTTGCTAGATCGGGCTGCGACACTTGTTTCACCGGACGCAACACTTGTCGATGCAAGTGTTGCAGCAGGAGGCAAGTCGCTCAATTGAAAACGTGAAAAGTTGCGGTTGCTTGCACGTTTTGCGAGGAATCGCCGAATAAATGGAGTTTTTATGCCGTGAGATGGTTGGCATGGAGATTGCTGAGCCATGACAAGGAAAGCAGTTGCCGAATCCGTGCCACTGCCTCCGGGTGCATCACAGGCGAAGAAGCTGGTGCAGATAACAATTTTACCAGACAGACCTTGGGGAGGGGAATCTATGACAATTTTACAACACGTGGCAATTTCGCCGACGGCGTCGATCGGCTTACGACATGCCAACGTGACCAGGCTGTCGGCTGTGGCACTTCTACTGTTTGCGGGCGCCTCGCAGGCACAGACCACGTTCGACGTGATCGGGCCACACGAATACGCCCTGCCGGTCGATTTCAAGCCATTCAATGTCTTCGTGCAATACGGCACCTTCCAGGACAATGCGCGCGTCTACAACGACGACGGTGACAGTGTGCGGGGACCCGGGAGCCACGCCATCACGGGCTTGTCCAAGTACGTGCGATTCTGGTCACCCGAATCCAACCGCCAAATTGGAGTCGCGTGGGAAGTGATTGTACCCGAGGTCAGTGTCCGCAATCCCGGTGCCGCGTCGGGCGATCGCCTCACCAGCGGTATCGGCGATCCGCTGACTGGCTTCGCCATCTGGTTCAAGCCAAAGGGGAACATCACGTTCGGCTTCCAGTCGTTTATGCAGATGCCGATGGGAACGCAGGGGGTCAGCGATACGAACTGGAAGAACCTGTCGAGCTTCCTTTGGGATTGGCAGATCGGGAAGTTCGACTGGGACGGAGATGCCGGCGTGGTCTGGCAGGGTAAGCGCACCGACGACCGCATCAAGCCGGGCCTAACTTGGCATACCAACCATCGTTTCGCTTATCGCGTGACCACGCGATTGGAGCCGTTTTTAGCGTTGGATAGCGAACACTACAGCGGGACGGGTGGCCAACCTGATAGTTGGGTGGTGGATGCTGGCCTCGGCCTGATGGTGCATACGTTCAACAACCAGTCGATCACGATGCGCTACTCGACCTCGATCGCCGGGAACAATCACAGTGTCAACGACAGCTTTAATCTGAAGTACGCCTATGTCTGGTGACGCCATTGCATGCCGGACATGGACACGTTGTCCGACATGCCTCCTTCGCTTGAGAACGAGGTCGACATGAAATCACTGATGGCGCTCGCCATTTCCATTTCAGCACTCGTGGCACTGTGGGTATACCTGAGCATAGGCCTCCCCGGGCTGCAACTTGTTCCGTGGATCGGATTCGTGGCGTGGGCGACCTACTTTGCCGCTGGGGGCGGCTGGACTGCGATCGTGCAGTCGCTGCCGCCGGCTGTCGCAGGTGTGCTGTTGACGGCCTTGACGATGTTCGCCGTGGCCAAGGCCGGTGGCGGGCTGGTTGCACTGGTGGCGCTGGTTGCGTTGCTCGCGTTCGTGCTGGTCGCGATGGCATGGCATAAGACATTGGCCTACACGCCAGCCGCGTTCCTGGGAGCGGCCACTTACTTCGGCGACGGCGGCCACGTTGACGAAAGCATCCTGTTCGTCATCGCCTCCTGGATAGCCGGCGTGGCATTCGGTTACGTGTCACAGTGGTTGGGGGCACGTATCGCAAAACCTGCCTGAGTTACCGGCCAGCGATCAGTGATCATCGACATCAGGCAACAGCAGCACAGCAATGAGGAATCTACATGACCAAGCTCTACCAGAATTATATCGATGGCCAGTTCGTGGCCGATTCGACCGATGTTGTGGGGGTGTTCAACCCTGCCACAAATTCGTTGCTTGCCAATATCCCGGACAGCGATGAAGCGATGGTTGCGCGCGCGGTCGAGGCGGCGCGGCGCGCTCAGCCAGGTTGGGAGAAGCTGCCACCAATTGTGCGCGCGGGTTACCTGCGGCAGATTTCTGCCAAGTTGCGCGAGCACCGCCTGGATCTGGCGGGCATTATCGTGCGTGAGCAGGGAAAGACTCAGCAATTAGCGCAGGTGGAGGTGGACTTTACCGCCGACTACATCGATTACATGGCTGAATGGGCGCGGCGCCTGGATGGCGAAATCATTACCAGCGATCGTGCGAACGAGAACATTTTTCTGTTCCGCAAGCCAATCGGCGTGGTGGCCGGCATCTTGCCCTGGAACTTTCCGTTCTTCCTGATCGCCCGAAAGATGGCGCCGGCGTTGGTGACCGGCAACACCATTGTGATCAAGCCCAGCGAGGAAACTCCGATCAACGCCTACGAGTTTGCCCGACTCGTGGCCGAAACCGACCTGCCCCGCGGTGTGTTCAATCTGGTGGGTGGCCTAGGCAAGTCCACAGGCGAGGCGCTAGTCTTGCATCCCGATGTGGGCCTGATTACTTTCACCGGCAGCGTCGCCACCGGCAGTCGGATCATGCAGACGGCCGCGCGCAACCTGACCCGGGTGAATCTTGAGTTGGGTGGCAAAGCACCGGCGATCGTGCTGGCGGATGCCGATCTGGATCTTGCTGCCAAAGCGATCTACGACTCGCGCGTGATCAATACCGGGCAGGTGTGCAATTGCGCCGAACGGGTATACGTCGAGCGTGGTGCGCACGAGGGATTCGTCAATCGTCTCGAAAAGCACTTCCGAGATACGCGTTATGGCGATCCTTCCGAGCGCGATGACCTGCAGATGGGGCCGCTGATCAATCAGGCCGCTCTGGACAAGGTGTCGACGCTGGTCGAACAGGCTAGGCGCGATGGTGCCACCGTGTTGACTGGAGGTAAGGTAGCCGATCTCGGCCAAGGCTTCCACTATGAGCCGACGTTGATTGTGGATGCGCGTCGGGACATGAACATCATGCGCAAAGAAATCTTCGGGCCAGTGCTACCTATCCAAGTGGTCGACAGCCTGGACGAGGCGATCGAGCTGTCCAACGATTCGGAGTTCGGTCTCACTTCATCGATCTTCACCCGCAACATCAACTCGGCGATGCAGGCGGCGCGGGAATTGCGGTTTGGTGAGACCTACATCAATCGCGAAAACTTCGAGGCGATGCAGGGCTTCCATGCCGGTCGCCGGAAGTCCGGTATCGGCGGAGCCGATGGCAAGCATGGCTTGCTGGAGTTCACCGAGACTCACATTGTCTATCTGCAAGCTTAATGACTAGGGGAGTACGTCCATGATCGATCAGACACATGACGATGCTTGTTCATGTTGCACAAACGGCGAGGTGGATAACGACCGCCGCAATGTTCTGAAAGGCACGCTTGCGTTGACGTTGGCGTCGCTGGCCACCGCCAGTCTGCCCGTGTTGGGGCAGAGTGCGCCAAAGCGTCGTCCGAAGGCGGGGGACCGTCTGGCCTTCGCGATTGGGGAGCGCAAGGACCAAGAGATCAAGTTGGCGGATTTGGAGTTAGGTGGGGCTCCAACACTGGCTTATCCGCGGGATCCGGAGACAGGCGAGGTGCTTGCGTCGCGCGTGAACATGCTGGTGGTGATCCGCCTCGATCCGAAGGTCATTGAACCTTCCAGCGCCCATAACGCTGCTGGCGGCGTCGTCGCCTTCTCGGCTGTCTGCACTCACCGTGGATGCGTCATTACAGCCTTGGTCCCTGGGCAAAGTAATCTCGTATGCAACTGCCACGGGTCGGAGTACAGCGTCGCCAATGACGGCGCGATTGTACGCGGGCCAACGACTAGGCGGCTGGCGATGCTGCCACTGGAAATCAAGGAGGGGGCTCTGATGGTGGCAGGCATGTTCGACGGCCCGCTAGGGCCACCGGCATGACTGGCGCAGTCGCTTTGAGCGCGCCGATTCACAACATTAACGATTCATCGGGAGGAATAACGGCATGAAAACGTACTTGAAGATCGCAGGGCTTGCTGCGGCCATCGTCTCCGGTGCCTGTCTGGCATCGGACTATCAGCCAGTCACCGCAGCGCGGTTGGATAACCCGGAACCGCAAAACTGGTTAATGACGAAGGGCAACTATGCCGGCTGGAGTTATAGCCCGCTGACGCAGATTACTACCGAAAATGTCCACAAACTGCGTCCAGTGTGGTCTGCGGCCACCGGCGTCACGTCCGGTCACGAAGCTCCGGCGATCGTCAACGGCGATTACATGTTTGTAGCGACTCCGGACAACCAAGTCATCGCCTTCAATGCCAAGACCGGTCGCGTGCGTTGGCGTTACGAACGGCCGGTCCCCACGGGCCTGGCAGCGCTGCACCATACCAATCGTGGCGTTGCGCTGTGGGGCAACAAAGTCTACGTGGGAAGCCTCGACTGCATGCTCAGCGCGCTCGATGCTACCACCGGAAAGCTGGTGTGGGAGGCGCGGGTCTGCGATTGGGAAACTCAGAGTCACTATATTACCTCTGCGCCGCTGGTGGTCAAGGGCAAGGTGATCATCGGGCCATCGGGTGGCGAGTTCGGCGCGCGCGGCTTCTTGAAGGCGTTCGATGCCGAGACCGGCAAGTTGCTCTGGACGCGCTACAGCGTGCCGGCCCCGGGCGAACCGGGCTCGAAATCCTGGCCACAGGTTGGCAAGTGGAAAGACGCATGGAAGAATGGCGGTGGTCCCATGTGGATGTCAGGCAACTACGATGTCAAGAACAATGTCATCTACTGGGGCGTGGGCAACGCCGCTCCCTGGATGGCAGACCAGCGGCCGGGTGACGACTTGTACACGGACTCGGTATTGTCGCTGGATCCGGGTACCGGCAACATTCTCAGTCACTTCCAGTATCTACCTAATGGCGCCTGGGACTGGGATGGCATGTCCGTTCCGCTCCTGATTGACTTCGACCGCGATGGCAAGAAAGTTCATGGCCTGATCAGTGCACAGCGCCTTGGGCGTCTTTACTGGCTTGAGCGTGACGGTAAGGGCAAGATCACCTACGATAAGTCCGAGCCGTACGTGGCCAACGACGTGATCACCAGCGTCGACCCCAAGACCGGGCGTCCGACCTACAGCAAGGACCACACACCAGGAACCGGAAAGACGGTGACCTTTTGTCCAAGCCTGTGGGGTGGCAAGGACTATCCATACGAGGCTTACAACCCCAAAACAGGGATGGTTTACATACCCTACAACGAGAACCATTGCCAGACCGAAACGGGCGTAGTCCAGCCAGTTATTCCTGGCGTATGGGCCGCGGGCGTCGACATCAACGATCTTAATTTGTCGATAAAGAAGGGCTCCGACCATATTGGCGGCATCCAGGCATGGAGCGTCAACGGTGGCAAGCGGGTCTGGAACGACACTTATGCGAAGTCGTGGAACTTTGGTTCCATTCTGACTACCGCTGGCGGGGTGCTGTTCGCCGGTGGCACCAATGACCGCATGTTCCGTGCGTATGATGCCAAGACTGGCAAACTGCTGTGGGAGTTCCCGACGCCTTCGGGCATCATTTCGCCGCCGATCAGCTTTTCCATCGACGGCAAGCAATATATTGCCGTCGTCTCGGGCTGGGGTGTCGATGCACAGTGGATCCAGGGCAAGATGCATAAACTGGCCGGCTGGGAAAAGGCGGTGCCCGAGGGTGGGACGGTTTGGGTGTTCGCACTAGGCGAGTGATCGCGGGCTTGCTCCTGCGCGGA
Organism: Rhodanobacter sp.; assembly: GCA_004298505.1. Taxonomy (GTDB): domain Bacteria; phylum Pseudomonadota; class Gammaproteobacteria; order Xanthomonadales; family Rhodanobacteraceae; genus Rhodanobacter. Next base: position 52,837 of record SCRO01000113.1, read on the forward strand.
TGGACTGATCCTGTCCGCGCAGGATACGAGGCTCATAAGCCACGTGTGGAGTGTTGTGCCGTGCAGTAGCTGTTGCGGTGGGCGCGCGAGCCGTGTGCGCCCACCATGCTTCCAGCAAACGTTCGGGCGCGCCCATGCTTTCTTGTATCTTACGCTACGGCTGACAGCGAGCAATGGAAGTGTGCACTTCGGTGCATTCGTGCGCGTCGACTTGGACGCTGCTGGCCGAAGGTGAGCCACACGCGCACGAGCAGTCTGACCCACAAGGACTATGTGGAAATCATGGCCTTCCTGTTGCAGCAAAACGGCTATCCGGCCGGCAGCACGGCGTTGACGTTCGAGGAGGCGAAAGAGTCGAAGGTACAGCTGATCTATCGCGGCAAGTGAAACGATGCCGGCACTTGAACAGGAAAACCAGGGCGATGCGCTGGCAGCATTCTGCAAACCACGGGGACTTGAGATGAAACAAGCAATGCGGCAATCGGTACGACGATGCAAAGCTGGCCGCGGAGTGGGGGTTTTCGTGCTTGCGCTTGTCTGCACGGGCGGCTTTCTGCGGCAGGTCGCGGCAGTGGAGGTGGATCCGGCCACCGCACGCGCAGTTACTCGCCTGGCTGAGGTGCATGTCAACGCCAGCCGACTGGATCTCACACCGTTCAACGTTCCGGCCGCGCTCAGCGTGGTTCAGGTGCGGCCTGCGGACGCCGGCCAGCCCGGTGTCAACTTTTCCGAGGCTCTGGTCGGGATACCGGGCATCCTGGCGCGCGACCGCCAGAACTACGCGCAGGACGAGCAGATCTCGATCCGCGGCTTCGGCTCCCGCGCGACTTTCGGCGTGCGCAGCATCCGGATCTTCATGGACGGTATTCCTTCGACCTTGCCCGATGGCCAGGGCCAGGTATCCCAGTTCAACCTCGACTCGGCCGCTCGAGTGGAGGTGTTGCGCGGCCCGTTCTCGGTGCTGTATGGCAATGCCGCCGGCGGGGTGATCCAGCTGTGGAGCGCTGACGGTACCGCGGTGCCGCAGACGACCATCGGCATCTACGGCGGCAGCAACGACTCGTTCAAGTACGGCGCGACCACCCGCGGCATCATCGGGCTGGTCGATTACAACATCTCGGCCTCGCAATTTCTCAGTGGCGGCTATCGCCAGCACAGTCGGGTCCGGCGTCAATCGGTCAATGCCAAGTTTGGCATCGACCTGGGCGACCGGCGCAAGCTCACCTTGGTGCTGAACCGGCTCGACCAGCCCGAGGCGCAGGATCCGCTCGGCCTGACCCGCGCGCAGGTGGATGCCGACCCGCACCAGGCCACCGCGGTGGCCAGCCAGTACGACACACGCAAGAGCACCGAACAGAACCAGCTCGGCGTGATCTACGAGCAGGCGCTGGGCCATGACGACCAACTGCGCCTGATGGGCTATTACGGCTATCGAAGCATTCTGCAATATCTGTCGATTCCACCCGGTGCGCAGAAAAACCCGCTGCAATCCGGCGGTGTGATTGCTCCCAATACCGACTACGGCGGTGCCGACGCGCGCTGGACGCATCACGGCGAACTGGCCGGCCGCACGGTGGAGTTCGTGCTCGGTGCGAGTGCCGATTATCAGATCCAGCATCGCACCGGTTATGAGAACTTCATCGGCGACACGTTGGGCGTCGAGGGGCGCTTGCGTCGCAACGAGAACGACAACGTCGTCAATGTGGCTCAGTACGCGCAGTGGTATTGGCGGTTCGCCCAGCGCTGGTCACTGCTGCTGGGACTACGCCACGACGAGGTACGTTTTGCCGAACACGACTTCTATGTGACTGCGCGCAATCCCGATGACAGTGGCCATGTGCAGTACAGCGCCACCACGCCGGTGATCGGTCTGCAGTTCCGTCCGGGCGATAACCTGCGGCTGTATGTGAGCTATGGCCGGGGCTTCGAGACACCCAGCTACAGTGAGCTGGGCTATCGCAGCGACGGCCAGGCCGGGCTGGCCTTCAACCTGCTGCCCGCGCGCAGCCGCAATTGGGAGGCGGGGCTGAAGTGGCGGCTCAATGACGCGCTGGAGTTCGATGCCGCCGCGTTTCGCTCCGATACCAGGAGCGAACTGGCGGTGGCGACCAACCAGAACGGGCGCTCGACCTATCAGAACGTGGGCGACACGCGACGCCAGGGAATGGAGCTTTCGCTGACTGGCGACCTGGGCCATGCGTGGCGCCTGAATGCGGGATTCACCCATCTGCAGGCGCGCTTTCGCAGCGGTTTCCTCACCTGCACCGGCAGGCCTTGCCCCATTGCCAGTACCCCGGTGGCGCCCGGCTCGCGCATGCCCGGGGTGCCGGACAACTATGGCTCGTTGCGGCTGGAGCACGGCCATGCGCTGGGCTGGCGCGGGGGCCTCACGCTTACTGGGGTCGGTTCGGTCACGGTCAACGACATCGACAGCCAGCGCGCCGCCGGCTACGGCCTGGTCGGTCTCGACGTGAGCTACGGCTTTGCGCTTGGCGGTCGCTCGCAGTTGCAGCTCAGCGCACGCGTGGACAACCTGGCCAACCGCCGCTACATCGGGTCGGTCATCGTCAATGACGGCAATGGCCGCTACTTCGAGCCCGGGCCGGATCGCAGCTACATGCTCGGGGCACGGCTGACCTTTTAGGCGCACTATCCTCACAGGAGATTTCGATGTCCGAACCCGCCAGCGTCGACAAGGTGATCGCCACGGCCAGCGCCGAAGCGCTGATCGACAAGCTGCGGCAACGGCACGGGCCGCTGCTGTTCCACCAGTCCGGCGGCTGCTGCGATGGCTCTTCGCCGATGTGCTACCCGCAGGACGATTTCATCGTCGGCGATCGTGACGTGCAGCTGGGCGAGATCGCCGGCGCGCCGTTCTACATGAGCCCGTCGCAATACGAATACTGGAAGCACACC
>SCRO01000114.1 GCA_004298505.1 Rhodanobacter sp.
CGCATTCGTAATGCGTAGGTCGGAGGTTCGACTCCTCTTTCCGGCACCACGACATGAATCCAGTGTCACGCAGCCTTGCCCGGATTCGACCCGAAACGCATGCGCCGCAACGCGTGCGGGCGTTTCTCCCGGCAGGATTGCCCGAATTCGCAACGGCTCGCTCGGGTGTACTCGCGGAATCTCCCCATGTCGTGCCTGGCATAGCGGACATGCCGAGATCCAGGACAAAGCGGCAGAGGCAGGTCTCGAGAACTCCGATACGTTCAGGGCGCAGCAGGAGGCCGCGGCGCGAACCGTCACCGCCTACAGCGCGAATCGCTCCCGCAACATCGTGTTGACGCGAGTCTGCCAGCCCGGGCCGGTGGCCCGCAGCACGGCCAGCACTTCCGGGTCAAGGCGAAGCTTCACCGCCTCCTTGGTCACCGCTGCCTTGGGCCGGCCTCGCAGCTTCCCTTGCAGCGACTTTGGCAAGCCGGACACCGGCACGGCGCGCTTGAAATCCGCGCCGGTCCACTCCGGGTTTTCATCATGCGTTGCGTGCTTTTTCATACCGTTTCACCTCGCGATCGTTGGCCTTGCGGAAGCTCACAACCCGGATGCCTCTGGCGGTTTCCACGAACACCAGCGCATGCAGGCGCTGGTCAAGAAATCCGAACCCTCGATATCGGGTCTCGCCGTAGTCGCGGCGGTCGTCTACCGTGAACACCGCCGTCTGGAAGTCGAACCGTGCCACCTCACCGAAGGACGGGCGGCCCGCCGCGATATTGGCGGCATTCTTGGCCGGGTCGTAGCTGATTTCCATGACATTTATTGTACCCCCAATAATTACCCTGTCAACGCTTCTCCACCGACATCCCGCAGGGTGCGCAATGGTCCATGCAGCGCAGTCCGCTGCCGTCTTGGGCGAAACGGCGAAGAGCCGAGACTCAGCCTTCCACCAGCGACCAGGCCACGATCTTGTCGGCACGCATGGGTACGCAAGTCGCATCGCCCAGCGCAAATTCGGTAGGCACCGTCCACGGCCGCTTCTCGAGAAGGAGGCGTTCGCGGTTGCGCGGCAGCCGGTAGAAATCCGGCCCGTGGAAACTGGCGAAAGCTTCGAGCTGGTCGAGTTTGCCGGCTTGTTCGAACGCTTCGGCATACAGCTCGATGGCCGCGTGCGCCGTGTACACGCCGGCGCAGCCGCAGGCGGATTCCTTCGCGTGGCGCGGATGCGGCGCGCTGTCGGTGCCCAGGAAGAAGTGCGGATTGCCGCTGGTGGCGGCTTGCAGCACGGCGGCGCGATGCGTTTCACGTTTCAGGATCGGCAAGCAGTAGTGGTGCGGGTTGAGACCACCCACGAACAAGGCATTGCGATTCAGCAGCAGGTGATGCACCGTGATCGTCGCGGCCAGGTTGGCCGGGCCTGCACTCACGAACTCGACCGCGTCACGCGTGGTGATGTGTTCAAGCACCAGGCGCAAGCCGGGGAAGCGCGCTTGCAGTGGCACCAGGTGGCGCTCGATGAAAACGCGCTCGCGGTCGAAAATGTCGATGCCCGGATCGGTCACCTCGCCATGCAGCAAGAGCGGCAAGTCATGCTGTTCCATCGCTTCCAGCACGCCGTACACGCGGGCGAGGTCGCGCACGCCGTCCTGTGAGTTGGTGGTGGCGCCGGCCGGATAGTACTTGACCGCGAACACCGTGCCGCTGGCCTTGGCGCGCCTGATTTCTTCCGCTGGCGTGGCCTCGGTGAGGTAGAGCGTCATCAACGGCTGGAAGCCTGTGCCGGGCGGCAGGCTGGCCAGAATCCGCCGGCGATAATCTTCGGCCTGCGCCACCGTGGTCACCGGTGGTTTGAGGTTCGGCATCACGATGGCACGGGCAAACCGGCGGGCGGTGTCGGCCACGACCGAGGCGAGCGTAGCGTCATCGCGCAGGTGTACGTGCCAGTCATCGGGGCGGCAGATGTCGAGGCGCGTGGACATCACGGGCGCAGATCCTGGTTGCCGCAGGCCCCTGTGCGATGCGCAGCAAGCGGTGAGATGGCGTGTCGAGGATCGTCCATGCAGAATTCCGGAGGGTAGGTGAAAGCACTTCGCGCTGACGTGCTGATCCGGCATCGCTAGCGGGTCGCGCCGCTGCGTGCGTGTTGCGCCTATTATTCCCCGGTAGCGCTGGCAAAAGCCATCGGACGCACGAAGACCTATTACGTGCGGGAGGCGATCATTGAACACCTCGACGACCTGGAATACCTGTATCTGGCCGAACAGCGCTTGCTCGAAATTCGTGCCGGCCGCGCGACCACGATTCCACTCGCAGACGTGATGAAGAAGTACGACGTGGCGGATTGAGTTTGATCGCGCTGCGGCGCGAGAGCGGGACAAGCCAGGCCATGAATCGGCGAAACGCGTCGCGAAGTTCCTGTTCGAGCGGGTTGCCAAACTTGATAATCCACGCCGTATCGGCGAGGCGTTGAAAGGTTCCGGGCTTGGCGATTTTTGGAAGTATCGAGTCGGCGACTACCGCATCATTGTGGACATTCAGGACGCGGCGCGATGCGTCCGATGAACGTACATGCGAAGCGTGCAGTCGCGGCGTTGAGATCTGCCGCCGTGGCGACGCTCGGCAGGACAATCCGCTCCCTTCCGCCGTTTCGCGCGGTCTCTTGATCAGGTCTCGATGGAATACCGCGGCAACGGCCGGCGGGCAGTGCCCGCCCTACGGCGCGGCGATTGTGGGGCGGGCACTGTTCGCCGGCTCTTCTGCATCAAGGCAAATGCTCCCAAAAGCCATGCGTTGTCGCGCCAATGACCGCGAACAGGACGGTTCCACCAGGTTCCTGGTGTCGACCATCGCCCACGACGATGTGATCTCGATCAGGTTTTCAGCGCCAGATGCGCCGTTGGTCGGGCAATTCCTACCGCTTGTCGGCTGGGGGCTGGTCTTGGGCGGCATGATCGGTACAGTGCACTCAGGGTATCGGGGGAGCAATCCATGCGTTCGAAGTCGCACCAGCGCGGCGTATCGCTGATCGAGGTGCTGATGGCCGTGTTGATCTTCAGCATCGGTCTGATCGGCCTGGCGGGGTTGCTGGTGGTAGCCACTCGCTCCAATCAGGTGGCCTACCTGCGCACCCAGGCGATATTTCTGGCCAACAACATGGCCGAACGCATGAGCGCAAACCCTACCGGGGTGTGGACTGGCGACTACAACGCCGCCTATCCGGTGGCTGCAGCGACGGTTGGCTGCGACAGCGCGCCAGGCTGCAATGCGGCAGAAGTCGCCGTCCATGATCAGCAGATCTGGAGCAGACAACTGCAGACATTCCTGCCACACGCCAGTGCCAGCATCGCGTGCACCGGCGTCGCTTCGGTCACTTACAACCCCATCGGCAAGATGCCGCAGCGGCCACCCTACGGCGGCAATTGTGCGATGAGCCTCCATTGGATTGAACGCGGTGCCGGGGACCAGGCGCACCGCGACGCCGCCACGCAGACATTCGGCTGGAATTTTCAGCCATGACCGTGCTGACCCCGCAACAGCAATCGCAGTCATCACAGTATGGCGTCACCTTGATCGAACTGATGGTGGCGATGGTCCTGGGGCTGCTGGTGGCCGCTGGCATCGTCACGGTATTTTCCTCCACCTCCAGCAGCAACAAGGCACAGGCGCAACTGGCCGGTTTGCAGGAAGAAGGCCGTTTTGCCATCACCCGGCTCGGTACGGATTTGCGCATGGCGAACGGCCTGTATTGCAACAACTCCGGCGGTGCGGCTGCGGTGTCCTCCTCCGGCAGCCTGCTCGATCACATCCGGGCTCCGAAGGTTTATGCGAGGAAGCTGATCGGTGCGGTCGGCGCAGTCAGCGGCGCGTTTGGCGATGTCACCACGGCGTGGGGAGGTGCGTACCCGGCGGCCCCAACCGCGCCGTACTCCATGCCCTCTTTCCTGTTCATGCGCGGCTACGAGTGCACGCTGACGGGCTGCAATCCGCTCGACCCGACGGTTGCGGGCCTGCCAGCGATGGGTACAACCAATGGCGCGCGGGTAAAAGGCGCGGACGTGCTCACCGTGCGTTATGTGAATCCGTCCCGTGGCTGGGCCATCGGTGGCACCGGTAGCAGTCTGGCGACCAGCGGCACTACCGGCACGGTGGCCTCGATCACCTTGAACCCGCAAACGGGCGAGCCGCCATCGACCGATGTCTCCAATGGCGACTTGTTCATGCTGGCCGATTGCTCCAATGCGCAGATATTTCCCGCCACGGCCAGCACCTCGATAATCACGAAAATTACGCCCATCGCGAACGCTACCGATGGCTTCGGCGTCGGTGCGGCCAATCTGCCGACCGCACAACTGGCAGCGTCGGCGCCCATGGTGTTCGACGTCAATACCGACTTCCAGACAGTGACGTATTACCTGAAGCTGGTCAGTGTCAACAACGATGGCAATGCCCCATTCACCGGGGCACTGGTGCGCCGGGTCAACGGCGGCAAGTCAATTGGCGCGCGTGGCGGCAGCGAGGATGAGCTGGTGCGCGGCGTGGAACGTCTGGATTTTCGCTACGGGGTCGAGGACGCGAGCGGCAATACCTCGTTCCTCAGCGCGGCGGACGTCGACAGCTCAACCAATTGCCCGCCGCAGGAGACCGACTCACTGACCACTGCGGGCTGTCTCTGGCGCGCGGTCAAGAGTATCGAAGTCAGTATCCTGATGGATGGCCAGGTGCCGCTGTACACGCTGTCCGGCAACGACTTGCTGTATGCGTACAGCGCCGATGCCAATCCCGGCCTGCTGGCTCCTGGCGCGCATGCCTACAAGCCCAGCGACCAGGGCTTTCCCGACCCGTTGTTGCGGCGCGAGTTCACCGCGCTGGTCGCCGTGCGCAATTTCAACCCGTGAATGGTCGCGCCAGGATGGCTGGCCGATCACTGTCGAGGGAGCAGCTTTGATGTCGAGCATCCACAGATCCATTTCATACCGCGGTGGTGCCGGCACCGCACAGCGCGGCGCGGTGCTGGTGATCGCGCTGATCTTCTTGCTGTTGCTGACGATCCTGGCGGTGAGCGCATCCAGCCGTTCCTTGCTGCAGGAACGCATGGCCGGCGGCCTGCTCAATGCGCAGCGTGCCCAGATGAGCGCGCAGACCGCGCTGCGCGGCGCCGAATGGATGCTGTGGAGCAGTCCCGCCATTGTCGGTACAAGCTTCGACTGTAACCAGTCCCCAGCCTGCTACGACCCACTCCACCCGACTATCGACGAAGTGAACTTCCGCAGCAAGCCCGGCTGGATTACTGCCGGCAGTGCCAAATATCTCGGCCTTGGCGGCAGCGTCGACTTTACCACTACGGCAAACGGCAAGCTGGCCGACAACCCCCGCTATATCGTCGAGGATCTGGGTCCCACGCGGCCGCCCGGCGCCGGTCCACAGCACGAGTCCGCAAGCACCGGTGAGGTCAATACCGGGCAACCAGAGTTCGAGACGTATCGCATTACCGCGCGCGGCACCGGCGGCAACCAGAACACCGTGGTCGTGTTGGAAAGCACGTTTGACGCGCAGAAACAGTAACGAACTGAATCCTGCACCGGCCTCACGAAGGATGGTGGCAGTGCACTACACAAGCGTTCGCCACGGGCCAGTCGCAACGGCGAATGCAGAAAACCCATCGTTCGCCCCGAGTTATCGACGGTGCGGACCGCACGCGGCAAGGAAAGGTGGAGATTCGGTCATGTCCAAAACAGTTCAGCGCATGCTTGCTTCGCGAGCCGCCGCCACGATGCTGGCGTTACTCTTGTTTGCCGGCATCACGGCGCCGTTCCTGATCCTGCAGAGCACGCACGCTTTCGCCGCCGCGGCGCCGCTGCCGTGCACCGAAGGCAACCACAACGGCTGCACCGAACTCAGCGCCACGCCGCCGGAAGATATCCAATCAGTGCCACCGAACCTGGTGTTGATGCTGGATGACTCGGGCTCGATGGGGTGGGATTACATGCCGGATTGGGATTACCTTGCGCTGGACAGCAATGGCAATCAACCCTCGAACTGGAACCCGAATAACGCTGGAGTCAGAGCCCCGGCGGTCAATGGCGTCTACTACAACCCGCAGACGACCTACACGCCGCCGCCCAAGGCGGATGGGACGTCCTACCCGAACTCGCCTGGCATCGCGCAAGCATTCGCCGACGGCTTTACGGATACGAGCATCGCGAACAGAGTGGACGTCACCGGCTACAAAGGGAACCCGAGCGATGGGAGCCACAAGTTTCCGTATTATGTCGGAGTTCCGACGACAGTAGTCTCGAAGGTGTTTAATCCGCCGACCACCTCATGTCCGAGTGGTTATTCGGTCGATCCCAATGATCCGCATAAGTGCATCAGCCCGCTTCCCAAAGATCCCTGGATAGTATGCCACTCGGGCGACGGTTATCCCAAAAATCACGGCGGGCAGCCCAACCAGTGCAAGCACGTGGACAAGACCGGCGAAGGGCCGACGGTCACGACGTGGTACGACGCATTCCAACAGTGCCAGTCCGGCTTGAGTGAATCGGGTGGCATGTGCTACTACCCGGTCAGGACGCCGACCTACGGCTGCGGCCCCCACTTGCTGATCGGCGGTCAATGCGTGGGGCTGAAGTACATCGATGTGTTCACGTACTTTTTGCAGACCTCACCGCTCCATTATGCGCAACGTTTAGTGGCCTCGGGTACTCAATGCGACATCCTCTACAACGCGTCGCAGAGAGCGATTTGCGTGAACGAGGGCGATATCTCCGGCGTCTCGGCACCTGCCGGCGTGGCGGCGGGGCAGAACATCGCCAACTGGTTTTCGTACTATCACACGCGCCTGCTGATGGCCAAGAGTGGCCTGATGACGGCCTTCAGCAATCTCGACAAAAACTATCGCTTTGGCTTCGCTTCGATCAACGGCAACGGCAAAGCCCAGATTACCGGCCCTGCGTACGTTGCCGGTCTTGCCTACGCGTCGCCTTCGCCTGCCTCCGCGGTACCTTATGCCACGTTCGACGATTCCTTCAGTGGCGGCGGTGACAGTTTCAATCGGCTGGCCGTGGTGCAGCCCTACGGTGACGGATCGGACAGCACCAGCCAGAAGGCCAAGTTCTGGAGCTGGATCGCCAACGAAAGTGCCGCCAACGGCACGCCGCTGCGCAAGGCGCTGGATGCGGTAGGGCAGTACTACCAGACAGGCCAGCCGTGGCAGACGATGCCGGGCGACCCCGGCTACACCACGGGCAGCACGACGCAGTTTGCCTGTCGCGCGTCGTACACGATCCTGACCACCGACGGCTTCTGGAACGGCAATTCGCCCGGCGGCGTGGGTGCTGCAGCCGGCACGCCCGGCCCGATGCAGACGGTCCCCTCCGGCAACCTCACGCAATACCTGGCGCAGCCGCCGTTTTCCGGTGGCGCAGCCGACTCGGGTGCGTCGCTGGCCGACGTGGCGACCCATTACTGGGAGAATGATCTGAACACAATCCTGGCGAACGAAGTCTCAGCCAGCACCGCGGATCCGGCATCGTGGCAGCACATGGCGACATTCACGATCGGCTTGGGCTTCGATCCGGTGGGCATCCAGCCGGCCGGTACCACGGTTCAGCAGATCTTCGCGTGGGCGCAGGGCGGCGCAGCCATTCCGGGTTTCAGTTGGCCGACGCCATCGGCAGCCAACAACGGTTCCGTCAACAACATCGCCGACCTGGCCCATGCAGCAGTCAACGGCCGCGGCGACTTCTTCAATGTCAAGAATCCGCAGGAACTGGCAAACGCCTTCGCTGCCGCGATTGCCGACATCGGTGCGCGCAATGTGGCGCCGAAGCCGGCTGCGGTGAACGCGAGCGTGTTGGCGCTGGGCGCGGTGAGCTTGAGTACCGGCTACAGCACCGGTGATTGGAGTGGCTCGCTCTGGGGGGTGGCATTGAAGACTGATGGCACGATCGGCAACGTATTGTGGAAGGCGGAGACGAAGCTGGACTCCATGTATCACTCGTCCACTGCCTACACAGGGCGCACTGTTTACACCGGTGCGTACAAGCTTGTCAGTGGTGTCGGTACGCTGAGCACGTTCCAGCTTGAGGCCGCGAACAAGACTTCGCTGGATACGGTGGAGACCGCGGGGCTGCAAACACCCGCGCTGGCGGGGGGCAGTGATACGCTGGCCAACCGCATCAATTATCTTCTGGGTGACAGCACCTACGAGGGCTCGCTGTACCGGAGGCGCTCCAGCATCCTGGGGGCGATCCTGCACGCGGAGCCGGTGTACGTGGCCGGCGCCAGCGGCAATTATCGCGACGGTTGGCCGACCTTCGGTGTGCTAACCCCTCCCGAGGCCGCCACCGGCGCGCAGACCTACGCCACTTTCGTGCAAAACCAGGCCACGCGTGCGGGGATGGCGTACATGGGTGCCAATGACGGCATGCTGCATGCTTTCCACGCGCCGGTACCCACGTGCACCGGCACGGTCGACAGCGACGGCAACTGTTCCGCCTACACGTTTCCAGTCGGCTCCAAGCAAGGTGAAGAGGCCTGGGCGTATGTGCCACGCGCCGTGTACGCCAACCTTGGCAACCTCACCAACGCCGCCAATTTTCACTTTCGCCCGAGCGTGGATGCAACGCCGGTGACGCGCGATGTGTTCTTTGGTGGCGACAAGAAATGGCACACCCTGCTTACCGGCAGCGTGGGGCTGGGTGGGCGCGGCGTGTATGCACTGGACATCACCGATCCGACCACGTTTTCGACGTCTGATGTGTTGTGGGAATTCGATGCCGACATGCCGGTCGCAGCAAGCTGCGTAGCCACGTATGACGCGTGCCGGGGTACTGATCTGGGCTACACCGTGGCGCAACCCAATGTCGCACGCTTGGCCAATGGCAAGTGGGTGGTGTTGGTGCCCAATGGGTATTTCCCGGATTGCGGCACCCCCGATACGCCGACCGCCGATGCGGCCAGTTGCAAGGCAATTGCTGACCAGGCACCCAGGGATGCTTCCGACAAGCCCTACAGCGCCTTGTTCGTGCTCGACGCGCAGACCGGCAAGATGATTGCCGAGTTGAAGACGCCGACGAACATCCCGCTCGCGGACGGGTCAGGCACGGTGACCAGCTTCGGCCTCGCCAAGCCGGTCATGGGTGATTACAACAGCGACCAGGTGGACGACGTGGCGTTTGCAGGCGACGTGCAGGGCAACCTGTGGCGTTTCGACTTGTCCGATACCGATCCGTCCAACTGGAAGGTGTCGCTGGTGTATGAGGGGCTTGCCGTGAGTGGCATTCAGGGCGTGCAGCCGATCACCACGATGCCGCGCTTGTTCCCCGATCCGGGCAGCAACCGTTTTCTGGTGCTGTTCGGCACCGGCAAGTACCTCGGGGTGGGCGACAACGCCAATAACAGTGAGCAGTCGATCTATGCCGTCCGCGACGTGGCCGGTACGACCTACAGTCAGACTGACCTGACGCAGCAGTACCTGCACGAATCCTTGGCGCCGGCGACCCTGCCCGACGGGTCGCCCAATCCCATCGCGGGCGCGAGCTTGCGGTGCATTACCGGCGGCGTGAACGACAACTGCTCGACTTCGGCGACGGCTATCAATTCGTTGCCGTCCACGGGGGGCGGCTGGTACATTGACTTGTACACGGCGACCAGCGGCGTGCAGAACAACAAAGGTGAGCGGGTGGTCGTGAATCCGGCTGCGATCTTCGCCAGCAACACGGTGGTGTTCGAGTCGTTGATCACCGGCTCGCAGGGCAGTGACGCGTGCAATCCATCGACGCAGGGTGCGCTCCTGGCCTTGGATGCGACCACGGGCGGGCCGGCAGGCATGTCCTCGCTGGGTGGCTGGCCGGTGGCGGGCGGGCGCATCAGCGATGCGCGCACCAGCGGCAGCCTGCCGATCGTGTCGGCGCTGGGCGGCGGACGGTGGTATTTCCCGGGAGGGTTGCTCTCCGGTCCCGCCGAGCCAACCGTGACGGGGGGCGACCTTCCGATCGCGCGTCGCCGCTCGTGGCGGGTGCTGATGAATGACCAATGAGGCCCACCCCATGAAAAAACTTGTGCGCCAGGTACGCGGCTTCAGCCTGATCGAACTGATGATCGTGCTGGCGATCATCGCGATCCTGGCCGCCATCGCGATCCCGGCGTACGGACGCTACGCGTTTCGTGCGCGCCGGGTAGACGGGCAGGAGCTGTTGCTGCGCATCGCCAATGCGCAGGAGCGTTACTATGCGATCCATAACGCCTATGGTGGCCTGACCGACATCGACTACGCCGACCCGGCGATATCGGAGAAGGGTTACTACTCGGTGACGGTAAACGTATCGGCTGATCCTGCAGGTAACGCTTCGGCGGCATTCGTCGCCAAGGCGACGGGGGTGGGCGGCCAAGCACAGGATGTCTGTGGTCCGTTGACCATCGACAGTGCCGGGGTGAAGACGCCCGGTCCAGCTTCCGCCGCGTCCACCAGCAACGGCAGTTGCTGGTGAGTGGCATGATCGCCATGCGCTTCCGTTCGCGCGGCTTCAGTCTGCTGGAATTGATGGTCACGGTTGCCGTGGTGGCGATCCTGCTGGCGATTGCCGTGCCCAGCTTCCGCGGTGTGATCCATCGTAATCAGGTCAGTTCGGCCAGCAATGCCTTGCTGGCCAGCGTGAACTATGCGCGCAGCGAAGCGATCACGCGGGGTCAACTGGTGTCGATGTGTCCCGGCGACAAGAGCTTGGGGTGCACCGCGGGCAGCAAGGTCTACGACCAGGGCTGGATCGTCTACACCTATCCGGCGGGTGCGGCCTCGGCAAACAAGGCCTATGTTGCTGCCAGTTCGATCCTGCTGCGCAGCACCGAGCCGCAGACCAACGTGTCGATCGAGGCGAACAGCGGCACCATCGTCACGTTTGGCAAGCAAGGCCAACTCAAGCCCAGCACACCATTACAGTTTGCTACCTGCTACCGCAGCGCCAGCAGCGGTACCGGCACCATCACCACCAAGGTGCCCGGCGTCGAGCTGGACGTGAACGGCTCAGGCAGCGTCACTAGCAAGGCGGCGACGACCTGCAGTCCTTGAAGCTGGGTGGCATATGGGCGTGAAATCACCAGCTTCCCGATTTACGGCGTTGCCGTCTACAACCGCTCGCGCAGCCCGCCCTGACGCCGGATCGGGCGACTCAAAGCCACCCGCAGTGACGCATCGGTACACCACAATTCGGCCCGCTCACGTGCGCGCGAAACGCCGGTGTAGACGAGTTCGCGGCAGAGCAGGCGGTTGTCCGCGTCCGGCGGCAGCACCACCGCCACGTCGTGGTATTCCGAACCCTGGCTGCGGTGGATGGTGATCGCCCAGGCGCTTGCGTGGGTGGGCAGGGCGCGGGGCGAATAGCTGCGCAGGCCGGCGTTGCCATCGCGGTCGCTGATCTCGAACCACACGCGCAGGCCTTGCGCGCCCGTCAATGCGATGCCGACGTCGCCGTTGAACAGGCCACGGGCGTAGTCGTTGCGGGTGACGATCACCGGGCGGCCCGGGTACCACGCCTGGCGAAGGTCGAGGTCGAAGCGGGCGCCGAGCCGGCGCGTGAGCAGCGCGTTGATGCCTTGCGCGCCGAACGGGCCGTCGCGCAGCGCGCACAGGATCTGCAACTGGCGCAGGCGCGCTAGCGCGTCGGCGGCTTCGATGCCGGGTGCGAGCAAGGACTGCAGCAAGGCGGCGTGATCCTCGACCCACCGGTCGATGCATTGGCGCAGCTGTCGAGGATCGGCACAATCGCGCATTTGCAGGTCGCCGTCGGCACGTGTCGCCAGCAGCTGGTCGAGCCACGCCGGATCGGGGGCGTCGCGTAGCGCCTCGATGCCGCGTTGCAGGCCGCTGCCGGCGCGCCAGCTGTGGGTGAGGGTGATCACGTGACCTGCCAGCGGCGCGTGGTCGTCGGCAACCTGCGGCGCGAGCAGCAGCAGGGGCGTGAGCAGAGTGGCCAGTGCTGGCGGCATCCGGTTGCGCGGCGCACCGGCGACGATATCGGCGAGCACCGAGCCGGCGTCGACCGAGGCGAGCTGGCCCGGGTCGCCGAGCAGGATCAGCACGCTGTCGGGGCGCAACGCGTCGAGCAGCTGGCGCATCATCGCCAGATCGACCATCGAGGCTTCGTCGACCACCACGATGTCGGCCGCCAGCGGACGGTGCGGGCCGTGGCGGAAGCTGTTGTCGTGCGGCTGGTAGCCGAGCAGGCGATGCAGCGTGCGCGCCTCGGCGTGCGGGATATTTTGCAGAAGCTCGCGTAGCGGGAGGCTCGTAGGGCGGGCACTGCCCGCCGGAGTTTGCTTCGCGGTCGCGTGGAAAGAGGCAGCGGGCAGTGCCCGCCCTACGGGGGGCAATGCGCCTTGCAATTGCGACTTGCCTTTGGCAATTGCCTGCGCCAGGCGCTGCGCGGCCTTGCCGGTGGGGGCGGCCAGGGCGATCGATGGGTGCGCGGGCAGGCCGCAGGCTTGGGCATGGCGCAGCAGCATCAGCAGCATGCGTACCACGGTGGTGGTCTTGCCGGTGCCGGGGCCGCCGGTGAGCACGAACAGGCGCGCGCCGGGTACGGCAGCCACGGCGGCGCGTTGCCAAGCGGTGGGGCCGGCTGGCATGCCGGCGAACACTGCGTCGAGGTCGCTGGCCAGCACGTCGGCGGTAATCGGCAGGCACCGCTCTGCGCAGCGCTGCCTGATCGCGGCCGCCAGTCGGGCCTCGTGCTGCCAGTTGCGCCACAGGTAGAAGCGCTGGCGCGCATCCAGCACGAAGGGCGTGAAGGTCGAGCCGTCACCGACCCAGGCGTGCTCGCGCAGCGCGGCCAGTGCGTCGACCTCGAAGCGGGACTCGGCCTCGGCGGCGTCCAGCTGTGCGCAGGCGTGCCCGTGTCCCTCGGCGCGGCTGGCGGCCCGCACCGCCGCAGCCAGTAACGCCGAACCGGTGCGCTCGTGCACCCATTGCGCCAGGCGCTGGTCGATCGCCCGCTCGTCCGGGGCCTGGGAAGGTGCTGGACGCGTGTTCACGCGACGGCCTCCTGCACGCCGGCAAAGGCATCGTCGAGCGCTCCGATCAGGGTCGCTGGCCAATGCTTGCGCCACACGCCAAGTTCTGGTCCGAGGCCGAGCGCACGGACGAACAGGTAGCGGCTATCGCCAAGATGTCGATTAGCCATATAGCCGTCCATGCGCTGGCGCAGGTAGCGATGCAGGGCGACGCTGTAGATCAGCGCCTGCAGTGGGTAGTGGTGTTCGGCCATCGCGGCGTCCAGCGCGGCGCCGCGGTAGTCGTCGAGGCGAGCCCCGAGCCAGTTGGTCTTGTAGTCGAGCACGTGGAAGCATCCTTGCCATACCAGGATCAGGTCGGCGAAGCCGGTGAGCATGCCGTTGAGGGTGGCCGTATCCAGGCTGGCCGGAATCACCTCGGCGCAGCCATGCGCGATGCAAAGCCCGCGCAGGCGCGCCAGCGAAACCCGCTGCACCGGGAACTGGAACTCGAACTCGACGATGCGCTGATCCGGGGTCAGGTCGGCCAGACGCAGCCCATCGCCCAAGTCGGCCTGGCGGGCGCGGTCGATCATCCGGCCGACTCGTTCCGAGGCCTCGTCCGCTTCCATCGCGTCGCTGCGGATTGCCTGGGCGGTGAGCTCGTGCTGCAGCAGCCGGCGCTGGTTGGGCCAGAGCGGGCCGGGCTGGGCCAGTTCGAACAATTTGTGCACGGCATCGCCGAAGCGTGGGCCACGCAGCGGGTATAGCGCGAGCAGACGGGAGTCTTGCACGGATGCCTCGGTGCCCGGAGGCAGCTCCTGCGCCAGTTCGTCCAGGTGGTCACTGACATCCACCGTCGCGGCCGCCGCCGCATAACGGCTCAGTCCGCTGAAACTGTGCAACCACTGGAACGCGCGAAGTTGGGGCAACGGTGCCTGCGTGGCGCGCGCACACGAAGCTTCGACCGGCGGGCGGTAGCTGACCCATGCGTGGGCGAACGGTGGCGCTGTGCGAATGCCGTCGAGCTTTGCTGCGAGCGCATCGAGTGAAGCCTCGCCTGCGCTCAGTTCGAGGTGGTGCTGGGCCTGCCCGATCAGCAGGTCAATCGCGGCGCGATTCCAGGCTGCGTCGTCGCTGTCCGGTAAGGGACCGCGATCCACCCAGTACACATGCAGAGCGTGCACGGCACGGGTCATCGCCACGTACAGCAGGCGCAGGCGCTCTTGCAGGTCCTCGTGGAAATGCCGGCTGCGATGGGCGATGAAATCCGCCGAACCCAGGTCGAGGCAACGCCGATCCGCGGCATCGTGGTAACGCAGCAGCTTCGGTGCGTATTTTCCGCCGCTGGCGCGGATGCGCCAGGCCAGCGGCACGAACACGATCGGAAACTCCAGGCCCTTGCTGGCGTGGATGGTCAAAAGCTGGACGCGCCGGGCATCGCTTTCGATGCGCAGCTGGCGTTCGTCGGCGGCTTCGCTGTCGCCATCGCCGCCTTCCAGGCGCATCTCGCGCAGCCAGGCATGCAGGCCATCGAGGCCTTGCTGCAGGCTTTCCTGTGCGGCCAGCAGCTCACCCAGATGGCGCAGGTCGGTGAGCAGGCGCTCACCCTCGGGCAGCGCCAGCAGCGCGGTGGCGCGCGCGGCCAGCACGTCCTCGATCAGCGCCAGCACGCCCCGTTGGCGTACCAGCGCGCGCCACGCCTCGAAGCGCTCAAGCTGCTGCTCGAACGCGTCGGGATGTTCCTGCCAGTGGGTGAATCGTGCCAGCGTGACCCCAAGCAGGCGCGTGGCCAGCGCGCCGCGCACGGCCTGGTCGTCGTCCGGGTGCAGCACGGCGAACAGCAGCAGATCCAGCTCGCGCGCCAGTTCGCCCGAGAAGATATTGCCGCGCCCGCTGCCGACGCAGGGCACGCTACGCGCCAGCAGGCGCTCGCGCAGGGCCACGATCTGGTCGTTCTTCGACAGCAGGACGGCGATGTCGCCGGGACCCACCCGCGTGCCGGCAATCTGTTGCTGCGCGTCGTTCAGCAGTTCAGCGATGCGGTTGGCGCAATCGTCCAGTGCCAGCGATTCCAGCTCGCCCAGTGCGCTCAACGGCCTGCCGGTCTTGTCGGTGGCATCGCCACGGAAGGGGTGGATCACCAGTGGTTTCGACATCGTCTGGTGGTCGACGGTATACAGCTTGTTGTCGGTCTCGCCGGCCGCGGCGACGGGTTGATAGCGGATCTGCGGATGCTCGAAACCGCCATCGACATGGCCGTACCAATCGTTCAGCGCCGTGACCAGCGCTGCACTGGAACGGTAGTTGGTGCCCAGCGAGAAGCGCTGGTCGGCCTGTGCGGCGGCGCGCAGGTAGGCGGCGATGTCGCCACCACGGAAGCTGTAGATGGCCTGCTTCGGGTCGCCGATCATCACCAGGGTGCCGCGGCCGCGATAGATGCGGTCGAAGATCGCGAACTGGCGCTGGTCGGTGTCCTGGAATTCGTCGATCAGGGCAACCGGAAAGGCGTCGTACAGACGATCGGCCAGCAGATTGCCGGCGTCGGCGCCGCACAGGCGCTGGTGCACCGTGTCGATCAGCAGCGAGAACGTGAGTACATGACGCTGGCGTGCGCGGCGCGGGATCTCGGTGCGGCAGAAGCGCGCGGCATCGGCGAGCACGGCGCCGCGGGTGAAGACATCGCGCAGGCCGAGCAGCGGGCGCAAGGTTTGCAGCGCACGGATCAGTGGATGGCTGGAGAGTTCGCCGGCGTGGGCGGTCGATTCCTGCGCGGCGAGTTGGTCGGGTTCGAATACAGCGGACAGTGACGTGGTCAGCTGTGCTTCGTCGTCATCGCGCAACGCCGTGACGATTTCCTTGAGCCGGCTGCGCAGGGCGGCATTGCTGCGCTTGTATAGTGCGGCCTCATCGACCAGTCGTTGCAATCCGGCGATGTTTTCCGGGAGCTGCAATGTCGCGACCTGCCGCTCCAACTCGGCCAGCCCGCCGTCCTCGATCCGCGCATCGACGTTGTTGCTGAAGCCGCCCAGGTCGCGCAGCAGGCCTTCGGGGCCGTCCTTGAGCAGCAACTCCGCTTCGCGCGGATCGACGGCACCGGCGAGATAGCGGCGTCGCCAGAAGTCCTCCACGCATTCGCGCTGTAGTTGCGCTTCGTCGAACAGCTTGTCGCTGGCGAACGCGGCGCCGCTCTCCAGCGGGTAGTCGCGCTGGACGCGCTGGCAGAACGCGTGAATGGTCGATACCGGCGCGCGGTCGAGGTCGGTGCGCGCCAGCTGGATCCGGCGCAGGGCTTGCCGCGTTTGCTCCGCGTCCGGGCACAGCTCGGCGAGCCAGGCCTGCAGCGGATGTTTGCTGGTGGTATCGAGCGGGCCGGTTTCGAGCAGGCGTTCGGCTTCGATCAGGCGCCGGCGCAGGCGCTCGCGCAGCTCCTGCGCCGCAGCGTCGGTGAAGGTGGTCACCAGGATTTTTTGCACCGGCAAGTCACGTTCGAGCAGCAGGCGCAGATAGATCACCCCGATGTTCCAGGTCTTGCCGGTGCCGGCGCTGGCTTCGATCAGGACGCGCCCGTGCAGCGGCATCTTGCGCCAGTCGAGGATGGGCGGGATGGCGGCGGTCATGGTGTGTCCGTAGATTCGGGTTTCAGTAGCGTGCTCTGCAACGGGTCGAGCACGTGGCAGACGGTTGCGGTCGCGGCGACGAAGGCACGGTGCGCATCGCTGGCGAGGTCGAACAGATCCAGCCCGCGGGTCAGCAGGGCGGCGTAGCCTGGTGCGTAGTCGCGCTCGCCGACGTGGTTGTAGCCATCGCCTTCCCACGCCGAGCGGGCTTTGTACACGCGATCGTCGGGCTTGGCCTCGGCCCAGGCCAGCGCGGTTTTCGGAAAAAACAGCAGTGGCTGTTGTTCGGCGCGGCGGCTTGCCTCGATCAGGGTGCGCAGGCCGTGGCGAAGTTGCTCGTACTCCTGCGCGTGGATGAGTGACAGCAAGCCGGCGCGATGCACAGGCTGGGTTTTGGGGCCTGGTTCTAGGTACTCGCCGTGCACGACGCCGGGCTGGCTCAGCTGCAGCACGGCCCAGTCGATGTAATAGCCGAGCAGCTCCTTCAGCCCGGCCGCGCGCGCAGCTTGCACGTCGAACAGCAACGGGCCGCCGGTGGCGCCGCGAAAGACCCGCTCCACGGTGCCAGTCAGGCGCAACCCGTCGCCAAGATCGAGGTCGATCGCCTGCGGCAGGTTTTGCGCACGCTCGTCGGCAAACAGCGGGCGGGCGCCGTCGAGCAGGGGTTGTAGCTCAGCGCGCAGCTTGTACCAGCTGCGTTCACCGATGGCACCACCGGCAAGCAGGCCCGAGCGTGCCAGCCAGGCCGGTGGTTGTTCGGGCAGTGTGTGCGTGCCGTTGGCGAGTGCCTCGAACAGCACCTGCCGGTCGATACGTTCGATGCGGGCGAGGCCGGTTTCCAGTGGCTCGCGATCGGGCCAGCCAGCGTCGTCGAGCGCTTGCAGGCTGATGCCCTGGCCGCGCAGCAGTGCCGCCTTGGCCGGATCGCGCCAGAACCGGTGCAGCGCGTCCAGCGGGATTTCGTCCGTGCTGCTGGTGGGTGTGGCGGTCCCGGTGTCGAGAAAACACGGCTCGACATGGCTGGACGGAATGGCCATGAACGCCGGGTCGTAGGAGAACAGCCGCGGGTCATGGCGCAGCTCGCCGTCGGCATCGCGCTCGTAGTAACGCGCATCGAACGGTTGCAGTGGCTGGCGGATCAGCCAGGGGCGGTCGGCCTGGTCGTCGCCGGCAATGCCGTGCTGCTCGTCGAGGAACTGCAGCAGCTCGGCCAGCGGCGCGGCTGGATTGCGCGGCTTGCCGTCGCGCACGCCTTCGCCGATGTAGCTGATATGCAGTACCGCGCGCGCCGCCATCAGCGCTTCGAGAAACAGGTAGCGATCTTCGTTGCGGGTGTCGCGGTCGCCAGCGCGTGGCTGGCTGGAAATGCGGTTGATGCCGGCATCCTGGCCTGAACGCGGAAACTCGCCCTCGTTCATGCCGAGCAGGCAGACTACCCGAAACGGAATCGAGCGCTGCGGCACCAGTCCGCAGAAGGTCACGCCGCCGAGCAGGAAGGGTTGTCGTTCCGGCACGGCGCCAAGCGCGCCGCACAGCGCTTCGCGCACCACGCTCCAGGGCAGGGTCGCAACCAGCCCGGTTTCTGCGGCCTGGTTGCCGAGGTCGGCGACAAGCCGGCGCAACGTATCGAGCGCATGATTCTCCGCTTCATCGCGCGGGTCGGCGAGAAACAGGGCATCGATCAACTGCAGCAGCCATTCACTCCAGCCCGCCAGCGCACGCTCGCCGGCGAACGCCGCGCGCGCACGACGCAGTTCGCCGAGCAGGCGATCGAGTTGACCCAGGGCCTCGGTCGCGCCGCCGGAAACGCCCTTGAGCGGCAGGATGTCGTCGAGCAGTCGATCCGCGCCGTCGTCACCGACGATCAGCCCGGCATACATGCGGTCCAGGCCGAACTGCCAGCTGTTTGCGTCGACGGCTGCGGCGCCGGCTTCGGCCTTCATCGCCGCGTCGAGTCCCCAGGCCACGCGGGCGCGATGCAACCAGGCTTCCACGGCATCGCGGCCAGCGGCATCGATGCTGAAGCGGCGCGCCAGCGCCGGCACGTCGAGCAGGTCGAGCACCGCGCTGACCGTGAAGCGGCTTTCGGCCAGGTCCAGCACCTGGGCGAACGCGCCCAGCAGCGGATGCATGCGCGCCATGCCGATATCGGCCAGGTGCCAGGGGATGTGGGCCGGTTCATCGCGATATTTTGCCGGCGCGCCGAACACCGCCGCGAGGTAGGGCGCGTAGGCGCTGATATCCGGCGCCATCACCACGATGTCGCGATGCTGCAGGTGCGGGTTGTCGGCAAGGCAGCGCAGCAGGGCGTTCTTCAACACTTCCAGTTCGCGCAAGCGGGTGTGGCAGGCGTGTACGCGCAGGCTGGCGTCATGGCGCCGCGCCGGCAGCCGACCCTGCCATGCGTCGGAATCGGTCGACGGTTCGCGGGTCGGCGCGCCGACCAGGCCCGGCTGCAGGCAGCGGATGCTGGACTGCAGCCGGGCCAGCAAGGTGTTGTGCGCCTCGGGTGAGGGCTCGGCCTCGTCCAGTGGATCGCGCAACTCGATCGCATCGCAGGCGTCCAGGGTGATGCAGAAGTCCTGCGCGATGCGGCCCAGCGCGACCAGCAGTGGATGGCCGATCTCGTAGTACAGCGCTTCTGGATCGCCGGCTTGTTTCAGCTGGAAGCGGCGGCTGCGCAGATCCGACCAGTATTCGCGGCAGGGGTCGGGGAAATACAGGTGCACCGGCGTGCGCTGCGCGGTGACCTGCAAGGCCTGCATCACGTCCGGCGGCAAGTGGCTGACGCCGA
This sequence comes from Rhodanobacter sp., assembly GCA_004298505.1. Lineage (GTDB taxonomy): Bacteria > Pseudomonadota > Gammaproteobacteria > Xanthomonadales > Rhodanobacteraceae > Rhodanobacter. Next base: position 19,390 of record SCRO01000114.1, read on the forward strand.
ATACGTGCAGCGGCGCGGCTGGCGGATCGGATTCGGTGGCCAGCGCATCGAGCAAGGCGGCGCTGCGCCGGGCCCGGTGCGGGCGCTGGATGGCGGCTTGTAGCTGCCGCCACAGCGCGGCCTGCCAGTCATGCTCGTGCACGCCGGGTTGTTCCCAGGCGAGAATCCACTCCGGTCGATAAAGCAGGTACTGCGTGTAGACGTCGGCCAGGTGCTCGGCCAGCTGGAAGCGCCGGCGCGCGGCGTCATCGCCGGCAAGATAGGCGGCGACTTCGCTGGACTTCAGCGTGGGCAAGGCCATGAGCAGGCGCCAGCGCAACAGTTCATGCCGATACGCGCCGCCGACCAGCGCCTCGTCGCCGAGCACGCGGCGGGCGCAGCGCTCGAACCACTGCCACGGCAGGATCATGTCGAAGTTGGCGGCAATGCCGTGTTCACCGTGCTGACCGCGACGGCGTGCAAACCGACCCAGCAGCCAGCGCCGCAGTCCCGCGTGCGCCACCACCACGGTCTGCGCGGTGAGCGGATTGGCCGGCCGCTGCACGTCCAGTTGCCGGGCCAGCGCGTCGGCCAGTCGCTCGGTGCGGCTGCCACGATGAACGATCAGGTGGCCCGGGTTGTCGAAGAGCGGTGCTGGCACGGCGCAATCCGTGGAAATCAGATGGCACAGCATAACGAGCCGGAGTCGCAGCTTCCGAGATTTGTTGTCGTGGCAGAACGTTGCTCGATTCATGTGACCTTCGCGCTGTCGAATGGACAGCGCCGACACGTATGGCGACACAGCACACCAGTAGATGCGCTGGCCAACGAGCCTGGCCTGCCGCACCTCTGTTGCTCGCGGCGCGCGTGCTGGCCCGGCTGGACCGTGGCGCGCAGGCCCGGCGGGAATGGGAGCGTGCAGGCGCGCGACGCTTGCGCACGCGGCCAGCAGCCGCGCTGGCGTCTGCTAATACCAAGTTGTGACTCAAATGGCCCCGAATCGGCAGGCGAACGACGGACCATAAAAGACGATCACGGCCGCGGAGGCCGTGCCACAAGGGCTTGCGACTGTTGCTGCCTGTTGGCCTGATGTTTGCTTAGAGTCTCCCCGAGAACCCATCGTAGGTAGTCCGGAATCTTGCCGAGTCTCCAGGAGTCCGGGCGCGATCCATCCGCCAGCAGCCGGTGGGGTTTTTCGGTTGCCGGGTTTTGGCTGTTATGGACGAGGATTTGACATGGGAACGGAGGGGCGGAATCTGCAGTATGGCGACCTCCGCGAGCGCTTCTACCAGAGCGTGGCGAAAACGCTGATCCTGCTGCACCCGGCCGCCGGCTACGATCGGAAGCAGGCCTTGCACGAGGTCGCCACGACGCTGGTCAGTACCATGGATCTTCCCTTGGTGTGGATCGGGCGGCGCGAGCTCGGCCAGTCCGTGCTCGATATCGTGGCGGCCGGCCCGGCCGCCGCTTACGGCGCGTCGCTGCGGATCAGCGACGATCCGCGCGAGCTGGGTGGCTCCAGCCCGGTCGGCGTGGCGTTGCGCGAGGGCCGTCCACAGCTGGCCTCGATCGACGCTCCCGAGGTTGCGCCCGGGCGTGATACGGGCCGAAGTCATGGGCTCGATTCGATCATCGTGGCGGCGTCCGGGACCGCCGACGGCGGCCAACTGGCCTTGGCCGCCTATTCGCGCGCAGGCGGGCCGGCGTTCACCGACGAGTTGCTCGACTGGGCGCAGCGACTGGCCGATGAAATGGCCCGGTTCTGGGACGATCAAGTGCAGCTTGAACGCAACTTGCGTCTGAGCCGCTATCGGGATGCGCACCGTACGATCCAGCGTGCGCTGCTCGAACATTCCGATCTGGCCAACATCTATCTGGCGCTGGCCAGCACGCTGGCCGAGGTCGCCGCGGCGGTAGCCGTGGTGGTATATGTCCCGGCGGATGAAACCTTGCGGCAGGTGGTGGGGGTAGGCCCGCTTGCCGACGCCATCGCGAGC
>SCRO01000017.1 GCA_004298505.1 Rhodanobacter sp.
CCACCGCTCGATTGCAGGATCTTGCCAACGCGGCCTTCACGCAAGGCGCCGGTGAAGGCACCTGGGCGGTAACCGAACAGCTCGCTTTCAATCAGGTTTTCCGGGATCGCGGCGCAATTGACCGTAACGAAGGGGCGGTCCGACCACAGGCTACCCGTATGCAGGGCGCGCGCGAAAACGTCCTTGCCGGTTCCGGTAGCGCCGTGCAGCAGGATCGGTACCTGTTTGGCGAACAACTGGTGGCCGCAGGCCAGGTTGCGATGCATCTGAGGGTCGTCAGCGACGTATACCTGCGCGGTGTTGCCGCCGGCTGGCCGCTGCGGCGCTGCCTGGGCCATGTTAACCAGATCGTTGCTGCGCGGCGGTCGCACCAGCGCGTAATAGCGGCGACCGCGGGCGACATCACGGATCGGCCAGATGGTGGCCGCGGCGTACGCTGCGCGTCGCCGCAACGTGTCGGCCGCAAAGCGGAACAGCTCCTCGATGGGATGTCCGACCAGGGATGTACGCGTACTCACGCCCAGTTGCAGCATGGCGTTTTCATTCACGGCCAATACCTGTCCATCGCCACCCACCGCGATCAACGCCTCATGCAGCAGACCCACGAACTCGGGTCGGCTGTGGAAGCGGAGGATCCACGCGTCGGGAAATTCGGCAAGAAACTGATGGCGCGAGATCAGGCTGGCCGACATGCTTACCAGCGCCACCGTATGGCGCTGGATCTCGCGAGTATCCGTGCTGTTGGCAGACGATGCGTCGAGTGCTCCGAGCAAAACGCCGTGCGCGTTCCAGATCGGCGCACTGGAACAAGACAGGTGGATGTTGTCGTCGCGAAAGTGCTCGTCGCGGTGCACCGTGATGGCACTGCGTTCGGCAAGACAGGTGCCGATGCCATTGGTGCCCTCGTGACGTTCGTCCCAGCATGCGCCGAGCCAGAGCCCGGCTTGGCGAAACTCGCGCTTCAGAGTCGGGTCGACGATTGTACTGAGGATGGCGCCTTCGGCGTCCGAGAGGATGACGGCGTAGCCGGTACCGGCGATCAACTCGTAGAGGTTTTCCATCTCGGAGTGCGCGATGTTCAGCAAGTCGCCGAGCACTTGCTGGCGTTGGCGCAAACCATCGGCTGGGAGTACCACGGTGTCGCGGCGGCTCTGAGGCCGAATACCGAATTCCTGGATGCAACGGTTCCAGGAACGATTAATATGCGGCGCGAGCTCTCCGACGACACCACGCCTCTCCTGCATCGCACGCAGGATCTGCGACACGCGGGCTACTGCATGCGTCGAATCGACCATGATGACTCTCGCCGTTCGTTGACGGGTTTCCCTAGCCGTGCTGGCAGTGTGCGCGCGTTCTGCAACGGACGCAAACTCACGTAGGCTTCAGTACGAGTCGGAATTGCTGTGGCGTACCGTCGCCAGATACTGAACGGTGCACCTGCGATCGTTATCCAGGAAGCTACGCTGCGCCGTGAAAACGTGATCGAGCTGAAATCCGAGCGCTTGCCGCCATGTCGGGAACGCCCTGCGAGCCGCCGCTCCGATTTCGGCTTGCGCACATGTGGCCACGGGTGTAAGAAACATTCCTCTGAAGAGATGTTTTTGAAGCCGCTTGCATGGTGGCCAGGTCACGTGGGCGGCTCCTGGAGGATATCCGTGAGTGCAGGTTCCGTTACGCCACGTCGACGCAAGCGCCGCGCGCAACCCAAAGGCCGCCAGGTGGATGCCGCGGCACATGGAGCGGTGCTTGAGGCGCTGGGAGAAATACCACGCCATCGCGACCAACTGCTCCAGTGTCTGCACTCGCTCAATGATCGCTACGGCTGTTTGCGCGCCGAGCATCTGGTGGCGCTCGCCGACGAGTTGCGGCTGTCGATGACCGAGGTGTACGAAGTTGCAACGTTTTACCATCATTTCCAGATCGTCAAAGAGGGTGATGCGAACCCGACGAGTCTTACGGTGCGTGTGTGCGACTCTATAACGTGTTCGATGTTCGGCGCAGAGAACCTGGTTTCGTCGCTCGAGGGCAGGTTTGGTGCGGATGTGCGCATCCAGCGGGTGTCTTGCGTCGGGCGTTGCGAGGATGCGCCCGTGGCCGTTTGTGGTCACAAGCCGCTGCCTAAGGCAACCGTGGCAAGTGTCTCCCGCGCGGTGGCGGATAGGGACGTCGAGCCGGAGACCTTGAGCCCGGTGGATTACGCTGAATACCGCCACGGTGGCGGATACAACCTCTGGGCAGAATGCGTCGACGGCAAGCGCGACCGCGAGACGATCATTCAGGCGATGGAGGATTCCAGCCTGCGCGGCCTCGGCGGCGCCGGATTCCCGACCGGACGCAAGTGGCGGCTGGTGGGCAAGCGGCCCGCGCCGCGCGTAGTCGCGATCAACCTCGATGAAGGCGAGCCGGGCACGTTCAAGGATCGCTACTTCCTGGAGCGTGATCCGCATCGGTTCCTCGAAGGCACGTTGATCGCCGCCTGGGCGATCGATAGCGACAAGATCTTCATCTATATCCGTGATGAATATACCGCGTGTCGTCGCATGCTCGAACGGGAACTGGCGGCGTTGCGCGCCGATCCACCGGCACCGCTCCCGAAGATCTATCTGCGTCGCGGCGCCGGCGCCTACATCGCAGGCGAAGAGTCGGGGATGCTCGAATCGATAGAAGGCAAGCGGGCGATGCCACGGCTGCGCCCGCCGTACATTGCGCAGAACGGGCTGTTCGGTCTCGCGACCCTGGAACAGAACATGGAAACGATGCACTGGGTCCGCGACCTTCTCGAGAAGGGAGCGGATGGGTTCGCGAGCCAGGGCCGGCATGGCCGCAAGGGTGTGCGCTCGTTCTCGGTCAGCGGACGGGTCAACAAGCCTGGCATCCACATTGCGCCGGCAGGCATCACGGTGCGCGAGCTGATCGACGAATACTGCGGCGGCATGCAAGCAGGCCACCAGTTGTACGGATATTTCCCGGGTGGCGCATCGGGCGGCATCTTGCCGGCGTCGAAAGCGGATGTGCCGCTGGATTTCGACACCCTGCAGCCGTACGGCTGCTTCATTGGCTCGGCCGCGATCATCGTGTTTTCGCAGCACGACAAGGCGCGTGAGTTGGCGCGCAACGCCATGCGCTTTTTCTCTCACGAGTCCTGCGGCCAGTGCACACCGTGCCGGGTGGGTACGGTCAAGGCGACCGAGCTGATGACGGCGGAGCACTGGGACAAGGGCCTGCTGGGCGATTTGTCACGGGTGATGGTGGACGGCTCCATTTGCGGCCTTGGCCAAGCGGCGCCGAACACCATGGACTGCATCATGAAGTACTTTCCGGAGGAGGTGGCGTGATGGCAGCCCGACTCAACGACGTGGAAGAAGCGGAAACCGTTCACTTCACGCTTGATGGACGGGAGGTGGGTGCCTACCGCGATGAAACCATTTGGGAAGCGGCGCGCCGTCACGGCGTCGTGATCCCGCACCTGTGCTACAAGCCGGACCAGGTCGGGTTGCGTCCGGTAGGCAATTGCCGCGTATGCCTGTGTGAAATCGAAGGTGAGCGCGTGTTGCAGCCGTCGTGTTGGCGCACGCCGACCGAGGGCATGCAAGTGAGTACCCGCAGCGAGCGCGCCGTGCACTCGCAGAAGATGGTGCTGGAGCTGCTGGAAGCGGACATGCCGGATGAGTCGTACGTCGCCGACTCACGCCTGGACGACTGGGCGCGGCAACTTGAGGTGGGCAAGCCGCGGTTCAGCCGGCGCGAAGAGCCGAAAGCGGATCTCTCCCATCCGGGTATTGCAGTGAATCTCGCTGCGTGCATCCAGTGCACCTTGTGCGTGCGCGCGTGCCGCGAAGTACAAGGCAACGATGTCATCGGCTATGCGTTGCGCGGTGGGGGATCCCACGTCATGTTCGACATGGATGACCCGATGGGAGACAGCACCTGCGTCGGCTGCGGCGAATGCGTGGCGGCGTGCCCGACCGGGGCGCTGTCGAACGCGGGTATCGACCCACACCAACAATGGGCTTGGCAGGGGCAGGAATCGGAGGCATCAACATGAAACAGGTAGCGACGGTTTGTCCTTACTGTGGCGTCGGTTGCCAAGTCAAGGTTAACGTCCAGGACGACAAGATTGTTTCGGTCAACGGCGCCAATGGCCCTGCCAACGAAGGCCGCTTGTGCGTCAAGGGACGCTATGGGTTCGACTACTCCAGGCACCCCAACCGCCTGACCAGGCCGCTGATCCGGCGCAAGGACGCACCACCGAAGTCTGCTGATCTGGTGGTGGATCCGGCGAATCCGTGGAACGTGTTTCGCGAGGCCACCTGGGATGAGGCGCTGGACTACGCAGGTGGCAGCCTCAAGCACATTCGTGACACCTGCGGCCCGAAATCACTGGCCGGCTTCGGCTGTGCGAAGGGCAGCAACGAAGAGGCGTATCTGGTCCAGAAACTGGTGCGCACCGGTTTCGGCAGCAACAACGTCGACCACTGCACACGGTTGTGCCATGCCGGGTCGGTTGTGGCATTGCTGCAATGCCTCGGCTCGGGGGCGGTGTCGAATCCGGTGCGCGACGTGATGGAGTCCGAGGTGGTGCTTCTTGTCGGCTCCAATCCAGCCATCAACCACCCGGTGGCTGCCAGCTGGATAAAAAATGCGATCGACCAGCATGGCACGAAGCTGATCATTGCCGATCCACGCCTGCAGGATTTGTCGCGGCGTGCGTTCATCCACATGCAGTTCGAACCGGACACCGATGTGGCCCTTGTCAACGCCATGATCTACACGATCATCGATGAGGGCCTCATCAACGAGGAGTTCATCCGCAACCGAACCGAGGGCTTCGAGGATCTGCAGCGACACATCCAGGCCTATAGCCCGGAGGCGATGGCGCCCATCTGTGGCATTCCGGCGGAAACGTTGAAGTTGGCGGCGCGTACATATGCGACGTCAAAGGCCTCGATGATCATCTGGGGCATGGGCTCGTCACAGAGCCAGCATGGCTCCGACAACGTGCGCTGCATCATCGCGCTGGCGCTGCTGACCGGCCAGATTGGACGCCCCGGCGCGGGGCTGCACCCGATTCGCGGACAGAATAATGTGCAGGGCGCGTCGGACATGGGGCTCCTGCCATCGGCGTACCCGGACTACAAGAGCGTGGAAGACCCGGCGGCACAACGCAAGTTTGAAGAGCTATGGGGTTGCCAGAAGCTGGATCCAAAGAAGGGCCTTACTTCGATGGAGATCATAGACGCGGCCGTGGACGGACGCGTCAAGGGTATCTACATCATGGGTGAGAACCCGGCCATGTCGGACGCGAATGCACATCATGCGCGCGCCGGCCTGGCCAATCTGGAGCATCTGGTGGTTCAGGACATCTTCCTGACCGAGAGCGCCTATAACGCCGACGTGGTCTTGCCGGCGAGCGTCTACTGGGAAAAGACCGGGACATTCACCAATACCGACCGGATCGTGCAACTTGGGCGCCAGGCCGTGAATCCGCCGGGAGAAGTGCGGCAAGACCTCTGGATCATCCAGGAGCTCGCGCGGCGCATGGGTCTGGACTGGAACTACAGCGGACCGGCGGATGTGTTTGCGGAGATCCGCAAGGCGCAGGCCAACATGGCAGGAATCACGTGGCAGCGCCTGGAGCGCGAAAGCGCGGTGGTCTGGCCGTGCCGCAAGGAAGGTGACCCCGGCGACAAGATCACATTTGTCGACGCGTTCCCGCGCTCTGGCGGAAAGGGATTGTTCGTACCCTGCGAAATCGTCGAGCCGGACGAACGGCCGGACGAGGAATACCCATTTGTGCTCCTTACGGGTCGCGTCCTGGAGCACTGGCATACCGGCGTCATGACCAGGCGCTCACGGGTCCTCGACGCCATCGAACCAGACCCGGTGTGCCACCTGTGCCCGCAGGACCTGGCTGCGCTCGGCATCGTGGCGGGTGACCCGGTCACGCTGGAAACCCGTCGCAACCGGATTACCGCCTACGCACGCGCCGATTCCAAGGTGGCCAGGGGCAACGTGTTCATGCCGTTCTGCTACTACGAAGCGGCGGTGAACCTGCTGACGAATCCGACGCTGGATCCCGAGGCCAAGATCCCCAGTCTCAAGTATTGCGGGGTGCGGGTGAGCGCTGGCGGTGACCCCGCCGGGATAACCGGCTTTGGCGGCATCGCCAAAGCTAATCGTGAGGGGGTCGCCGTCTGACGACGTCGGCGTGGCGTGGGGCGCGCCGCTGGCGCTGGTGGTGACAACGCCGAGGCCACCCGATCCAGGCTCGCGTGGCGCCGGCAAGCTCAACTGCTGGCGAAAGCCAAGGTCAGTGAAGGTGGCAGGCCTGGCGTTTCAGGTGATTAGGGCGCGCAGCTCGTGCAGACACCCCGTCTGTTCAAGCTGGCTTTTGTGCGCCTGCGCCTCGGCGGCTAATCGCATCCGCAAAAAACTGTTTCTGTATGCGCTAGCTCCGGTATAACTTTGTTTCGCGGCCACAAACAATAAAATGTTGTATAAGGGGCCACTTCGTACGTGCATCGACAGTCGGGGGCCAAGAAGACCATGGGTGACTTCGGTGCCGCGATGACTACCGCGATCCACTTGATCTTCCATATGGACCACGATCTGCTGGAGATCATCCTGCTTTCGTTTCGGGTAAGCCTTGGCGCGCTGACGCTGAGTTGCCTGGTCGGCCTGCCACTCGGTGCCGCCGTGGCGGTGTTGCGCTTTCCAGGTCGGACGCTGGTGACCGCCGTGTTGAACGCAGCGATGGGCCTGCCACCGGTGGTCGTGGGGCTGGCGGTTTATCTGATGCTGTCGCGGTCCGGACCGCTCGGCGGGTGGGGGCTGCTGTTTACGCCCAGCGCCATGGTGATTGCCCAATGGATCTTGATCACACCCATCGTTGCCGCACTCACGCGCCAGACGGTCGCCGATCTACATCAGGAATACGACGAGCAGCTGCGCTCCTTTGGCAGTGGGCGCCTGCGCACCATGCTGACCTTGCTGTGGGACGGTCGCTTCAGCCTCGTGACGGTGATGCTGGCCGGCTTCGGGCGCGCTGTCGCCGAAGTCGGTGCGGTGATCATCGTGGGCGGCAACATCAATCACTACACCCGCGTGATGACGACCACCATTGCGCTGGAGACCAGCAAGGGCGATCTGCCGCTGGCGATCGCGTTGGGGATGATCCTCCTCAGCCTCGCGCTCGGCATCAATCTCATGGCCCAACTGGTGCGCGATGCCGCGTTCAAACGCTATGCTTGAACTCGCTCCCGTGGCCGATCCGCTGAATTCGACAATCGGAGCCGACACGCGCCTGACAAGGACGTTGCCGCTGTCGGTCGAAGGCCTTGACTACCGGGCCGGCGGACGGGAC
>SCRO01000115.1 GCA_004298505.1 Rhodanobacter sp.
CTTTTCGACAGCACATCCCTGTGCTGGCGAAAAGGGATCGGCATCGTGCCGATCCCCCTGCGGGCCTGTCGTCCACGGCTCACCGCCTCACAAGGGGGTGGAGATCAAGATCAAGATCAACAGCAACGGCAACGGCAACAACAACAGATGCGACATCATGTGTTAGCGTCACATCCAACATGGCCCCCGCCTCTTGGTTCCTCGGAACTTACGCGGGGGTTCTTGTTGCCTGTCATTCGGCAACCACCACTTTTCCCAGCCGACAGGTGCACCCATGTCACTGACAGACAGCTGCCGTTTCGATGTCTGAAGCGGAAACTCGGCCACACGTACCCAGCTGGCAAACACCTTCCAGTCGGCGAGGCCGTAGCGGGACCACCATTGAGGAACAACGACGCGGCAGTGCCCGCGCAAAAGCCGGCTCGCGCTGGATGCGCTCCACCACGGTCAACCGGGCACCCTTGTTTGTGCAGAGTGCATGACGGCTACCCGGCGGGCTTCATGATTCGCGCCGCTGCCAGTAATCAGGATGGCGATGAAGGTGTGCCACCGCGATCACAAGAACATGTGATTCGGCCGGGCGGAGTTGGTAAATGATGCCGTACGGAAACCCGGCAACGAGGCAACGCCGCGAATACCGGCCGATCCGTTGATAGCTTTCAGGGAACCGCTCGATTCGGGACAGGCTGGCCTGGACCGCCATCGCGAACTGATACCCGAGCCCCGGCCGCTGCGCATCGTAAAACGCAGCGGCGTCATCGAGTTCAATCGATGCCGGAACGAGGAAACGGAACTTCACGCGGACGTGTACTTGGCGAAAACGTCCTCGGCTGGAATCGATTCGATTTCGCCTCGATCGTGGGCCTCGACGCGGGCATCCGCCTCTTGCGCCCACGCAGCGTCGATTGCGGCGTCTGGAATGTCCAGGCTCCGCAGCAGCTGCTCGGCGACGGCCGCCCGCTCAGAAGCCTTGAGCTTGAGCGCCTGATCGATCACATCGGTGGCTGAGTGAGTCATGGCTTTCCTCCGCAGATACCCGTATTCGAATGATAGCAGCGCGGTCCGTGCGCGAGCCGGCCGGCGTTGACCAGATCGCGCAGGATCAAGCGCGCAGTGGCCGGGTCGCCATTGAGGAACAGCGATGCGGCTTCATTCAGCTGTGCCTGTGCAGATACCGGCTCGCGTTGCATACGTTCCACCACAGCCCGTTTGAAGTCCCTGGTCAGTGGCATGTTTCGCCTCGGCTTGTTGGAGTTACCAGCGCGGCATAAGATCAACGAACGCATGAGTCTCGGAGGCCACATGACGATAGAGACGCTGAACCGGCTACGCACACAAATTTCGACGCTTTCGACCTCGGAACGTGCCGCGCTTGCCCACGAAATCATCGCCGGCCTCGACGGAGTCCATGATGAAGTCGCTGAACAGGCGTGGGATGACGAGATTCTGCGTCGCCTGGCCCAGGTCGAAGCTGGCCAGGCCGAGCTGCTGACGCGCGACGAGTTCCGCCGGAAAATGCGGGGTCGCCTGGGGAACTGAAGTCGTGCGCACGGTACGGATACTGGGGCAGGCCGCCGAGGAGGCCATCGAAGCCGCCGCATGGTACGACCGACAGCGTCCCGGTCTCGGCACAGACTTTTTCGAAGCCTTCGAAGCCGCCATCGACCTGGCCGAAGCACAGATCATTCCGCTATCGCCGTACCCCGGAAAAGCCGGGGCCGCTGGCGCCAGAAGGGTCATCCTGAAGCGTTTTCCCTACGATATCGTGATCGTCGAGCGAGCGGCGGAATTCGTGGTGATCGCGGTTGCGCACCAGTCGCGCAGGCCGGGCTACTGGCGCGAGCGGCTGTCGCCATAGGACGCACCATGCCAGGTTGCCGGAGAAGGCTTTTTGCAGGAGGAATTGGCGGACGTTGGCGCCGTCGATCAGTCGGCCGGGGTGAGGCCGTTGTCCGTGCACCATTGGCGCAGCGCTTGGCGGGTCTGCTCCGCCTCCCACTGATGCCAGGCATCGAGGCTCTCGTGGCGCTCCAGCAGATCCTTGAAGCGGGCATAGGCGCCGCGGCGCGAGAACATCGCGCAGACCTGCTCATAGCATGCCGGCAGCTGCGTGCGGGCGAACTCCAGCGCCAGCGGCTTGCCCAATCCGAACTCGCGCTTGCCCGGTACAGGCACGTAGCGCTCCGCGTCGTCGATATCCGCCGGCAATGGTCCGAAATCGTCGGTGTCCTCGCTGTGCCACAGTACGGCGCCCGTTTCCCGGCATACCCAGGCCGCGGTCTCAAAGCCGTTCCCCGCATCCACGAACAGCAAGGCGTCTTCGAGGTCAGCCAGCTTGACGGGGGTTTGCCCATTCATCTCAGCTCTCCGGAGAAGGCATTTTTGCAGGAGAGATTGGTGGGTGATGTCGAGCTTTCTCTTGTACTCGCCAACAACGCTCTCCCGCTGCTCTATGAGCATATCTTTGCCCACTTTCGTTCCGTGCTGCTCGATTGCCCGCAGCGCGAGAACCTGCATGGCGCGGATTCAAACTGTCCACACTTCCAGCCCTGAACAGGATACCTGAGCCACCTTGCAATTCTCACTACATGAGACCCATACTTGACGGCAAGTGGGTTGGGGGTTCCCGGCCGGCGTTATGGCCTCGGTGCGTTCACCGGGGCCTTTCGCTTTCTGGGCGGTGGCTGTTTTCCGTCAGGCGGCACGCACTTCGATATTCACCTGCAGATTGCGGCGCAGCACATCGAAAATTGCGGGTAGATTGTCCATGCCGCATCAGGTAGCGCAAAGTCGCGCAAATGTGTTGCGACCTCCTGCGGAGGGCGCGTTACTTCTCTTGAGTCGCCAAGAGAAGTAACCAAGAGAAGGCGACCCTCCTCGGCGCTTGCCGGGCTGCGCCCGCCAAGTCCGTGAGCCGCGGCCGGGCTTTTCGACAGCACATCCCTGTGCTGGCGAAAAGGGATCGGCATCGTGCCGATCCCCCTGCGGGCCTGTCGTCCACGGCTCACCGCCTCA